>JAQBTQ010000001.1 GCA_027624855.1 Bacteroidota bacterium
ACCTATTCAGTCAGAGACAACAGATTTACAGTCTGCCCCGGCTCTCCAACTCCGGCGTACCCCCGTTCCTTTAAAATCAATCCACTACCATAAAGGAAGTGGACGATTTTATGAGCCGATGGAGGGATTCGAACCCCCGACCCGCTGATTACAAATCAGCTGCTCTGGCCAACTGAGCTACATCGGCAACAATTCAAAGAACTGAGGCGCGCGAACGCCCCGGTTTTCAGGACGGCAAATGTATGAAAGAAATCGTTGGATTCAATAACTGCAAGCCTCTTTTGTTTCCGTAAAAATAAAGAGCTAGTTAATGTATTGAAAATGTGTTACTTAAACTCCGGCAAGACGAAGCTTTTTTTGCTTTCGAATTTGACGACGAATGGCCTCAACCGCTTCATCGATTGATGCTTCGAAGCTCACAGTCTTTCTCTTGGCGAAAAAGTCGGCTCCAGGAACATGAATCTTCAGCTCTGCCAACTTGTTTTCTCGGTCCTCACTTTTCTCGATTCGCAAAAACACCTCACACGATAAAATTTGATCATGGAAGGTATTTAATTTTTCGACCTTATGCTGAACAAATTCGAGCAAGCGTTGGTCGGCATCAAAATGAATGGAGTGTATTTGTATTTGCATGGAAATGAAGTATTCAGTTTGTGGACCGAACATTTAAAGGGCTATCCTCATGCAATTCTTTCAGTCGAGCCAGCGACTGGTGAGTGTAAACTTGTGTGGAGCTCAACGAGGCATGACCAAGCAAATCTTTGACGGCTGCTAATTCCGCCCCTCGATTTAGAAGGTGAGTCGCGAATGTATGACGCAAGACGTGTGGACTCATTTTGCGCAATGAACTGACAAGCGACAAATAATGATGAACCCGCCGATAGATAAACGACGGATACAAGCTTCGTCCTGCATCGGTTACAAAAAGATGCTTCGACTGAAACGGTCGTTCATTGACGTGATCGGTAATGCTTTGTGTCGTTTCCACCAAGAGAGGAATTCTTCTTTCTTTCGATCCTTTTCCAAGAACGCACAATTCTCCTCGTTCAGTATCCAAGTCATCCACTTTTAATGAAATTAATTCACCTTGGCGAATTCCAGTCTCGTACATCAATGCAATGAAGCTTCGATCCCGTCTTCCTTTCCAATCATTCGGAAAGACTTCCTCCTCAAATAATTCTTGCATCGCGTGCTCTGGAACCACACTTGGAAGACGCTTTGACAACTTTGGGAGTGCAATGGATTCCGCTGGATCATCCTTCATTACCCCGTGACGTTTCTCATATTTGACAAACGTTCTAAATGCACTAATTTTTCGATGAATTGTACGTGGCGCCTTTTCCATCCGCATCATCTCTACCACATACGTTCTGAGCCATTCAGATTGGACATCCCTTAGATTGTCACAATCAAATCGTTCTCGCATAAACTTCTCTAGTTGCCCCAAATCAGAACGATAGCAGCGCAACGTGTGCACGCTTCCACGCTTTTCCTTGAGTAGGTAATCAAGGAAATCTTCGATGTGTGACGAGATTTGGTTCAAAACAAAAAAGACGAAATGTCAGGGACAATTTCGTCTTTTTCGTATGAAAAACAAAGGAATTCCTCAATCGTTTTTCAGATTTAGTCCGTTTTTATAAATCGCTTTCTTCTTCTGCTCCCGGTTCAACACACTCGGCTTCACAAATTCACGTCGCACACGCAGCTCTCGCATGCGCTTGGTGCGGTCAAACTTCTTCTTGAAACGCTTCAGAGCACGTTCGATGTTGTCTCCTTCTTTAACTGGGATAGAAAGCATGTTGTCAAAATTGGACTGCAAATTTAGTCGATTGATTCCAAATGACAAAAACCAAAGACAATTAATCTTTTAAAATCTCTCTGGATATGACCAATTTCTGAATCTCACTGGTACCCTCGCCAATTGTGCAGAGCTTGCTATCTCGATAATACTTCTCAGCAGGGAATTCTTTTGTATAACCATATCCTCCCATGATCTGCACTCCTTCTGTGGCCACTTGCACGCACATCTCCGAGGCCTGGTACTTCGCCATCGCAGAACATTTTGTCACCGGTTTGCCTGTCTCTTTCAGTTGGCACGCTTGAAGGGTTAAAAGGTCTGCCGCCTCAATCTGTGTATGCATGTCTGCAAGCTTGAATGCGATGGCCTGAAATTCACTGATTGGTTTACCAAACTGCTCTCTTTCTTTGGCATATGCTTTCGCAGCTTCATAAGCGCCTTTCGCAATACCCAACGCCAAAGAGGCAATCGAAATCCGTCCCCCATCAAGAATTTTCATGGCTTGTATGAAACCCTCACCAACTTCGCCTAAAACTTGTTCATCCGGAACGAAACAATCTTCAAATATCATTTCTGCCGTTTCAGATGATCGCATTCCAAGTTTATTCTCTTTTTTGCCCCCAGCAAATCCACTTTGACCTCGTTCAACAATGAAGGATGTGATTCCACGGCTATCGAGTGGCGTTCCTGTCCGAGCAAGGACCACAGCTATCTCTGAACTTATTCCGTGCGTGATCCAATTCTTTGTCCCGTTCAAAACCCAACCACCTCGGGTTTCATCCCTTTTGGCAGTGCATTTCATTCTCAACGCATCACTGCCCGTATTCGCTTCTGTTAATCCCCAAGCTCCCAAATGTTCCCCACTTGCCAATTTCGGTAAGTACTTTGACTTCTGATCGGTTGTGCCAAACATGAGAATATGATTGGTGCAAAGGCTATTGTGTGCTGCCATGGAAAGCCCAATTGAGCCACAAACTTTAGCCAACTCTTCGATGGCAATTTTGTATTCAAAATACCCCATTCCAGACCCTCCATATTCCTCAGGTACGAGCATTCCTAGCAGCCCAAGCTCCCCCATTTTCGCGAATAACTCCCGTGGGAAAAACTGCTCTTCATCCCATGCCATACGATTGGGCAGGATCTCCTTTTGTGCGAAATCTCGAACCGTCAGCCTGATGGTCCGCTGGTTTTCGGTTTCTCTAATCATGAATCAATCGAAATAAGCGAGTGAATGAAAGCGTCAGGCGTTTGGTCCGACAGTCGTTGCCCACCTCGCAAAAATCCCAACTCCATTAAAAATGAATAACCAATGACCTCTCCACCAAGTTTCTGAACGACTGAAGCCGCCGCCGCCGCAGTTCCACCAGTGGCCAGCACATCATCATGAATGAGAACCCTGCCTTGCTTTCCTATGGCTGCGGATTGACATTCAATTGTCGCTTGGCCGTATTCCAAAGCAAATGAAGCCTCGACGGTTGCCCCAGGTAATTTTCCTTTTTTTCGAACAGGCACAAAAGGCACACCCAACTCCATAGCCATCGCCATGCCGAATATGAATCCCCGACTCTCCACTCCCATTACATAATCCACCGTAGTGCCGCTCAAGCGTATACTGTCAGACATGGCAACAAGCATTTTTTTGCATAACGCAGCGTCAGACCAAACTTTGGAGAAATCTTTGAAAGTGATCCCGGGAATAGGGAAATCAGGAACATCGACAATCAAAGATTGCATATCGCTCGCAATTTCAGGGGGTGGGTAGGGCAGCCGTCTCACAAACTCGAAGATACGGACTCCACAACTGAAACAAGCTATCATTGATGGGAACCGCATTTCTCAAGTCTTGAATAGAGGACAACGGGTGGTGGTTCCGAAATCGCTCAATCGTTCTTGCTCCTTCTTGATTGATGTAAGGGTGGGAATGCAATTGATACCATGAAGCAGTATCTACACATAAAAATCGAAAAATACCATTTCCGACGTGAAACCAGGGAATGATTTGGTCAGCTACATCCGATTTTAACCCCCAAACCTCGCGCAACTGCTCGACTGACCAAAACCCTCCAAGTCGGTCCCGAAATTTGCATACTCTGGAGGCGAGAACTGGGCCTAAAAAAGGCAAAGATTCCAGACCTGCACTATCAACGTTGTTCAAGTCAATTGAACCATTTCTAGGCCACTTCGCTCGGTTAGATGCCAACTTCGCTCGATTCTTTTTCATGACTTCGGGAGCAAAAGAAGTTCCTTGTATTGGATGCTTTTCCTCCAAAGGAGTCACCGGAGATTTCTCCAATGCAGACTTCAGCAATTGAATCTCATCAACATGAGCCTGACCTTCAGACCAGCCATCTGAGCCCAAATGAAACAAAACTTTAATCCCAAAAACTACCCACGATGCAATGACAATTGCATACAGCACTCCATCCTCTCTCCTCATTCCCATTCATATTGTTCATCATTTAATCATACCGTTTGATTTCCCCTGACCGAACGCGTTTGAAATAATCTGCAACATCTTGTTTGACCTCTCCCATCAAAAAGTAAAGACCCAGAACATTGGGGAAACACATTGCAAAAATCATTGCATCACCAAAATCGAAAACGCTCTGCGCTGAAATTGCAGAGCCAATGATTACAACAAGGCAAAAAATTGCCTTATACGTTGCATCCGATATGGCAGACTCGCCGAAGAGGAAGGTCCAAGACTTCAAACCATAGTAGCTCCAGCTGATCATGGTAGACAATGCAAAAAGGATCACGGCTATAGAAAGCACGATTGGAAACCAACTCATCGTTTGCGCGAAAGCACTACTTGTCAATTCAATCGCCTGTAAATCTCCCGATTTAGCCAACCCAAGCGCCGCTTCCTGCCCCATTTCGCCATAACCCGAAATGACGATAACGAGTGCGGTCATTGTGCAAATGACAACCGTATCGATGAAGGGCTCCAATAAGGCAACAATTCCCTCACTAACGGGCTCATCCGTTTTGGCTGCAGCGTGGGCAATCGAAGCGGAACCAATCCCTGCTTCATTGGAAAAAGCAGCACGCTGAAATCCAACGATCAACACGCCAATTAAACCTCCATAGGCAGCGTCTGCGGAAAAAGCACTTGATACGATGGTGGAAAATGCCTGTGGAATTTCAGTAAAATGTCCCCCCAACACAACCAATGCTCCGAGTACGTAAATCCCTACCATGAATGGCACCACCTTGTCGGTCACACGAGCAATGCTCTTAATTCCTCCAATGATGATTAAACCCACCAATAATGCCATGACGGCGCCAAACATCCAGCTTTGTCCAAAGAGGAAGGAAGATTCTCCCCCAGTGACTTCGATAAGCTGTTTGGTAGCCTGATTAATCTGAACCATGTTTCCGCCACCAAAACTCCCACCAACGCAAGCAATGGCGAAAAGTATCGCCAACACCTTACCTAACCCTTTCATCCCACGTTTGGCCAACCCATCCCGGAGGTAATACATCGGACCTCCTGAGACCGAACCATCGGGGTTCTGTTTTCTGTACTTCGTACCCAATGTGCATTCGACAAACTTTGAACTCATCCCCAGCAACCCTGCAACAATCATCCAGAAAGTAGCGCCAGGACCACCCAGTGAAACAGCAAATGCCACACCCGCGATATTGCCGACACCCACTGTCCCGCTCAGTGCCGCGGTAAGGGCTTGGAAATGCGAAACCTCTCCAGCATGGTTGGGGTTGTCAAACTTGCCACGAACGACATCCAATGCATGTTTAAACCCTCGAATATTGATGAACTTAAAATAAAACGTGAAAAAGATTGCCCCTAGCAGCAACCAAATCAAAACGAAAGGGATTTTCAAAGGCTTTCCCAAAACGAATTCACCGGCTTCATTTGAAATGAATGCTGCATCCTTGTAAGGTGAGTCCATAGCCTTGATTGCCGCTTGGTTCAATGAGCCGTCCTCATTGATGTAGCGATCATCCAATTTCACTGACTCAGCTGCATGCTCAGACTGTAAATCTGCCGAGACATACGTACTTTCATCGACCTTGTAGATGGAATGACTGGGAATGATTGCCACTTGGAAGAAAATGACTTTACTCACTGCTGCAGTGACAGGATCCATGTAAACATTGATCAAGCTATCTATGCCGCCTTCTGGTTTTGCGGCTTCTTCCTCAGGCTCTGGCTGCTCTGTTTCAATTGAATTTATTGTCGTTTCAACTTCCGTTTGAACGGATTCCACCGAATCAGATAAAGGAATGGTTTCTTCCAACATCGTGGTATCATTCGCGGGAGATTGATCTTCCTGAGACCAGAGGTTTGTTGGGTTGAGCATCGATAGGATGAAGACCAACCCCATCAGCGTTGTAGACAAAATTTTGAGCATGAATCGTAGAGCTTTTCTTGAAAGAAGCTCCAATATACAAATCAAGGGGCTGGAACCTTAGTGCAACGAAGGACTTTGTATTCCAATGAATTCATTCAACCGTCGAATTTGATCAGACGTTCCTAGCACAAATAATTTCATGGTCGATTCGAGCGGCGTTTCCGCAGGGGGGTTGATGACCATTTCTCCAGAGACCTTTCTTAGCCCAATCACATTCACACCAATTCGATTTCGCGCATCTATTTCAGCTAGGGTCATGGATTGCAAACGATCGGGCAACTGGCGCACTTCGATTTCTTCCAAGTTTACCGCATCTGCTCCTTGTATCCGAATGTGGTCAAGAAATTCCACTACATCAGGAATGGCTACGAGCGATGCCATGTGCGCCCCACCAACTTGGTCCGGCATGATGACATTCTGAGCACCCGCTACGCGCAGCTTACTCACTGCATTGGCATTGGAGGCACGGCTGATGATGAGCAAATCTTTCCGTCGTTCTCGAGCGGCAAGGACTACGTACAAATTTTGAGCGTCATCGGGCAATGTGGTTATCAACGCTTGAGCGCGATCCAGTCCTGCGTTGATTAAATTTTCATCTTCTGTGGCATCACCAGCTAGCACACTTTTCCCAGCTTTGCGCAACTTATCTACCAAATCGGTATTCCATTCAACAATGACGACATCCTGTTTATGGTCTTCCAATTCTTGAACTGCCTTCTCTCCCACTCTGCCATTGCCGCAGACTATGATGTGATTGTTTTTTTCGTTCATGATTTTCTCGATGCGACGGGCCCTTAACCGATCCCGATAATTCCCCTCAACGAAAAACCTCGTGACCGCTGTTGCTGCGAAAGTAAAGGTACCGATTGAAGAAAGAATCAGGCCAGCTGTAAACAACTTACCCGAATCAGAAAGTTCTCGCACCTCACCAAATCCTACAGTCGACACCGTAATGATTGTCATGTAAAACGCTTCGAGTGCAGTGAAGTCTTCAATTAAAGCATACCCCAAAGAGCCTGCGCACAAGATGCCCACCAAGAGTGCCGCTGCAATTCGTAATCGTCTGACAGAATCATTCATTATTCGAATGAGTTCTCAAAATATGGCTGCATTCTCTTCTGCATTCGATTGGCTTCGTTTCGAGCGGCTTCGCCAAAGTCGCCATCCGCACTCGCATATAGAATGCTTCTTGAAGCATTGATCAAGAGCCCACCAAAATTGGTCCAACCGGCCTTCATAACCTCATCAAGATCCCCTCCTTGTGCTCCTACGCCAGGGACCAAAAAGAAATAATCGGGGGCGAGCATTCGAATTTCCCGAAGCTTTTCAGGCCTCGTGGCCCCTACGACATACATCAATTGATCGAAACTCCCCCAAGACTGACTGCGTTCAATGACGCGTTCATATAATGGCGGATTGCCGTGAAATTCAAAATCATCGGCTCCAGCATTGGATGTCAAAGCCAAGAGCACGGTCCATTGATTTTCGAACCCCTCCATGAAAGGCACCACGCTATCTTTCCCCATATAAGGAGCAACGGTTACGGCATGCGCCCCCAAACCATCGAACATGGATTTAGCATAATGACGGGCTGTATTTCCAATGTCTCCTCGCTTTGCATCCGCAATAACCAGAACGTCATCAGGAACAGATTCGATGATTCGTGACAACGCTGCCCAACCCTCTGCTCCGTATTGCTCGAAAAAAGCCAAGTTGGGTTTGAAAGCGACCGCAAAATCAGCCGTCTCCTCGATGATGGTCTTACAAAAGACCTCCATTCCTGTCACACCCGTCCCGCATGAAACAGGAATTCGCTGAGGATCAGGGTCCAAACCAACGCATAAACAACTCTTTTTGTGTTGCATCAATTCGAATAATCCTTGACGAGTATGCATGCTGCAAAGTTAGGATTGAGACGCTAATAATTCGGCCTGTTCCGCCATTCGCAATGCTTCAATAACGGGATCTAGCTCCCCGCCCAAAATTTGGGTCAAAGCATGCGAAGTGAATTGAATCCGGTGGTCTGTGACTCGTCCCTGTGGGAAATTGTAGGTTCTAATTTTTGCTGAACGATCACCGGTACTAACCAAAGATTTGCGTTGCTGTGCTTGTTCGGCAACTTGACGTTCACGCTCCCTTTCGAAAAGGCGGGTTCGCAAAACTTCCAAGGCATGATCATAATTCTGATGTTGCGAGCGACCGTCTTGACATTCTACAACAATTCCCGTTGGTTCATGGGTCAAGCGAACAGCTGATTCTGTCTTATTGACGTGCTGCCCTCCCGCCCCGCTTGCGCGAAAGGTGTCACGCCGGACGACACTCAAATCAAGCTCAACGTCAACATCTTCAGCTACAGGCAATACGGCGACTGTGGCTGCGCTGGTGTGCACACGCCCTTGCGATTCTGTCTCTGGAACTCGCTGGACACGATGGACGCCACTTTCAAACTTTAACCACCCGTATACCCCATCGCCTTCAACTCGCACCGTAATTTCTTTGAAACCACCGGCCGTGCCTTCATTGGCATTCACCAAATTCCAAGTCCACCCTTTTCCTTCACAGTGACGTTGATACATGCGATACAAATCACCCGCAAAAATCGCCGCTTCATCACCTCCCGTACCCGCCCGAAATTCCATCATGACCGGTCGTTCATCCACCTCATCTTTGGGCAAGAGCATGATTCTTGCTTCTTCAAATCCTTGATCGATGCGTTCCAGAATTCCCGGAAGCTCCATTTTCGCCATCTCCTTGAATTCCTCATCTTCTCCATTCGACCAATCTTGAGCTTGTTTTCGATCCAATTCGAGGGACCTCAAGGTTTCATACTGATGCACAATGGGTTGTAAACGCTTGTATTCGCGCATGAGATCTCGATATTTTCGCTGGTCAGCGATAACATCCGGGTCCCCCACTTGCTTTTCAACTTCAATGAATCGATCAGCGATGGAGGCCAATTTTTGCATCAAAGCCTCTTCCTTGTCCATCGCTCTTGCTAATTGTATGTGAATCGACCGAACTCGCTTTCAATGGTTACTTGCTTTCCGTTAAAAGGTTCGCATTGACCAATGATTTGTGCCTCGACGCCCATGGCTTCACTAATCTCAATGATTGCCTTCGCTGCTTCAGGATCGGTGTACAATTCCATCCTATGCCCCATATTGAACACCTTGTACATTTCATTCCAGTCCGTGCCAGAATTCGCTTGGATCAGCTTGAATAATGGAGGAGTTTCAAAAAGGTTGTTTTTAACGACGTGCACATCCTCAATGAAATGGAGAACTTTTGATTGCGCCCCTCCCGAGCAATGCACCATCCCCTTGATCCGATGCCTCCATTCAGGCAAAACTTTTGCAAGGAGCGGCGCGTACGTTCTTGTGGGTGACAACACCAGTTTACCCGCGTCCAGCGGAACTCCTTCCACAGGATTCGTGAGATCCTGGGTTCCAGAATAGATCCACTGATCATCGGTATTCGGATCAAAACTCTCAGGATATTCCGTCATGAGTCTTTTGGTGAATACGTCATGCCGAGCAGAAGTCAAACCATTGGATCCCATTCCTCCGTTGTATTCTTTTTCCCATGCTGCCTGACCATAGCTAGACAAGCCGACGATCACTTGACCGGCTGCGATGTTTGCATTATCGATCACTTCATCTCTTCGCATTCTAGCGACTACGGTCGAATCAACAATAATGGTTCGAACCAAATCCCCTACGTCGGCTGTTTCTCCTCCGGTGCTTTGAATATCGATACCATATGAACGAAGCTCGGCAAGCAGTTCTTCCGTTCCTTGAATGATGGCCTTAATCACTTCCCCCGGAATAAGGTGTTTGTTGCGACCGATGGTGCTAGACAAGAGTATCGGCCCTGTTGCACCAACACATAGCAGGTCATCCAAATTCATGACCAGCGCATCCTGTGCGATCCCCTTCCAAACCGACAAATCACCCGTTTCCTTCCAATACATGTAGGCAAGGGAAGATTTCGTACCCGCTCCATCTGCGTGCATAACGACGCAGTGGGCATCACTCCCTGTCAAATAATCTGGAACAACTTTACAAAACGCCTTGGGAAACAAGCCCTTATCAAGGCCAGCTATTGCTGCATGAACTTCTTCTTTACCCGCTGATACTCCACGGTTCGCATACCTGATTTCCTCCACTTAGTTCTGGGATTCATAGTCATAGCGAATGATTCGGAATGAAGTTCTCCGATTCGCCTGATGCGCTTCTTCCTTTTCCTGCTCTGTAGCCATGCGGTCAATCTCATCATCCGAAATCAATAAACGCTCCTTACCATATCCGACAGCGACTAGCCGGTCGCGTTCGATGCCTTTCCCAATGAGGTAGTCCACACAGGTTTGGGCTCTTCGTTGTGACAAATCTTTGTTATAACCCGAATTACCGCGGCTGTCCGTGTGCGATTCCAACTGAATAACGAATGTTTCGTTCTTGTTCATCAATTCCAACAGATAATTCAATGAATCTGCACTGTTCACCTCTCCATTCACCAACAATTCCGCTTCGTTGAAAGGATAGAAAACCGTTGGCATATCGTACTCCTTATCCAGAACGACCTCGATCATTGGATATTCCCTGGTAAACGTTGTGCTATTTGTCGCATACTGCATCGTGAAAGCATCACCTACTGTGATGTATCCTTCGTATTCTACTGTTACCTCGTAATTCGGCATTTGTTTGATCTGTCCGTCGCAGAGGCTAAAAAATCCGTTGGCGTCAGCCTTCACTGAATAGGAATCTCCATTGCTTCCTTTGACGGTAACATTGGCTGGCAATTCATTTCTGGTAGCAGCATCAAATACGAGCCCTTGGAAACAAAACTCCATTGGAGGCATCCGGAAAGAATACAAATCATCTTTGCCTTTCCCTCCGGGTCGCCCTGAAGTGAAAATTCCGCTGTTTTCACCATCCTCGAAAATGAGTCCGAAATCGTCTGAACTGCTATTGAGCGGGTAAGGCATCGCCTCCGCCTTTTCAAACTTCATTTCACCTTCAGCAGGCATTGCCCGCATGATATCTAAGCCTCCAGCATTTCCCAATTCTGTTGAAGAATAAAAAAGCGCCCCATCATAGCGCATGGCTGGGAACATCTCATCCCCAGCAGAGTTGATATTTGGCCCCATGTTTACAGGAGAACCGAACTCATCTTTCTTGTCATCATATGAAACATACCAAATGTCCTTTCCGCCAAAACCACCGGGCATATCAGAAACAAACATCAAATACTCATTATCCACTGTAAAGCAAGCATGCCCAACCTGTGAACTATCATCTTCACTTCGGTTGATCAAGTCCACCAACTCCGCGGGTCCAAACCTTGAACCCATGCTCTCTGCTCGATAGATGTCACAAGCAAACGAACTCTTTTCGTCAGAGATGCAGCGAGTGAAATACATCGACTTGTATTTCTTGTCGAAGGTGACCGTTCCCTCGTTGAACTCCGTATTGATGGTCGAATTCAGTGGTTCAGGGGTACTCCAGTTGTCCTTTTTGTCCTGTGATGATCGGAAGAGATCCATGTATCGCTCACCTGTCAAAACATCTATGTCGCCGTTGGCAACTTCTCGAGATGATGAAAAGATCACCTCATCAGATTTCTTCGAAGCATAGCCCGCACCATAATCGTAGGCCTCAGAATTGAGACGAATCAAATTATCGACAATGTAGCGGCTCGATGGCTCCATCATCTCAACCGCGTTGTTATCCGCCGTTTGAATCAAGTTGTCCGCAAGGCTAGCTACCCCGCCATTTTCCTTGTACTCGATGAAGTACTTGATGGCCTCATCAAAATCCTCTTGCATGGACATCAATTCTCCAAGCCTCAAGTGATAGGTAGGATCGATTCTGTCATATTGGGCCGCATCTGCTTTTTTGTAGTAGATCTCTGCCTTCTCGAAATTTCGCAATTTGTAATTGCATTCGGCACACATGAAGGCGCTGTAACCCTTTAGTTCTACGTCGTTTTTGACTTTTTCAAAAACATCCTCAAATTCAAATTCAGCTTTGACGTAGTTGCCTTTTTCGAATAATTGATCTGCCTCGGCAGTCAATTCGCTTTGCGCCAATCCGGCTCCGATTGTAAAGGTCATGAGCAAACACACCGTGGCGATGTGCGTCCAACAAGCTTGCAGGTAGTTGTGCATTTCGTAACGCTTAAAAATCAATTCCCGAATGTAAGGCAAAGTATTCAATGATGGCTCAAAGTTTTACAAAAAGCCCAATAATGAAGCATGGCCAGAAGTGATTCTGGCCATGCTCTTTTCTTGAGTTAAACTTTTTTTATCGTGTGAACAAAAGCTCCGAAAATTTGGGAAGTGGCCAATCAGCATCATCCACAACCTCTTCTAAACTTGCACAAATTGCCGCTACATGCTCCATGCTTGGCATCAGTTTTTCAGCAAATTGCTTGGCAGTTTGTAAGGCTGATTTTGCGGACTCCGCGCGATCATGAATGGCCTCCATTTCACCGCATGATTGATGCAAATCTTGGATTAGCTGACCCGCTGATTTGATCAATTCAAGTTGAGCGATGGAGTACTTTTTTGCATCCTTGCCCAAGATGGCATTGAGCTGGCCCACGTTGCCGAGCAAGCCATTCTGAAATCGAATGGACGCTGGAAGAATGATATTGCGACTCATGTTCAACAATACGCGGTATTCGATTTGTCGCTTCATGATGTAATTCTCCAGCTCCACTTCGACCCGTGCCGCCACTTCTTCCTTTCTCAACACCCCTTGAGATTCGAAGAGTTCAACCACCTCTTTTCGATTTAGCACCTCCAATGCTTCAGGGGTATTCTTGAGATTTGACAATCCGCGCTTCTTGGCTTCCTTCACCCATTCATCCGAATATCCATTGCCTTCAAAACGAATGGCTTTGCTCTTGGCAATCAACTTCTGCAATTCTTTTAAAATGGCATCATCCTTTTTCTCGCCTTTATCGATGCGGGCATCCACCTTGTGTTTGAAATCATTAAGTTGCTCGGCAACGATGGTGTTCAGAACCGTCATCGGCACTGCACAATTCGCTGTGCTTCCAACTGCGCGTAATTCAAATTTATTGCCCGTGAATGCGAAGGGAGATGTCCGGTTGCGATCTGTGTTATCCAACAACACCTCAGGAATGCGTCCGATTTCCAGCTTCAAAGCTGTTTTATCTTCAGGCGTCATTTTCCCCGCCTTGATGCTCGTTTCCAACTCATCTAGCAACGTGGAAAGCTGAGAACCAATGAATGCTGAAATGATCGCTGGAGGCGCTTCGTTGGCACCCAATCGGTGATCATTCCCAACAGAGGCAAAGGACGCTCGCACCACGTCGGCGCGATTGTGCAACGCCGCTAGGGTATTGACGAAGAAAGTCAAGAACCGCAAATTGGTTTTTGGGTTGTTCCCCGGCTTCAATAAGTTGACTCCTGTGTTGGTCCCCAAAGACCAGTTGTTGTGTTTTCCTGAACCATTCAGTCCTGGATACGGCTTTTCGTGAAGCAGCACCCGGAAGTCATGCTTCCTCGCAACCTGTTCGAGCACCTCCATCAGCATCAGGTTGTGATCATTCGCCAGGTTCGCCTCTTCGAAGACCGGAGCGCATTCAAATTGGTTCGGTGCTACCTCATTGTGTCGCGTGGTCACTGGGATTCCAAGCTTATGGCATTCCAACTCAAACTCTTTCATGAAAGCGTTGGCTCTGGCCGGAATGCTTCCAAAGTAGTGATCATCTAACTGTTGCCCCTTTGCCGGAGTAGCCCCAAACAGAGCACGGCCTGTCATTTGTAAATCGGGACGGGCGGCATGCAAGGCTTTATCAACCAGAAAATACTCTTGCTCCCACCCCAAGGTGGCAACCACTTTGGTGATATTCTTGTCAAAGTATTGACAAACTGAAGTTGCAGCCTCATCCACTTTTGCCAATGCTTTTAATAAGGGCATTTTGTTATCAAGTGCAAAGCCTGTGTAGCTGATGAAGATGGTTGGAATGCACAAAGTGTGACCCCAAACAAATGCTGGAGAGGTTGGATCCCAGAGGGTATAGCCTCTTGCCTCGAATGTGTTGCGGATTCCCCCACTTGGAAATGAGCTGGCATCAGGCTCTTGTTGAACCAACAAGGAGCCATCAAACTTCTCGATTACCCTACCATCTGATGTTGGCGTGATGAAGCTATCATGCTTTTCGGCCGTCGCGCCAGTCAACGGTTGGAACCAGTGCGTATAGTGCGTGGCCCCCCTTGAAATGGCCCATTCTTTCATTGCAGATGCAACCTGATCCGCAATGGTTCGGCTGATTGGCGTATGGTTTTCCATCGCGTCAACAATGCCGTCGCATGCCTCATCCGTGAGGTATTCACGCATCATGGTCAGATTGAAAACATTCTCCCCATAGTAGTTGGAGATTTTGTTGTCTGGGCGTTCAATCAAACGCGGTTTGCGATCTAAAACATCTTGTAATGCTTGTTTCCGAGAAATGCTCATTTGGTCTTTTTTAATGATTTTGCAAAAATACCCCCTTTTTTTGAGGGTAACCCATCAAAAAGATTAAAAAATTACCAACACACCCCTATTTTTTAGAGGGTAAATTCAGATTCTACTGTTTTTGAACCCACTGAGACAGTTTTTGTCCGGATTCAGTATAGCAAATCACTGCATAGGTTCCTGCTGCAGCATCGCGCATATCCAATTGTTGCAGGAATGCCCCAGATTGTACCCAACTCCCTGACTTGACGATTCTGCCCATTTGGTCATAGCATCGCCAATGACAAGTTTGCCCGGATTGAAAGCCCGAGAGCTTGACTTGGAAATTACCATCTGAAGGATTCGGAAACACCACCATGGTCGGAATCGATTCTGGCAAATCAATGGTACTCGCAGGAACATTCGTTTGGAAGAAGAAAGCTTGTGAAATGAACTTACCAAAATCAGGCTCAAAATTGATGAAGTTTCCTCCCGCAACTTTTTTCAGGCGGGTATAACCGCTGCCATCCGAATTGGCCCAAAAGCTCTGACCGTCATCACCTAAATCATTGATTGTAAATCGATAACACCCCTGATTCAACGCAAGCGTATCGCGGTAGGTGGTGTTCGCTGTTGGATAGCCTCGTTCCCAAACGACATTTCCTTGTGCATCCAACAGTTCCACATTGGTTTCCCATGGCACAGAATTGGTCTTTGTCCAAACAATCAATCGGTTGTCGTCGAGCTCGGGATAAGACCAGGTCGGCACACGGTGGAACCGTGATGATGCGGAGTTGTTCCGAGGCTCTTCATCATTCATCCCATTCGGTTGATTCACTTGGACATTAAACTGCACCCATTCCTCATCATCGCCCTCCCACAGAAGTGGTTCATCAAATGGCAACTCTACTTCTTCAGACTGCAAAAATTGCAGTTCCCCTTCCCAATTGAAGGTAAATTCTTGTCCTCCCTCGATGGAATAAGTAAAAGTGCATGACGTGAGTGGAGACGAGCCATTGTTACGGATTAACACCTTTGGAGACTCGCATATCGGATTCCACCTCGATTCCAGCTTATCATCTGATGGAGCCAAAATTTGAGCGATTTCCACATCATACTGCATGTTTGGCGGACCGTATGCAACAATCTGCCCTTCGAATCGGTAGTTGCCATCTGGATCATAGGTAATGTCATAGTCAACTGCGAATGACTCCTGACCTTCGACCAGCGGGGTCAATTCGAAGTCTTTGGTATCAACCACCGCCCCAGGGCACCAACCTGCGCGATCATATATCCAAGTTCCTCCTTGAGGATACAACGCATTGTCGGCACACTCACGCATGATTTCCCAACTCCACTCGGTATTTCCATCTACTTGAACGGAATGGGTGTTGTAACAGAATTCAGCACAATTATTTCCCGATCCAAATCCATGACCACTGGCCCGAGTTTTTAATCGAAACATGGATTCACCTGGCTGTGGAGTGAACACATGGTCTACAACATTTCCGTCGAAACTATTCAGATTGTATTGACCTTTCCAGAAAGCTTCCATTCGCTTCACATCCCGAGGAGGCGTTCCCTCAATAAAGGCGAATTTCATATCCAATAATTCCTGCCAATTTCCGGCTTGCAGTTCCACGCTGTCTCGCAATAAATGCGCGTAATCCGACACATCAAAAATCCATGTCCAACCGTCATCTCCGAGGGTTAGTCCAATGCCATAAGGAGTTATATAACGGGCCAATTCGTAACGATCGACCACCTCAAAAGGCGCAGAAAAATAAGTAAGTGTGTCGTTCAAAAAGACCGTGCTTTCCCCTTCAATGGGGTAGGTTGCTAAAACCTCACCTGAAGCCATTTGGGTGACCTTTATCTGATCTACTGGCCATCCGTAGGATAGGCTTTCCCAACCAACTGCATTTCCTTGAACAGCGTACTCCACGACGCTCACTGGAGAAATACGTTTTGCATGATCCACGATCACAGAATCGGATGGCTGCCAGTTTCCACTGAGCCATGTAACATTTGGGCGAAGGGACTGTGGCATCTCACCTGCCATCCAAAAAGCCTCCTTCGCATCATATGCTTTAGCTCCCGCATTACCATGCACGTAAATGCCATTAGAATCACCGATGTTGCCAATTACTTCATCATGGTCCATGGATATCTCCACGAGCAACGATTCCCAATTCGGATGATCTGTTGTCGCTGGACGATTGTGGAATTGAGCAATGGTTTCCGGAGACAACGCCTCAGACCACATGCGAAACTCATCTACATCACCACGGTAATCATTCCCCCCGTTTCCATTGCATCCAATGTGAAAACGAACCATCTCGCCAAAAAGATTGTCCTTGTCTGAACCGCTGTGCCACAACGCTCCGTTCAGATAAATGGACATTGACCCTGTTATAGCATCCTTCGAAAACGCCCAATGATTCCAAACTCCTTCGTAGTTGTTTTGATTGGCCGCCTGATCAATTCGGTCATAGCCTCCATCATAACCTGCGTCCCAATATACCCGGCCATTCGACCATGGTAAATGAATGTTGATCTCCCTTTGATTGCTGGCATTCATCCCTTCACAAATGGAGTTGTTTTCTGGTTGAAATTCTGGCGTCCCACGCTGCCAGAATTCAACAGTAACCGCCGTTTCGATTTCATTCAACGTGTCGACGGAAACTTCCATTCGATCGTTGCCATCAAAGTGCACGTATTCGCCAGCGGTTCCAGCTTGCCATGTTTTCTGAGGAGCACTTTGGCCACCCCATTCTGTTGACCATTCAACCTCTGCCACATCCAAAAGCAGCTCCACTACGAGATGACTTGCTCCATCCCAGCTAAGCGGAGCGTCAAAAATGTATTCTCCAGGGCTCATTGCATTAGAAACCCAGCAGATTGCATCCGGCACTCCTTCATGAAATTGAGACAACGAATCGACATCGGTCCAATACAATTTCCATTGAGCGGCGTCACGCTCCTCCGATAACCCGGATAAAGCAGGCAATTGCAAGCCATAAACTTCACTCGAATCCCACCCCAATTGTTCCAATTCTGTAGCGGTCCAAATCCACTGCATACGGCCTTTCCTTGAACCCATATCAGCGAGCCATGATAACGCATTACTCGAAATCGAGTCCTCCGACGTTGGACCCTCCAATGATTGCGAAACAATCAATGAATAGGCAGGATAAATTGATCGTACCGTATCCATCGGAGTTTCGATTGGCTCCATGATCAGTGTATCCTCAATGAATCCCAAATCCTCAATTAACCAATGCGGATGGGACAATAAATTGCTATCCAACATGCCCGTATGATCAAATAGATAGGTATAGGTTAAATAATCCCATTCACCGCAGGCATAACCCAAACCACCTGCCGTGCCATCTTCAAAACACTTCAGGTTGTAATACATCAATACCTTTTGATAAACGCTATCATTCGAACTGGAAGGAAATTCAAACCATCTTCTCCCAGGGCTATCATAAGCCGTTTGAGGATTGTTTTGCTCTTCCCAAGTAAACGTTTGTACCCATGTCGTATCGGGTTCTTGGGCATGAAGTGAAGGCAAAATCAAACAGGCAAATACAGAAAATAAAGTGAGGCGCATGACACTATTGGTTCTTCGTTTTTCAGAGCGAAGAAAGTTACAACGCACCGACGAGATGACGCTTGCAATATGAAATTGGCTCGCGCGGCAATAAAAAAAGTTGAATTTGAATCAATCATCAAGCAACTTCCTATTTTTGCGCGCGCGAATTTTCAAAGCGAAATGCCGTAAACCTTCATTCTCAGCCCATGAACATTTGTTTCATCATGTACCCTTGGGAGAAAATCACTCCCGAGAGTGATAGCACCCTCCGCATCATCCACGAATGCGTTTCCCGGGGTCATCGCGTAGCCATTACGACAGGTTCCAAATTAACCATCCGTGACTCCTTGACCATGGCTTTCTGCAAGCTGTTCAGCACAAAAGTGAAATACTCAACTTCTCCCGTCACGTTTTACAAGCAAGCAAAATTCCGCGATCAGATGCTGCCACTCGCCGGATTCGATGTGATTTTCATGCGCGCCAATCCACCTTTGGATAACATTGTCCTCAATTTCTTGGATTCTGTCAAGGATGAAGTGCTCATCGTCAATGACGTTCAAGGATTGCGAGAAGCCAACAACAAATTGTACACCGCGGCCATGAATGATGTGGCACAAATCATCACGCCCCGGACATTTGTCAGCAAGAACAAAGACTACTTGCTCAAAGTCATTCAGGAGAGCACCGCAGAAAAAATGATCATGAAACCACTTAACGGTTTTGGAGGAAGCGGAGTCATCGTCATTGAACCTCGGGCCATGCAAAATGTGAATTCGCTATTGGATTTCTACATCACTGGGCAAAATGGTGCTTCCAATTATGTGATTTTGCAGGATTTTGTTCCGGGCGCTGAACTTGGTGACATTCGAGTTCTCATGCTTCACGGTGAACCCATTGGAGCGATGCGACGTGTACCGGCTGAGGGCGAAGCACGCAGCAACGTTCATGTCGGTGGTACGGTCAAAAAACACTCATTGACCCGAGAAGAACTCAGGACTTGTCGCCTCATTGGACCGAAATTGGTCAAGGATGGCTTGTTTTTTGTTGGCCTCGATTTGATTGGAGGCAAGTTGATTGAAGTCAATGTGTTGAGCCCTGGAGGCATCGTAAACATCAATCGACTCAATAAAGTCAAATTACAACGGCGCATTGTCGATTGGGCCGAAGACATGGTGCACCATCGAACACTCGCAGCTAGTCGACGGATGGAATTGCGCAAAACCGTTTCAAACGCGTGAGCACCGCTCTGAAACTGAGCAGCTCTGAAATCATTAAAAGAATTCGGGCTGGACGAGACTTTGAGGCGGAAGCAACAGACACCGGGATGCGCATCCGAATATCTGATTATGTGCCATTCGTATGCACAGCGATCCATGCCGGAGGAGAAATGCGTCATGAATTGCAATTGAAGTGCGCATTGGATGAGTTCGAACGATGGTATGAAGAGGATCCGGATACCGACACATTCATCAGCGGAATGCCCATCACCGTCATTGGAACCGAATCGAGGTTTTCTTATGATTTGAACCGAACGCCAGAAGAGGCGGTATATGATGAGGCTTGGGGCAAAAAAGTTTGGAAAAGGCCATTGAATCAGGCTGAGAAAAAAAGATCCTTGGTAAGACACCAAAGATTTTATGAAGTGATTCAAGCTTTGGTCGAACGACTAGAAAATCAATTTGGAGGTTGTGTGGTCTACGACATCCATAGCTACAATTGGAAGCGATGGAATCGAGAGGTTCCCACGTTCAATATTGGCAGCGAACGATTGGACCAAAAGTGGAAAGAAGACGTATCGGCGTTTAAGGCTGCCCTGGAAGAGGAGCCATTGCCTCATGATATTTCAAATGCTTGCGGCATCAACGATGTGTTCATGGGCCGTGGATATAACCTTGCCTTTTTATCGGAAAACTTCAGGAATACATTGGTATTGGCCACTGAGGTCAAGAAGGTCTATTGCGATGAAAACACAGGTGAGCGATTTCCTGGAATCATTCATGCACTTCAACTAAAATTCAAGCATGCCATCATTCAGCACGCTCGAAATTTTGCAGCGAAACACACCAATGAATCCTACGCGCATCCGCCAGATTTGCTGCCTACCACTCCCTCCTCCAAACTTTTGGAAGTGGATGCAGAATTGTATGAATTGGTGAGGAATTTCGAAGTCCTCAACTTTGTCAATCCCATCAACATCGAACAAGAGAAACAACTCTTTTTCAGATCACAGGCCAGCAACAATCCGCAATTTAATTATCGACCGCTGCGAATCGAACCTTTCGAATTGAAGCGGAAATTGCTTCGCATCGAAGTTGAATCCATTCCCGACGCCTCGTTGCGATCGCTTTACGAAGACACGATTTCGGCGTATCTGGATAAGGTCGACCTGCTTTCAACATTGGGAACCGACCAATTTCTCTTTAACAGTCTCAGATACTATGGTCGTCCAAGTGCGTTGGATTTGAAAAACGCCGAGTATTTGCTGCATCTTCCAGAGGTAGAAGACGAATTGCGACCGGCCAAAAGGGTCAGCACGAATGAGGCGAAATTGGTTTTTGAGGATGCGCTTGCGAATTACGGCTTTGATGGCAAAGTGCAAATTTCCAATCGCATTGTGGCTGATGCCATGGTCAACAACAGTCAGAAGAAAGTTCTGATCAAGAAGGGAGCCACTTTTAGGCCAAAGGAATTGCGGTATTTGGTGCACCATGAAATTGGCGTGCACATGGTGACGACCATGAATGCCCAGCTTCAACCATTGAAGCTTCTTAGGATTGGAACACCTGTGAGCACTCGAACCCAAGAAGGTCTTGCTGTTTTGGTTGAATACCTCAGTGGAAATACGACCATGAAGAGGCTGCGTGAGCTGGCCTTGCGGGTAGTGGCTGTTGACCGCATGGTGCGTGGAGCGGATTTTGTTGAGACCTATCGGCACTTGACAAAAGACCGCGGAATGGAAGTAAACGAAGCGTTCAATTTAACAACCCGAGTCTATCGAGGTGGTGGATTGACCAAAGATTACTTGTACCTGCAAGGCTTGCGCGAAGTGTTTGAGCTCTATCGAAAAGGGGAAGATTTGCGGCCCTTATTGATCGGAAAATGTAGCATTGAATTTTATGACACGCTTCAGGAGATGATGCATCGTGGCATTCTTCATGAACCAAAGTACCTGCCCATTCCTTACACCAATCCAAGCACAGAGTTGAACCATCCTGTCTTCGACTACATCGTCAAAGGGATCCGCTAGTGCGGTTTGGATATTTCTCAAGGGCCGCGCTAATGCAGTCTACGGCTTTTTTAATTTGCTGCACATCTAGCACATAGGCCATACGCACTTCATGCTTTCCCAATCCCGGGGTCGCATAAAACCCCGTATTTGGAGCCATCATGACCGTCGCCCCCTGATGTTCAAAAGACTCGAGCATCCATTGACAGAATCGATCTGCGTCATCAATTGGAAATTGGGCCACTGCATAAAAAGCTCCTCCAGGTAAAGGGCACGAAACGCCAGGAATCCGATTGAGCCCCTCGACCAAGGCATCACGGCGTTCCCTGTATTCCTTCCGGACTTCTTCAAAATAAGTCGGGGGAGTTTTTAACGCTGCCTCTGCAGCAATCTGGGCCAACGTTGGCGGACTCAATCTGGCCATCGCAAATTTCATGGCTGCCTGTCGCACCTCAGCATTTTGGGTCACCAATGCACCGATGCGTGCGCCACACATGCTATACCGCTTTGATACACTGTCAACCACGATGGCATGGTTTTGCATATCATCAAGACTTAAGACGCTTCTTGCCATCGTTCCATCATAGGTGAATTCTCGATACACCTCATCAGAAAACAAAAACAAGTCATGCGCCTTTACGAGATTAGCCAAAGCTTGCAACGAATCATCTGAGTATTTCGTCCCAGTGGGATTTCCTGGATTACAAATGAGTATGCCCTTGGTATTAGCCGACAATGCCGCTTCAAAATCAGCCATTGGTGGCAGCGCAAAACCATCGGCGATTTGGGCGGTAACGGGTACAATCTTGATTCCAGCCAATTCCGCAAAACCGTTGTAATTCGCATAAAATGGCTCTGGAATGATCACCTCGTCTCCAGGGTTCAGGCACGCCATGAATGCGAAAACCAATGCCTCTGACCCCCCTGTGGTTACCATGATTTCTTCTGCTGTCACCGAAGCCCCAACTCCTTGATAATAACTCGCGAGTCCTTGACGGTAGCCCGGAAACCCCTCACTCGGACTGTATTCCAGCACCCGGCGATCGGTGTTTTTTACCGCTTCCATTGCGACTGCAGGAGTCTCAATATCAGGTTGACCGATGTTCAAGTGGATGACTTCAATACCACGGGATTTTGCAGCATTTGCGAAAGGAGCAAGCTTTCGAATGGGACTGTCCGGCATCTGCCGGCCCTTTATGGAAATTTGAGGCATGGAGGGGACACCAAAAGTGAGATGCCAAATTTAGAGTTTCCTCGCCATCATTCGATGCGGACCGATCGGATCAATTTCATAAAAATCGGATACGAATTCAAACCCCATGCGCTCATAAAATCCAAATGCAACTTTTCGGGCATCGCACCAGATCCAAGCCACTCCTTTTGAACGAGCCCATGCACAGGCATAATCCACAATCGTTGCGCCTGCTCCAAGCCCTCGGACTTCGGGAATGGTTGCCATAACCCTCAATCGATAAACTGAATCATCCACGGGAATCGCTTCTGGGAATCGTTCGGATCGTTGTAAAAACAAAGAACACACACCAACATGGAAGCCATTGGAATCGAAAGCGCCAACGTGATGAGCATGCGATTCTCCATCAATGTCGATGACGCAGTCCTGAAATGATTCCTTATGGGGCCATAATACGCTGTGTCTTATGTAGCGTGTTTCGGCCGGCGAAATCGCTCTCGCAACAAACGGACCCCTAATTTCCTGTAAATCAGTCATTTTTGAATCCTTTAAAATGTTTTTCCCAATCGCGTCTATCCCGCTTAGTCGGCCGACCAACGGGACGTATGAGGTCCCTCTGAGCAGCTCGAATCTCCTCCAGTTTTTGCTTTTCCGCTTCTGGCGTGATGTCAGTTGCATAATCTATGACGAGGGAAGCCGCCAATCGGCTTTTTGGAAATTGGAGCACTTCCCACTCAAAATGAACGGCTCCTTTTCTGATACGAATTCGCTCACCACCTTTCAATTCGAGGGACGGTTTTACAGCTTTTTCTCCAAGAAACACCTTTCCCTCACGGCAGTGATTCGTCGCTTGTGAACGGGTCTTAAACACCCGAATACACCAGAGAAATTTATCAATCCGCATTACGGAAAATTACTTCAATCCGATGGATTCACCAATCAATTCGCAGGCGCTCTTTGCAAGCTCCCTGTCAACAAAATCATGCAAAGGATGCCAATTGCCTTGTTCATCTTGATGCTGTAATTCCCAGGAATCAATCCGAATCCCTTGAGGAGCGCCTCTTCGATTCATCATGGTCTCTTTGGTGCGATGCAAGCGAACAGCTGCGGTGCTTGAAACATGGACCCAACTTCCCCACCGGATCAATTTCCCCCAAAACCTCAATGCTTTGTAGGATCGAAACAACCTCTTCTCAGAATTCCAACTGCAACCGCTTTCACAAAGCATAAATGCCAAACCGAGGAAAAAAGCCAATCCTGCAAACACATAATTAGCCTGAACAAGCAAGAATGTCATACAAACGAACAATGCGACCGATTGGGGTAAGCATGCCCAGCTTTTTCCTTCTTCCCAATGCTTGATTTGCATTCGCTAAAGTTCGATAATCAAACCCAATGCAGGCAACACTGCTCCCGTGCTTGGATCCAATTCTCGAACATCATAAAATCCTTCAAGCGTAGTAGAAGGAATCGGGGTCCCGTTGGATGGATCGCGAACGACATCCAAAAATGTAGGTTGAGGTACTGGAGCACCCGTCGCGTTTTGCACCTCAACGAATACATCCAAAGACCATGACTCATAGAACCATTTTTTATCAATTCGAATGTCCAATTGGTGAAAAGCCTTGTTTCGTTCCGTGTTGAGCAAGCTGTAATCCAATAAGGGTCGCCCATAAAAGTCCCAAGACTCTGTGCTAAAGGATTGCATGTCGACAGGGGTATATGGCAATCCTCCGCTAAACAGAAGCCTCGACCCAACTTCCCAGCCCCCTTCGAATTTCTTGCCGCCCGTTAGGCTTAATATGTGCCTGTTGTCCCAGCTTGAGGGGGTGAAACTCTCGTTTTCCAGGGCGTATTCACTTCGAACAAAGGTGTATGCCAAAAGACCGTACAATCCATTGTACAATCGTTGTTGCAACAGCAATTCTGCACCATAAGATCGGCCGACTCCATCAAATGTCACAGCTTCGTTTCCAACGACCCCGAAGTCCGCGCCCAGGTTAGCCAAAGCCACGCCTTGCTGCATGCTCACAGGAGCTCCGTCATAGGACTTCAAAAACCCTTCGATGGACGCCACAATGTTGCGTTTCCCGCCTTCCCACCGAAGTCCCGTAACAAATTGGGTATTGGACATGTACCTGGCATTCGATCCAGCATTGACGCGGACCTCGTCTTCAGTGTAACCCAATATGGTATATGCCGGTAACTGATGATAACGACCCGTATTCGCATTGAGCGTCCAACCCGGGGCAAACGCATAGCTCAGAGACATACGAGGTGATAATTGCTTTAAAGGGTTTTTTAATCCTTCTCCTAGATATGAGCCGTCAATTCGCATGCCCGTCGAAACGGTCAGACGCTCATCCATCAGCCGCTTATTCACCGTTGCAAATGCCCCGTATTTATGCGCCTTCAAATCGGTCGCGTAATTGACCGGATTCAGCGTCCCAGAAATGGGGTCGAATCGCTGTTCGGATGTGCTGTTGTTGTATTTGACAAATTCATATGCCGCACCATACATGCCTTCCCACCCATTTTCTGCAAACACCTTGCGCTCAACCCGAAACTTATTTTCAATTTCCTGGGACAGGTAATCGCGAATCAAGGGATTGGCGTCATCATTATCCAAGTGCTTGTATGCACGATTATTGAGCATGTTGCGACTCGCTACAAACGACCATTTTCCATTGTCCTTGTAGTGATCCCATTTGAACCCTTGGGTATAATTCCATTGATTCTGGACATCCAACGCCCCCAAGATTGCCACTTGGTCCAAATAATTCGTTGAAGACGTATCCTCAGCTATGGCCAGGTTGAGCTCGAAATCATCCAAGGCGCCAAGGCCGATGACGGTGATGGCATTTCGATCGTCAGGACGCGCTGTCCACTTGAATTGATAGTCATTGTAAATCGGGAGGAATGGCAATCCCAGCGCTTCGAATAAGAACTGCAGATAACTCCGGCGCATACTGAAAATCAGCGAAGAATTTTCTCCAGTTGGTCCTTCAAGCGTTAATCCCAAATCACTTGTTCCCACCACCATATTCGCCGTCCACTGGTCGGTTCGGGCCTCCTTGAAACTGAATTCCATGACCGAACTCAACGCATTTCCCCTAGCCGCAGGAAACGCTCCAGCATAGAAATCAATGTTTTCAACCAAATCCACATTGATCATACCCACGGGACCTCCACTTGCTCCTTGTGTAGCGAAATGATTAATGTTTGGAATCTCAATTCCATCGATATAGAACCGATTTTCATTCGGGGCTCCACCTCGAATCACGATGTCATTCCGAAAGCTCGGAATTGCAGCAACACCGGGAAGTGTGCGTATGGCTCGGCTAATGTCGCGACCTCCACCAGGATTTCTCTTAATTTCATTGGTACCTAAGCTCCGTACACTTAATGGCGCCTCCGCAACATTTGGCCTTCTAGACCCAACCACTTCGGCTTCTTCAATTTCAATGGCAGAGGGCTTCAGACTGACATTAACCACTGCTGGCCGAGCGGGAGTCACCTCAATTTCAAATACCGTTTTAGGCTCATAACCAACAAAACTCAATTGAATGTTCCTGAGTCCAGGTGGCACCTGGGTTAATTCAAAATTGCCATCGAAATCTGAAGTAGTTCCTATGGATGATCCCTGCAGAACAATGCTCGCAAAAGGAATCGGTGCATTGGTTTGCTCGTCATTCACCCGGCCGCGGATGATGCCTTTGTCTTGGGCGACTGCCCACGTCACCGTTGTGCAAGCGAACACAACGATTAGAAAGACCATCTTTTTTGTCATGGTAACGTAACAAACGAACGTGTTATCCGTTCAAACTGGCCTTCGTTTTTTTTCGAAAAATTTGCCATAGAAAAACCAAACACGAACCTGGGTTGCTCGAATTTGAGCATTAACCCAATAAATCCAAATCGAGTCGCTTCCTCAATTGATCCAAAGAAGGATTTTGCTCACACATCGCATCATACCGTTCTCGATCATTCAAGTATTGGGAATTCATCGAATTTTCTTCGGGCAATTGAACTTCTATGGACAAGTTCAATTCGTCATTTTCAAGCGAATCAGAAAGAAATTGAACCAGCTTCAATCTATTTTCGATCACCTGTTCTTCTTGCAGTTTATTCAATACTTCGATCACCAGACCATGTTCACCCTTCTTAATCTGGGCAGCGTGCAACGTAGCCAGGAAGGTGAATTGTTCTTCGGTCTCAATGCTCACTTTCAGCTGTTCCCAGGCACTTTGGAGTTCATCATCCGTGAACGGCTTGGCCCGAACAGGAATGGAAACATCCGAAGATACCTGAGTCAACGCTTCATCATCAACCAGCGTTTCTGGCGCAGTGAACTTTAATCTCGACTTACGCACCGCTTGTTCTCCGTTTGTGGAATACGGTCCAACTGCGGGAACTACGGGCTCTTGTTCCACTGACTTGGCTGCGGCACGTTCCTTATTTAAAGAGACCAAATCAGTCTCGGTTTGAACCGAAGGAATGTCACGCTGACTCTCCGGCTCCCTTTCTACTTTTTGAGAATGAGGTTTTTGAGCAGGAATTTCTTGAGCAGGGGATCCACTTGACCAGGCATTGGTCACGATGGGTTGGAGCTCAGGCTTTTTTTTTTCGGCCTCATTGAGTGAGGCCATCTGAAGCATGGTCAATTCAACAAGCAAACGCTGATGGTTACTCGATTTATAGCGAACATCGGCTTCGTTAACCAACTCCATCGCCCGAACCAAAAATGTCAGATCGACTTCTGCGGCTTGCTGAGCAAACTGTGCTTTGACATCCTCCGTAACCTCCATGAGCGAAATGGTTTGTGGATCTTTGCTGACCAGCAAATTGCGCAAGTGAGCTCCCAAACCCGTGATGAAATGATGCGGGTCAAAGCCTCGAGCGATGATTTCATCCAACGTCAATAGTGCCTTTGTAACATCACCAGCACGAACGGCATCCACAATATTGAAATAGGTTTGCTGGTCTAGAACGTGCAGGTGCTCTGAAACCGTTTGATATGTCAGGACGGTACCCGTAAAGGCTACCAACTGGTCAAGGATACTCAATGCATCCCGCAGCGCACCATCCGCTTTGACGGCGACTACATGGAGTGCAGCTTCTTCGGCCTGAATGCCCTCCTTCTCACAAATACCCTGCAAATGAGTCACCATATCAGCGACTGTGATGCGATGGAAATCGAAAATTTGACACCTCGAAAGAATGGTCGGAAGGATTTTGTGTTTTTCCGTGGTTGCCAACACAAAAACCGCGTGTGGAGGTGGCTCCTCCAATGTTTTCAAAAAAGCATTGAACGCCGCCTGAGACAACATGTGCACCTCATCGATGATATAGACCTTATATCGACCTTGTTGCGGGGGGATTCGCACCTGGTCAACAATCGACCGGATGTCTTCTACTTTGTTATTGGAAGCTGCATCCAATTCAAAGACGTTAAACGCATACTCTTCTGGTTCTCCGGCTTCAAACCCGTTGATTGCCCGAGCAAAAATTCTAGCAGAGGTTGTTTTTCCCACTCCACGTGGTCCGCAGAATAAATAAGCCTGAGCAACTTGCTCCTGCTCGATGGCCTGCTTCAAGGTTTTTGTGATGCTGTCTTGACCAACTACAGCATCCCAATGCTGCGGACGATATTTCCGTGCAGATACTGTATAATTGGGAGTTTTAGAAGCGCTCATTGGTCATGCGAATATCGCAAGGATTCAATGGCGTTGCCAAACATCTTTATGAACACGTTTCCCACCAATTATCACTTGTTTTTTCAAAGGAATCAACGTACTTTTGCCCCCCATTTAACAAAACCCGTTCTACATGAACCGTTACGAAACTGTTTTCATTATGACTCCCGTGCTATCTGCTGATCAGGTAGCGGAAACAGTAGAGAAGTACAAAGCGTTCCTCAAAGAGCACAATGGCATCATTTTGCATGAGGAATCGTGGGGATTGCGAAAGCTGGCTTACCCAATCCAAAAGAAATCAACTGGTTTCTACCAACTTTTGGAATTTGAGGCCGAGGCTTCTGTTATCCTACCCTTCGAAACTGAATTCCGTCGGGACGAGCGCATCATTCGCTTCTTATCGACGCGAATGGATAAACACCATGTGACTTACGCTGAGTCACGACGGAATAAATCAAAGGAAGCGCCAGCGGCGACTCCTGAAACCGCCGAAGAGGCTTAATGCTAAAAACGAAGAATCATGGCTGAAAAGAACGTACGCTACCTCAATCCAATTAGCATTGACACGCAAAAGGACAAGTACTGTCGCTTCAAAAAGAAGGGCATCAAGTACATCGACTACAAGGACGCCGATTTCCTTTTGATGCTTTGCAACGAGCAAGGTAAAATTTTACCTCGACGGCTTACAGGCACTTCGCTGAAGTACCAGCGGAAAGTAGCTCAAGCAATTAAAAAAGCCCGTCACTTGGCATTGATGCCGTATGTGGCGGATAACCTCCGTTAATACCGTTACAATCATGGAAATCATACTCAAACAAGACGTTGATCGCCTGGGAAGCAAGCACGACCTTGTGACGGTCAAAAGCGGTTATGCGCGTAACTACTTGATTCCTCAAGGCATGGCGATTGCAGCAACTCCTTCTGCAAAAAAGGTAGTAGCTGAAGTCGTTAAGCAACAAGCCCACAAAGCAGCAAAAGCTCAAGAAGAAGCTCAAGCTCTGGCTTCAAAACTTCAAGGCTTGACGCTCAAGATTGGCGCTAAAGCAGGAGAGAGCGGGAAAATTTTTGGTTCTGTTAACTCCATTCAGATTGCGGAAGCCATTCAAGCAGCTGGTCATGATGTGGATCGTAAGGCCATCCACATCGCAGAAGACAGCATCAAAGAATTGGGGACATACGAAGCGACAATCAAATTGCACAAAGAAGTCACCGCAACCGTTTCTTTTGAAGTTGTTGCAGACTAATCTTACTTACAGTATTCTGAAAAGCCGGGTATGAACCTGGCTTTTTTTATGCGCCAAAAATTCTGCAAGGCTCACTGGTTTATTTTTGTCTTTCCATGAAATTCGAACTCCGCAGCGAATATGCACCGGCAGGTGATCAACCACAGGCCATTGAACAATTGGTCGAGGGAGTCGAAGCAGGGACGAAACACCAGACCCTGTTGGGGGTCACAGGCTCTGGGAAAACCTTTACCGTAGCGAATGTCATAGCTAAAACTCAGCGACCGACTTTGGTTTTAAGTCACAACAAAACGCTCGCGGCGCAGCTGTACAGTGAATTCAAAGAATTCTTCCCAAACAATTTGGTTGAGTATTTCGTGAGTTACTATGACTACTACCAACCAGAAGCATACATCGCATCAACCAATACTTACATCGAGAAAGATCTTTCCATCAATGAGGAGATCGAAAAACTTCGGTTGAGTACCACTTCCGCTTTGCTCAGCGGCCGTCGGGATGTGATCGTGGTTGCTTCCATCAGCTGCATCTATGGAATTGGCAATCCCGTTGAGTTTCATAAGAGCATTATCCCACTGAAAGTAGGCCAGAAATTTGGGCGTAATGCTTTCCTTCACACCCTAGTGAGCGGCCTCTACAGCAGAACAAGGGCTGAATTCAAACGTGGCACCTTTCGCGTGCAAGGAGATACCATCGACGTTTTCTTGGCCTATGCCGATCATGCACTTAGAATTCAATTCTGGGGTGACGAAATCGAACGGCTTGAAACCATCGACCCCATCAGTGGCGAAAGCATCCACAACTTCGAAGACATCATCATTTACCCAGCAAACTTGTTCGTCTCGAGCAAAGCGACGACAGATCAAGCCGTATGGGAGATTCAACAAGACTTGGAGAAGCAGAAAACTTTTTTCAATGACCAAGCCAAGTACATTGAATCCAAGCGATTAGAGGAAAGAACCTTGTATGACTTGGAAATGATCAAAGAGATTGGGTTTTGTAATGGTATAGAGAATTACAGCAGGTACTTCGACAGAAGGAATCCTGGGGAACGTCCTTTTTGCTTGGTCGATTATTTCGCTGATGACTTTTTATTGGTGATTGACGAAAGTCATGTGACCGTTCCACAAATCGGCGCCATGTTCGGAGGTGACCGCTCTCGAAAAACTTCCTTGGTCGAATACGGATTCAGGTTGCCATCCGCCTTGGACAATCGACCACTGAAAGCCGATGAATTCAACTCCATTACCAATCAAGTCATCTATGTTTCGGCGACGCCTGCAGACTATGAATTGGAACAAAGCGAGGGAATCATCGTCGAACAGGTCATTCGCCCGACAGGGTTGCTGGATCCTCCCATAGACGTGCGTCCCTGCACCCACCAAGTAGATGATCTCATTGGTGAAATTCAACATACCATAGAGCAAGGCGACCGAGTATTGGTCACCACCTTGACGAAGCGTATGGCTGAAGAATTGACTAAATACCTCGATCGATTAAATATTCAAGCGCGGTACATCCATTCAGATGTCAAAACGTTGGATCGCGTTGAAATCATCCGTGAATTGAGGGATGGCGTGTTTGATGTGCTTGTTGGAGTCAATTTGCTCAGGGAGGGACTCGACCTTCCAGAGGTGTCACTCGTGGCAATCATGGATGCTGATAAAGAAGGGTTTTTACGATCCGACCGATCATTGACACAAACCGCTGGACGAGCTGCGCGGAATGTAAATGGCCGCGTCATCATGTATGCTGACTCCGTGACTGAATCCATGGCCAGGACCATTGATGAAACCAAACGAAGGAGAGCAAAACAAGAGGCTTTTAACGAGGCCAACAACATCGAACCACAACAGATTCGAAAACAACGAAAGACCATCTTCGAGCAAAGTCCTCAAGTCGATGATCGGCCAAGGCACCGGGTAGCCGAACCTGAAGCCGTAAAATCAGACCCCATTTGGGAACGCATGTCAGTGGAGGAATTGACAAAATCTGTTGAGCACACAAAAAGGCTGATGGAAAGAGCCGCTAAAGACCTGGACTTCATGGAGGCCGCTCGCCTTCGAGATGAATACTTTGGATTGAAAGAATTATTGGAAACAAAAGAATCGAAAGCATGAATCCTGACCAGTCTAGACTGACTTCCGATCAATTCCGAAATGCACCCAAAGCACCCGTTCGGGTTGTACTAGAAAATATCCGCTCTGGCATCAACGTGGGTTCTTTTTTTCGAACGGCAGACGCCTTTCGACTGGATGCCATTCACCTTTGCGGTTATACAGCGCAACCGCCCCATCGAGACATCCTAAAAAGCGCCCTTGGAGCATCAGAACATGTGACATGGTGGCATCATGAATCAACTGAAGAAGCCGTTGTGAAATTGCGGAAAGATGGATATCAAATAGCCGTTATTGAACAAACTTCAAGTAGCGTGATGCTCACGAATTGGACCCCTCAGCCTGGTGAAAAATGGGCATTCGTTTTTGGCAATGAAGTGCGCGGGGTTGAAGCATCAACTTGTCATGCGGCTGATACATGCATTGAAATTCCTCAATTTGGAGTCAAACAGAGTTTGAACGTGAGTGTATGTGGCGGAATTATCTTGTGGGATGCAGTTCGCAAAATTGGACTGCCTCCATCATAATCACTCGGCCAATGACCCCGTCATTGGAAGCTGAGTCCAACGCTCAAGCGAAGTGCGCACCGCAGCTCGATCATCTTCGGATAGATTTCGTAACCTCGCCGTACCATGACTTTCTCCTTCCATGAAGAAGAACAAAGCGTCACGTTCAGGATTTTCTGGAATTGCCGTTGCACTCCACGTATCTAACGCTCCATTGATGTAGATGAATTGATCTCCGTGTTCAGTTACCCAATCGTAAACCTTCCTTGAAAGCTCACCTCCATCATACGCCACTTCCATATGATTCGGCGTAAATATCGCCGAGGGATTGCGATCCGATGGCAGAGCCCGCAATAACCCGGCTAATGGAGCTACTTCGTAACCGTAGTATCCAAATTCGCGGGCACATTGAAAGTAATGAGACGCATAGTCATTCATTCCGTTATCTGAGAAAAATCCCAACCCACTGATTTCTAAGAAATGATCTAAAATGATCTCTAGATCGGAATCTTTATCCGGGATCTCTTCGCACACCCCACCCCATTGCCAAAAAGAGAATGGATATTCCAAAATTGCATATTCAAATGCCTCTTCGACCGTCAAATAATCAAACCTCAAGCGCTGACCCTTTGCGTGCCATTTTAAGCATTGCAAACTCTCATCATAATCTTCCAAGATTCGCTTTTGCACTTTCTCCAAATTTTTCCGGCACCGAGCTGAACCTACCGAAGACAAAAACGAATAAATCCTTTCATCCTCCAAGGACAAATTCACAGGAGCAACATAAGGAACGCTTGCGACAACATCGTCTGGAAAAAAGTACCGATAGAAAATGGTTGTTTGCCCCCCTTTACTGATTCCCGAAGCCAACCACGGCCCGTAAAAATAATCAGCGAGCAAGGATTTAATCCGATGCAAATCCGCCGAAGCCTGTTTGATGTTTAAGTATGAATAGTCCAACGAATCCGGCACGCTCGCACCATAATACCGATGTTCCACGACCACTTGATTGGCACCGATTGACTCGGCCAGCTCACTTGCATAATTATAATCTCGATTGTACCCCTCAGTTACAAGTACCGTTGGACGGCTCGGATCCAGATGAGACACATAAACTCGTTGCCAAAAACTGCCCCATTCTGGATGATCATGGTCCAAGGGTTGCTTAATGTGAAGTTCCCAAGCTTGATTGAATGACGAGGGTAAATAAGTGCTTTCAAACCGCACATCCGTCAAATCGAATAAAAAAGACTGGAGCTCAGATTCGCTATTCGTTTGGGCTCCTACTGGAACTATGAGAATTGTGCAGACTAACCCGATGCACATTGAGATCAAGCCCTTGTTGATTTTTGCCATGCCACGAATGTAACGCATCAATTGCCGTTGCAAAAAAAGCCCCGGAAATTCCGGGGCTTCTCAATTCGTTCAATAAGAATTAGAGTCCAATCGCACTGCGAACGTCCCTGAACTCCAAATCAGCTTCAGCCTTCTTCCGCAAGCTGGCATCTTTCGCCAATGCATCACCAAGGTGTTTCTTTACCCCAGAGGCATCATTCAATCGAGCACAAGCGATAGCCATTACGTAACTGGCAACCGCACTATCATCATTGGCATTTTCCAATGTGGTTTTAGCAGCAGCAGCATCACCATTGAGCAACTTCGCCAAGGCAACGTTTACTGAGTTGGTACGGCCCATGTTCGATATGGCTGAAGCGTAATCACCTTTCTGAATCAAAATGATTCCTTTGTTGTAACCAACTTCTGGACCCGCTCCGGCCGCTTCATTCAACAATTGCATCGCTCCATCAACATCGCCTGATTGCCGCTTGATCGCAGCCACGTTATTCAGGACTGCTTTGTTACGCTCAAGCTCCAAAGCCTGATTAAAGACCTCTCCCGCTTGGGTCATTCGGCCCATTTGAGCTAGGCACCAACCAGCATTATTATAACCTCTGTAGTCGTCTGAGTGGTAGCGCGTAGCACTTTGATAGATGGTCAGCTTATCGTTTACATCGTTGAACAAAGTTGCGGCGTACAGCAATTCATCAGCAGTGAGCATCTCTGGAGCACTCTTTGAATAATCCATCAATTGTTCATCTGTATATCCTTCAATATCATAAGCGATGCTCAGCTGTGAACGTCGCAATTCAGGTAAGATTTGCTTTTCAATTTCTTGATAGGTCTTTGCGATGTTTCGGATTTCTTCTTCTCGCTTGTTCTTGTCCGAGTACATCTCCAACACCCGCAAAATCAAATTTTTATCCGGAATCGAAGAAGCCTGCATTTTCGTTTTGAATCCGTCCCAGTCTTCTCCTTTCGGCACCAAGCTGTAAAAGCTCGCCTCAGGGACCATTTTCGATCGCTTCATCGCTTTTGTCATGGCTTCAGATGCACTCTTTGCACGATCGTTTGCAAGGTTCTCGTTCAATGTGATTTCTCCTTCTGGTGAAGCGTAAGCTTGAATGGTTGTTCCGGTCAGGGTAACGCTATCCGCAGCAGCCGCCAATGCAACCAAAGATTCCAACGCCTTCCAATCTTCCTGTCGCAATTCATCGCCTTTAACATTCGAGGAATTCTTGTCATAATTGATCACCGCTTCTGCCGAGTAAGACATGACCCGTTGAAAATTATCCGGCACTGCAATGAACTGATCATCCGCTTGGACCCACAAAGGAGTCGTGATGACACCTGCTCCCACAGTTATCGGATCAAACGTGGCGCTTTTGTTTCCCTGCGATCCTGAGATTTCCACCTGTAAAGCAGCAGCGTCCTCCATACCTGGTTCATAAGGAACAGATGACGTGTAGGTGAATGATTTGCCCGTTTCAAACGGAATCACCGTACTGTTTCCAGCCGCGTCTTCCCCTTGAAAACCTTCGGTATCAAAGGCAGCACGCCCACCATCCCATGTTAACACAGGGGTTGCTTCAATGCTCACTTTCTTTCCGAAATATTTTGCTGGAAAATTCCCTCTGATTTCAAGCTCTACTTGATCTCCACGTAAGATCAAAGGTTCGGGTGATGCCTGTAGATTGAGGGTTTCGATTTCCTTCTCCATGCTGCCTAAACCAGCACAGCCTACAAAAAACAATGCGGAAAGAATGCTTCCAAAAAAGATTCCATTCCGTTGATGCAAAAACATGTTCATATTTCGTGAATCTTCAAAATTCGTGACAAAACTAAGCAAACTAAGCACATGCTCAGTTATTTACCACCCCCATCGATGAGAACTTTCGAATTCGCTGATCGATTCGCTTATCCGGATCCATGGGGATGAGCTTGTTTAAATGCTTTTTAATCTCCTTTTTGAGCTGCTTGAACATGGCCTCTGGGTCTGCATGAGCACCTCCCAATGGTTCCGGGACAATCCCATCAACCAGCCCGAGTTCCTGCATGTCTTCACCTGTCAATTTGAGGGCGTCAGCAGCTTCCATTTTATGTTCCCAATTTCTCCACAAAATAGAGGAACAAGACTCCGGGCTGATGACTGAATACCATGTGTTTTCGAGCATCAAGACACGATCACCAATTCCTATCCCGAGTGCTCCACCAGAGGCACCTTCGCCGATGATAATGCAGATTACAGGAACCCGAAGTTGACACATCTCAATCAAATTCCGCGCGATGGCCTCTCCCTGACCTCGTTCTTCCGCTTCCAACCCTGGATAAGCACCTGGGGTGTCAATCAAAGTGACAATCGGACGATTGAATTTTTCCGCCAACTTCATCAATCTCAACGCCTTGCGATAACCTTCAGGGTTGGCCATACCGAAATTTCGATACTGCCTCATTTTCGTATTCACACCCTTTTGTTGCCCAATGAACATCACCGATTGATCGTCAATAAATCCAAATCCACCGACCATGGCTTTATCATCCTTTACGGTGCGATCGCCATGCAATTCCATGAATTGACCATTGGTGATCGCATTGATGTAATTCAGTGTATACGGTCGGTCGGGATGACGACTTACCTGAACGCGTTGCCACGGAGTCAGGTTTGAATAGATGCTCTCCGTCATTTCCCTGATTTTTGATTCCAAGTCTTCAACCAATGTGGCCATGTCCACATCACTTTGTTCTTGCAATTCTTTTGCTTGGATCAATTGTTCCCTCAATTGACGAATGGGTTCCTCGAATTCTAAGTAGTTCATGAATCTTCGATTTCCAAAGACAAATATGCGACAAGTTTCGAAGGGAAACGGACTTGAATTCAGCTCCTTTCCAACAAGGTGTCCACCATTTTTCGAACGGCTTGTCCTCTGTGACTGATTGCGTTCTTCTCTGCGGAAGTCATTTCCGCAAATGTGCGGGTCTCGCCTGTCGGAACAAAAACTGGATCATATCCAAAACCCTCAACACCCGCTTGTCGAGGAGCAATGGCCCCTGTGCATGTGCCTTCAATGATCAATTCTTCGCCTCCCCTGATGACGCAAAAAACCGTTCTAAACTGGGCCATCCGATTCGTCGCATCGGTTAAATCAAGCAGAAGTTTTGCCATGTTATCGTGGGAATCTGCTTGATCGCCAGCGTACCGTGCTGTTCGAACCCCAGGTCGTCCGCCCAATGCTTCAACCTCCAATCCCGTGTCGTCAGCGAAGCAGTCCAGGCCGTAATTTTCAACCACGAATCGAGCCTTCATCTTGGCATTTCCTTCCAAGGTTTCGGCAGTCTCTGGAATTTCCTCATGACACCCGATGTCAGAAAGCGTTCTAATTTCATAGGCCTGCCCAAGCATCTCTTGAACCTCACGTGCCTTATTCTGATTATGAGTCGCGAAAACTAAAACTTTGGCCATTTCAATTGTGATTTCGAGGTCGTTTCCATTTGCCGGTCCATGATTGTTCGAGCGGAGCCCATTCGATCACCTTGGGCGCATGGTGTTTCGGCAAATTGTCGCGAGACCAAGATTCAATGAAGCGTTTCTGCTCCTCCCAATCATGAGGCACTTCTTCAGAATGAATTCGAATAGCCACCACTTGTCCCCAGTCAGCATCTGGCACGCCAAAGCATCGAAACGGCTGATTGATGATTGCCTGCAATCCCATTTCAACCGCTTCAGGATGGATTTTAAGTCCTCCAGAGTTGATGACGTCATCCATCCTACCCAGCCAAATAAAGCTGTGATCATCTTGGCATTGAACCACGTCCCGAGTGATAAATTCTTGTCCGTCAGGAGTCCTGATGTTCAGCACCCCTTGCGAGTTCGTGCGTACCGCGAAACCAGGCAAGCACCGAAAGTTTGGTTCGCGCAGAGGGTAGAGTTGACGCAGGGCCAAATGACTGATGGTCTCGGTCATTCCAAATGATTCAAAAACCCTGGTCTCACCACTTAATTGACTCAGCCAGCGATTATTTGGGGAACCGCCGCCAATCAGCACCGTTTTGAACGATTTCCATTGGACAGGATCTTCTTGTTCGATGGTTTGCGCTTGAATGGGAGTGAGCGCGACAAAGTCCAACTCGTCGGCATTGAACGTCGCATGAATTGCGGGTTTTGAAACCACCAAATCCCAGCGGCCAATGATAGCGCGAACCAACATCATCATGCCGGCAATCGAAGTCACGGGCAACGCCAATCCCGCCTTTGAACCAGGCGAAACCTCGAAATAGTCAATGGTTCTTTTCGCACTCGCCTCCATTGCTGCTTTTGCAAGTTGAATCGGTTTTGGGTTTCCTGTCGAGCCTGAGGTGCGAATGCTCATTGTAGGTTCTGAATTCCACCAAAGCTCCATTGCTTTGACCAATTCCAATTCCCAGGGTTCGATGACCGCCTCTTTTAAATCCATCAATGCGGAAGGATTCAGGCACCACCAACTCCCTTGCAAGTAAACGCTACCTTCCTTCATCATAGCCGCAATTGATGTTCAATAGCATTCCAACCCATCTTGCGTTCATTGGTCAATTTTCCTCTATCCACCTTCATGCTACTCGGGAGATTATTGGTGAAAAGTGCTCCCGTCCCGAGGCCTTGATGCAGCGTGTTTTTATCACTTCTCACCCCATCAGAAACCCACTGAGCAATGGCATAAAGTCCCAAATTCGATTCCAACGCTGATGTCGCCCACCAGCCGATGCCTCTTTCATCTGCGAGATCTACCCAATGTTGGCTCGCTTCAAATCCACCAATGAGGCTCGGCTTTAAAATCAAAAATTGAGGAGCAATCCGGTCAAGAAGCTCGACTCGATCGGCAGGAAGAATTTCAATCAACGATTCATCCAATCCAATGGGAATTGGGCTTTGACTGCACAAAGACGCCAAACCCTCCCAATCATCTTGTTTGAGTGGTTGCTCAATGGAGTGGAAATCCAATTGGGCGAGGGCTTCTAATTTTCTCAGGGGAGTCCATGATTTTTCTTCTTTCGAAAATGCTCCGTTCGCATCGCACCGAAGCACCACCTCATCGCCCAATGTCTGCCTCAATTCCCGAAGCCATCCCATTTCTGTGTCAAATGGAAGCGTACCCACTTTCATTTTCAACGTTTGAAACCCCGCCTCAGCCAAATCCATTCCCTGCTGAAGCATGGCTTCTGGTGTATCCATCCAAATCAACCCATTGATGTCAATGGAGCTCTTGCAATTGACAAAAGGACCCTCGTAGAAGACACCCGATTCTTCCGAATGCAAGGATAATTGAACCATTTCGAGGGCAAACCGAACGGCAGGGAGGTCATTCGGAATGGTGGATAGATTCATATGTTTCGAGTCTTTGCAGTGATTGAGAAAGCGTTCGATGGATTCGATCTGATCCAAACTCAGACCCGGAATGACGCTGCACTCACCCCATCCCCATTTTCCATTTTTGTCGCGAACACGAAGAATCCAGGACGGCTTCGAATGAAGGGTATTCCTGGATGTTCTTGCAGGCGTTTTGAATCGCAGATCGATTCTTTCAATCAAAAACTCCTCGAAATGCAGTTCATCCTTCATGATTGGACCGTTTGAGCAAGAAGAATGAAAAATGCAGCCAACGCGGTGGACAATGCTACCCTTTTCAGTTCAGGATCCAGGGCACTCGCTTCTTGACATCTAAAAACCCTGATCAAGTGGGTAAAATGAAAAGCGTTGATGATTCCGATCCACTCCATGCCTCGCCAGCTTCCGTTTTCGAGGAAAAAGACAAACGTCCACCAAGACGCCCAAGCTGCGATAAAACAAACGGCATGGTACCATTTTGCTTGGTTGTAGCCCATTCTAACCACGAGGGTTCTTTTTCCCTTTGCAGCATCATTTTCATGATCGCGCATGTTATTCAAATTCAACACAGCAACGCTTAGCGCACCTGTCCAAGTACCTGGAAGCAACCAAGACCACTCCCAAGAGTGGGTCAACAGAAAAGCCGTGCCGGCCACTCCAATCCAACCAAAAAAGGTCATCACCATCAGGTCTCCCAATCCATAATAACCATATGGATTTTTTCCAGCGGTGTATCGATAAGCCGCGAAAATGGCCAAGACTCCCAATGAAATCATCAGCATTGACAAGGCAAACGACCCTGAGGAATGCATCGAAAAATAAACCGTGGCAATTCCAATCAGAAAAGTCAAGAATCCCAGAACGCGGATTCCCCTTTTCATGGACTGGGCCGAAATCCGCCCTGAGGCCACGGCGCGGTCTTGGCGTTCCTCGCCATCAACCCCATGACTAAAATCTCCCCAATCATTGGCCCAATTTGACAGCACCTGAAGCAAAACGACAGTCATGAGAATCGCCCAAAACACAGGCCAATACTGAGAGGCCAAAAATTCACTGTTCATTGCCTTTTCATGGGCAATAGCACCGCCAATCATCACACATGCCGCAGCCAGTGGCAATGTGCGCAAACGGGAAGCTTGTATCCATGAAATCAGGTTATTCATGGTTTATGATGGGTTCAATAAATGTTCCATTCGGTCCAACATCGATTTCAAGTGAGACGCCGATGCGGGACCGGGGGTCGCGATTTCAAGCAAACTTGGACCTTTTTCCGTTGACCACAAACTGAAGGCAGATTCCAGGGAAATCCAATCTTTGCAAATGGAGTACTGCATTCCCAATTGCTCTGCAGAACCTCTCATGCTTTGGCCGAATCCAGACTCGAAAAATCGTTCCAGCAAGCCCGATTTTTCAGGGCCTTCCAGCCAACGAAAGATGTTTCCTCCACCATTGTTGATGACGATGACTTTAAGATTTTTCGGTTGCGGCCTGACTTGGAATCCATTTTGATCATACAACCAGGCTGCATCGCCAGAGATCAATACGACTTCTTCTTCTGGATTTTTTAGGGCATCCCCCACTGCCGTGCTCAAACATCCGTCAATCCCAGCTACGCCACGATTTGCATGAAGGATCATGCCCTCCCAATGAAACCACTGTGCGTAGCGAGCAGCAGTTGAATTCGCAAAATGGAGTCGATTGCAATGATCGACCAAGTGCGTTGAAAGCCACTGAAACACGTTAAAATCCACCCAATCTTCATTTGAGGCCTCCAATTGAAACTGAAAGGAACGAGCCCTCTGGACTTCCCAGCGTTGAGCAAACCCATTAAATCCAGGCAAAGAATCGATCAATTCCTGCAATCCCATTTCTGGAGAAATGCGCCAATTCCCTTGCAGGGATGAAAACATATCCCATGCATTGGCCTCCAACCCCACGTGCCAATGAGGTGCATTCCAGCTCGTCATAACAGCACGAAGTTTTTTATCCATAGGCGGTAATCCCACCGTGATGATCGCATGGGGCCTCCACGAAGCAATCACTTCTTCATTCCAACCGCATAAAAGCCTCATGGAACTTGACTCCGCTGCTTGTTGATTTGATCCAAATACATCAGCAATGACGGCACAACGATCGATCAGTTGCTCCACCATGGACTCGCTTATGGAGTGAATGGCAAGGGCTCCGATGTGCACCACGATTCGCACGTCATGTTGGCTCAACAGCGACTCCAAGGAATCGGGCATGGCATCTTGTTCAAGCTGATGAGGCGTAACAATAGGCTTTGCAGAATCCGCAACAGCTTCCGTTGTACCGTACAATGGTTCTTCAAACGGCATATTCATGTGGACTGGGCCGCTTAATGCCTTTGTCCAAGCTGTTGTCGCCAGTTTTTCCATGGCTTCCGTCGACATGGATTGCTCATCGATTTGACCCGACCAAAGTACATGGGCATCGAACATTCCTTCTTGTTGCACGCTTTGACCAAGACCCTGGTTCCGTGTATGGACCGGGCGATCTGCCGTCACACTCATCAATGGAACACCTTGGTAGTATGCCTCGGCAAGTGCAGGCCCATGATTCAGTGATGCCGTTCCTGAAGTTGAAATCACCGCAGCCGGTATTCCATCGGCTAATGCCATCCCCAAAGCCATGTGCGCAGCTGCCCTTTCATCTAGTGCTGTATACAACTTCAAATCTGGAAATTGATTCGCTGCAATCACGAGTGGAGCATTCCGCGATCCAGGTGAAATCACGACATGACGAAGACCCAACGCAACCCATGTTCGCATCAAGCAATGTGCACCGATGTGATCGGTCATGAACATGATACAAAGTTAACCGGTAGCATGGTGATCAAGAAGCCAATTCCATTCGGATTGAATCAATCTTTGATTGAATTTCTTCCCATTCTCCTATGGGAGTAGAACCTTCAACGACGCCTCCACCAGCAAACAATCGATGTCCATTGGAATGACATTTCATGCAGCGCAGGTTGACATAAAACTCAGCCAATCCATCGCTTTCGATGAGCCCCAGGTATCCGGTATAGTAACCCCTTGGTGTGACTTCATGTTCCTCAATGAATTCCAACGCTTCGTTCCGAGGATATCCCCCGACAGCAGGAGTTGGATGCAGCAATGGAAGCCATTCTTCAATGGTGCGATTGGATTCGAATGCAATCTCCGTTTTGAGGTGCTTGATTTGGCCGTAATCCAAATCATGAACGTTTCCGACAATCACGTTTTTGACCGCTTCCTTGTTCAACAATCCTTCGATGAACTGAGTGACGAGGACTTGTTCTTTCATTTCCTTGGCTGTCCAGGCTTCGTCCAAGTCCATTTTTGTGCCCGCCAATGCCACCGTTCGGAATTGGCCACCCCCAGATGATTGGATAAGCAATTCAGGTGTCGCACCCAACCAAACCCCCGATTTTGGATGGTCAATCAAGTAGACGAAGGCATTTGGAAACACCTCACATTTGATCTTAAATAGTTCTTCTGCAGAAGCATCCGAATGCCAGAATTCAGTCTGACTCAAGACCACTTTCTCAAGTTGACCCTCATCAATCGCCTTTAGTGCATGCCCAATGATCTGCTCATGCTGCGATCGGGACGACTTGACCTCAACCCCCATTTTTAAGTTGCGGACCGAACCCGGATGCGGAAAGTCACTTGTTTCTCGCACACCAGTCAATTCAATTACCTCGTGAAATCGATCGGTTTTGAATGGCGCAAAGCGGAACGTTGTAGACCCTTCTTGAACCTGTTTCAGCTTCCATACTTTTTGTTCACCGGGAGCCCTCCACCATACCTGACCTTGGATGTTGTTCACGTGCTTACCGTTTCGGTTGAGGGATGATCATAACGGTTAAACGACTGATGCAAATCAATTGTTCGAATTCATCGCGAATTTCAATGGACCAAACGTGCATCTTTCCTCCCCGATGGATCAATTTGGCCTCTCCATGGACCCACCCATCTCGAACACTCTTGAGGTGATTCGCATTGACCTCAACACCCACCGCCGCTTTCCCTTGCTCATGCACAAGATAGTGAGAACCAACAGAACCCAAAGTTTCAGCGAGAACGACACTGGCACCACCGTGAAGCAATCCATACGGTTGGTGCGTTCTTTTATCAACCGGCATTTTACCTAATACGCGTCCCTCTTCTACCTTTGTAACTTCCAATCCAATCGCATCTGCTATTGTTGGAACACTCTTGAGTTCATCCATTTCCTTCGACCCATTATTCGACCGAAATTTACATCATGGAAACAATGACTCCACAACAACCCCGGATACTTCTCGCAGAAGATGACCCGGCGTTGCGAAAAGCGTTGAAATTAAACTTTAACAAAGAAGGTTGGTTTGTCATCGAAGCGAGCAATGGGGAGGAAGCATTAAACCATGCCAAGCAACACCGACTGGATGTGGCCGTGCTCGATGTGATGATGCCAAAGTTGGATGGCATTGCGGTTTGCAAAACGCTCCGTTCAGAAGGCTCGGATTTACCCATCCTTTTCCTTACCGCGAAAAATGATGGCGAAGACCGTGTGGAAGGGTTGAAATCAGGTGGTGACGAGTACCTCGGAAAGCCATTTCATTTGGAAGAACTTTTGCTGAGGATTCGCCGCCTAATGCGCAGACAATCCACGAATTCACCCGAGGTCATTTCATTCTATCAGTTCAAGAATGGTGCGGAAATTGATTTTGATGCATTTGAAATCAAAACACTTCATGGAGAGGCGAGACGGATTTCCAAGAGGGAGTCTATGCTGTTGCGGCTGCTGATCTCTAAAAAAGAACAGGTCGTTAGTAGGGAAGAAATTCTCGAAGTCGTTTGGGGTTATCATGCCTTTCCGAGTACCAGAACCATTGACAATCATTTGGTCGCTTTTCGGAAATATTTCGAGAAGGACCCAAAATTTCCCGAGCATTTCGTCTCAATAAGGGGTGTTGGTTACCGATTTTCTGAAAAATAAACCACTGTTTTTCAGTTGTTTAGTGTTGAATCGCGACATTTCCACAAAAAAAGTTTGAAAAAATGGCAACCCTCCGGGTTTTTTCTCGTCTAATGGGCAGACACGGTCTGAGAATACTGTGTTGGTTTCAATTTCTTGCAGGTTATTGAAGAGGAGTCCGAAGGGGTTCCTCTTCTTTTTTCCTCGCTTTTTTCCTCGCTTTTTTTCTCGATTGCTCTTTCCTGATTTGGTTTTTCCTCGCTCATGCCCAAAAGTTGGCATACCCGAATAACAATGCCAACTATTTCATCTTGACATACACAACTTCTTTGGTCTCAAAAAAATCTTGTTGAAACCATTGTTGTATGGGCAAGCGCTCTGTCGGATAGCTCACCTCGTCAAGCTCTTGCGTTAGGTCCCCACCTTTGAGCGCCAAGATTCCATTAGGCCAAGGATTTAGGCAGCGATCCGAAATCTTGCCATCCACCCATGGGATGAATTTGTTCATGCGTGTAACAGCACGACTAACAACAAAATCAAAGGACCCCGGCACCGATTCCGCGCGGCCGTGAATCGTCTCTACGTTGGAAAGGTTCAATGCTTCACAAACGGCTCGTACCACTTTGATTTTTTTTCCAATGCTGTCGCAAAGCACAAAGCGAACATTGGGATAAACAATCGCAAGAGGTATTCCTGGAAACCCTCCTCCCGTTCCGACATCCAACACATTGCTGCCATCAGCAAATCGCATCGCTCGCGCTATCGCTAGGCTGTGGAGCACATGCCGCTCCTTAAAAGCATCCATATCTTTGCGCGAAATCACATTAATCTGGGCATTCCAGGTTCGATAAACCTCTTCCAACTGATTCAACCGAACAGAGGCCTCATTCGAGAGCTCCGGAATCCAATTTTGATAATCCAAGGGTCGTTTAAATGGTTTCTTTGACCCGTCCAAGGATGGATTCCAATGCTTCACGAGCTCGATGCAATTGAGCCTTAACTGTGCCCAATGAGCGGTCCAATTCCTCGGCAATCTCCTCGTAGCTTTTTTCCTCGAAATACCTCAATTCAACCAATTCCCGGTATTTTGGCTTCATCTGACTCACCACTTCTCTCAACAATTCAATCCGCTCCTTCTTTTCCAAGGTCTGAATGGGATCCAGCTTTTCATCAGCAATGTGAATTTCCATTGCCTCACCATCTTCATTTCGAAAGCCTTGATCCAACGATAACGCTTTCAATCTTTTCTTCCGAATGAAGTCAATTGTATGATTGGATCCGATTTTGAATAACCAAGTAGAAAAAGCAAAAGCTGGGGTGTATTGATTCAAACGATCGAAGGCTTTGGTAAAGGTTTCCATCGTCAGGTCATCTGCATCATCAGAACTGAAAACCATTTTGTTGATCATGTGGAAGATGGAATCGCGATAGCGCTCCATCAGCTCACCATACGCACGTTGATCGTTCTCTTTGGTCGCCCGCAACACCAAGGCGTAATCGTAGCGAGCTTTATCCGAGAGGTTAGGATTCACTTCCATGAGATGACTGGGCAATCATTGGTTCAATTAACACCACCCCTACCATTCCTCCTTTTTGGGAGGGTTTAGTATTGTGACCCCAAACAACCAGAGGTTCCATAGGGACCACATCGGAACATACCATCCCAAAGTCCTCCAAGACGAAGGGGATTGACAGGCGTCGGCGATTTTCCGAAAGTTAAGGACCTCATTCATCCATGCGATCATTATCATCACAGGGATAATCCATATCCCATTGTGCAAAACCCCTGCTCTTATGGCAATGACTGCTGCGATGATCGAAGTGATTGCAATCATCAAATTGAGAACGCGCGGAATCATTAATCGCATCTGATCCTTCAACGAATAATACGGCGCAGTGCTCCAATGTCTCCGCTTCTGTCGGCTCCAACTCTCCCATGACATAGGTAAGCTGGTGTCCACCTGGGCTTTGCGATCAATGTTGTTGGCGACGACTGCGGCTTTATGCTTAACTATCGCTTGAAGGGCCATGTCATCATCACCCGAAACCAAAGCGTCTTGACCTTGAAAGCCCGGGAAAATCGCTTTTTGCATCGCCCAATTTCTTCCTACGGCCATGTATGGATGCCCCAAAAAACTCCAACCGATATACGATCGTGCAATCAACAAAGCGTCCAGAGCCTGAAGCTTTGCCAACCCATTGAAGGGCTTTTGTTCAGCAGGGAAACCCAGTCCAAGCGTCACATCTGCCCCGCCTAACAGAGGCCTGACCATGTTCTCTACCCAATCCGGCCCCACAGGTTTGCAATCGACATCGGTGAAGAGAAGCGCTGAATATTTCGCTTGATTGACCCCGAAGGCCAACGCCTGCTTTTTTCCCGGCGCCGTGCCATCGAGACGATACACTCGAAGGCGCAATGAATCCTGAGATTGAACGGATTGCGACAAAGAATTTGGGGTGCCGTCGATCGATCCATCATCGACCACGATGACCTCTATTGGCATTGAAACCTTTTGATTGCGCAATGCCTCCCAAAGGATTGGCCAGTCATCCTCCCCATTCCGAATACACACGATCACACTTACTCCCCATTCCTTGCTGCCATCTGTCGGCAAGGCCAATTCATTGGCCGATTTTGCTTCGACGATTTGCTTGCGGGATTTTAGAAAAGCCCTGGTCAATAGGTTGGAATGAAACAGCTTTAGGAATACAAAAAGAACCAGGGCAATGAGGGCCTCAATCATAGCGATACATCAATTCCAACGAATCAATCCGCAAGATTGTCAATCCATGAGGACTCGCACGAAACGGCTTTAAATCAATGCTTCTTACCTCCTGAATCAAAGCCCGACAAGGATCGTCATTTGATTCATGATAAAGCTGAAGCAAGCGCTTAGGCGGCATACTCCTGACCATCGGAGCTTGCTCGATCAATCGGAAGTCATGATCTGCACACCCTCCTGAATACTGCACTTCAACAAAAATGCTATCCTCCTTGATTTCCGCATTGATGAGTGTGAATGGATCGGTGGAGGCGGATTCAGAAGACAAATCTTCCTCCGTATCCCGAGGAGTTCTCTCCAACGCCTCGTCTGGCAACCCACGCAGTCCTTGGCATGCAAAAAGTGTGGAAATAGTAAGCCAGAATAGCAGCAAACCGAATTCTTTACCCAACATGCTGAGCAAGTTATTGAATCTCAATAAAGAATGGCAATCGCGCTTGGAATCGATCGCCAGAAGTCAGCATTTTCTGAACGGTCAACCACTGCTTGAGTTGTGCATGAGATACCCCGGATTCGAGTAAAGTTTCAGTCAATACATCAGCAGAAGCTAAATCTTCCAAGAACTGTTCAAATGGATCCAACTGTTTTGGCAAATACACCAAGTCATCTTCTGTCAAAGAATCCAACCCTGCCATTAGCGCAGCTGCATCGATGGCATCTTGCAAATTGCCCAACTCATCGACAAGACCAATTTCCATTGCATCTTGGCCAGTCCAAACGCGGCCTCGCGCAATGGCATCTACCTCTTCCGTTGTCATGCCCCTTCCTTCTGCCACGATGCCGATGAAGTCTTCATAGATGTCTGTGATGGACTCATTCAGCGCCTCCAACTGCAGGGGATCCAATTGCGCTTCAAGACCAATCCCAGCATGAGAATGCGTTCGAACATCGTCATAAGCCAATCCCATTTTATCCTCCAATAATTCCGTTGCGTAAGGCAACATACCAAACACGCCGATCGAACCCGTAATGGTATTGGGGCTGGCAAAGATTTTTTCAGCACCTGCACTGATATAATAGCCGCCTGAAGCTGCATAATCCCCCATACTTACGACAAAGGTTTTGCCTGACTCTTTTAGAAGTTCGGCCTCTCGCCAAATGATGTCACTCGCCAAGGCAGACCCTCCTGGACTACTTACGCGAAGAACGACCCCTTTCACATCTGGTGCCAATCTCGCAGAGCGTATGGCCTTTGACAAGGTTTCTGACCCAATGGTCTCGGCATCTCCGCTGCCCATTTCTATGCCTCCGGTCGCGTATATCACTGCTAATTCTCCACCAAGGGGCTCAGCCTCTTCTGTTTCGCCGTATGACTCATCATTCAAGGCCTCTAAAAAATCGAAATCGAATGAAGCTTCAAAACCATCTGAGTCACCACCGTCCATGTATTCACTGAGGGAGACATAAACTGGGTTTTCTCCGCCAATTTTTTCTTTCAGCCGATCCTTCAACTCGTCTTGGTAGAGCAATCCATCGAAAATCTCCAAGTTCATTCCGTCCTCTGCTGTTCGCAGCAATAAGTTCTCAGCGATTTCATCCAATTGTTGCGCATCAATCCTCCGGCCCGATGCAATCCCCGATCGAACTTCCGACCAAATGTCATCCAACAGTGCATTCAATTGCTCTCGATTGGATTCACTCATGCTCTTGCGAGTAAAGGGTTCAACGGCGCTTTTATATTCATTATCCGGTCCACGAAGAACCGTCATCCCAACCCCCATTTTTTCTAGCATGCCTGTGTAATAGGTCGTCTGCAAGCGCATTCCACTGATGTCTGCATATCCGTTCGGATGCATAAACAATTCATCGGCAACCGAAGCCACATACAAACCTCCCAAAGTCATCCCTTCACTCCAACTTACAATCCACTTACCTGATGATTTGAAGGCCTCGAGCGCTGCCCTCACATCGGTCAATGTAGAAGGAGCCACCGGCACGCTTTCAAAATTCAAATAAATCCCTTCGACGTTTTCATCGGCGGCTGCCTTCTCTAATGTTTGCACAAAATCCCTCAATCCAATGGATGAATTCGAATTGAAACCATTCAATGAAAAGCTCCCCTCTTCAGAAGACCGCTCCGTGATGGGAGCATTCATGTCAATTGTCAAGACTGTATTTTTCTTATTGGCTACATCACCGGTTCCTCCTTCTGCGGATTCCAATGCATCGACCAGGCCACCCAGCAAGAGCACGATGACTAAGAAATATAATAGCCCCCCTGTAATCAAAATGGCCGCTGAAGCACCTATGAAGGATGAAAAAGTATTCTTGAAAAATGACATGAGCGATGAAATTTGTGCTACAAAAGTACCCTGATATCTTCAGTTCTTGGCTAGAAATTAACCAATTTTACGGGATGGAAAGAGCCTTCTTCATTGGATTGGGGAGCAACCTAGGAGACCGTCACGGATACTTGGATCAGGCTTTAGATCGGTTGACTTCACGCTGGTGTGTCAGTCCAAAACTCTCAAGCCGTTACGAGACACCCCCTTGGAAGATGGACTCGGACTCTCCCGAATTCATTAATCAAGTGGCCCGGTTCGACGTTGACCTTGAGCCTGAACAGGCCATGCTCGATTTGCAATGCATCGAAAAGGAGCTAGGGCGCTTGCGAAGCTCACTTGAGGGATATCAATCCAGGACCATCGATTTGGACCTTTTGGCCATCGAAGGAATTCAATTGAGCAGTGCCCAGCTGACTATCCCTCATCCGCAAATTGCCAATCGAAGGTTTGTTTTGGAGCCCTTTGCTGAGTTGGCTCCAAATTTCAAAATCCACCTCGACGGTTCGACCGTAGCAGATTTGTTGCGAAATTGTCCAGATACCACCACATTGAATCGCCTCAACTTTGAGCTTTGAAATCACCTTACGCATACATCGCAATCGAAGGCAACATTGGAGCTGGCAAAACAACGCTTGCCACTGCACTTGCTCAGCAACTCGGAGGAGATTTGATGCTAGAGCAATTCCAAGAAAATCCATTTTTAGAGAAATTCTATGCCGACCCCGAACGCTTTGCACTGAGCGTTGAGCTGGCCTTTGTAAGCGATCGTTATCGGCAGCTGCGCGAACGACTGGGCGCCCGGAACCTGTTTCGGCAATTACTCATTGCCGACTACAGCTTTGTGAAGAGTTTGATTTTTGCAAAGGCAAACCTGCCCGCGGAGGAATTCAAACTCTTTCAAACCATGTTTAAGCTCATGGATGCGCAAATCGCCAAACCCGAGGTGGTGGCCATTTTGAATCCAAATCCCGAAAAAATCCGTCGGCAAATCAAAAAGCGAGGCCGGTCTTACGAAAAAGACCTCCCGCAAGCGTACCTCGACAAAATCAACGAACATTACGAACGGCATTACCGTTACGCCCGCGGATCGCGCATCCTGTGGATTGATACTTCGGAGATCGATTTTGTCTCCAACCCCATCGAAGCTGAAAAATTGATGCGATTGATTTTAGAACCCCGAATTCCCGGCGTCTACCATTTAACCATCACTCCATCCCAAAAGTAACGTTACATGAAAAGACTTGATTTTTTAAAAATAGGCAGCCTGTTTGGGATTGGGAGTGCATTCGGGACCATCGCATCAGCGAGGCATTCAGAAACACCGCATGCGGATTGGACCTCGAAAATCAATGCTGCCGGCATCACCGGGTCAGCGTTCGACCTCAAAGCGGAGAAGATTGACCGGGTGCGTGTCGCTATAATCGGCTTGGGCAATCGCGGGCAAAGTTTGATTGAGATGTTGCAGTGGCTTGTTCAGGAAGGGCACGCTGAAATCACCGCAATTTCCGACATCAATCCGACCAAAATAGAAAAAGCAAAGGAGCGCATCGCAGCATTCCAATCAAATCAGCCTGTTACATTTTCTGGAAGCGACGCGTCTTGGCAAGACGCTATGCGCACTGAAATTGCTGACCTCGCATTGATTTGCACCCCATGGGAATGGCATGCTCAAATGGCAAAGACCGCCATGAACAATGGTTTGCACGCCGCAAGTGAAGTACCCATTGCTTACACCGTAGAGGACTCTTTGGAACTGATTCAAATTGCAGAAGCAACAAACAGGCATTGCATCATGCTGGAAAATTGCTGCTACAACCGTGAAGAGTTGTGGATCCTCAACATGATACAGGCCGGGGTATTTGGAACCTTGACCCATGCCGAGTGCGCCTACTTGCACGACTTGCGCCAACTGATGATTGACCCTGTTTATTATGAAGACCGTTGGAGGCTCAAACACCATTTGCAACGCAATGGAAATTTATACACCACCCATGGGCTCGGCCCCGTGTGTATGTATTTTGACATCCTGCGCGGCGACACATTGACCCATCTCACCTCCATGAGTTCCAAAGAAGCAGCGCTTTCTGAAGCATTGGCGAACACGGCTGATGAAGAACTCAAAGAAATGGGAAAGCGTGTGCAATGCGGAGACGTGAACACGACCTTAATCGGCACTGCAAAAGGCCGATCCATCATGCTCCAATTCGATGTGCATAGTGGACGCCCTTACAATCGGTTGGACAAAGTCATCGGTTCCAAGGCGACCCATTATGGGTATCCGTCGAGGTTGTACATTGATGAAGGCCCGCATTGGGGAGGACATGCCTGGTTGGAAGGTTCTGAAAAATCGGAATACATGGATCGCTATGAACACCCCGTGTGGAGTCGACTTCAACAATTGGCTGCCGACCACAAACAAGGACATGGCGGAATGGACTTTGTCATGATGTACCGATTGATTCGTTGCCTCAACCTCGGAGAATCTTTGGACCTCAATGTCTATGACGGAGCGTTATGGTCCCTCGTCGGAGCGCTTTCTGAGGAATCGGTCAAACTGGGAAGCTCCCGCGTCGACATTCCTGACTTGACGAATGGCCGGTGGAACACTGCGGTTCCCCACCCCGTTCACCGGGATTGGATCTAAGTACGGAAATTAGGCGTTGACTCCCAGGAGCTCCGCCATTTTCTCTCCGATGTCGGCAGGGCTATCCACGACGTGCACACCGCATTCGCGAAGCACACGCTTTTTCGCTTCGGCACTCTCCTCTTCTCCGCTCACTATAGCGCCGGCGTGGCCCATGGTACGTCCTTTTGGTGCGGTGACGCCCGCGATAAACCCTACGACGGGCTTGGTGCCGTGCTCCTGGATCCATCGCGCAGCTTTGATCTCTAAGTCACCACCGATTTCACCAATCATGATGATGCCGTCGGTTTCGTCGTCGGCCATCAAAAGCTGAACAGCCTCCAAGGTGGTCGTTCCAATGATTGGGTCTCCGCCAATGCCAATCGCCGTGGATTGTCCCATACCTGCTTTGGTCACTTGGTCCACCGCTTCGTACGTCAAGGTTCCCGATTTGGAAACGATGCCAATGCGGCCAGGGTTGAAAATGAATCCCGGCATGATTCCCACCTTGGCCTCGCCCGCGGTAATGATTCCAGGGCAATTTGGGCCAATCAACGTGCAATCTCTTTGATCAATGTAAGCCTTGACCTTGGTCATGTCCGCAACCGGAATGCCTTCGGTGATGGCAACGATGACCTTGATGCCCGCATCAGCCGCCTCCATTATCGCGTCTGCAGCAAATGCCGGTGGAACAAAAATGATGCTGGTGTCTGCTCCGGTTGCATCGACCGCTTGGCTTACGGTGTTGAACACGGGCTTACCCAAGTGCTCTTGCCCGCCTTTGCCCGGCGTTACCCCTCCAACTACTTGCGTACCGTAATCGATCATTTGACCCGCATGAAATGTTCCTTCACCACCGGTAAACCCTTGTACAATGATCTTTGAATTCTTGTTGACGAGTACGCTCATGACTTTGAATTGTTGTTCGCGCCGCGAATTTAGTCGAATTTCGCGCCATGAACCGAGGAATTGTTGGAGCAATTGATGGAAAAACCATCTGCGCGATTTCGACGCCGGCCGGAATGGGCGGCATCGCGGTCGTTCGCGTCTCCGGTCCGGAAGCCATCCGGATCGCTTCAAGCCTCTTCTCTCGGGACCTCGAAAACCTCGAAAGCCACAAGGCGGCGTTTGGCAAAATCGTACGCGGCGAGGAGGTCCTCGACGAATGCCTCGCCACGGTGTTTCGTGCGCCCGGCACCTTCACCGGGGAAGACACCGTCGAAATCGCCGTCCACGGCTCCACCTTCATCCAAACCGAACTGGTTCGTTGGCTCATCGACGCCGGATGCCGCCACGCCGGTCCGGGTGAATTCACGGCCCGGGCCTTCCTCAACGGCAAGCTCGACCTCACGCAGGCAGAAGCCGTGGGCGACCTCATCGCCTCCGATCACGCTGGGGCCCACCGCCTCGCGATGAACCAACTGCGTGGGGATTTTGCGCGCGCCATAGGCGAGTTGCGCGAGGGGCTCATCGGCTTCGCTGGTTTGCTGGAGTTGGAGCTGGACTTCGCGGAAGAAGACGTAGAATTTGCCGACCGCAGCCAATTCGACGCGCTGCTGGGCGACCTGCTCAGCAAGGTGAGCTCGCTGGCCGACTCCTTCCGCACCGGAAACGCCATCCGCGAAGGCATCCCCGTCGCCATCATCGGCGCACCGAACCGCGGCAAGTCCACCCTTTTGAATGCACTGCTCGGCGACGAGCGCGCCATCGTCAGCGCCACCGCAGGCACCACGCGTGACACCATCGAGGATACCTGCATCATCGGCGGCAAGAAATTCCGCTTCATCGACACCGCAGGCATCCGCGAAACCACTGACGAAATCGAGAGCGAAGGCATCCGCCGGGCGTTGACGAAGGCGCAGGGCGCTTCCATCGTGCTGTACTTGTTTGACGCTTCGGTCGATGGTGCCGAGGCCGTTGACCAATCGCTCGAGGCGGCCGCCATTGGCCCAGAGGCGCAGACAGCCATTGTCTGGAACAAGACCGACCTCGCCGCGGCACCCGGTGAGCGACGCGACCTCGAATTTCACGTATCCGCCGCGCAAGGGTTGGGCGTTGAAGAGTTGAAGAACTGGCTCGCCGAATGGGGCAGCGAAAGCCAAGCCTCAGACGCGCTGATGGTCACCAACTTCCGCCATTACGAAGCGTTGGTGGAGGCGCGTTCTGCGCTCGAAGCGACGCGTTCAGGATTACTCAATGGCATTCCCGGTGACCTCGTGGCCAGTGACGTGCGCCAGGCCTTACATCACCTCGGCAGCATCACCGGAGAGATTGACCCGGAGGACATCCTAGACCACATTTTCAGTAACTTCTGTATCGGAAAGTAACCGCCTTTCCCTTACTGCTCGCTTTCCACCTTGATTGCAGACAACCCGCGAGGACCTTGTTCCACTTCGAAACGCACCTTCATGTTTTCTCGAAGGGGCTGCAGAGTATTGCTCGCGTGAACAAAGATACTTTCCTGTGAATCGGCGTCGCGTATAAATCCGAACTGCTTCTCATCATTGAAGAAACTTACAAACCCGATTCTGACCGCATCGAAGTCAACCTTTTCCTTCTTCGGAATTCCCAATTCAATATCTTCCGCATTGATTTCCTCTCGCTCAGAGGGGTCAGGTGGCGTGTCGGTTATGTTACCGAACTCATCCACATAAGCAATCATACTATTGTCGTCTAGACTATTCTTGTTTTCTTGACGGGCCAACTTTTTGGCTTCTTTTTCTTTTCGCTTTTTCTCGCGCTTGATTTCGCGTTCACGTTTTCCAAATGATTGCTGTGATCTACCCAGGATTTCTAAAGATTATTGGTTTGAATGCTCCGAAGTTACGGCATAAGCGATGAAAAGAACGGAATGCCCTTACTGACCAAAGTAAACCGAGCCTCCAAGATGAATCAGGTAGGCAGCAGTGCGCATCGGGACTCCCGAAGAACTCAACCCTCCGATACTATGCGTACTGACCCTTCCAAATGATCCATCGGGCAGGTGTAAAATGTATTCGGTACCGTACTTCATCGGGTGTTCATTCACATCCTTTCCCGCATCAAGCAAGAGCAATTGAGGATGGGTTTCCAAAGCATTGCCTTCTTGCGCCCGCTGCTCAACTACAATGTGTCGAATGCTTTTTGAATATTGCTCGGGATCACTCAGGTCATTCACTCCCGAGCGCATGATGATGACATCCGCCTCTGGGGGTAAAATCAAAGCCTCTGATTCCCTCTCCGTCCAGTCCATCAAGACATATTTCAGTCCCGAATCATCTTGTTGATTCCACGTTGACCCAAAAATGCCCAGCAACGGCAGCACATCTTGCATCGAAATATGCTGATCTTCATCAAAGTCTGGACTCCAGTTGTGGTTCGCTCCCGTCACGTCTTGGGCAAAAGAACCAATTGAAATGCTCGCCAAGAGCACCACAACGCCAATAAATTTTTTAAACATAGCAATACAGGTTTTCAGCGACAACATACATGTTTTAAGCCGCTAAATTCCTGGTCACTAATGAACTAATGAACGCTCAAGTTTTCATTAATCTCGCCAAATCACTGGACAGAATCGAATCAATCGACCTCAAAGACGTGCGCTCCCCAAGGAGCGATTTGAATGGAATCTGCCTTGGCAGTCCATCCATTGATGGGATCAGAGAATTGCCTACGACCGGCCAGGACTTCGTCGTACTCTGCAACATCCATGACCAACGCTTCATCTGATTTATTGAGAACCACCATCACGGTCTGTTCCTCATTCTCACGGAAGTAAACATAGGCACCCGACTTGGGCACGAAATGGGTCAATTGACCTTGGTGGATGGCCGTTGCAGACTTGCGCCAGTTGAGCAACTTTCGCACTTCATCTTGAAACGCCTTTTCAATGGGAGACAATCCATCACCTGCAAAGCCGTTCACCTCATCGCCTGCCCAACCTCCAGGGAAATCACTCCGGATGTTGCCATGGCTGTCATCTCCCGTATTTGACATCAATAGTTCAGTCCCGTAATAAAATTGAGGGATGCCTCTCGTCGTCGCGAAGAAATACAAGGCCAACCTCGTTTTGCGAACGTCATCCCCGAGCTGCGTATGCACACGGCTCATGTCGTGATTGTCCGGAAAAATGACGTGGTTAAACGGATGGGCATACAAGAAATCATTGCCAAGCATTTCATACAACCTGACCCAATCAGAATGCCAAGATTCTTCTTCAGTCAAGCATTGCATGAAAGCGTGATGAAGCGGAAAATCGAGCAAGCCCGGCAAACAAGACCCATAGCCATCCGAATTGACCTGATCCGCTTGCCAATAAGCCAAGACGGCCGGATTTAAGCTCCACTCCTCCCCGCAAATATTAAACCAAGGATAGGCGTTCATCACTTCGCAGCTCCAGCGTGCCATGAAGTCTTTGTCAGAATAGGGATAGGTATCCATTCGAATCCCACTGATTCCCAAGTATTCAATCCACCAAATGGTGTTTTGAATGAGGTAGTCCGCCAATAAGGGTTGGCGTTGATTCAAATCGGGCATTTCCTTTACGAACCAACCGTCAGAAAACCCCAATACATCAGATTTGGCTGCATAGGGATCCCGCAAGGTTGTCCTGCGATGCGTCGTTGGTGAAAAGACGCCCTCATGGTTGATCCAATCGGCTGTTGGAAGGTCCTTCATCCACCAATGTTCAGAACCACAGTGATTCATGATCATGTCCATGATCACCTTCATCCCCACGGCGCTGGATTCGTCAACCAATTGCCGGTATGCTTCATTGGTACCAAAACGAGGGTCGACGTGGTAATAATCGGTGGTGGCATACCCATGGTAGGACCACTGTGGTTGATTGTTTTCCAGTATTGGATTCAGCCAAATCGCCGTAAATCCCATTTCAGAGAGATAATCCAAATGCATCCTGATTCCTTCCAAATCACCACCGTGCCTTCCATGATCATCATCGCGATTTAGCTTTTCAATGCACGATTGTTGGTTGTCATTGGATTCATCGCCATTTGAAAACCGATCGGGGGTAATCAAGTAAATGGCGTCAGAAGCATTGTAACCCTGTTGGTTTTCACGCTGAGCTCGATCGAGCAATTCGAATGGAGTCCTTCCTACCGTTTTTCCGCGGCGGTCCGTCGCATCCCTCCACTGAATGGCAACCACCCCGGGCTCAGCATCTCGTTCAATTTTCAAGTAAATGAACGCATAGTTCGGACTGTCTCCATGCACCACCCTTGCAATGGATACGCCAGGATAATCCACTACAGGCGCCAATTGTGCGAGGCGATCACCATGGATCATGATTTGCACCGTGTCCATGGGCATATCCAACCACCAAAATGGAGGGTCTACATGGTCGACGAATGACTGGGCTTGAGCTGATGAAATCAAGAAAGATCCTGCAAGGATAATGACTCCCAACAGCGACCGAAATGCACGCTTCATGTTCATGAGCGCAAAGAAAGCACTCAATTCAGTTTACAACCAACGCAGGAGTCGATCAACCAGTTTTGTTTTCCATGGGGTGTACGGGGGCATCAGTAAGGCTCCAGCACCATCAAAATGCTGTTCATACACTCCTCGGTAGTGCGTAAACTCCCTGAATCCATGTTCACCATGACCAGATCCAATTCCACTATTTCCCAATCCACCAAAAGGCAAATGGTTGCTTGATACATGGATGACGCAGTTGTTGATGCTCGCTCCACCTGATTGCACACGACCCAATACTTCTCGAATAAACTTCTTTCGCTTGCTGTAGATGTACAAAGCAAGTGGTGTAGGACGATCATTGATAAACGAAACCACTTCGTCGAGCGATTGGTAAGTCACTACGGGCAATACAGGTCCAAAAATTTCCTCCTCCAAGATCGACGCATTTGAATCGATATCGCTCAAAATGGTCGGCTCCACCCAACAATGGTCTGTATTTACCGAACCGCCGTGAAGCAATGTTGCGCCCCTGTTTACCGCATCATCGACCAAATTGCCAATTCGTTCCGCGTGGTGAGGGGCAGCGATGCGCTGAAAATCTTTATTTTCCTGCAAGGCCCCTGGGTACAGCTCGATCATGGCATTTTTCAATGTTTCTAGAAATTCCTCTTTGCGGTGCACCGGTATGAATACATAATCTGGAGCCACGCAGATTTGGCCGGCATTGGACAACTTGGCCCATGCGATCTTTTTGGCTGTCGACTTCAACGATTTCAAATCATCAACAATGACCGGAGACTTCCCGCCCAACTCGAGCGTAACACTGCAAGGGTGCTTCGCTGCAGCGCGCATCACAATCTTGCCTACTGCCGGTGAACCCGTGAAGTAAATGTGATTAAACGGCAACTCCAACAATTGAGTAGCCGTCTCCACTCCCCCTTGAATCAAAGCAACCTCGCTCGGATCAAAAACCTCCGAAACGATTTCAGCAACGACCTGGGCGGTATTTGCGGTCACCTCCGATGGCTTGAGCATCACCGTGCATCCAGCAGCAATTGCTGCCACCAATGGTCGAAACATGAGTTGCATCGGATAATTCCAAGGAGCGATTATCAAAGCGACTCCTTTTGCTTCAGAACGAACCCAGGAAGACGATCCCACAAGTGCTAACCCACCGGGCACCCGCTTGGGCTTCATCCATTCACGCAATCCTTTTTTAACCGCTTTAATTTCACTCTTGATGACGAATATTTCTGTCAAATCCACTTCCTCAGGTGGTTTGCGAAAATCCAGCCACATGGCCTCTTTCAAGTCATCCCTCCGCTTCCAGATTTCCTTGTAGAGCGCATCCAATCTTTTCATCCGGGCCTTCGCCGATAAATTTCGCTGCTCGGGAGCACGATTTTTCAAAGCCTCAAACGCCTTGAAAATAATCTCCTGATTCGGGGCAATGGGTAAGACTCGCTGGGTCATGAACAATGGGTTTGTAGCAATCTAACAATATCGCCTTCGAAATTCCTCTTGTAGTTTCAGAAATTTGCCATATGCAGGACTTTTGGGACATCCGATATCAGGAAGAAGGCCCCTATCATCAAGGCACCGCTCATATCGTTCAATTTGTGGGAATCAAACCACCTGAAGCCATACAAAAATGAGAAAGCCAATCGTTCTGCTCATCCCGGTTGCTATTGTTGCGGCGTCGACCTTGTATCCTGCGGGAGAAAAAGGAACGACAAGCTCCTCGCAATCGAATCCACCGGAAGCCTACACCGCTTATTGCAGCAGTTGCCATGGAGCGGACGGGCAGGATTTTGTTGGGCGCGACTGGAAATTGGGAAGTGATCCAGAATCCATCAATCGAGCCATCACCGATGGCTTCGAACTCCTCGGCATGCCTGCTTTCGATGGCGTTTTGACGGAGGAAGAAATTCATTCAATCCAAGATTACCTCGGTGAACGCGCTTCGTCAGAGGGTGATTTCCGACCATCGCCGCCACAAACCCTTCAGGCTAGCGACTTGACGATTGGAGTCCACGAAATCATCAATGGCCTCGAGACGCCCTGGGGAATGGACTTCATCAATGATTCGACTTTGTTAATTACGGAGCGAGAGGGACGACTTTGGAAATTCGAATCGGGCGTATTGTCGGATATTGCAGGCCTACCATCAGATATTCACGTCAAAGGCCAAGGCGGATTGTTGGATGTGATGCATTGGTCTGACCCGAATGATGGGAGCCAATGGATTTATTTGACCTACAGCAAAAACCACCCGGATGACGACGACCTGTCGGCGACGGCGTTGGTTCGGGCACCATGGGATGCAACCGCATCAACGATTACCAATTGGGAAGAACTTTTTGTTGCAGAGCCCTACGAATCAACCCACCGGCATTACGGCAGCCGAGTCGCCATTGGCGGTGATGGAAAAATGTACTTGACATGTGGCGAAAGGGGAATGCGAGATGTCCATCCTCAAACACTGGAGACTGCACCCGGAAAAGTTCACCGATTCAATCCCGATGGAACCATTCCAGCCGACAATCCATTTGTCAATACACCTGGCGCAGTTCCCTCCATCTGGTCATGGGGCCACCGCAATCCGCAAGGCATGATCATTCATCCAATCAGTGGAGCAGTTTGGACGCACGAACATGGACCCAAAGGCGGCGATGAAATCAATATCAGTCGACGCGGTAAAAACTACGGCTGGCCTAAAATCACTTTCGGCCGCAATTACATCGGAACAATCATTACTCGGGATACTGCAATGACTGGGCTGGAGCAGCCTTTGCATTATTGGCTACCGTCCATTGGACCTTGTGGTATGCAAATGATTCACGGTGGAGCATGGCCAGAAACTTGGCAAGGGAATTTATTGGTGGGGTCATTGAGTTTTGAATACCTCGAAAGGCTTCAAATCTCGAACGAAACCGTCGTCTCTCGGGAGCGACTGTTGGATGGAATTGGTCGGGTCAGGGACATCGCACAAAATGAGAGCGGAGAGATTTTCGTCGCCGTAGAGGGCGCCGGGACAATTCTCCACTTGGAGCCAATTTTGGAAGAATGAGAAGTGCGCTGCACATATTGACCATTCTCATTGTGACGTCTGCAGCGTTGCCGCAGACAGGCGTTGCACAACTCACGCCAGCTGAAGAGAAGGCGTTGAGAAACTCCGCTGCACCCCCTGTGGATACGGTACTGAAGAGTCGAACAGGGCAATTCAACGTCCATTTCAGCCAAGTGCAATTGAGCAATTGGGCGGCTGGCGGTCAAAGCAATGTCTCCCTCTTGACCAAATTTGACCAAAACTGGAATTACGACCAAGGACATTTTGGATGGGACTCAGAATTGCACCTTGCCTTTGGCCTGTTGCATCGCCCTGAAGACAAGGTAGTAATCAAAACAGATGATCGCATTGAATGGTCTACAAAATTGGGTTATCGCGCAACCAAAACTGGTTTTCTGACTTTTATGGCCCATTTCAGATCGCAATTTGCTCCGGGGTATGCTTTAGAGAATGGAATCCCAGTTAAGGATTTGCTCAATTCCAATTTCATGGCTCCTGGTTACGGAGTGGTCGCGGCAGGAATGGATTACAAAGGATCTGGAGAGCAACTCACGCTTTTTGTCGCTCCCATCACCTTCAAGTCAACTTGGGTACTAGACGATTCCTTGTCTTCAGTAGGTGCTTTTGGTGTCACACCTGGCGAACGCTCACGCTATGAAATGGGCGGTTATCTCAAAATGAATTTGAAAAAAGACTTTACCGAAGACATCAGCTACGCTGTAAGGCTGGATTTGTTTTCCAACTTCTTAAACAATCCGCAAAACATCGATGTCTACACTGACCATGTGCTGATGCTCAGGGTAAACCCCTGGCTCACCACTTCCATTGCAGCGACCTTGATTTATGATGACGACATCATTTTGACCAAAAATCCAGAAGTCATCGACGGGGTGATCATCCCAAACATTGGACCTGGATTGCAATTGAAACAGGTCCTTTCCGTCGGTATTTCAATCAAAGTGTAACTTAATTTTGCCCCCGACTAGGCAACGAATTCGGTAGCAATTGACCCAAAGATTAATAAGATGAAAGCGTACGTTTTTCCTGGGCAGGGAGCCCAATTTCCTGGAATGGCAAAAGATTTATTTGACCATTCTGATTCAATCAAAAAACGATTTGCTGAGGCGAACGAACTGTTGGGATTCAACATTGCCGAAATCATGTTCAACGGGACTGAGGAGGACCTGCGTCAAACTTCCGTCACTCAACCAGCTATATTCTTGCATTCTGTGTTATTGGCCGAAGCGCTGGGCTCGCGATTTAATCCCGACGTTGTGGCGGGGCACAGCCTGGGAGAATTCTCTGCATTGGTCGCAGCAGGATCTTTGCCGTTTGCCGATGGATTGAGGTTGGTTTCTGAGCGGGCTCAGGCTATGCAACTTGCGTGCGACGAGCAGCCGAGCACCATGGCAGCGGTGCTTGGCCTAGAAGACGAAGTGGTCGAAACCATTTGTCAAACCACCCCTGGTATCGTCGTCGCAGCCAACTACAATTGTCCTGGACAATTGGTCATTTCAGGAGAAGTACCGGCCATCGAAGCCGCCTGCAATGCATTAACCGAAGCGGGAGCGCGGAGAGCACTGGTTCTTCCTGTTGGTGGGGCGTTTCATTCACCATTGATGGAATCGGCAAGGGAACGGCTGGCCACGGCCATTGATGAAGCTCCAATTCAAGCCCCTCGCTGTCCAGTAGTTCAAAATGTGAATGCCCAACCTGAAACCGACCCTGCTCGGATACGTGAAAACTTGGTTGCACAACTCACCGCTCCGGTGCGTTGGACCCAAAGCATGCACCGCATGATTGAGATGGGCGCCACTGAAGTAATTGAAGTTGGCCCAGGCAAAGTGCTACAAGGGCTATTTAAAAAGGTCGACCGGGCCTTCCCTGTTTCAGGCGCCGAGATTGATTAATTGAAAAGAATCCTTTAATCAAAAAAGGGGGAAATCAAAAAGCGGGTCCGATGAACCCGCTTTTTCATTGGATGGACTTGCCCATCAACTTTTTATCAAAATTATTGAGCAACGTCTGCTGCGTAAGCATGCAATGTCTGTAATTCATTTTCTGCTACGAGCAGTGCTGTTTTCAAACTTCCGTTTTCCGCCCGCAATTCATCACATCGACGTTGTGCCAACGCCAACTCCTTTTTCAAACGCATGAATTCCTTGAGGGTTTGAACTCGCTCTTGACGAGCCGTCTCCAATTGAAGCATGAGGTCTTGCATTCCACAAATAACGTTCTGTTTTTGACCTCCTACAATCCATAGTCGAAGCACTTATTCACCTTTTCTCGTTCATTTCAACAATGAACCCTTCACTATAGATCAAGACTGCTTTTGCTGTCGTAGGGCATCAGCTCGAGGATCAGGAATGCGCCTTTTTAAAACAATCAGAACCAAAAAACCGATCAGACCCAACATACCCGCAGTGGCATACAACATCGAAATAGCAGCAACATCACCTTGAAACCAATAACCCGAAAAAACTGCACCAAAACCAATTCCCAATTCCAATGACATCAACATGGTACCCATGGCCAGGGCTACTTTTCCTGGCTGGGCCAAATCTGCTGTCCATGCCATGATGGTGGGCATATTGATGCCGATGGACATGCCATAAACAATTCCTGCAAGTGCTGCTGTCAATTTCGAGTCTGCCCAAGAAAGTCCAAACATTCCAATAGCCAGCATCAATCCGCCGGCCATTAACAAGGGAACCCTTCCATGCCGATCCGAGGCACGGCCAGCGAGAAGCCTCATGGAGATCGATGCAAAGACAATGATGGTGTTGAATGTCCCTTTGTAGACATATCCCAGCGAGCCAACAAAATCGGGTGATATGGTCAAAAACGTTCCGAATGCAAAAGCTACCGGCAGCAACCCCAATGCCGCAGGCCAAGATGTCCAATCCAACACGGGTCCGCGAAATACATTCAAATCACCCCAGCGGACGCTCCTTCCTCCCTTCAGCGTTTCCGGCAATTTCAACGTCATCAACAAAGCAATCAATCCCAATGCCGACGAAGCCATGAACATCGCGTCATATCCGTACTCCACCGTTAACCAACTTCCTATTGCAGGACCTCCCGCCATTCCAGCATTTCCCGCCACACCGAGGTAGCCAAGGGCCTCGCCTCGCCGTTTCAATGGCGTAATGTCCGTGATGTAAGCCGTGGTCCCGGTTGGACGAAAACCTGTACTTAATCCGTGAAAAAGTCGAAGGGCCAAGAAAAACCATACGGCCACAGGCACCCCACTCCAAACGGCATCCCCTTTCATTGCTCCTACACCGATATAACAAATTCCAGCAATCGTCGTCACCCATGTTCCGAATAACATGACAGGCCGACGACCCGCCAAATCGGCAATGCGTCCGCTGAGGAATCGCGAAAAGAAGGCTCCTACCGTGAACAGCCCAACAATCCAGCCGATCAAATCTGGGCGGCCGAGTTCTTCAAGGAAATCTGGTAATTCCGGGAGAACCATGCCAAAACTCGCCATGAATAACACGGTGCTTCCACACAAAATCCAAAACCGGGGCGAGAACATTTTTTCGTTCTCTTCTGCTGTTCCTTCCATGAATTGGTTGCAAAGGTACCTCCCCTTATCTTGGACACATGCAATATCCAGCGAAAGTTCTGTTGGCTTGGGGAGAAGCGATTTCAGGAAACAATGAAATTCGTGATTGGCTGCTCGGGAATGGCTACCCTGAATTGGCCTTGACTTGTCACGCCCTCAGGCTAGTGGACTCGGCGAGGTCTTGGCTGATGGCCAATGGCCATCCGCATTTGATGGCATTGGTAAGCGGAGCTGAGGGCAATTTTGAGGCCATTGCTTGGTTGGACAAGTTTGGATTCAATTTCCTCAAAGACGTGGCGCTCGGCGCTGATAATGATGATGATGCCGTCAAGCGATTAATCCAAGCAAATCAGCCGGAATGGGCTGGTATTTCACTGAAAATCCGGGCTGTCAAAAACCAAATTGAAATGGATAACAACGACATGCACCGCATCTCCCGCAATTGAGAAGAAGCAATTAAGCCGACGCATTTTTGAAGACCAGGTGACTCCATTCGTCTTCATTCAACACTTCGTTGGACAATCGCAATACATCTTCTGCCGTGATGGAATCAATGGCCTCGAACACTGACTCCAATCGTTCCACCCGATCATATAGCAGGTAACTCTTGCCCAAGCTCGACATGACGCTGTTTCCAGAATCTTGGGACAAAGCGATGTGTCCAACAATTTGTTGCTTGATGTCATGTAGCTGCCTCACCCCCAATTTTTTCGATCGCAAAGCCTTCAATTCTTTGTAAATCAGAGATTCCGCTCGGTCGTGCAATCGCAGATCTGTTCCGTAGTAAATGCTGAATAATCCGACGTCGCTGTAGGGTGTATAGGCGCATTCAATATTGTACGCCATCCCATGTCGCTCTCGGACGTTTAAACTCAAGCGATTGTTCATCGTCGGTCCTCCCAAATGATTTGCCAGCATCGCTAAACCCAATCGATCGGCGTGATTGCTCCCATGCGTCTTGACTCCCATGACATGGTGTACTTGGTGAACCTCCTTTTCTATCCTCACATCAAATTGATTCTTTCCGACAAATGGCTTTCGATGCAATTGAGCCTGTCCCATCGGCACTTGACCAAAATGCTTTTCACAAATTCGAAGCACTTTCTTCCAAGGAGTTGCGCCAACGGCACTAAAAACCATTTGATCCGGATGGTAATGGCGACCGACAAAGCCCTTGATCGTGGACTTCGTCATCTTGGCAACGGACTCCCGATTTCCGAGAATGTTCGCGCCCATTGGATGGCCCATGAAAAGACGTTCCTCAAATTCATCAAAAAGCGCATCAACGGGACTGTCCAAATAAGAATTCAATTCGTCCAGGATGACATCGCGCTCCTTTCGAATTTCGTGCTCAGGAAAAGTTGCTTCAAACGTGATGTCAGAAATTAACTCAATGGCTCGCTCCAAGTGTTGCTCTGAAAATGCGGCATAGATCCACGTGTCTTCTTTTGAGGTGTACGCATTGAATTCTCCACCAACCGAGTCCAATCGATTCAATATGTGAAAAGCCTTTCTCTTGCGGGTGCCTTTGAACAAAGTATGTTCAATGAAATGCGCTACACCAGACTCGCCTTGTCCCGCGATTTCATCCCGCGTTCCTGCATTGATGACGAGGCCACAATGCGTCACGGGGCGATCAACCTGTTTGTATATGACCCTCAGCCCGTTGGCAAGTCGACTCGTGAACAATTCTTCTTTACCCCAATGCGGCACAACACGGTTCGACATCGAGGTCATTCTATTTTGCTTGCAGGTGAATTAAAAGGGCAAGTCGTCTTCGTCATCGGCAGCGGCCATCGGCGGCACATCCGGAAGCGGCGTGGAGGCAACAGGTGGTGAATCTTGTGGTGCTGATTGTCCATGGCCTGGTTCAACCCTCCAAGCATTTAGGTCGACATAGAAATTTCCGTTGTACTCCCTTCCTCGGATATCGAACTTTACCAAAATAGCATCGCCCTCATTGAACTTTGAGATTTGCTCCGTTCGTTCTTTCGTAGCTGTGAATTTCACATCTTGTGGGTACTGCTCCTCAGTGGTGATTACGAAGTCCCGCTTGTAAAACCCACTCGGAAAATCTTGCTGATCAAAAATTTTTTTGATCTTTCCTTTCATTTCAAAACTCATAATGCGAAGGTATTGACCGCGGTCGAAAATTGCTCGATTTCTTCTTTTTTTCTCAGCCCAAATTGAAAGCCATTACCGCTTTTAAACCATCTTCAATCGCTCCTCGTTGAATACAATCGGATGCAAAGCGATGAAGTGCATGTTCCAGCGCTGTCGCATCGTCTTCATGTTCAATGAATAATTCAGACAACTCGATCAACTTGAATTCGTTGACATCGGTCTCATTGGGCATGTTGAGTATTGAACCCAATTGCGCCAATTCGTTCCCAGTCAAAATGCGGCTGTTTTGCACTTCCAGCGGCAAAGCATCCACACCAATTCCTGGTGCAACGAGTGGTTTAGGCACATCAAACAATGCAGCGCCTGAAGCGCGCACATAGGCATTTCCGCCGCATCGCCCAACCAAATCCAGCAATTGAGGATCCGGATTCCCTTGGTCATTCAGCACGTCCTTTCGAAAATGCATCCTTACAATTTCGCAAATCACCAGTTGACCAGCTCCCCCTTCGTCCCCAAGTGATTCCACTCGATTCACCTTGCATTCGAGTTGAACAGGGCTTTCAGCAACCCGAAAAGGCTTGATCAATTCTGAAGCGATTGGCGTCAACCCTGCCTTATCAAACTCACTGACCCCCCGATCAAAATCCGCACTTGCCAAAGAGCACTGATGGACCATCGCAAAATCCACCAAATTGATGACCACTTCAGGCACATCTAAAACGTTTTCGAGGGTGTGCTTGGTGGTGTTGTCCTTCATCCTGCGCGCAGGACTGAATATCACAATGGGTGGATGAGCAGAAAAAACATTGAAATAGCTAAAGGGCGCAAGATTCAACTTACCCGATGCATCGATGGTGCTTGCAAAGGCTATGGGCCTTGGCGCAATTCCACCAAGTAATTTTCCGTGTAAATCTCGCCCGCTCAACCCCTTCGGATCAAAGGACGCAAATTCCAATTCTTTCGACATGCTATCGGTTTTTCCCAGCCTGTTCGACTTCAGAAATGGACTGAAGCACCTTGTCCTTTAAAGATTGCTTAAAATCCATGATTCGCTGGGCCAAGGCATCATCGGCGGTGGCTACAATTTGAGCAGCCAAAATCCCAGCGTTACGCCCACCATCCAATGCTACCGTTGCCACAGGAACGCCAGCCGGCATCTGCAGGATACTCAACACAGAATCCCATCCATCGATGGAATTTCGGCTGTGAATTGGAACACCGATGACCGGTAAGTGCGTTAATGACGCGGTCATGCCAGGAAGATGAGCAGCGCCGCCCGCACCGGCAACAATGACTTTGATCCCGCGAGCTGCGGCGCCCGAGGCATGCTCCATCATGCGTTCCGGCGTGCGGTGCGCAGAAACCACGGTCATCTCAAACGGCACATTCAATTCATTGAGCACATTCGCCGCCTCGCCCATGACCGTTAAATCACTCGCGGACCCCATAATGATGCTGACCATTGGACTTGGCATAATTTATTCTGATTTGGGATTTTCTCGTCGTTGGATTTCATCGCGAAGCCTTGAAGCAAGCTCATAATCTTCACGATTGATCGCTTGCGAAAGCTCTTTTTTCAATTCCTTGATGGTGCGCTTCTTGGGAGGGGTCTCTGCGGATTCTTCTTCATCCGCCTCAGACACCCGGTTCATTTCTTCCGGCCCAATGCTCGCAACTTTCATTACTGATTCGGCGCAGTATATCGGACATCCAAATCGATAGGCGATCGCAACAGCGTCACTGGTGCGGCAATCAATTTCTTCCGTCTGCAGGTCATTACCACAAATTAGGTTGGCAAAATAAACTCCTTCAACCATGTTATGGATGTTCACTTCCATGACCCGAATATCGAAAGCATCCAACGCCGCCTTGAACACGTCATGGGTCAAAGGTCGCGATGCCTTCATATTCTCGATGACAATGGCAATTGATTGCGCCTCGGTTCCTGCGATCACAATGGGTAGCTTTCGCTCGCCATTGACCTCGGACAAAACCATGGCATATGCACCGGATGAAGATCCGCTGAGCCTCATATCAGTAACTTCTACTTCGACCTTTTTCATCTTGGAATCGATGAGGCAAAGGTACGGACTCCAATCCTTTTATTAATCCAACGCTTTCACAGCAGCCGTCAACTTCGGCAAAACCTCAAATGCATCGCCCACGATTCCATAATCTGCAGCCTTGAAAAAAGGCGCTTCTGGATCTGTATTGATGACCACGATGGTTTTGGATTGGTTTACCCCGGCCAAATGCTGAATGGCACCCGAGATGCCGGCAGCGATGTACAAATTTGGCCGAATGGTAATGCCCGTCTGACCAACGTGCTCGTGATGTGGTCTCCACCCGATATCCGAAACAGGCCTAGAACAAGCCGTTGTCGCACCCAATGCCCTGGCTAATTCTTCAACGATTCCCCAATTTTCTGGGCCTTTCAGGCCACGTCCAGCACTCACGACCAATTCAGCTTCCGGAAGCGGCACTTGACCATCAGCACTTGCAGGTTCAAAGCTCGTGATGTGTTCCTTTGCCTGACCAACCTCTACTTCGATGGTTTCAATTTGAGCAGTTCCACCTTCACTTCGAACGCCAAAAGCATTGGGAGTTACCGAATAAACCGCAATTGGAGCGGTTACTTCGACCTGTGCTGACGCCTTTCCAGAAAATACGTTTTTTTCGACTGCATTTTCCTGAGGCAATTGGGTGACCCCAGATACCATGCCTGCGCCCAATCGCACGGCTACGCGGGGAGCGATTGCCTTGCCAAAATGATCGTGACTTGTGACCACGGCTGTTGCACCCACCAATTTTGCTGCATGCTCTGCGAGTTTAGCCCATTGACCACTATCCGTAAGTGGTGATGGGAATTTTAAAATGCGGCCGATCCCTGTGTCTCCAAGTGAAGAACCGTCCTGTAAATCTCCAGACACCACGGCTACAGCCTCTGAATTCAATTGCTTCGATAAGGCGACTCCATACGAGGCTGCTTCCAATCCACCCTTGGTGGGTTGGCCGTTCTTGGTTGATACGAGCGTGAGTACTGACATACTAAATGACTTTGGCTTCTTCTCTGAGTAAACGAACAAGTTCTGCGGCATTCTCCGCATCAATCATGTGACAAGCACCTTTTTCGGGGGGCAAGGCAAAACGCTGAACACGGGTTTGAGCGGGAGCTTCAGCCTGCTCAACTTGCAATGGCTTGGTTCGAGCTGACATGATCCCACGCATGTTGGGTATGCGCTGCTCTGCCATTCCCTTGGCTGCGCTGAGAACGAAGGGACACTCCAGCTCGATGGTTTCTTCTCCACCGGCTGCTTCCCTTTTTAACTTGGCAGTTGTTCCTGTCACCTCCAGATGCGTCGCATTGGCCACGAAACCGCAGTCCAACATTTCGGCTATCATCGCTGGAACGATGGCTCCATTATGGTCAATGGTCTCTTTGCCACACAACACGACATCGTAACCGTTCTTCTCAGCATGATCGGCAATTAAACGAGCAACCTGCAAGGCATCGGTAGGCTTTGCATCAATTCGAAAGGCATCATCGGCCCCAATGGCCAACGCCTTTCTGATAATTGGATCGCAGTTCGCGTCGCCCACTGTTATGGTCGTAACCGAACCACCATTTGCTTCCTTCAGTTCAATCGCTCTGACCAGTGCATACCACTCATCGTAAGGATTTACTATATATTGAACACCATTCGAATCAAATTCCGAATCACCGTTGGTAAAGGCAATTCGGCTCGTCGTGTCTGGTGCTTGACTGATACAAACGAGAAATTTCATACCACAAATGTACTGATTCAACGACCAATTTTGGTGATGTTTTGCTATGCATGCATAATTTTTTGTTGAATCCTATTGAATTCGAAAAACCCACCGAAAACCCACTAAAATCCCCTCAGTTTTGTTCCATTTATTGTTGACTTATCTTTGCCGACCAATTCAAGTTAATACGCATGCGCGAAGTTCAATTCAGAGAAGCTGTGGCAGAAGCCATGAGCGAGGAAATGCGAAGGGACAAATCAGTCTTTCTCATGGGAGAAGAGGTGGCTGAATACAACGGTGCTTACAAGGCATCAAAAGGAATGTTGGATGAATTTGGTCCTGAGCGAGTCATTGACACTCCTATTGCGGAGTTGGGATTTGCGAGTATTGCCGTCGGAGCAGCGATGAACGGTCTTCGACCCATTGTCGAATTCATGACCTGGAATTTTGCAATTTTGGCGGCAGATCAAATCATCAATCACGCAGCCAAAATGCTGCAAATGAGCGGCGGTCAATATCACGTTCCAATTGTATTTAGAGGTCCAAATGGAACAGCTGGCCAGCTCGGTGCTACGCACAGCCAATCATTTGAGTCAATGTATGCTTCAATTCCAGGATTGAAAGTGGTCACACCGTTTACCCCATATGAAGCGAAAGGCTTGCTGAAGTCAGCTATTCGTGATGACGATCCGGTGCTCATCATGGAGAGCGAAAAAATGTATGGTGATAAAGGCCTCATTCCTGAAGGAGAATTCCTCGTGCCAATTGGAAAGGCAAACGTTCGCCGCAAAGGAGATGCTTGCACCATTGTGTCATTCGGAAAAATCTTAAAAACAGTTCATGCGGCAGCCGATGAATTGGAGAAAGAGGGCATCGAAGTAGAAATCATTGATTTGGTGACCATCCGACCATTGGATTTGGATACCATCATTGAAAGCATCAAAAAAACCAACCGATTGATCATCGTCGAGGAAAGCTTCCCCGTTGCGAGCATCAGCAGTGAGGTAGCTTATCGAGTACAACGAAACGCATTCGATTATTTGGATGCGCCAATCGTCCGATTGTGTCAATCCGATACTCCTTTCGCTTTTTCTCCTCCTTTGATAGACGAAGCGCTTCCTCAAGTCAAAGACATCATCGAGGCAGTCAAAAGCGTAGCGTACGTCGCATAAGTTCACATTAACCCTGAAAACCGCATCGATTTCGGTGCATAGATATTCTTAACATGGATCAAAACATCCTACTTTACTCGGTACCTGCAATTGCCCTATTGGGATTGCTCGTCATGGCGGTTCAAGCCGCATGGGTTCGAAAGCAAGACGCCGGCGAATCTCGAATGGCCGAAATCGCCAACCATATTCATGAAGGTGCACTGGCCTTCCTAAAAGCGGAATACCGGATACTGGCCGTATTTGTCGTCATCGCTGGAGCTTTGCTCGGGTTGATTTCTAGCCTGGTTGAAACCACGCATTGGTTCATTGTAGTGGCATTTGTCATTGGCGCTGTTTTCTCTGCCTTGGCGGGAAATATTGGAATGCGCATTGCAACGCAGGCCAATGTGCGAACGACCCAAGCAGCGCGCACGAGTTTGAGCGGGGCTCTAAAAGTCAGCTTTACTGGAGGAATGGTCATGGGGCTCGGAGTGGCCGGTCTAGCCGTATTTGGATTGAGCACATTGTTCATCCTCTTATTCCAGACCTCTTTCTTGGACGTTGATTATGCCGGAGGCAATACTGAATCTTTCACGGTATTGCTCGAGGCCCTTGCGGGTTTTTCTTTGGGTGCAGAAAGCATCGCATTGTTTGCGCGTGTTGGAGGTGGGATTTACACCAAGGCCGCTGATGTAGGTGCTGATTTGGTAGGAAAAGTAGAGGCAGGCATTCCAGAGGATGATCCTCGAAATCCTGCTACCATTGCTGATAACGTAGGTGACAATGTAGGCGATGTTGCCGGTATGGGCGCCGACTTATTCGGTTCATATGTAGCCACCGTGCTCGCAGCCATGGTACTCGGAAATTACGTGATCCGAGACATGGGGGACTCTTACAATTATGAAAATTACGGCATCTCAACCATGTTACTGCCGTTGGTCATTTCAGCCTTGGGTATCATCTTCTCTATTGTGGGGGCGCAATTCATTCGCGTTGGAAACGACGGAAAAGAAGCGGAAGTTCAAGCGGCATTGAATCGCGGCAATTGGGGCAGCATCATTTTGACAGCTGTCGCTTGTTATTTCTTAATCGATATGATGTTGCCGGATCAAATTACCATGGCATTCTTTGGAGAAGCTGATCGCACTTTTGACAAGATTTTTGTCTTTTACGCAGTGTTGGTCGGATTGGTAGTTGGTGCAGCCATCAGCTGGATGACTGAATACTACACAGGGTTAGGAAAGAAGCCGGTCCTTGACATCGTCCAAAAATCTTCAACGGGTGCCGCAACCAACATCATTGCTGGTTTGGCAACAGGTATGATTTCAACGTTTGGACCGATTTTGTTGTTTGCAGGTGCCATTTGGGGGGCTTACGAGTTCGCAGGATTTTATGGCGTTGCAATCGCCGCATGCGCCATGATGGCGACTACGGCAATGCAATTGGCAATCGATGCATTCGGTCCGATTGCCGATAATGCAGGTGGAATTGCCGAAATGAGCGAGTTGCCCGATGAAGTGCGTGAAAGAACGGACATCTTGGATTCGGTAGGTAATACAACTGCAGCCATCGGAAAAGGGTTCGCCATTGCCTCTGCTGCACTTACCGCCCTTGCCCTCTTTGCCGCATACGTCACGTTTACTGGCATCGATGGCATCAACATTTTCAAAGCAAAAGTTTTGGCAGCGCTATTCATCGGCGGCATGGTTCCGGTAGTGTTCTCTGCATTGGCAATGAACAGTGTTGGTAAAGCAGCCATGGAAATGGTAAAAGAAGTTCGACGTCAATTCAAGGAAATCCCTGGCATCATGGAAGGGACTGGAACACCAGAATATGGCAAATGCGTGGACATTTCTACCCAAGCCGCACTGCGTGAAATGATGCTTCCTGGGGCCATCACCATCATCGCCCCAATCCTCGTTGGATTCGGCATGGGAGCTGAAGCGCTGGGTGCGTACATGGCGGGAGTAGCTGTGAGTGGCGTTCTCTGGGCCATCTTCCAGAACAACGCTGGAGGCGCATGGGATAATGCGAAAAAGTCGTTTGAAGCTGGTGTTGAAATTGATGGTCAAATGACATTCAAAGGATCGGATGCGCACAAAGCAGCGGTCACCGGAGATACTGTTGGAGATCCTTTTAAAGACACGAGTGGACCATCCATGAACATCCTCATCAAACTGACCTGTTTGGTAGGCTTGGTGATTGCCCCGATTCTGGGCGGACACCATGAAGATGAAACAGGCGATAAAGTCGAGGCATCTCCAACTTCTCTTGAAGTTCAGCCCACTATGGAGAATGAGTCCATGACCGTTCTGAACTTGAATTCAGAAACGCTCTGATTCGAATGCAATCTTGAACGGAACCAAGCTTCCGTCAAATCAAAATTAAAAAAGGGGGCTCCATCTGGAACCCCCTTTCTTCTTTACTAGATTTTCTATTTAGCTCAACTCACAGTGAGGCCAATCTGATTGATTTACACAAACAAACCGTGCAATTCCGCATCCACTCCCTCAATCACTTCACCAAGGTCTTCTTTGCTTTCATGGAAGCGGTTATTGTCTACGTCAATGATCAGAACTTTTCCAGCAGAGTAAGTGGTAATCCACGCCTCGTACCTTTCGTTTAGCCGATTGAGATAGTCCAATCGAATGGCCTCCTCATAATCCCTGCCTCGCTTCTGAATGTTTTCTACGAGTTTCGGAACGGATGCACGCAAATAAATGAGGAGATCAGGTGGAGAAATGAAGCGCTCCATTAATTCGAACAGATCCAGGTAATTCTGAAAATCACGTGAGCTCATCAATCCCATTGCATGAAGATTGGGCGCAAAAATGTGGGCGTCTTCATAAATCGTTCGATCTTGAATGACCTTTTTTCCACTTTCTTGCAATTCAGCCAATTGGGCAAATCGTGAGCGCAAAAAGAACACCTGAAGATTAAATGACCATCGCTGCATATCCTTATAGAAATCGTTCAAGTAAGGATTATCATCAACTTGCTCAAAGTGAGGCGCATAGCGATAGTGCTTAGCAAGCAGTGTCGTTAGAGTTGTCTTTCCAGACCCAATGTTTCCGGCAATTGCAATGTGCATAATTCAGTCTAAGTTTAATCTGCAAATTAGGCCGAATAAACTCGGAATGGAAACCTTGTTTTCAACATATATCCCACACCCATTTCACTCCCAATTGTGCAGATCCTCACAGGCTCTGAAGGCCCTCTTTTTCGAACCAAGGTGTCAATTCTGAAATGACCGTTCGCTCATTTGATAAGCGCGGGACCTTGTGCTGACCACCCGATTTACCTTTCGAATCCAACCACTCCTCAAAAGCGTGATGAGGTAGAATCCTACCTATGGGCATACCTAAAGCCAAATTTGCTGTCCTTTTTGCATCATAATCCGAATTCTGACGCCGCAAAGAACTGTCCAAGCATTCCATAAACAATTCCAGCCCTCCTTGAGGACCCTTGGAAAATTCTATCAGCCATTCATGTGCGCCGGTTTGACCGTCTTGCATAAATATTGGTGCAACTGTGAAATCTCGCACCGAAGCATTTGTCAACGTGCTCGCCTCTTCGATGGCCTTTTCAGCCTGTTTTACCATGACCTCCTCACCAAAGACATTCAAGAATTGAGAGGTACGACCCACGACCTGCATCCTAAATGGATGGAGCTCCGTTATTAGCACAACATCCTCCAGAGCATACCTCCACAACCCCGCATTTGTAGAGATGATTAAAGCGTACTCCTTCCCTACCTCCAATTCCCTCAATTCCAGCGCAATGGGATTGGCGCTATTCCACTCGCTTACAGGTAAAAACTCAAAGTAAATTCCGTAATCCAACATCATCAACAAGTCCTCTTCATTGATGCGATCTTGAAGTCCAAAAAAGCCTTCTGAGGCATTGTAGGTTTCGAGAAAATCGAAGGGGAATTTGGTATCACCAATGATGGATTCAAACTCCGATCGGTAAGGAGAAAAACTTACCCCACCGTGCATGAATAATTGCAGGTTTGGCCACACTTCGCTCAAACTATTTGCTCCCGTGTGATCCAAGATGCGACGGGCAATTACCAGCATCCAACTGGGAACTCCAGCCAAAATTCGGACATCCTCCTTACAAGTTGATTGCGCCATTGCATCGACTTTTTGCTCCCAATTTTCCATGAGGGCGATGTCTCGGCTCGGCGTTCGGCGGGCTTCGACCCAAAAAGGTAAATTTCGTACAATGATGGCACTGAGGTCTCCTGTATACCGCCCCGTCTGATCTGCATGCAGTGAAGAAGAACCTCCCAAAATCAAATGCTTCCCATCGTACAAGGCAGCATCTGGTCGCTGATGGCAAAACAGCGCCAAAAGGTCTTTGCCTCCTTTGTAATGACAACCTTGCAGAGACGCCTCAGTTACCGGGAGGAATTTGCTTCGATCGGAGCTGGTTCCAGAACTTTTCGCAAACCATTGCGTTTCACCAGGCCACAAAACGTTGTTCTCTCCCGATCGCACCCGATCAATCCAAGGCTTGAGTTCGTCATAGGAACGAATCGGCACCCGTTTACGAAACTCGCGCAGGTTTTTGACTTCATGCAAGGCATGCTCCTGACCAAAAACGGTTCGTTGGCCTGCAGCTACGAGACTGGAAAAGAGCCTGCGTTGCAATTCGACCGGCTGGTTTCTGACCAATTCAATATGGACCATCCGTTTGCGAATGAACCAGCTGAATGCGGAATTAAGCGCCATGGTGATGCATTTGTCACATGCAAAATAATCAGGACCTCACAGAAATAAAACGAATTGGCTCGATCACTTTAAAAATCGAATCATTTCGACGCAAACACCCGTTGGATTGCGTTCAACGCATAATCGATGTCTGCTTGCGTATTGTATCGACTGAAGCTAAAACGCAAACTGGCACGTTTTGGATCGTGAAATTTTAAGGCCCTCAAAACATGCGACCCCAAGGTCGCGCCACTTGAGCAAGCACTTCCGCCGGAACAAGCCACACCTTCAAGGTCCAGCAGAAATAACGCCATTCCCGATTTTGGGTGGGGTGGAAATGAAACATTGAGCACGGTATACAGCTTGTCCATTTCGTCCGAGGCGCCGTTGAATCGAATGTCCTCAAAAGCAGCTCTTAAACCCTCCACCATTTGAGCTTTGAGCGCCCGCACATGGGATTGATGTCCTTCGAGGTCAGCGTAAGCCAATTCCATAGCCTTTGCCAAACCGACGATGTTATGCGTGCTTTCAGTGCCTCCTCGCACAGCTCGTTCCTGACTCCCTCCTTCAATCTGTCCGGACACCTGCAACCCTTTTCGTATGAATAAAAATCCAACGCCTTTTGGTCCATGGAACTTGTGGGCAGAGCACGTGATAAAATCCACAGGCAATGACTCCAAATCGAAGGAATAATGGCACATGGTCTGCACGGTATCCGTATGGAAAAGAGCACCATGATTCTGGCACATTTTTCCAATGGCTTCAATGTCCTGGAGCACAGCCACCTCATTGTTCGCATGCATCAAGCTCACAATGGTCTTTCCACCTTTGGCTAACAATGATTGCAAGTGGTTCAGGTCTACTTGGCCATTTTCGAGATGATCAACCAAGTCCAAATCCACTCCATTGCTTCTTTGAAGGGATTGTGCGGTCTTGATCACTGCACTGTGCTCAGCTTCCGAAGTAATGATGCGCGTGCAACCAAGGTCGCGAACCGCAGATCTCAATGCGAGGTTATCGGCTTCAGTCCCTCCTGACGTGAAGTAAATGCAACTCGGATGACAATTCAGCAACTTTGCAACGCTGCGTCGACTTTGCTCGATAAGCACCCTTGACTTTCTTCCAACGGCATGACTCGAAGAGGGATTCCCAAAACTTTCTTGTAGAACAGGTACCATCGCCTCTATCACTTCAGGAGCGACAGCGGTCGTAGCGGCATTATCGAGGTACACGTTCATTGCGCGAAGTAAGGACCGCAAAAATGCGATTTTTGAATTAAATCACCAATGCATTCAACAACGCGGTCAGTTCCGCTTTGTATGATTTCGCCAATTCTTCAGCTGCGGCCAACGATTCTGCCTCAGAATAGACTCGGATGATTGGTTCGGTGTTGGACTTTCTTAAGTGCACCCATCCCTCTGGTAAATCAAATTTCACTCCATCCAAAGTGTTGACTTCTGCTTGTTCATGGGCCAGAACCAAAGCCCTCAGTGCAGCATCAACATCCACATCCGGTAATTCAAGTTTGTCTTTGGCCATAAACCAATTGGGCAATTCCGATCGCAGTTCAGAAACGGAGCAGTTTTTGTGAGCCAAATGAGTTAGAAATAAGGCTGTACCCACAACAGCATCTCTTCCATGATGGGAAGCTGGATAAATTATTCCTCCATTGCCTTCACCACCAATGATGGCATTGGTTTTCTTGATGGCATCCACAACATTAACCTCCCCGACTGCACTGGCCGTATAGGTTCCACCGTGCTTTTCAGTGATTTGCTTCAGCGCTCGCGTTGAGGACATGTTACTCACCGCATTGCCCGGATTCTTTGACAGTACGTAATCAGCGACCGCAACCAATGTATATTCTTCTCCAAACCAACTTCCATCTTCACAAACAAATGCCAATCGATCCACGTCGGGATCCACACTGATGCCCAAATCACAGCCATGCTCAATGACGGCGGAGCAAAGTTCCTCGAGATGAGCGGGCAAAGGCTCAGGATTGTGTGCAAAATGGCCCGTGGGCTCGCAATTGACCGGGACCACTTCACATCCCAATGCCTCCAACAACATCGGCATGATGATCCCACCCGTGGAATTCACGGCGTCCACTGCAATTTTGAATTTGCGTTCTCTTACGCTGCCTGCATCAACCAGCTCCAATTCCAACGCAAGTTGAACATGGCGTTGCATCCAACCAACCATCTCTGTCACCTCACCAATTGCATCGATTTCTGAATAGGCAGCCTCTTGATTGGCGTATTCCAATACAACCTCTCCATCTGCTGCAGACAAGAATTCCCCATCACGGTTCAACAATTTCAATGCATTCCATTGCTTGGGGTTGTGGCTTGCCGTTAGAATAATCCCGCCATCCGCTTTTTCGGCAGGTACTGCCAATTCAACCGTTGGCGTTGTGCTCAATCCCAAATCCAACACATCTACTCCCATGGCATTCAAGGTGCCGACAAGGCAATTCCGCACGATGCTTCCGCTCAAGCGCGCATCCCTTCCTATGACGACTTTTGGACGATCGGCTCCCGATTGTTCTCGAATCCATCGCGCATATCCCGTGGCAAAACGGACGACATCTGGGGGATTCAATCCCTCGCCTTGATGACCTCCTATGGTTCCACGTATCCCAGATATCGAAGTGATTAACATGCCTCAAAAATACCCTGAGAATGGCTCAATCGTGAAAGTTTTGCCCACAGATGTGAAAAAAGGATTGCCTGAATTGAATGACGTCATGAGAGGAATCCGTAATTTTGAATGCAATGAATGAAGAAGGCCGCGCTTACCAAGATGAAGCCTCGCTGATTGGCTTGGTTCGGAAGTTCGAAGAAATGCTTCAAAACGGGGAGCAAGCCTTTTTCGACGTGGACGAATTGGAAGGCCTGATTGAGCATTATTTAGAGAATAAGGCTCCTAGAAAAGCGCAATCTGTCTTGCACCATGCCAATTTGTTGTATCCCACGAATCTAACATTGAAGCTTCGTCAGGCGCAAATCTGGGTGTCAAGTGGTCAGCAAGTAAAAGCCGTTCCATTACTCAAAGAATTACTCAACATTGAGCCTCACGGGGAGGAAATTCTCTTGACGCTCGCGACGGTTTACAGCCAAATGTCAGAGCACAAATTGGCATTGGAGTATTTCAGAAAGGCACTGGTATTTGCCGACGAGGAGACACGACGCGAAATTCGAATCGACATCGCACTCGAGTATGAGAATCTAGGGTCATGGCATGAAGCCATTCGAAATCTCCATGAAGCACTGAAGGAAGATCCTACAAACGAAACAGCAGTCTATGAATTGGCCTTTTGCTATGAACGCACCGGACAATTCAAACAAGCTGCTGAATTCTACGAGCAGTTCCTCGATCAACAACCCTATTCGTTTGCTGCATGGTACAGCCTTGGAAACGCGCTTCAACAAAGCGGTAGGTTTCCAAAGGCCATAGAAGCGTACGATTTTGCCATTGCCATAGAAGGCTCTTTTGGCCCGGCGTATCATCAAAAAGCAGAAGCCTTGGTCGCGATGGAACGCTATCAAGACGCTTTGCACACGTATGAGGAAACACTTGAGTTTGAGAATGCATCTCCCAGCACTCGATGTTACATGGGGGAATGCCTCGAACGCATTGGCGACTTGGACCGTGCCGAATCCTACTACCGAGAGAGTCTGAAACTTGACCCAAAATTCACTGATGCATTCATTGGGCTAGGTGTGTTGGCTGACATGAGAGAACAATACCGAGAGGCCTGTTCTTATTTCGAGCAAGCCCTAGAAATTGAACCCAATCAAGCCGATTACCATTTGCTGCTTGCGACTTCGTTGAAGAAAATGAAGGATTTTGATCGCGCGGAAGCGACCTATGCGTTGGGACTCCAACTGGACATGGTTCACGAAGAGCTTTGGCTTGAACGAATCGACAACCTCCAGCAGGCAGAGCAGCATGAAGCAGCACTCATCATTGCAGAGGATGCGCTGACTCACCTTCCTGAAGCCGCCTCAATTTCCTATCGAAGATTTCTGAGTCTTTATGTGACAGGCAAGCACAAGGCCGCATATGATTTGCTGGAGCACCTACTCACACACCATTTCGACCAATCGGAGGAATTACTAAAATTACTTCCAGCGCTTGCTAATGATGCGCGCTTCAATGAACGCCTTGAGCGTTTTAAACCATAAAACATGTTCAAAATCTCGCATTTACCTGAACGGACAGTTCGACCCCGAAACAACGGCTTGACCATGGTCATGGATAAAGGGCTCAGTCTTCGAGGTGCAGAAGATTTGATTGAAACGGGCGGTGAACTGGTAGATTTACTAAAGTTGGGATTTGGGACTTCGCTTGTAACTCCAGGCGTAGAGAAGAAAGTGAAGCTTTACCGGGAAGCTGGATTCGACGTCTATTGCGGAGGAACCTTATTCGAAGCATTCTTCATCCGAAACGAACTGGATCGATACCTCAAATTCATTGATGGTTTGGGGATCGAATGCCTCGAAGTCAGTGATGGATCCATGATCATTCCTCACGATGAAAAATGTGAATTGATTCAAAAACTGAGTAAAAACTACAAGGTGCTTTCTGAAGTCGGATCAAAAGAAGAAGGAATCCTGATCAGTCCGGCGAAGTGGATTCGAATGATGAGCAATGAATTGCAAGCAGGCAGTTTCAAAGTCATTGCCGAAGCACGAGAAAGTGGTAATGTCGGTATCTACCGACCAAACGGGAGTGCTCATGTTCAATTGATTCGGCGCATCTTGGCCAATGTTTCCTTGGAAAACATCCTGTGGGAAGCACCCAAGAAGCCACAGCAAGTATGGTTCCTTCGTCAATTCGGGGCCAATGTGAACCTCGGCAACATCGCCCCGGACGATTTGATTCCACTTGAATGCCTGCGGCAGGGACTTCGAGGAGACACCTTTTTTGAGCATTTGCCAGAAGGACTCGCCGAAGGCAAGCGGCTCGTCAATGAAGAAATCGAAGAAGATTAAAAATTCATGAACGAAGACATGCATCAGAATGTGCCTACCTTGAGTCCATCTCAGATTCATCAATGGAAAGAGAACGGCACATCCTTTGCATTCCTCGATATTCGTGAGATTCATGAAGTGACGGTCAGCCGACTGACTGATTTTCATATTCCCATGGCCTTTTGTTTAAGTCGCCAAGCGGAAATCCCAAGGGAATTGCCTGTCATTTTGTATTGCCGAGCTGGAGGCAGATCTGCTGCAACTGTGAGCGCACTCATCACGAAATTCGGCTTTGAAAACTTGTACAGTTTGGAAGGCGGAATCAGCGCATGGTGCGCTCAATACGATCCTGGCACAGAAGTAGCATGAAGCGACATTTGGGTATTTACCTCAGGGGCATGGCAATGGGGATTGCTGACCTCATTCCTGGAGTCTCCGGGGGAACCATCGCGCTGATTACTGGAATTTACGATCCCTTCATCGGTTCCATTTCCTCCATCAAATTTGGATTGATTAAAACCCTCAAAAACCAGGGCATCAAAGGCGTTTGGGAGGAAGTGAACGGTGCATTTTTGGTAGCCTTGTTCGCAGGAATTGCGACGAGCCTATTCACATTTTCGACTGTACTTCACCAATTGCTCGAACATCATCCTTCCAATTTGTTTGCCTTTTTCTTTGGCTTGATTGCGGCCTCGGTGCCAATCATCTGGCGTGAAGTAACCCATTGGAAAGTGCATGCCATTGCGATTTTTCTTGTTGGTGTTGCCATCACATTTTCCATTTCTCTGCTGCCTCCGGCCTCCTCAGACTTGAGCCCCATGTACCTTTTCGTTTGCGGCTGCCTTGCTGCTTGCGCCATGATTCTTCCAGGCATTTCTGGCAGCTTCATTCTTTTATTGCTGGGGGCATATTCAACCATCATTCAAGCCGTCAAAGATTTCGAGTTGTCCATCCTGATTGTGACAGGACTTGGGGTCGTTGTCGGTTTGTTGGGATTTAGCAAAGGACTGAAATCGTTGCTCAGCAAGCACAGAAATGCAATGATGGCTTTACTCGTGGGATTGTTGTTTGGATCATTGAATGCCGTCTGGCCTTGGAAAGAAAATGGAGATGGACGAGAGGTTTGGTTACAGGCCAACATCTTGCCAAATTTCGAATCACTGGCTTGGCCCATTGTGTGGGCGGTGATCGGATTTTTCATCGTTTTTCTTTTGGATCGGTGGACGAAGGATCGCATCACATCATGACACCTTCACGATTTGGAGTACTTGGAAAAAGCTTGGCCCATTCAGAGTCCCCGGCGCTTTTTGCTGAACGATTCAAAAAAGAGGGCATCCACGATGTGTCGTATGAGCGATTCGAACGAGAGGACTTGACCAATTTTAGGACTTGGCTGGATGAACAGGGAAACGCTGAAATTCCGCTCAGAGGATTGAATGTGACCATTCCGTACAAACAGCAAATCATCCCCCACCTTTCGGAATTAACCACCGAGGCAAAAGCCGTAGGTGCTGTCAATGCCATCAAACCAACATCCAGCGGTTGGATTGGACACAATACAGATGTTGAAGGTTTTCTCAAACCCCTCCGGCCATTCCTCAAACCAATCCACGAGCGGTCGTTGATTCTAGGCGATGGTGGTGCTGCTGCGGCTGTAAGGTTCGGCCTACAGTCCCTGGGAATTGATGTACTGCATGTCACGCGAAAGCCCATAGCTTGGCCTGCTGTGCGCTATGAAGAGCTCACGCCTGAAGGCATTCAGCATTATAAATTGATTGTGCAATGCACCCCTGTTGGAACTTACCCAAACATCAATGATTGCGTGCCCATTCCTTGGGAGGGAATCGGCGCAGAACATTTGATTGTGGACCTTATCTATAATCCTTCCCTTTCGGCATTTTTGAAAAAAGCCATCGAAGCCGGAGCAACGCAATTAAATGGCAAAGAAATGCTCAAGGCTCAAGCTGAAGCGGCCTGGAAATGGTGGAATACATGACGGCACATTGAGCCTCCGCAATTAATTTTACCGGGTAGAATGAGCATCGATAAATTGCCCCCAACCGAACAAAGCGGACCGCTAGATCACCTGGAAACCAAGTCCATAGGTGAACTGGTTGGATTCATGCATGCTCATTCTGAGCAGGCTTGGAGGGCCGTTGAAAATTGTTTGCCCGAAATAGAGCGCTTTATCGAAGTTTTGGTTCAGCGCATGAAGCAAGGGGGTCGGCTTTTTTACATTGGTGCAGGCACCAGCGGACGATTGGGCGTGTTGGACGCCAGTGAATGCCCCCCGACATTCGGAGTCGACCCTGAACGGGTTCAGGGATTCATTTCGGGTGGTGATGGTGCACTGCGCGTCGCTGTTGAAGGAGCGGAAGACAGCGAAACTGGTGCTTGGAATGACCTCGCCCCGAGCCAATTGACAGAACTTGACACCATCGTGGGCATTGCCGCTTCAGGAAGAACGCCGTATGTCGTTGGTGGATTGAAAGAGGCAAAAGCAAGAGGACTCTTAACCGCTTGCATCGTTTGCAATCCAGCATCTGAGGCTGAAAAACACACTGACCACTGCATCGTAGCTGTCACCGGAGCTGAATTTGTCACGGGGAGCACTCGACTCAATGCAGGTACCGCGACCAAATTGATCTTGAATTTAATCAGCACCATAGCGATGATTCAATTGGGGCACGTACAAGGCTCAAAAATGGTTGACATGCGGCCATCCAACTCCAAATTAATCGATCGAGGCGTGCGCATGATTAAGGAAGCAACCAGCGCATCAGATGAAGAAGCATTGAACGCCCTTCAGTCAACTGGAAGCGTTCGTTTAGCCATCGAATCCCTCAAGAATTATTGAGCAATCACTGAACGGTCATGCACACCCTTGAGCCCTATTTTGCCTGGCGCAATCATTACATTGCGAGCGAAGATCCGAAAAGTCCATTCTTTGATCGGACGTACAGTGAATTCGAATTTTCGACCAAAGTTTACAATTACTTCATTCATCCGCAGTGGGACACCATCCATTCGCCTACCCTTTTCTGTAAAATACTTTTCGTGGATTACGAAGAGCGATTTGCCATCATCGAGTTCATTGGTGAATGGAATGATTGCCTTCACAATGATATCATGCAATTGAAAAGGGAGGTCATTGACCTGCTGATAGCAGAAGGGATCCATCGCTTCATTCTCATCGGCGAAAACGTTTTAAATTTTCACTTCGGCGACGACTGCTATTATGAGGAGTGGTTTGATGAAGTCACAGAAGATGATGGCTGGATTGCATTGTTGAACTTTCGAGAACACGTCATTGAAGACATGAAAGCCATTGACCTGGACAGCTATTTTGTGCTGGGAGGAGAACTGAGTGAATTGGGATGGCGCACGTTCACACCCGCAAATCTGTATGAACGAATTGATGATTGTGTCACCCAGCGTTTGGGGTTGATTGGATGATTCCCCGCCAATCCTGTAGTTGCGCGACCACGAAGCGATCAATCGGAAAACGCATCATTTGGGGACGCAAGGATTCTACAGGTTCCCAATTCATTTCCAAAAGGGAAACTTCCGCTTTCAATTCTTCTGGCTTTTCATCCCACCAAGCGAGTTGATCGGATTCGGATTGCAACCAGAAATAAGAAGCAATGATCTGCTGATGCTTGTTAAAGGCGCTTCGGACAATAAAATCGTTGGTGTATGCGTGTCCAAGCATTTTCAAGCCCTCCGTTTGACCCAGCTCTTCATAGCATTCGCGCCACAGAGATTCTTCAAGTGATTCCCCCATTTCCACCCCTCCTCCGGGAAATTTTAGCCCCACTGAACCGTCAGGAAATCGTTCCTTTGCGACCAAGATGTGGGTCTGGGCGGAATTCAAAATCAATCCGTACACCCGGTTGTTTTGGGTCTCAATGGGTTCGTTCACAGCAATCAACATTTCTCTCTTTCCAGGAGGTCCAGGGTGACGCACGACCCACCAACCGGCCTTTTCCATGGCTCGACGCACCGTTCCTTTCGAACAATAAGTCACCAAGACACCGCCTAACGAAGTCTGGCTTCTCAGTCGTTCAAACACTGCCTGAGTCCACAATTCGGGTTGTTGCTCAGGTGCAAAGGCATCCATGAAGCAGACATCAAATTCCTCATCCGATTTCCAATCATTCCACGTTTCATTCCTGCATGAAGCGGTAAAATTTTTCGATTCAAAATTCAACCCGTTCGTCAATGGTTGCGCCATGGATGTGACCGCCTGGAACAAATCTTCATCTAGTCCCGATCCCGCCCAAACATTCAATTCTTCCAAGGTCAACGGGTGCGGTTCGAGGCCTACGTACTTTACACCTACTTCGTTGGAATTTGACCACATCCAGGTCAGTGCAGCGTTCAATCCGGTCCCAAACCCCAATTCAAACACCCTCACATTGTTGTTCCCCGCGTGATTGCGTTTCCATCGATTCAAGCCATTTTCAATAAAAACATGCATGGACTCCGATACCGCTCCATGGATGCTATGATAGCACACACCCAACTCGGGCACTTCAATGGTAGGCGATCCATCAGCCGTTTGCTTCACCCTCCGATTTCGATGCACTTGTTCCTCTTTCATGATTCAAAATCCTTCTATTGCTCCCAAACCGAACAATGCAAAATCAAGTCTCACTGGATCTTGTTCATCCACCATACGCAGGGGAATCATCAATTCTTCGACGGCTTTCCAATCATTGGTATTTCGGTGCAACAAGCCCAATTTTCTTGCCACATTGCCCGTGTGCACATCCAACGGAATCATCAGCTGGTGGGTTTTGATTTGCTTCCAAATACCAAAATCCACGCCTCTACTCGCCGGCCGCACCATCCATCGGAGAAACATATTCAATCGTTTCGACGCCGAAGCCTTTGCAGGAGTGGCAACGTGCTTTCTGGTTCTTCCAGCCTCAAAACCTCTTCTTTGCGCAGCCTCAAAGAAACGCTCATTGAAAATTTCCAGATGCCGTTGAACGGTTGGGGAGGATTCCCTGGGAATGAATGCGGCTTCCAAGGTGTTGAATTCACTGAGCAATTCTTGCAATGCGTGCAAGAAAACCTTCGCATCCCGAGGTTGAAATGTGCGGTGAACAAATCCGGCTGAAGTCACTTCAATTTCTCGATCGGTGGCATGGAGCAGGTAATCATAAGGTGATTCATCCATGCGCTCAAGAAATCGCAAGGCATTCTTGAGGATGGTCTTGCGCTGTCCCCATGCCAAAGAAGCAGCGATAAAACCCGCCAATTCAATGTCGCGTGGGTTTCTGTAGCGGTGTGGCACCGAAATCGGATCATCAGCGACAAAATCCAAGGTTTCAAAATGATCGGCCTTTTCGAGCAGAAATGCTTTCAAATCCTCGTCGAAAAAATCGCGCGATTCAAGGGATCGTACACTTTTTTTCTCCTTGTTCAATTCATTCACCATCGCAGGCAAAATTCGAGCTAAATTTGCGCCGAATGGAATTTGTGCATCCAGAAATACTTTGGGGTCTCGGTGCACTGGCTATTCCAATAGCCATTCACTTGCTTCATTTTCGAAAGTTTCGTCGTGTTCGATTCTCCCAAGTGGCTTTTCTCAAAAATGTCCAGAGGGAAACCAAGGCCACTCAAAAAATAAAGCATTGGTGGATTTTACTCCTAAGATTGCTGGCTTTTGCGGCGTTGATTTTTGCGTTCGCTCAACCTCAATATTACCCTGAAGGTACCAGCCGGTCAATATCCAATGAAGGATATGCGGTTTCCATTTACATCGACAATAGTTTGTCCATGGAAGGGATGGGTGAGGAAGGTCAGCTATTCCAATCCGCCCAAAATAAAGCGTCCATTGTCGTGGAACAATTCGATCCAACGGACCAATTTCAAATCCTGACAAATGAATTTACCGGAAGGGATCAAACCTTTCTTACCAAAGAACAAGCGCTGGAGAGAATTGAGACGATTAAAATTCAACCACAAACAAAATCATTGGACCGGGTCTTAGATCGCATCGAAAACCAATTAAATAAGGCCCCTAACCGAAATCGATCCGCTTATCTTTTTTCTGATTTACAACAATCGACCCATCTGCTACCCGCAGAAGTTTCTGAACCAGACACGTCCATCAACTGGTTTTTTATTCCTGAATTGTCTGAAGACGCGCCAAACATTTGGATCGACTCCATTTGGTTTGATGAACCCATGCGCATTCAAAACCGCCCAGCAAGTCTTCATGTCAAAATTTCGCACAACTCGAAGAATGCTGTGGACGGGATTCCGATGTCTTTGGAAATTCAGGACCAGCGAATCGCCGTAGGAACGTTCAATTTGGTGCCTGGAATCGCGACTGATACGGTTTTACGTTACACGCATGGAGAAGCCGGTATCCAGTCAGCTTCCGTCATCATAGAAGATGCGCCCATTCGGTTCGATGACGCATGGCACTTTGGTTACGAAGTCATCGACAAGATTCGAATCGCGTTGCTCACGTCAAAACCAAGAAGCGCCGTAAGCCAATCCATTCAGCGGATATTTTCTTCTGCTGATGGACTTTACGAGCTAGAAATGCGCTCGGCTTGGTCTCCGGGTGATTTTGCCGAGCAACACATGGTCATCCTTTCGGAATGGCCATCCATGGGATCCGGATTTTCAAATGCGCTGGCGGATTTTGTTGACCGTGGAGGTACCGTATTCATCATTCCCAATGAAGATTCGATTGATCCGACTTTATTTGCTGCACTCAATCTCCAAGGGGGTGGCCCATGGATTGATGGCCCCGATCGGGTCGAGAAACTTCAAACAGAGCATCCTTTTTTTCATAAAATGTTCGCCAAGGTTCCAGAGCGCATGAATTTGCCAGAAATCTCAAGAATATGGAATCGTAAATTGGCATTTTCCGAAGAAATCCTGGCGAAAACGGAACGAGGCAAACCATTTCTCACTCGTTCGCCTTTCGGAGCGGGTAAAATTTTTACGCTGAATTCAGAAGCCTCAGGTGCCTACACCAATATCATTGAACATGCGTTGTGGGTGCCGTTGGTTTTGAGAATGGCCGAACAATCTGCGGCCAATGAAATCCATCAAGGTACCATAGGGGCTATGCCATCTTGGAACTTGAATAAGGACATTACAGAACCAGCATCCCTGTCCCTCATTGGACCGGAAACCTGGTTGCCTGAAACCCGTCAAATTGGGGCTGAGCTGCGTGTAAACCTCGAGGGCCTTTCACTCCAGTCAGGGCATTATCAGTTGGTGCAAAATGAAAACCCATTGGCTTGTTTGGGCTTGAATCAAGATCGCAAAGAATCAAATCATCTCGCCTTCACAACTGATGAAATGACCGCGCAGTGGGCAGATAAAGGATGGAAAGAGTTCCAATGGATTCTAGCAACCGGTTCTGCAATTCCCCAGATCATTCAACAAATGGAACAAGGGCTTCCGTTATGGAAAATATGCGTCATCTTTGGGCTGTTGGCCTTGTTCATCGAGACTATTCTACTTCGCAAATGGAAACAATCCTCAAGGGCGTCATCATAAATGACCCGAACAGCATTCATCATCTGAAACAAAAGGATGTTCGCATCGGCCGTGGCAAGCTTGTAGCCATCGAAGATCAATTGGAATCAAACGAAAACGACGAAGTTTTAGAGCAGCCCGGCTCGATGCTATCCATTGGATGGATGGATTTACAAGCTGATTTTGCAGATCCTGGACGTGAGCAAATGGAAGGGCTGTCAAATGGCGCAGCGGCGGCTGCCGCAGGCGGTTTCACCCATGTGGTCATCAACACCAATCAATCCCCTGCTCCAGACACCAAGTCGGCCATTGTGTACCTGAATTCTCGCGCTCAAGGGCTACCTACCCGAGTCCTCCCGATGGGAACGATATCATTGAATAGAGAGGGGCATCAACTCTCAGAAATGAATGATTTGAAAAACGCCGGGGCTGTGGGATTCACAGATGATCGGCCCATCGACAACACCGAGTTACTGAGACGTGCGTTAGAATATGCAGTCAACTTGAATACGCCTATTGTCACCTTGCCACTCGACTTTGGATTGAATTCAAATCCCATGATGCATGAAGGATCCTCAAGCATTCACATGGGTGTGGTAGGCAATCCGTCCGTTTCTGAGACCATGCGAATCAAAAGGGATTTGGATGTCCTGCGTTACGCTGGGGGTAAGTTGCATTTTTCATGCATTTCAACAGCCGAATCGGTCTCACTGATTCAAGCCGCAAAGGATGAAGGACTTCAGGTGACGTGCTCCACATCAGCTCACCACCTCTTTTTTGTGGACGAAGACCTCGCTCGTTTTGACGGAACACTCAAATCGATGCCACCTTTCCGGGCGGAATCGGATCGCAAGGCATTGTGCAAAGGGGTCATCAACGGAATCATCGATGCCGTCATATCGGATCATCGACCCCAAGACCTTGAACATCACGACGTCGAATTCATGCTTTCACCGTTTGGACTTTCGAGCATTGAATCTGTGTACCCAGTAGCTCGAGCAGGTTTGTCGGAATCAAAAAATGGCGATGACGCGCTCATACGAGCGTTGACTTCAGGTCCACGCCAAATTTTGGGTCTCCAACTCCCAAAAATTGAAGTCGGGGAACGTGCCGATTTGACTTGGTATCATCCAGAAATGAAATGGCAGGAAAGTGCCATCAGCATTGGCGTTAATCGACCAGATTACAAGGAAAGGACAACTCCGTTCAATGGCATCGGAAAGCCATTGCGAACTTGGATTTAATCCCGGGCTAAGCTTCTCCTTGAGGACCACTGAACGTCAATGGCAATGCAGGGTCTTGGTTGCCTTTAGGAGGTTGAATCGGACCTTGTTGTTGTTCAAATCGTTGAACATTTTCATTTAAAGCTTGCAACAATCTTTTGGCGTGATGTGGAGCGAGAATGATGCGACTACGAACTTGTGCTTGATTCATTCCAGGCATGACCTGGGCGAAATCCACAACGAATTCAACCGGACTGTGGGTGATCACCGCAAGGTTCGAATAAATACCTGCTGACAATTCTTCCGGAAGGTCGATGTTTAATTTTTTCTTAGTTGAAGGATTATTTTCAGCCATTTTGATTGCTGTTCTTAGTGATTCTTAATTGCTAGTGCTCGATACAATTCAACTCAAGGCTCAACAATTCATCCAGTCGACGGATGCGCTGCCAAAGGTTTGGATCGGTTGGCACTTCACTGGGATCGAAGTGAACTTGTCGCCAACCCGCCAACCTGGCACCATTCACATCGCATTCCAAATCATCGCCAATCATGATTGCACGACTGGAATTCGACCCGGTTTGATATAAACACGCTTGAAAAGCATCCAGGGCTGGTTTTTTATGGCCCAAAGCATCGCTCGTAAAAACCTGATCAAAAAACGGTGACAACCCTGAATTTTTCATTTTGATGTGTTGAACCTCATCGAATCCATTGGTCAGGATGAACATGCGGTGCCCACGACTCTTTAACGTTTCGCAAACCTCCATAGCTCCCGGAATGAGTGCTGTTCGATAGGGAGCTCGCTCTACATAGGCCTGACCCATCTCAGCTGAAACCTGTTCAAGTTCATGTGAATGCTCTACCCCAAGCGCTTCCAATGAACGTTGAAAACGCAATGGCCGCAGTTCCGATTGGGTCAGTTCCCCCTTTCTGTATGCGTTCCAGCAACGCTCATTCTCCACTTCGTAGACAGCAATGAATTGCTGTTCCCCAAATGAGATGCGAAGCCGGGATTGAGCGATTTCATGAAAAATCTCCGCCAACGCCTCCCGAGAGTTTCGATCGAAATCCCAGAGGGTTCGATCCAGATCGAAGAAGAGGTCAGCTGAGGACATGCCTTAAAGTTAAGCCAGTGTTCCGTTACCAAGTGGCCCAAAAAGAAATACCTGTCAACATCAACGACCAAAGGCCAAAAGCCAGGATCAAAATCCATGGCATTCTAGGATCCCTTTCGAAGTACTTTGCAGCCACCATCGAGGCAATCGGAACGGAAATGATTCCGCAGATTCCCAGCAGCCCCCATATTCCGTATTGTTTCATGAATCGAACAAGTCTGCGCCTGCTGGGAGTGAAAATCCTTTTCTTTTTGGCTTTACCGCTCCGGCGGTGTTCAATTTTGGCGGTTATCCACTTTCCAAAATAAAAGAACAACAAAACACCAATTGAAGCGCCAACAGTCGTCACAACGAAAGTCTCCACAATACTGAATCCTCGAGCCACCATGATAGAAGGTGTGACTACGAACTTGATGATGGACATCAAAATCATCGATAGGATTTCAAGTACTCCCGCCATGGATCAACGTTTTGGACCGAATGCTAAGTCTCCTGCATCTCCCAAACCAGGGACGATGTAGCCGTGCGATGATAATTTTTCATCAACTGCACCGACCCAAATGTGGCTGCCTTGAGGAAGCGCTTGGTGTACATTGTTCAATCCTTCCTCACTAGCGATGGCAGCGGCAATGTGAATTTCACTTGGATTTCCATGCGATTGCTCGAGCGAATTCAACACTTGAATCAATGAGGCTCCAGTAGCCAACATGGGATCCGTCAAGATGAGCACCCGGTTTGTGAGCTCAGGGGCACTGACAGCGTCCACTGCAATATTGAAGGAATCATGATCTTCATTTTCATACACGCGACAAGCGGAGATAAACGCTTGATCAGCCCGATCAAAAATCTTTGCCATTCCCTGGTGCATGGGGATTCCGGCCCTCAAGATGGTCGCCAAAACAGGTTGTTCCGTCATGCGAGCGCATTGAGCAATGCCCAAGGGTGTTTGTACAGCGGAAACCTCGAATGACAATTCATGAGATATTGCCATTCCTATCGCCATTCCAATGCGTTCCAAATTCCAACGAAATCGGGCACGGTCCTTTTGGAGATCGACATCGCGGAGTTCCGCGACATAATCACTCAATGCACTGGGTTTATCAGATAAAACGTGGATCATTTGAATTGGATTAACAGACACGCTCAAGAACTTGTTCGTAGACTCCACGCCAGCCTCTCCATTCCCAACGATCGCTGACGGTTTCATTGTGCCATAGCAACCTGAGTACCCCGTCAACTTCCCGCACAGATTCCGCCAATTGCTCCACGCAATGCACCGCTTCTTCAGGGGTGTAATTCAGGTATCGCTTGAGGGTTGCATCCATCACGGCCACGGGGTGAACCGTCAGATTCAACATGGTTTCAGATTCTAGGTCATAGGCACGGAAAGACCGAGACATCCCAGCACGAAATCCAATGTTATCGGCAAACCCCATGGTATGGTCATGAAGAATTCCTGCTTGTTCTAGTACCTTCCAACTTACAGGATATTGCTGTAGCAAGTAATGCTGACGCGCATGATGCACTTCGCAATTTCCCATTTGCGCGACTCGCTGCTTTTCAGTCTTGATCATGGCCACGCGATCGTCAAGCTCCAATTGGAAACTGCCAAAGCCCGGATGGACTCCCACATCCGCTGTTCTTTTCAATTCAGCCACCAACCTTTGAAACCCCGGTTGTTTCCAATCGATGCCACGGTCAAATTCCCCACGGTCAGAAACGAGGAAGAAATAACGCGCTCTCAACCCGTGCGCGGCGTGTAGATTCTCCAACCAGCTGTAGGTGTCGTATGGATCTCCCATTTGACCACTGAGCACCTTGCGTCGCTCATTGAGCCGCCCCCAGTCCAATTTTGCAAGGTCTTTGACTGTTGCACCAAATCGTCGCCAAGGACTGCGATGTAAATAGGCAAACGCACTATCCACATCAATGGTCGGAATCACATGATATGCAGCAGGGGTTGGCGCTGCTTGAACACTTTTAGCCCATTCCCTAACCCTCCACTCAACCTCCGGTCGCCTCAACCAGCCCGACTTCTCAATAACGGAATGTTGGGCCTGAAATCTCCCATATTGATCAAGTGAATTGGTTGGGGCATCCCTTTCCTCCATTCGTGTGATCATCCAGAACACCCAGCTCCACCAGTCTGCATCAACGCGCTGAAGATTAGCATTCTTCACTCCAAAGGGCAACCTGCCTTTACCTGGCACTCCTTGTCCTTCGTCATCAGACCACTCCAATTCCCCATCATAATCATCCTCTAAAAGACCAGCAGCCGGTATCCAATGTCCCTCACCATCATTCAGGTCTATTCCACCGTATTGCAGTTTCAGTCCGTTTACAGCGCACCATTCATCATAGGAGGCGTACCACCTATACTTCCATCCCAAAATCACATCAAACACCACATAAGCCACATATTCGTGGCGAGGCGATGCTTTGCCATTCGTAACACCCAACCAAATTGCTATCGATTGAGCCATCGTTGCAATGATTTCGCGATGCATTCAGCAGCATGTCCGTCCCCGTATAGGTTTTGATTCCAATCCAATGATTGAGCTGATCCCAGTGCTAAACAGATCGATTCCAATCTTTCAGGGCTCGGACACAATTTGGCATATCCTTTTGAAATCAGTTCGATCCATTCCGTTGAGTCCCGAAGCACAATACAAGGGCGACCCATGTAAAAAGCCTCTTTTTGAAGTCCTCCAGAATCGGTCCAAACTTGTTGTACTTCTTTCATCCACTCCAACATTTGAACATAGCCAGCAGGATTTTTAACTTCGATCGACATGGAACCTAGCGCCTCCTCCCAATTGCTACCAAAAGCGGCATTTAGTGCTTTAGCCGTACGTGGATGAACAGGGAAAATAGCATTCCAATTTTGTTTATTCAATACAGATGAAATATTTGTAATCCAGTTTTTTACAGATTCTATTTCATCCACATTAGAAGGCCGGTGCAGCGTAATCAAAACGGTGTTGGAATGTGGATTTGCCGGGGATGGCTCTCCCCCAAAATAACGCGCAGAATCGAGCATCAGGTCTCCCGCAAGCTCTACGCTTACCCCTTCCCTAGCGTTTGAATAAATACCCTCCTTTCTCAGTTGAATCACCGCCGATTCAGACGGGCAAATCAGCAAATCACTCAATTGATCCACCAGGATGCGATTGACTTCTTCTGGCATATTGCGATCAAATGAACGCAATCCCGCTTCGATGTGCACCGAAGGCACCCCAGCTCGAGCAGCAGCCCATGCACCAGCCAAAGTCGAATCCGTATCTCCATATAACACCACGGCCTCGGGGCGATCGACTTCAATGGCTGTCATGATTCCATGCATCATTTCTCCCATCCGAATACCTGGGTCTGACGAAACAGTGAGTTGATGATGGGCCTTTGGCAATTTCAATTCCTCAAAAAACTGCCCAGACATCTCGTGGGAGTTGTGCTGTCCGGTATGCAAAATCCGCTCTTCGATGTTCCATCTTTCATCTGACAAGATCCGACTCAAGGCTGAAGCCTTCATCCATTGAGGTCGGGCCCCAATCACTGTCAAAATGATGTTCTTTGGTTTCGCCATGGTTTTGCATTGGACCTTTCAAAGATCCCCTTCGTCTGCAAAGCTAAAGTAGCGGTTGCGCGATACAATCACATGGTCGAGCAACGGGCAATCCAATAATTTTCCTGCCCATTGAAGGTTTTTTGTGAGTTCACGGTCAGCGCGACTTGGTCGCACATTCCCTGATGGATGATTGTGAATGGCAATAATTCCCGCTGCACGAAATGATAAAGCCTTGGAAAAAATGACCTTGGGGTCAGCCACCGTGCCAGTCAACCCTCCCTTGCTGATCATCACCTCTGCAATGATTTCATTTGACCTCCGAAGCAAGACCAACCAGAATTCTTCGTGCGAAAGATCCGCAAGTCGGATCACGAATCGATTGAACACATCTTCTGATGACCTAATGAAACACGCTTTCTGGGCCATGTGCGTTAGGAGCTTTTGCCGACGCCGACCCAATTCCAAGGCCGCTGACAATTGCAATGCTTTGGCGTTTCCTATCCCGGAAACGGTCATCAAACCTTCTGGAGGAATACTGGACAATTTCGATAAATCATGGTCAACCAAATGCATTAGCGACTCCGCAGATTCTCGAATGGGACTTTTTTGCGTACCCGATCCTAAAAGAACCATAATCAATTCGACATTTGACAAACCTTGCGGCCCCTCCAGCAACATTTTCTCTCTCGGCAACATTTGATTCGCATGTCAGAAAACTTCTAGAAAAAAAAAGCCTCCCTTTCAGGAGGCTAATCAAATCAAAATTTTCTTAAATCACAGCTTCGCTACATGAACTGCTAGGCTGGATTTGAGGTTGGAGGCTTTGTTCTTATGAATCACATTGTTCTTCGCCAACTTGTCCAACATCGCTGAAACTACAGGCAACATCTCAGCCGCTTTTTTGGCGTCTGTGGTTGCTCTCAATGCTCGAACCGCGTTACGTGCGGTCTTGTGCTGGTATCGGTTTCGCGCAGCTTTCTTACGATCAGAACGGATGCGCTTCAAAGAGGATTTGTGATGAGCCATTTGCTTTCAACTGTAATTTTTCCGCTAAGGGGGTGCAAATATAAGCGATATTCAAATGCATCCAAGAATTTGAGCGCAAGAAACAGAAAGGGCGCACCCCTGCGCCCTTTCACCCTAACAATCTACTTGTATTTCAAAGGCGATGCCTGCAAACTTCGCAGTCAAAACACCTTGCGATAATACTAATTTTTTCGCTTCATTTGTATATTTTGAAGACGAAAAGGTTAATAATTTCTATGTATGGTCTTTTAGTCGGTCGAATAACAACCATCGCTCAGACTTCGTCAAATTGAATTCCCGGTAGGTGTAATTTTACCATTCACCATGTCAGTCTCCTCATTTTCAGAATTTTTGCGAGTAATCCCCCCCTCCTTATTGGTCATATTCATGGCTTTGAGCATTGGACAAGTGCGCTCACAAGGATTATTCAGCAATGTTTCAGAATCCTCCGGAGTTGCCGTTGATGGGATTCACCATGCTGTTGCGATCGGTGATTTTGATAATGATGGAAGAGAGGACATTTACGTTGGAACCAAATTCGCCGCCAACAGCTTGTTCCGGAATGTGGGTGACATGCATTTCGAAGAAGTTGCCGTTCCTGCAGGAGTCGCGGACCCCTCCACCACCAACGCTGTGATTTGGGGAGACTTCAACAACGATGGTTGGCTTGACCTCGTCACCGGAAACTACCTCCAAGCCAATCGCCTTTACATCAATCAAGGAGACGGCACGTTCGAAGATGCTACAGCATCATGGAATGCTGGGAATGAAGGGCCTTGCCGAAGCTTACACGCCGCTGATTTCGATCAAGATGGATGGCTCGATTTATATGTGGTCAACATCAACAGCCACAATGCCATGCTGCGAAATGTTGGAGGGACAGGATTTGAAAACATCACCTTTCCTACGAACACCGTGGATACCGGCATCGGAATGGGCGCCTTGTTTTTCGACTCTGACAATGATGGCGATGTGGATTTGTATTTGACCCACGACGGAAATCAAGTCAATAAATTTTACCGCAACAATGGGAATGGCTCGTTTTCGCAAGTCGCTAGCGAAGTGGGGTTGGATTATCAAGGAAATTGCATGGGAGTCGATGCCGCGGACATCAATCACGATGGCTGGATGGATTTGTACATCACGGATTTGTATCCGAGCGAACTGTTCATGAACAATGGCGATGGCACCTACACCGCCTTAGCTGAGGAAGCAGGTGTCGACGATTCGGGCATGACATGGGGCTGCATCTTTTTTGATTACGACCATGACTCCGAATCCGATTTGTACATCGTCAATGACTATGCCTTTGCACCCCTGCCGAATCGCTTGTATCGAGGACTTGGGGACGGCACATTTGAGTGGGTAAGTGAAGGCGACTCCATTCTGAATCACAACCACTCTGATTATGGACTTGCCGCGGCGGACTTGGATGGTGACGGCGATTGGGATTTAGCCATCGCGACGCCGGGGTCACCCACTCAACCGGGCTTTCAGATTTTAGAAAACCTGAATGAATCAGGGCATTTCATTGGCTTTTCCTTGGAAGGAACGTCTTCCAATCGCTCGGCCATTGGAGCACGCGCTGCAGTGCATTTTGCTGACCAAGTGCGTTACGACGAAGTCCACTGTGGGCAAGGGTACAGCGGTGCGAGTTCTTTGCAATTGCATTTTGGTCTAGGAGAAGAAACTTTCGTTGACTCCCTTGTCATTCGCTGGCCAAATGGAATGGAGTCCGTTCATGGTCCTTTAGCAGCAGACACCGTACATCATATTATCGAGCCCTTTGCTGAACCATGGTTCTCCAATGGATGCACCGACCCCTCCGCTTGCAATTATCACATCGCAGCCATCGAGGATGATGGCAGTTGCTATTATCCATTGGCAGGCCAAAATTGTGACAACGAGGCGCTCGAAGGCTTCCCTACCATTGCATCGCACAGCATCGCACGACTATGGAATGAAGCTGCACTCATTTCCATTCGCAATGATTGGGCGAGACCAACAGTTCACGCGCGGAATTTGTGGCATGTCTCAGCATTGATGTACGATGCGTGGGCGGCTTGGATGGACTCTTCGGCCGTCACGCCCGAACCCTATTTACTTGGCAATACAATAGGCGATTACGATTGCCCTTATGATGGAATGGAGCTGGATTTGGATTCTGTCGACGTCCTCCAAGCGCGCCAACTGACCATCAGTTACGGAGCTTATCGATTACTCAAGCACCGGTTTGAAAACGCTCCACGCAGCGAGCTCATCTCCGTTCATTTGAATTCCCAAATGGAACAACTCGGTTATGATACTGCAATCACCTCGACCCAATATCAAGTCGGAACTTGGGATCAGAAGGCAATTGCATTGGGAAATTATTTGGCACAGCAATACATCGGGTTCGGTCTTCAGGACGGATCATTTGAAGAAATCGACTACCAGAACACCTACTACAATCCCATGAATTGGAACTTGGTAATGGATGAACCAGGCAATCCAAACATGTTCTTTCCCAATCGCTGGCAGCCCTTACAACTGGCTGAATTCATTGATCAATCAGGGAATTCAGGCTCAAATATTTCACCGGAATTCCTAAGTCCAGAATGGGGCAATGTGCAACCATTTGCTATGACCATGGCCGATACCAGTCTATATACTAGGCTTGGAGGTCAATACACGGTATACCATGACCCCGGAATGCCGCCACAAATTGATCCAAACGAAAGCATCGGTTTGCAAAGTGATTACAAATGGGGACATTCATTGGTCGGTATTTGGTCGGCGCATTTGAATCCTGAAGACTCTGTGATGTGGAACATCAGTCCAGGAGCTTATGGATTATATGGCTCCATTCCATCCAACTCGACCGAAGCGCGCATTTATTACGCTGACGAAGGTCCTCCGGCTTTCACAGAAAATACGCCAGGCCATCCATTCAATCCTTCAACTGGCGAACCCTATCCCGAACAATGGGTGAAGCGAGGTGACTTTACAAGGGTTTTAGCTGAATACTGGGCGGATGGACCCGATTCCGAGACCCCACCTGGTCATTGGTTCACTTTGTTGAACTACGTGAATGATCAGCCTACAATTCAGCGCAAATGGAGAGGTTTGGGAGAAACCATGGATCCTTTGGATTGGGACGTACTTGGATATTTCGCCATGGGAGGAGCCATGCACGATGCGGCGGTTGCGGCATGGAGTTGCAAAGGGTGGTACGATTATGTCCGGCCCGTCTCAGCGTTGCGATGGATGGCCGATCAAGGCCAGTGTTCTGACCCGGAGCTCCCCAATTACCATGGAGCTGGACTTCCTATCATTCCAGGTGTCATCGAATTAATTGCCGCTAATGATCCCGTCGAATTGCGAGGAGAAAACGACGAGTTTTTGAATGAATTGAAAATTTACTGTTGGAAAGGACCTGAATTCATCGAAGTTCCTGCGCTCGATGTGGCGGGTGTTGGATGGATACGCGCCCAGGAATGGTGGCCCTACCAGCGCCCAACATTTGTAACCCCGCCCTTTGCTGGATATGTGAGCGGACATTCAACGTTTAGTCGAGCCGCTGCGGAAGTTTTGACAAGTTTGACTGGAGACTCCTTCTTCCCGGGCGGCGTCGGTACCGTTTCCATTGAGGCCCATGAATTTCTGGTATTCGAAGATGGGCCAAGTGAAGATTTTGAATTGCAATGGGCGACCTACCGGGACGCGGCCGATCAAAGCGCGTTCTCCAGAATTTGGGGTGGCATTCATCCACCGCAAGATGATTATCCAGGTCGAATGATAGGAGAAGTCGTAGGTTTAGATGCCTTTCTGTTGGCTGAGCAATACGCCTTTCCTCTGCTTGCCAATCCTTGCTTTGAATTCGGCGAATCGGGATGTTTATGCCCGGGCGACTTCAATTCCGATGGAGCGCGGAACATGCCAGATCTCCTTCTGTTGCTCATTCATTTTGGAGAAAATGTCTCACTGTCAGGGGAAGGAGCATCTCCGGTGCTTGACTTGGACGGCAGTGGAGCCATTGGCACAGGCGATTTATTGGGGATGTTGACGGTTTGGGGACAACCTTGTTAAGGCAGTTCAATTCAATGTTTCTGATGAACGACTAACTCATCCATGAAAATCCACGTGGATGAACTCGCCGCGTCATGCCAATCCGGACAAGGACCGGGGTTCATGGCTTCAAATCGTATGAAACGCGCCTCCTCCTCTACGCCATACGACGTCCGAATCACTTCCTGAGCATCATTGGGTTCCAGAGCGCTATATCCATTGGATAAAGAATTCACCAACCAATTGCCCTTCCAAGAGACTCCATCTATTGACCATTGAAATCTGATCGAATCTGGAACGAAAATCCACGCGTCCTGATACAAGTAAAACTGCATGCTCAATGAATCGATCGATATCGCTTTTTCCAAGTCCACCTCGACCATCATATTCTCCCCTTGTGCAGCTTGCCACGAACCATCACGAAAATCCAACGAGCCCAGTCGCCCGTCGGACAATCCTTGGACTCCACGACCTGGATAATATTCATTGATTGCATGTCCAATCTTCACCGGTTTGAATGCCCCAACATGGCCTGCAATTGGAAACTCCAAGCCACCTCCCATTTCTTCTCCATTGCGCGTCAAGGCAACACGAATGACGCCCTCTTCACAAATAACGGCTGAGTCTTGCAGATTAAAAGCTACCTCATCTCGTACGTCATTCACAGGCCAAAAAACCGCCGTACCTCCCACCCCTTTCATGGCCGGCTCGAATTGTACTTGAATGCACCCATCATCTGTGCTGGTCCTCCAATCCAGAGATAGCGGAACCGTCTCCCAACCGTAATCCACTTCCCACGCATCCAATCGATCGTAGTGTTTATCCATGCGATTTTGAAACGCCTGCCAATTGCGTGTTTCTTTTGAACTCCACAAAACCTCTGACATGGCCACCATCCGAGGGAACACTTTAGAGTCTACCAATGCTTGAGGCGCATGTTCTGACCACATATTGCACTCGCCACCCAAGATCCTTCCTTCGCCTTCGAGACCTTCTGGAACGGGCTCAAATCCGTAGACTTCCTCCATGTCTGTTGATTCTACGGGGTAGTCAAAATAACAATGAGAAGTGGGAGACATGATGGCGTCGTGGCCTGCGGCAACAGCTGCCAACCCTCCTTCCATTCCCCTCCAAGATTGAACAGTGGCTCCTTCTGGCAATCCACCCTCCAGAATTTCGTCCCAGCCAATCATTTTGCGGCCATGACTTTCCAGGTATTGACCAATTTCACCAATAAACCAGGACTGGAGTTCGTGTTCATCATGGAGTCCATGATCGCGCATTCGATTTTGGCATTTAGCACATGCCTCCCAGCGCACTTTTGGCGCTTCATCTCCACCGATATGAATGTAGGTTGAGGGAAAGAGCTCCATCACCTCATCCAGCACGGTGCGCAAGAAAACAAACGTTGTATCCTGTCCCGCGCAATAGATGTCTTTAAAAACACCCCAGTCATTTGGCACTTCCATGGCTTCTCCTGTGCAGCCAAGCCATGGGTATGAAGCCAACGCGGCGCTGCTATGTCCTGGCAATTCAATTTCAGGGATGATGGTAACATTTCGCATTTCAGCATAGGCGACGATCTCTCGAATTTGCTCTTTGCTGTAAAACCCTCCGTGCGTCGTACCATCCTTTTCGGTTCTCCAAGCCCCTTTTTCAGTCAACTCTGGGTACGCATCAATTTGAATTCGCCAACCTTGATCCTCGGTGAGGTGCCAATGCAAGACATTCATTTTATGCAAAGCCAACAAATCAATCATGCGCTTGACATAATCCGGTTCCATAAAATGCCTACAGCAATCCAGCAGCAATCCCCTATGCTCAAACCGGGGGTAATCATCAATGACGCCACAAGGCAGCCGGACCGCATCCGTTTGGACTTGAGGGAGCATCAACCTCAGCGTCGTTAACCCATGAAACACCCCAGCTTCTTCGGTCGCTGAAAGCAACACCCGATCTGACCTAATTTCAAGATGATATCCTTCTTGAGTCAACCCCTCTACCCGCTCAATTTCAAGAGGAATTGACGGCCCCGATTCTGAATGAAAATCAGTCGTCAGCCAGTCGTGCCATTGTTCTTTCAACGGACTCCAATCGCTCGGCATCATCAACTCCCAAGCACCATTGCACTCCAAATAGGAATCGACTTCAAATTTTTGGAATTGGGGATTCGGCACAATACTTGAATCGTGAACGAAAGGTGCGGACGCTTCACATCCCAGCATTCCGACAAACCCCACCAACAAACATCGCACAATGAATTTTCTCGCCTGCATGCTGCAAAATACGGGTCCCATGCTCAATTCAACGATTAAACCATGAACGAACCCGTTCCGAACTCACTCGATTGACCGTTCCATCAAATATTGGGAGCTCTACCTTTTCTGACGACCTGCAGGATGCATGAAAGTGCTCCACACCCACAGCTTGCCACTGAGCCATTTGGTTTGGCATGACACCACTTCCAACGGTCACCTCAAATCCCAGTTTAACCAATTCCTCAATTCGATCAATTCCATCAATTGCATGCATTTCACCTCCGCTTGTAAGGAGCCTCAGAACACCCAATTCCATAAGGTCGCTGACCGTTTTCTCCCAGTTCGAACTCGCATCAATTGATCGATGAATGACCAACCGATGCGCTCCAAACGATTTCACCCAATGGCCCAACAATTCCATATCCAAGTCGCCACGGTCGTCCAACGCTCCGACCACCACTCGCGCCGCACCAGCTTGCAGCGCAGATCGAATCTGCTCGGTCATCCAAGATTTTTCTGCATCTGAATAGCTGAAATGTCCTGCACGACAGCGAATCAAGGCATGCACAGGAATACCGGATTTGACGGACAGCCGCAAATCTGTCTCAGGCGATGTAAGGCCTCCGCATTCCCAATGTGCACACAACTCCACTCGGTGAGCACCGGCCTTCATCGCTAGCTCCACGTCTTCGGGTGAACTTGCGCAAACTTCCAACTGAAATGGCTCCATGATATTGAGTCCTTCTTGAACCGACGCAACATCCTGAAGTTGAGTCAAATCAAGCACAGGCGCCGCGATATCGAGTTTTTCAATGGCATGACCATCTTCCATCATGGCCTGAAGCGCTGTGGGCAATTCCAATTCGCCACGATCAGGATGAGGCTGCAACGAATTCAAATAAGGCATCAATTTGGATCCGTTCAACCGGAAAATATTCATGGAGACCCGAACAGTCCCCTTCTTTTCCAATTCTTTGACGAAAGATTCAGTGGGTTTCTCTACAATTTGATTGACCCAATGGTCATCCCCTTCGATCACCGCAAATGCCATGGTCTTTTTTGGATCCAATCCAAGGGCATATCGGTCATAAGCAAGCAAAGCCTGTCCATCAGGAGCAGATCGCAAGCGAGCCAGAGCTTCTCTTGTGGGTAAATTATCTCCGTTGCATAAAATCCAAGCTTTGTCATCAGAGACCGGATCTTGTTCCAAAGCCATTTTGACCGCGTGTCCGGTTCCCAAAGGTTGCGCTTGAATCACACAACGCATTCGCATGCGAATTCCCGGTCCTTTTTGGTTCCAATCTGCAACGAAGGCTGGGGTCAGCTCATCTTCGGGTCCAATCACGATCGTGGCCTCCGTGAATCCTGCACGCAATGATTGTTCCAAGATAAATTGCAACATCGGCTCACGATTGGGACCAACACGAAGCATGGGTTTGGGTCGATTCAATGCTTCGTCGGACAAAACGGATTGCATGCTCTCCGCACTGCGTTTCATTCGGCTTGACCTTCCAGCAGCTAAAATGATGATTCGATTGCAATTCATTTGCGTCTTTCTACTGTTACACCCACCGCACCCAATTTAATCGGAATGGCGCTGTAATGTTGCTGTTTGAATGAATCTAACAAAGCATTTCGTTGTTCTTCGGCAACAACCACAAAGGCCGTTCCACCCGCACCGCTTCCATTCATTTTTCCACCGAAGGCTCCCATTGATTTAGCCAATGAAAGCATGGTGTCGATCCTTTTTGTAGAGACGCCGAGGCCATTGGACAGCCATTGATGATGCTCTGACAACAGCGATCCAAGGGATGACAAACTCGATGCCTCGTCATTTATGCAATCCCCCCCTTTTTGTGAAACCGCTCGAATGGCAACGGTCGCCTCCATGAGTCTTCCATCTTCCACACTCCACTCCGTCGGAATTTTGGGGAGGATTTCTGGCCATTTTTCGCCGACCTCAACACCCCATTGCTCCAATAGTTGAAGCCGCTTATTTTTTGCTCGGGCAAGGATTCCCAAGGTGTCCTTCGGCTCTTCTGAATTTAACAAAATCCAAGCACCACCGGGGACAGGCAATGTTTCGGTTTCAAAGTGCGGTCGGAAACGCACCAATCGAACGCCTCCCATCGAACAGAGCACTTGATCCATCATTCCTCCTGGCTCATTGAACCACTGGACCTCAGCTCTCCAAGTGGCATGAGCGATCCATTCCCGATCTGACTCGGAATCGATGGAGCGTCCAGCAAAACTTGCAATGAGTGCACACCAGGAAGCGGTCAAGGCACTTGAGCTGCTCGCCCCCGCTTCTTGAGGAATGTCACTGCGCACCTTAGCGTTCCATCCTCGTTCAGGCAACCATCCTTCTTCTCTGGCAACGTGCAAGGCTGAAAGCCAATACTGTCTGGCTGTTGGTTCTGGCAATTCATCCAAATTCCATTCGAACACCTCACCCAAATCCAACAACTCCAATCGAACCAGCCTATCATTTCTACTAGTGCCTTCTATGGTCGCCCTGAGATCGATTGATGCAGCCACAACCGGAAAACCAAAGTAATCTTGGTGTTCACCAAAAAGGCAAATGCGCCCTGGCGCAGAAACGCTCAAATTCATGATCGGCGTCGGTTGAGCAAGAATACAGCAGCACCAGAGCTAACAGCGACCCCGGTCAGAATCATGGCTTGGATTGTTTCCGAATAAATCCAAGAGCCCGTCGCAATCAATGCTGCATAGACACCAATGCTTCCCAAGACCATGGACAAAACCCCTCTTGGCACGGCCCAAGAGCTCGTCACGTGATCTTCAGACCAACGCCTCCACCCTGGACCACCTGGGTTCACTGTACGCACGAATTTTTGCAATGTCACTTCGGATTCTGGCGGAGTCAACCACGTCGCCAAAAGCCAAATCAACGTGGTCAAAAGCGAACCCCAAATGAGTTTTTCGTGATCCGCCAACAAGGGAACCAGAGCTACGGGCTCAGTGGCAAGCGCGTCGTGCACGAATGTGAAATAGCCGGCAACAAGCAACGACCCGAGCATGGCCACCAATTCTGTCCATGCGTTGATTCTCCACCAGAACCAACGCAAAATGAACAGCCCTCCAGTTCCCGCTCCAATAAGAAGAAGGAGATTGAATGCTTGCTCTGCATCGGTCAACATCAATCCAAGACCACTTCCTAAGACCAAAGAAATTATCGTGGCCAAACGCCCAGCCAAAACTTGTTGCGAATCTGTCGCATCAGGCTTGATGAATCGCACGTAAAAATCATTCACCAGGTAACTCGCTCCCAAATTCAATTGCGTCGACATCGTACTCATAAATGCCGCCAAGAGCGATGCCGTCACCAATCCGAGCAATCCCGTCGGCAAAAGGGAGAGCATAGCAGGATAAGCAAGGTCATGCCCCACTTTATCAGCTGGTATATCCGGAAATGCCCGTTGAATGTCGGTCAATTCAGGGAACACGATCAATGAAGCCAGTGCAATCAGAATCCAAGGCCAGGGTCGTAAGGCATAATGCGCAACATTAAAAAGCAACGTAGCGCCGACAGCGTGTGACTCATTTTTCGCACTGAACATCCGCTGTGCGATGTATCCACCCCCGCCCGGTTCCGCTCCAGGATAATAACTGGACCACCATTGGACAGCCAATGGAACGAGCAAAATGGGTATCCATTGGCTCGGGTCGGATAAATCTGGCCACATGGCGGTCTTACTCATCACATTTTCGTGGGTCAATAGAGCCTCCAACCCTCCCACATCATCAAGATTTAAAATGAACCAGCAAGCCCAAATCGAACCGACCATGGCCAAGATGAACTGCACAAAATCCGTCAAGATGACTGCGCGTAGTCCTCCCAAGGTGCTATACGCTAGCGTAATTAATCCCGTTACCAATAGGGTTTGCCAGCCAGGCCAACCCAACAAAATTCCGCCCAATTTGATGGCAGCGAGTGAGACCGCGCCCATCACCAACACGTTAAAAACCAAGCCCAAATACAAGGCCCGAAACCCTCTGAGCACGGCAGCAGGTTTCCCTCCATAACGAAGTTCGTAAAACTCAATGTCTGTCATCACCCCTGATCGCCTCCACAATCGAGCGTAGACAAACACCGTCAGCATACCGGTCAAAAGGAATGCCCACCAGCCCCAATTGCCGCTGACTCCGTTTTCACGAACCAACCCGGTCACCAAGTTTGGAGTATCTGTAGAAAAGGTCGTAGCCACCATGCTCACACCCAGCAACCACCACGGCATGCTTCTTCCTGCCAAAAAGAAATTCGAAACACTCTTGCCAGATGTTCTCGAAGCCCACAGACCTACGCCCAAGGCCAAAGCAAAATAAGCGCCAATAATCAACCAATCCAATGAGGTAATCTCCATAGAACAAGAATAGGCAATGGGGCTAGAAACCGAGCAATTTCTGCTGTTTTTTTGAAAACCCTCGGATCACACAATCATAGCTGTGGTCGATTAGTTCCAAGACCAACTTCCTTGAGACATCGCTTTCGGCAAGCACAGTATTCCAATGATTCTTGTTGGCGTGCCAACCGGGAATCACCCCTTGAAATTGCTCCCGCAATTCGACCGCACGCTCGGGATCGCACTTGAGCGTCACTCCCGAAAATTCATCCAGATCAGCCACCGCAAAAATCTTCCCGTTCACTTTCCATACGCAAGTGTGGCCGTCAAATGGAAAGCCCTCGGTTGCATGCATTTTATCGAGACAATGCTCACGAATTTCCTCGAATTCAAAACTTCTCATCGCGATTGGGTAATTCGCTCTTAAATTGCATCGATTTTATCAAACACCAAAAGCATGCGATTCACTTTACCTCTTTTGACCCTTGTCATGTCATTTCCACTGCTTATACAAGCTCAGTGTAGCGACATTTTTATCTCAGAATATTGCGAAGGAACCGGCAACAACAAAGGAGTCGAATTCTACAACCCAACAGGCGAGGCCATTGACTTATCATCGTATCAGCTGCAGCGATGGAGCAATGGTGAAGGCACTGCAACAGATTGGGTCGACTTGATTGGCACCATTGAAGCCTACGGCACTTGGGTACTCGTCAATGGACAAACGGAAGATGTCGATCTCGGCGGTGGAGCCACCTCACCCGCTTGCGATCCTGCCATGCAGGCCTATGCCGACCAACTTGACAACCCCTATCCAGCACCGACCTACATGAATGGTGATGACGCATTGGTTTTGGTAAAGAATGAAACCACTGTCGTGGACATTTTTGGCAAGCCCGGCGAAGACCCTGGAGTGGCGTGGACCAATGATGAAGCCAACGGATTCATTGACATCGGTGACGGCGCCGCATGGCTTACGTCGAACCACACCTTACGTCGGAAGTACGACGTGATGCAAGGGGTGACCGTTCCGCCTGTTTCCTTCAATACCTTTTTGGAATGGGATACATTATCCGTAAATACCTGGGACGGTTTGGGAATGCATGCTTGCGGTTGCAATCCCAATTCAATTGAACAATTCCACGGGATTGAAACGTCCGTTTTCCCAAATCCATCGAATACCGGTTCGATCACAATTCAGGCAAACGCAGCCATTCAGGGAATTACCGTTCACAGTGCCGATGGGAAATTGATTCGAGAGGAAAACCTGGGAACCGGGATTCGCCAATTTGACTTAAGCGGATTGTTACCTGGCTCTTACTTCGTCAATTTACGCATGACCGCTGGGCAAACATTCGCCCATCGCATTTTGGTGCAGTAAAGCATTGCTATGCAAAAAATTCTGGTCACAGGCTTAGCCATTTTGCTGAGCTTAGCTTCTTGGGCTCAAACGGGCACCCTGACAGGGACAATTTCAGACGCCATCACTGGGGAGTCTTTGATTCAAGCGAGCGTTTTAGTCGGCAAAACAGGTGTTGCAACCGATTTCGACGGCAAGTATTCAATCTCGCTTCCTTATGGACAACACGAGATTACGGTTCAGTACATTGGTTATGAAAACCAAACTCGCACGATCACCATCGATCGAGGGTTGGTTCAGGCCAACTTCAAGCTGAGCACCATCGTCTTACAAGAGGCCGAGGTCATTGCCGACGTCGCCATTGAGCGCGAGACGCCCGTCGCTTTCTCGAACATCAAACCCGTTCAGATCCAAGAGGAATTAGGCTCCCAGCCCATCCCCATGATTTTGAACAGCACGCCTGGTGTTTATGCCACCCAAGCGGGATCAGACGATAACGGGCCTTCCATTTCCATCCGCGGCTTCAAGCAAAGGAATGTTTCAGTGTTGGTTGATGGCATTCCCGTCAACGACATGGAGAGCGGTGCGGTCTTTTGGAATAACTGGTTTGGGTTGGATTTGGTGACCCAAACCATGCAAGTCCAGCGCGGTCTCGGCGCCTCCAAACTTGCTTTGCCGGCCATCGGCGGAACAGTAAATATCGTGACTTCAGGAATCGAATCATCCAGAAAAACTTCAGTCAAACAAGAAGTTGGAAGCTTCGGATTTACCCGAACTTCCATTGGCCATACTTCAGGTCGATTGGATGGCGGTTGGGGCTACACCCTGGCGGGCAGCTTCCAAAATCGACAAGGTTATTTCGATCAGGATTACAACCGTGCCTTTTTCTATTATTTGAAGATCCAGAAAGCCATTGGCAATCATACTTTTTCGGTTAGCGCAACCGGCTCTCCTTCTGAGAACGCGGCACGCGGGTATCAACAGCGGATAGCGACCCACAACAAAGACTACGCGCGTTCGTTGTTTAACGGTTCCGAAGCGGACTATGAGCGACTCAGAGGATACAGTGTTGCCTATGACGCCATTTTTAATGATGGCACATTGCTTCAACAACAGGAGCTGGCGGCGTATGATTCGCTCAATGCTTTGTACGGTTATGCATCTGTAGACGACTTTGAGGAGGAGGTTTCAATGAGCGACTTCATCGATACCACGGGGCTCGTCAGTTATGGAAACAAGTACAATGTGCATTGGGGCATGCTCAATGACGAGGTCCTCTATGAGCGTCAAAACAAGTACCACAAGCCCCTATTCTCGTTCCGCCATAGCTGGAGAGCTTCGGAAAAACTTTACATCTCCAACATGGCTTATGCCAGTTATGGTTATGGTGGTGGAACGCGATTGGAAAACAGCTTGGGTGGAGGAGATTACACCCCAAACGGCCAAGTTGACTTTCAAAAGTTCTACAACTCCAACACCATTGGAGGTTTGTTCGGCCCTCCCATTGATCCCACTTACAGCGATTCTTTGTTGAAGTCCGGTCGCATTCTGAGAAAACTCTACAACAACCACTATTGGTACGGAGTGCTCTCAACCTTCCGGCATGAAACTTCTGAATCCTTAACCATTTCAGGCGGCCTGGACTTCAGGACGTATCAAGGTGAACATTATGCGGAAGTCTTTGACTTACTTGGAGGCGACTATTTCGTGGACACCCGCAATGCCAACGCTTCCACCAACATGCGTTTTGTAGGCGACAAAATCGGCTACCACAATGACGCGTTCGTGCGCTGGGGCGGCGCCTTTGCATTGCTCGAGTACAAAGGCTACCTCTGGAACGCCTTTTTGAACATCAGTGCTGTTTCTCAAGGCTACAAAAGCGTTGATTATTTCGCAGAAATGCAGGAAGATGGCACCTTCACAACCAGCGGTTGGAAATGGATTCCTGGCTATACAATTAAGACGGGCGGCAACTACAACTTGAGTGAGTATGCCAATACGTTTGTCAACGTCGGTCATCTCAACCGCACGCCAGTCTTCCGCAACGTCGTTGACTTTGAAAATCAATTCGTCGAGAACACCGAAAACGAACGAATCAATTCAATTGAATGGGGATACAGTTACAGCAAATTCCCATTTAGTGTGAATGTGAACGCCTACTACACGGATTGGCAAAACCGGCCATTGCAGTCACTGCTCCGATTTGAAACTGTTGAAGGCGACATCGTTCGTGCCAACGTCAACTCCATGAGCGCCTTGCACAAAGGATTGGAAACCGATGTCGCGTGGCGCGTGCACCCTTCATTGACCGTGGAAGGGTATATCAGCTTAGGCGATTGGCGCTGGACCAGCTCAGAGGATAGCCTGGTGCTGCTGGATGACGACAGCAACCTGCCCTACATCGATGCCGAAGGCAACCCCGCCATTGTGCAGTACAATGCAGAAGGCGTTTCCGTTGGTGATTCGCCACAAAGCCAGTACAGCGTGTCGCTTAAGTACTCTTTCAAAAAAATCTACATCAAGCCGCGCTATACAGTCTTCAGCCGACACTACGCCGACTTCGATCCCTTCAGCTTGAACGGTGAAAACGAAGGACGCCAATCATGGCAAATCCCCACCTATGGACTATTGGATCTCCATGCGGGTTACAATTTTGACGTCAATGAAACCAACATGGACGTGCGCTTGAGTGCTTTCAATATCTTGAACACTGTATACCTCAGTAACGCACAAAACAATGACGCTTATGGGGAATGGTACTTCACCGACCCCGACCGCAAATACGCCTTCAGCGAAAACAATTTTGACGCTGGTTCGGCCAGTGTTTATATGGGTTACGGATTCCGAACCAACCTCAGCATCCGCATCCGATTTTAAAACCTAACCGCATGAAACAACTTCTCACCTCCCTCCTCTGCCTCGCGGCATTCACCGCTTGGGGCCAAACGGACATCCTCGACGCGCGCACCAATTATGGCGTAGGTCAAACGGTCACTGTTACTGGAATTGTGACGTCCGATGGCAACCTCGGCATCGTTCGTTACCTGCAAGATGAAACAGCGGGCATTGCACTTTACCCAGGTGGACAATGGACACAAAATGGGTGGCCTGATCCGCAACCTGGTGATGAATTGACAATGACAGGTGCACTCAGTGAGTACAATGGATTGCTAGAGGTGGGACCTGACGGGATTACAGAAGTTACCGTCATTTCCAGTGGAAACGCTCTCCCCGAGTTCCAAACGATTTCTCCCGCGGAAATGAATGAAACCATGGAAGGCGAATTGGCCTTCATTGAAGGGGCGGTGTTTACCAATGGCGGAACCATTATTACCGGAAACAGCACCTTTAGCTTTAGCGCGGCGGGTGAGGACGGCATCATATACGTTCGCAACGACAATGAATTGGTAGGACAAGTCCTTCCCGCTGGCGAAGTGGACTTGTACGGCGTGGTATCGCAATTCTCCTTTGATGGAGTAGGCGGATATCAATTGCTGCCGCGCGGCAACTCCGATTTGGTGCCCACATCAGCCATAAACTTGAGCACCCAAGTCGACCAGATCAACATTGAGACAGCAAGTTTTGATTTGGTCTGGAACACCGATGTACTGGGCGACTCACACGTTGAATATGGACTGACACCCGACCTCGGCATGGAAGTCGTTGATGACACGCAAGTGCTTGAACATCAGGTGGCGCTCGAAGGGTTGGAGCCTGGCACTATTTATTACGCTCGCGTCATTTCAATTGCAGGAGAAGATTCCACTGCGTCGACCATTCGACCTTATGCAACCGTTTCTGAATCTCCCGGATACATCCGTGCGTATTTCACCACGCAGGTAGACAACAGTGTAGCGACCATTGAGAATGCCGAAGCACTTGGCACCAATACCAATGACACCATTGCGGCCTACATCACATCAGCGCAAAGCACCCTCGACATTGCGGCGTACAACATCAACAACTCCGCCATCGAGCAGGCCATCAACACGGCCATCGCCAATGGCGTTCAAGTGCGTTATATCGCTGAAGGGCAAAATGCCAATTTGGGATTGAGCGCCATTGACGACAGCATGCCTGTTCATTTCCGGATGGACGGAGAAGGCAGTGGGATGCACAACAAGTTCATTGTGGGCGACCGCGACGACGCGCAAAACGCCTTCGTCCTCACAGGTTCGACGAACTTCACCACCGGTAACTTGAACACCGACCCCAACAACGTCATCATCTTGGGCGACCAAAGCTTGGCGCGTGCCTATACCCTCGAATTCGAGGAAATGTGGGGCTCGTCTGGAATGGAACCCGATCCAGAAAACTCGAAGTTTGGCTCGGCCAAAACGATCAACACCCCGCGCAGATTCATCATTGGCGGCAGCCCGGTGGAGTTGTACTTCTCCCCCACGGACGGCACAACGAACGCAATTCTCGAAGCCATCGAAACGACAGACTATGATTTGTCTTTCGCACTGTTGAGCTTCACACGCAACGACCTCGGCGCGGCTGTAATCGAGGCGGGCTCAAGCTTGTTCATCAATCCGCGAGGTGCCATGGAAAACATCAATGATAGCGGATCAGAATACGAGGCATTGTTGGACGCCGGCATCGAGGTCTACTCACACCAAGGCATTTCCGGTCAATTGCACCACAAATATGCCGTGGTCGATCACAGCCAAGCGTTGTCTGATCCGACCGTGGTGACAGGTTCTCATAACTGGTCCACAACGGCAGAAACCACCAACGACGAAAACACCCTGGTGATTCATGATGAACGTATTGCAAACCTCTACTTTCAATCCTTCCAAGGCTTGTTGAACGGAATGGGAGTTGGTCTGCAAGAGGCGCTTGATATGCAGACAGTTTGTACCGTATATCCGAACCCTGCGCGTGATCAGATTATGCTGCAGCTGCAGGATCCAGGTCAAATTGGGCAACGATTTACTTTGAGGGATGCAAGCGGTCGTATGGTATTCGATATTCTAGTGAATACGACTATCCAAAGCATTCACTTGGGGCAACTGGCTTCAGGCGTTTACCTCATGCAATATGGATCGAGCATGACCGAGCGATTGGTCATTCAATAACCTTCAATTATCGGAGTAGTTCGAATGAGCCGGTGAGCTGTAAATACGGGTCACCGTCTGGCAAGTAAACGGTTTCTCCTGTGAGGCTGACGATTTTGATTTCGTCTTGTCCGCGCAGGATACGGACTTCATAATAATAAGTTCCTTCTGAAGCTTCCTCATTGCTCGGATCCCAGCCTGCCGTAGCGCCAAAGTTTTCTGATGCATAAACGAGGTCACCCCACCGATTGAAGATGCGCACGGTACTCCCTGGATAAGCATCCAATCCGTCAATTCGAAAGGCGTTATTGAGCGCATCACCATTTTGCGGGGTAATGACATTTGGAATGGTCAAACTGCAATCTTCGGTAATGACCTGAAAAGAGCCCGTTGCCGTGTAGCAAGGAGGTGAAGTTGAGATGGTCACCTCGTAAAACCCATCGCCCAAACTTTCCAGTCCGGCTCCCGATCCAACACTCGGCGCACCCGCCATATCCCAAGCCCAGACGTATGTGTAGTCCGTCGACTCCGGTTGCTGAACGACCGAATTCACAGATAAATTCGCAACATCATCTGGACAAACCAGGACTTCCAACAAATCCCACCCAAGTGGAGGGTCCAACGCCGTCAATTCAATTTCGGCAAACCCTTCACCAAGATTTGAACAAGCATCGGCTATGGATCCTGCTACATCTGTAATATGCAACGTGTACAGACCACTGACGGCAATGGTTCCATCTAACGTGAGACGCAATACTTGATTGTAGCCATTGACCGTGCTCATTCCAACCACGGTAGCAAAGGAATAGCTGCTTCCGCCAGGCCCAAGCAACTCAAAATCATCCACTGTTACTGTCAAAAAATTCACGTATTCTGAGAGGTAAACATCAAACGTAGACAGCTCACAGTCAACAGACGCGATGCTATCTATGACAGGCCCTTGTTCATCGTACAAGCTCGCCGTTGATTGACCAAAATCAATCTCATAGCCATCCAATGAATTCGTCCAATTCATGACCACCAAAGCATAGGTCTCTCCAGCCTCAACCGCCAGATCTGCATTGAATGGTGGGCCATTGAAATTTCCTGGGCCATTCGAACTACCCGTTCCGCCATTTGCAGTTGAGATTCCCGTCGCTCCGTTGGGTTCAGGAGGGGCGACCCCGTATGAATTGCAACCAACTTCAGGAGAAAGCAGCTGGGATCCAATCCCATCGCAGCCTCCGGTGGTGATGTCGAACAATCCCCAGTCGTAGTCATCCATGGGGTTGATGGGGTCGATGATGAAACTCAACAAACCATCCTCTTGAACAGTGAACGTATACCAAACACTGCTTTGTTCCAGATTTTGATTGCACATCCCCGTGTATTCATATACACTGCCGGTATTGAAGGAGGCTTCCGTCTCCGTGTACAAATCCCCGCACAACGTTATGGCTCCTTCACAGTCACTGATGGACTGCGCTTGGGCGCCTGAAAGCGCAAATCCCAACAAGACACCTGCCAAAGAAATTGTCGCAAAACTTCTCTTCATAGATGGAACCATTTGGTATCCAAAGTAATAAAAATATAAATGCATCAAAATGGGTCGCTCAGCCATTCCGCAGCTACCATCACCGTATCATCAAATGTGTGAAGAAATTCAACGAGAGCCTCTCGTTCTTCTTCAGACAAGTTCAATTGATAAGGTGCTTGGCCGGGAGAGCCAAATCCATTGACCGATAAACGTTCATCCAAATATGGATGTGGCTGGATATCATCACTGTAAAAGTCCACCACTTCGCGCAATGAGTTGAACCTTCCGTCGTGCATGTAGGGCGCTGTCAATCCGATGTTTCGCAGTGATACCGTCTTGAACCGACCATCATCGAATGGATCACCTGTCAGCGCTCCAATCCCACCATCTCCAGCTTCCGCATAATCCAATTCCAAGCCATTGATAAATGGTTGAGTCGAAAACAAATTCTTTCCGCTGTGGCATTGATTGCAACGCGTTTGACCATTGAAGAAAATGTCTTTACCGAGCATTTCCTGTGCTGTGAATTCCGTGAAATCGTTCTCCAACCCCCTGTCGAAACGAGCGGAATAAGAATGAAAACATCGAATGAATTGAGCCAAAGCAGAGGCGATCCTTTCGGCTGAAATCGTTTCATCTCCAAATGCCCTTTGAAAGAGGTTTGGATAGTAATCCAACTGAGCCAATTTTTCGGGCAGTGCTTCCAAATTCATGGCCATTTCATCGGGATGCTCTATGGGTTCAAGAACTTGATTTTCCAATCCAATCGTACGCAAATCCCAAAAAAGTCGGCGCTGGTAATTCAAATTAAACAGTGCCATTGCATTCCGCTGGGTCAGCGCTCCAGAAACTCCTGCAGAGCGGACATGGGGATCAGAAAACGCACGTTCTTGCTGGTGGCAGGAAGCACAAGAAACAGAATTGTCGAGCGACAGTTGCGAATCATAAAATAAAACCCTCCCGAGGGTCGCCCCTGCATCGGTCACTTCGATGTCCGAGGCAAAACCACCAAACAAGGCAAGCGCTGGATCATTGAGCCAAGATTCGGGAAAACTCAACCCGCTGTATTCGAATGGCTCCTCTGGCAATGAGGGAAATCGAGGTTCCGTGACTTCATTGATTTCCGGATCAATCGGGGCGTTTTTACCGCAACCCATCCCAAGGGTTAACACCACTGTCCATATCAAGTAGCGGATCCTCATCTTACCAATGTACGAAGAATTACAACGGATAGGTTGATCCCGGGACGGCGATGTGATAGCCCTTTTGAATCACCTTGGCATATGCTTCTGAGGTGGTGTCCAAACACGGATTCGTATGATTCAGATGTATGAAATGGATTTTATCACGCTGAGTCTGGGGCAATGAATCCAGAAGCGCCATGGTCTCTACCATAAACGGATGGGGAATCTCACTCATATCTCGGTAGCCAATTTCTGCTGCATCAAAAAAAGTGGCGTCCAAATAAGCGCGATCCACTAAAGCCAATTCACCCTCCAAGGAACGGCTCCACTCATCCCATTTATTGATGTCTGGAATAAAAAGCGCGGAATGGGTCGGTCCGACGATGCGGAATCCGACCGTCTCGGAGTATTCGTCGCGGTGAGGAACTTTCAGCGGCACCAATGAAACCGTTGACCCAACCCGAACGGCCTCATCTTCAAATAAAGTCCGAAGCTCAATGTTTTGCAAAGCTACCAATTGATCCCACGGACCATTGGATTCAAGGAAAGACCTCATCCTCGGCATCGCCCAAACGGGCATCTGGTTTGAGCCGAGTGCTTCGCGACCAACGAACATCAGCCCACTGTAATGTCCAATGTGAGCGTGGGTCAAAAATATCCTCATTTCTTCCATTGCAACTTGGGACCATTGCCGAAATTCATCCAACTGCGATGGGAAATCGGGAGTTGCCTCAATCATGGCTCCGACTTTTTTTCCAACGGAGTTAGTGTCCACTATTCCGAGGCAAACCACCTTTCGATCCATTCGCGGCCTCAGAAACAAATTCCGACAACAAGGGCGATTGCACCCGATATGAGGGGCACCCCCATCTTGCAGTACACCCAACACTTTCAATGCTGGAATACCCTCTTGTTCTGCAGATAACGCTGAATTCGACACCGCAGGATTTGATGCCTGATCCTCAGTTGGCGAACAGCCGAGGAATATGAACAGAATGATGAAAAGGTATGGACGATTCACAACCCCAATGATAAGCCAAATGAATTTTCGCTGGTAAATCGCCTTTCAAACGCACAAGACAAACCGAACGGAACAACCCAACGCATGAATTCGCGTCTATCTTTGACAAAGATGTTATTTCGTACCGCACACAGCACCTTGATTTTAGCACTCCTGCTTCTCTTTTGGGCAGAAATGCCAGGACAAGTCGTAATTTCCGAAGTGTCTCCTCAGGAAGATTGGATCGAACTAAGAAATGATGGCCTTGCCTCCGTAAACCTCGATGGGTATCAAATCAACGATGAATTTGACGGGGAGTTTTGGACGTTTCCTGAGCTCGTATTGCAACCCGAAGAACATCTATTGATTCAAGCCTCTGGGCTGAATCGTCCTTATTTACCCGTCAACTGGCAATGCCCAGTTATTGAATCTGTGAATTGGGATTACATCTTGCCCACTTCAAATCCCAATGGACAATGGATGCTCCCTGGAGCCACTTTAACAGGCTGGTCCAACGGCCCAGGAGGATTGGGGTATTCCGATGGTGATGACGCCACCGTCATCCCTCAAACCAATTCCGTTTACATGAGGCATAGCTTTACCATTGAAGAACCCGCAGATTGGGGTTACATGTCTCTGGCAATAGACTATGACGACGGATTTGTGGCGTACCTCAATGGAATCGAAATAGCACGCTCTCAAAACATGTCAGGTGTTGCAGCCAATTATGACAGCTACGCCAGTGAAAACCACGAGGCCACAATGTACACTGGAGGGCAGCCAGAACAATTCGTTTGGAATGAGGATGAATTCCTTGAATGGCTGCTTCCGGGTGAAAACGTGTTGGCGATCAAATCGTACAACGTAGGCCCCAACTCTTCTGACCTCTCGATTCGACCATTTTTAGGATTTACACCAAAAGACCCTACGCTCACGGTTTGGCCGACAGCACCAAGCTGGTGGCCCGAAATTGAAGGGGAGCTTCATACAGACTTTCAAATTGGTTTGGATGAATCCGTTGTATTAAAAAATCCACTTGGAGAAGTAATCAACGCTATACCCATTCACCCTCAATTACCAGCTGGCTTCAGTGTAGGGAGAGAACCCGGTGACAGCGAAAATTGGTGCATTTTTGAAAATCCCTCGCCCGGTCAATCCAATGCCGGTCAGACCTGCTTTGCAGGAATTGCAGCCACTCCGGCAGTCACTCCGGTATCGGGCTGGTATGAAGGAGAAATCACCGTACAATTGACCCCAGGATCGGAAGAATTTGTCGTTCGCTACACCACAAACGGAGACGAACCGAATGAAAATTCGCCGGTTTTTCCAACCTCCGGATTGAACCTAGCGGAGACGTCTGCTCTAAGTTTAAAATCATGGTCTGCAGATGGCACTTGGATCAGCGGCGAAATACGAGATGAGACCTACATCATTGATGAATTCACTCCAGACGTTCCGACATTCTCCATCCTGACCAATGACGAACATCTCTGGAATTGGAACACCGGAATTTATGTGTTTGGACCCAATGCGTCAGGAGAGTACCCGCATTTTGGGGCCAACTTTTGGCAACCCTGGTCACGGTTTTCGAGACTGCTCTTTTTTGATGAATCAGGGATGCTACAGGCCCGAGAAACCCTCGACTTGGAAATTCACGGAGGGTGGTCAAGGGCCGAACCTCAGCGATCGTTTCGATTGGATTTTAAAGCAGAGTATTCGGGAGATTTTGAGTGGCCCATTTTTGACGAGTCTCCAGAGATCAACACCTTTAACAACCTCAATCTCCGCAACGGCGGACAACACAGTTGGGCAACCAAGTTTCAAGATGGTTTGATTAGTACGTTGGCCAACGAAACGAACAACATCGCAAGTGCATGGCAGCCCGTTCATTTGTACTTAAACGGAGAATATTGGGGCATGTACGCCGCACGTGAAAAAACCGATGAACACTTCATCGCAAGCCACTTCAATACCGATCCCGATGACGTGGATTTGATGGGGCCTTTTGCACTGCTAAGCGGATCAGATGAATCATTCTATGAAGCAGCGAATTACTTGCAGAGCTCACCCACCAGCAGCTCGGGCTTCTTTCCTTACTTCGAAAGCCATTTCGATGTGGAGAATTACATCGATTATTTCGTTTTTGAAACGTACGCTCAAAACACAGACTGGATGGGAATCGCCTGGGGCTTAAACAATGTCAAGGCATTTCGATCTGAGCCTTCTGCACCTTGGAGGTACCTTTTGTACGATACCGATGCCTGCTTCGGGTTCTTCGGGGCGAATGTGAATTCCAACTTTATCAATCAGGCACGGAATCCCGGATTTCCGAATGCTCACAGCAATTTGTTCGACCGTGTCCTCGATAATGAAACGTTTAGGCATCGATTTATCAATCGCTATGCTGATTTGATCAATACCATCTTTCAGTCCGAACCGTTCAATGACCGCGTGAATGATTGCATGAACCAAATGTCGAGCGGGATGAATCACCACATTGATCGATGGAACTCACCAGCCTCCTATGGCGTTTGGATGAATTCCATTTTCAATTTGACTTCACACAACACGTCGCGAATCGGCACTGCTCGAGACCATATCATGAGCAGTTTTGGCCTTCCAAATGCTCATGAATGCACCTTAGAGTCTTTTCCCCCACTCGCTGGCAAGGTGCGGGTGAACACGATTACTCCTGGACCACTTCCATGGGATGGGATTTACTTTGAAGATTGCCCGATTGAGTTGGAAGCCATCGCCGAACCGGGCTGGATGTTCGATCAATGGGACATCAATTCGCATGTCGTGAACGGGGCGATGTATGCTTATGAGAAGACCACATCAGTCGAGCTTTTCACCAACGATCTCTATCGAGCAAGGTTTGAGCCCTGTCCAGAGGGGGCTGTCGCAAGTATTACGGAGAACATTGGAGGTTTGGCCGTTTTGACTTCAGAAATTCCTTTCATCGATTCTGTCCTTTGGAGCCTCGATGGGGTGGTGATTGGATCGGGGATTACATGGTGGCCGGAGGCAATGGGCAACTATACCGCTGAAGTAATATTCGACGGGTGTTCCGTCGTCACTGGCCCCTATTACACCAACGGAACCGGTGTACCTGCCTTACCAACGTATGAACTCAAAATTGCGCCAAATCCGGCTATGAACTCCGTCTCAATCACGCCTTCTGCAATGGGTCCATTGAGGGTATTCAATGCTTTAGGACAAGAAGTATTTGCCGTGACCGAGGAATCCGTAATGCCCGGTTTAGCCATCGAGCTTGATGTAAAAAATTGGCCCGGAGGCATCTATTATGTGCACTCCGGGCCAGAAATTCAAAAGCTCGTCATCCAACGTTGATTGAAGCCTATGAATTGGCTTCCTTTCTACGGCGCTGATCCTCGGAAAATGAATCCAATCCTTCCGCGGTGCCTTCTGCTCCTTTTTTGGTAGGCAGTTTGCGCATTTCATCAAACAAGGTATCGACTTTGTCATAGTTCTCGAGCCAGATGTTGGCATTGATCAAGTTGATGTACAAAAGGCCAGCCATCTTCGCGTCAATTCGCGCTTTTTTGTCATCAAAATCTGCTGTAGCAAGAGCCGATTCCCAGACCTTCATGCATTGCTGAATTCCGGCTTTGGCTTCTTCAGGTTGACTGAGGTACTTTTCCATCGCCATGGTCATATCCGTTGCGGCATTGTTTAAGTCCGTGTAGTCAACTTTTTTAGTCGTCTTGGCATGATAAACGGTCATTGGTCGGATTTTTTTAGACACACAATACCGGTCATTCAAAATCGAATTGATGGCTTCCATTCCAGCCTCAACAGAGAGTTGGCTTACGCGATTATTCACTGCCGTCTGATTCCACGCTTTGTTGAGTGCAGAGGTGCTCGCGTACTTGTCACTGGTGTAGGTCGTATAACCTTCGGAAGATGCCAAGACTTCGTCAACAACGACCGAGCCATCAGGCAATTGAAGCGTGTAGCGCAAAGGCTGACGGTACTGCATGGTGCGGTAGTACTTGTAGGAAACGTTGCCTTCTTTATCCTTGATTTCATCCTTCTTCTCCTCAGGGGCAGATGCCTCAAAATATTGAATTTCAATGGTGACGACAGCGCCGCCATTCGAGCGTGTCATGCCTTGCAGATCAATCTTTGAACCCGTAACACCGGCATCAAATACGCGTTCTGTTTGCACCGGCTTGCTGGGTAAAACCAATTCCGGTTTTTTCTCATCCAAAAGCGCTCGCTCTAGTATTTTAGCACCGGTTCCTTTGGAGTTGTATGCCTCCATCGCTGCGTTATAATTCTCTTGGGCCATTTGGGTGTCGATTTCCCATTGAGCAAGTTCCGCTTCATATTGATCGCGGTACGATTGATTCACTTCAACGACATAAGTTGTCACCGATGCAGGAAGAGGTTCGCTGGGCAGGCTCATGTATTCGACCTGGACCGTTTCCCGCTGCACATTTTGCGCATGCATAAATCCGATCGATCCGATCAGCGTAAGGGTTAGCAATAATTTTTTCATTAGGTTACAATTTCTCTGGCAAATGTATCGGAGAACTGATGCCATAGATGTTCGACTTTTGAATTACTTTCCGAGCAAGTAACTCGCGCCGATGGCTTGGTAGTAGAATTGATGATTCAATCCCACTGCCATGCTCCAATCCCACTGCAAGCGGTTGTTTTGAAGCCAGACGATTCCCCAATCGACATTGTACTCCTCATTATCCAGCGCCCCGTATGGCTCGATGTAGATTGAAAGCTTTTCATTCAACGATCGTCCAAGTGAAATGGCAAACTTAAAATCCTCATCATTCTGGACCCCAATATTGTATCCCAATGCCCAGTTCTCTCCGATGTCATGGCTCACACAAAGCATGACTGTTGGATTTCTCCCATTCCCACTTTTCTGGGTTTCAAAATGCATCAACAAGGCCAGTTGTGTTCCGTTACTTTTTGACCCATCCGCAATGCTCCACTTAAAACCCACTTGATTGTCAAATCCCCCATTTGCTTGACCCTCAGAGCCAACCTCTATGATCTGATATCGGTTGTACACGTAGCGAAATTCCAAATCTTTCAACAACGGCACCCTCAACAAGGTCGTAGGTGCAATCCAAGTGCGGTCAGTGTTCCAATCTTCCCATTCAATCATTACACCCGTTTCCAATTGGAGCAGGTTTCCTTTTGGCACCACTGCGGCGCTTTCTGTTTGATCCGGACGATCGGTTACGATGACGAAATCTTGCGCCAAGCTCTCCGCGATTGCGAAGGACAACGCCAAGGCTACAAAAACCACAACCAAACGTACGTTCATGCCCCAAATCTAGGGTGATAAGAAATATTTCCGATAGCATTCCGTAAATTAGAATATGCGAAGGGCTCAATTCATTCAGGGATCTGCGATTGTAGGGGCAAGCTTAATGCTTCCTCGAATTCTCATGGCGAAGTCGGGAATGTTCTCTTCTGCTGGAGAGCGGCGCGTGGCCCGCGTCCTGAATGCTCAGCGCCATCAAGTCCAAAATGTGCCTGTTCTACGGGCGTTCGCTGGAGGGAAAAGCGACCTGGTATCTCCCTTTGTCATGCTGGATGAATTCGGTCCATTGGATGTCGATCCCGGAAGCATCGGGATGGACATCAAGGCGCACCCGCATGCAGGTGTCATTCCGACGACGTACCTCGTCCAAGGCAGCGGTCGCCATACAGACAGCCTGAACAATGACATTGTCTATCACGAGGGACAATACATGCTGTTCAACTCAGGAAGAGGTGCAATCCATGAAGAGGTCAGCGATGATCAACTGAGAGCGCAAGGGGGCGTCGTCCATGGGTTTCAAATTTGGCTCAACTTGCCTGCCAAGGAGAAATTTTGCAACCCTCTGACCACCATTCACGATCCAAAGACCCTACCAGTTATCCAAACAAAAGATTACCGCATTAAGGTTTTAATCGGTTCACTCCTTGGCAAGTCTTCACCAACTGAGACGCACACGCCTACTTTTTATTACCATATCAAATTGAATGCAAATGGGCGACTTGATGTTCCTGTTATCTCCGGTCACAATGCCTTCGTCTATGTCATAAATGGTTCGCTCGAACTGGAAGGAAGGCATCAACTACAAGACGAACAAATGGCATTGTACGATCGCGAAGGAGATCTGTTGCGTTACTACAGCCAGCAAGGATGCGAATTTTTGCTCCTAGGTGGGCAACCATTGAATGAGCCCGTGGTCTCTTACGGACCTTTTGTGATGAATTCACAAGAGCAAATCAATCAATGCTATCAAAATTATCGGGCTGGTCGCATGGGAGAACTTTGAAGACCACGCTGACACCGATCAATTTTCTTGCACCCAAATGGACCATTCGAAAGGTCCCAACTCCCTCGTAGCGCCTGCTGTATGCAGCTCGCCGGTCATCGCATCCGCCCACTCTTCTTGCCATCCTACAGGCACGTTCACCGAGTAAGTCTGATCTCGACAATTGACTGCGACCCATAGTTGGCGCCCCTCATATTCTCGCACGAAGCTGACAATCGCCCCGTTACTAGCATCCGAGATATTTCCTTTTCGCGCTTCCGGATGGCTTCCGTAAAAGGCCATCATGCTTTGATACGATTGCAAAAAATCAGGGTTTTGCGTCCAGTTAATGGGGACTTGGCTGAAAAATGGAACATTGGATGATTGACCCACTTCTTGGCAACCATAGATCAATGGAATTCCCCCCATGAATGTCGTGATCACCTGTGCACCGAAAGCTGCATCCAACCCTCCAAATAGAGCAATTGGCGTGGCATCCCAGGCCGATTCATCGTGGTTGGTGGTGAATCTCAGCTGCGTTTTGTTTTCAGGTATTTCCGCCATCTGAGACTCATGAATCCCAATCAATGACAAGGCAGAACCTCCGTTGTACACGTTTTTAATTCCATCGTACCAATTCCACCCAAAGTTCACATCAAATCCCGCATCCAACAGTCCTTCGTCCGCTCCTTCCGCCAGAAACAAAAGGGGTTTATCTGATGCTGATCGAATCGCGGTAATGGCTTGATCCCAAAAACCTGTGGGAACCCAATCTGCAGCATCACATCGGAATCCATCAATTTCAGCCATATCAATCCAAAATTGCATCGCGTCAATCATGGCTTCACGCATGGGACTACTGGAATAATTCAAATCGGCCACATCTTGCCAATTCGTTCCAGTAGGATGGATGATGTTACCCGAAGCATCTTGTGTATACCATTCTGTATTTTCAATCCATGGATGATCCCAAGCGGTGTGATTGGCCACCCAATCCATGACCACAATCATCTCTCGCTCATGCGCCGCATCAACAAGGCTAACGAAATCATCCATGGTGCCATACTCCGAACTCACCGCTTTGTAATCTCGCACGGAATAAGGTGAATTCACAGAATTGATGGTGCCTATGGGATGAATGGGCATCAACCAAATGGCATTCACACCCAATGCAGCAATGTGATCAAGCTTTTGTTCGACGCCCTCCAAATCGCCATTGGCACTGAACGCTCTCAAATTCACCTCGTAAAAAACCAAATCCGCAATCTCAGGAAATGCAGTAGGTGCATTTGGGACGGGAGTTGGGTCGTCTTTGCGACAGCTATCCAAGGGCAACCATAAAGTCGCACAAAATAAAATAATGATGTGAGCGCGATTGACCACCATCATTCGATGATCTCATGCGTATCAAGATCAAACAAGTAGGTTTCACCATTGATGGTAAGTTCGGCTAGGGCATCACAGGTTCCATCACCATAGTCCAACACTCGAATGAACGTGTTTCGTTGGAGCGTCACAGAGCCACTTACCGGATATCCACAGGGACGGTCGTACACCACGGCATCATATACGACGGTCACGGTACCAGACTGGCCAGCAGCGTTGGTTACGGTCTTCGAACCATTTCCATCCCTTTGCCAAATGTCATCCGCACAAGCTGGGGTGTCATGTCCGGCCAACCAAGTGCGCGTACCCTCATAAGATCGAATCACTGTCAAATTCCCTCGCTGCAAATCCATATCTGACGATTGACTGAAGACCCAATCACCTTCTTCATTTTGACCTTCATTGGTCAGCACTCGGACTCCATTCATGACCATGAATTCTCCGAGGGTTAAATCAACCGTTACCGTCCGTGAGGCACCCACTTCATTGCGAACGTCACCGGTCAGTACAATTTCTATTGTTCCAGAACGCTGCAAGCCATTTGGGGTGTAACAATCATCGCCAAAGTCCACTGTAATCGTTCGAGGATACACGTCCTCACCAGAATCTGTGATGACCACGCAATCAGGCCAAGGCATTCCACCTTCTCCACAATCCGCTCCACCTCCTCCTCGAAGTGTTAATGCATCAACAGGGTCTTGTATGGCCCGTTCGGCCATCTCCAAATAGGATTCAGTTTTTACCTCATCACTCAATGAGCGCTGAGGTTGCTCTTTTTGACATCCGGTCCAAACGATGATCGCCGCTGCTGCAATAGACTTCCAAATTTTCTTATTCATGATCTGAGATGATTGAGTTTGATTACCCATTGAAGACGTCCTCGAGCCAAAGAGGTTTATTTAGGGTCAGCAAATTAACTTTTGTTCAGAAGATGTTCGGAAAATTCAAGGAACATCAAAAAGCGAGGGTCGCGGAAACCCAAGGTGCTGCAAAACCCCATCGGTCTCCATCATCATCTTTTCCTATGACACCCACCATCCCGTAATCCCACAACCAACCATTGCGCATACTTAGATTTCTCACCCCCATCGAAAGGATGCCCGCGCTAGAGTTTAATGATCGTTCTAAGTAATAGGCAGGGTCACCATACCAGTTCATTGAAGCTCCAGTCACCAATGTGGTCGTCGAAAAATTTCGAATGAAATAGTTTTCGGTGATGAACCATCGGTTCTCCGCAATCTGATTCATCCCACTCACACTGAAAAGGAGCGGCCGAACCGATCCTTCGTAATAGGAGGTGATGATGTAAGAATAGTAGTCATCTGGGTCCATTACCCAACTTTCCAGCGACACAATTCCATTGTCAAACTTTGAGCCCGTTCCCAAGTTGAACGTGAGATTTTTATCCTCGGACCCAATGGTAGCATTTGCGAAAACCAATCCCACCGGACGCCCCAATTCGCCGAAGTAATCTGAAAAACCTATCCCCCCAAAAGAAACATGAAGGTGCTCATTGATCGACGTGCCAATTTTCGCCGTAGCTCCCGTACCAACAAATGAAATCAATCCACCGATGGTTATGTGGTCATTCACGCCCAAACTCACTGAGTTCATTGCGATGTTCGTTTGAAAATACCCTTCACCCTTTTTCAATTGAATGCCCGATGGCGCAAAGAAATATCGGCTCGATTGAGGATTGATTGATAGAGCCCTTCCCATTGAATTTTGTGCAAAGCGACTGTATGTATCTACGTCGAGGGTGGTGATCCCTTTTACCAGATGTTTCGGAACCGCAACGACCCCCAAATGCTGCGTTTCAATGCGAATAACCTCTTCATCACTTCCAAGCATCATTCCAACCCTTGAAGTCCCATCGTGCAAGACCACCTTGACGTATTCTGGATTTGCATTGGAAGGTTCACCTTGGGCCATCATTGAAGTCAACGAGATCGTCGTTAGCAAAGAGGTAAACAGAAATAAGTGAAGAAATGCTTTCATCGGTTTGGCTTGTTTGCATGAAAGGTACAAACCTTTCAATTCTGAAATGTGCATCGCTTTTTCGCTTACTGCCCTTTGAACGAATCCGCCGTTCGGCGCAACGACTCTTCAAATGGCGTGAGCTGCAATCCCAATTCGCGAATCGCCTTTTCGGGACTGACTTCCCAGTGATAGTTTCCCCGGCGCACCCATTCTGTGGTCAAATCCGGTCGCTTACCCCGCAGTTTAGCAAGGGCAGCATGAATCCGCGCAAAACCCATTTGCAGCCAAATCGGCGCGACCACCATGCGATGAGATTGCCCACTCACATTGGCGAGTGCATCAAAGAATTCGCCGTAGGACTTATTGTGCCCCGCGAGCAAATAATTGCTCCCCGCTGCGCCATGATCCATGGCTAGGCGATGGCCTTGCACCACATCTTGGACATCGACGTAATTACCTTTCCAATGGCGACCCCCAGGAATCAACCGCCAATTTCCGTTGATGTAGCGTTTGATCATCAATGAAACGGAAGCAGGCTCCCCCCACAAATAGGGACCAAACACCCTTGTAGGACTCACTAACACCACATGCATCTTTTCTTCTAAGACGTGACGCAATGCAACCAAGTCACTCGCAGCCTTCGATGCTTCGTACGCATTGAAATAATTCAAATCACGTGGTTTTGACTCCGACACCATTCGTGATACCGACGGGCCAAACACACCACCACTGGAGGTCACTACGACCCGTTGAACGCCTGCACTTTTTGCAGCTCGAAGCACGAGATCGGTGCCATGGGCATTGACCTCAAAATAGGTTTCCGATTTCCGTTCCCATACCGAAGCACACGCCGCCATGTGATACAATTGCTCGCATCCCTCAAACGCACGGGTTAACTGTTTTTCATCCAATAAATTCGCCTCAACCAACTCTACGCCCCAAGGCTCCAATTTCTCTCCCCTTTGCCGATTACGGACCAGGGCTACTACTTGATGACCGTCGTCAATCAACGACTTAATCAAGTGCGAACCGATGAAGCCCGTTCCTCCTGTAATGGCAATTTTCATGGTTTTTTAATGTTTCCAATTCATTTCGGGATGCTTCAAAAATCGCACCGTGGTGTTCGTCCAAGCCATGAAAATATGGACCAAGGTCGCTGGCCATAAGCTTCCCGTTTCGATGGTAACCCAACACAATAAGAATCCCAGAGGGATGGCGCCGATGGCCTCATCACGGCCTTTGGGGACATGCGTCGCAGAATACAAGACCGTATTGATGGCAACAGCTGGCCAAGCACCCAATTCCTGTACCAGCGGAAACAACAGAACACCACGAAATAAGAATTCATATCCAGCCAGATAAAACGCCCAACCTAACCAATTGACCACCATGGTATTTTTCGTCCAGGTTTTTGCTTGAACCTGCGGATACTGAGGGTCAAATTTTCGAGCGCCGAGCCATGCTACCAAGACCACGATGACTCCCAAGCCCAGCGTCCAAGACCAAATCGCTCCACTCGTCTCGGCGGGCCAAACCACACCCAGATCCGCCAAACCAAATCCCAAAGTTGAATTCATGACCAGCGCAGGCACCACTCCCATCACTGCAAATCCCCAGGCTTTGACCCAGAAAATATGACGCAAACAGGCGACGTCATGTTCGTAGGCATCATGAAACTTCGCTTTGATTTGAGGCGAATGAAAAACGAACCAGAACAACAAAAAGCCTACCAATGAAAGGGCCAATGGAATCACGACCAGTTGATCGGACGTTGTCAATGGAGGAAAATCAATCATGCAATTCAGGATTCGATTTTTTTCTTGGTTCGAATGTAATTGAATACTGCCATGGCCGTTTTCAAAGGCCTTGGAAAGACGCGCAACATTCCGAGGGTCAACCAATTTTTGATTCCAGGGGTAATGACCGAGCGACCTTCGAGTGTGCGTCGGACAGAAAACTCAGCCACATCTCCTGGCTTCATGGCACTTACTCTTGACAATGCCGACCCGTGCTTGAGCTGATCAATCACCACTTGATTGGTCAGCATCGCGCCTGGTTGCGTGACACTCACATTGACTCCATGCCGCTTCATCTCTCCTCTCAAGCCTATGCTGAATGATCTTACGAATGACTTTGAGGCACTGTAAATGGATTTGAACGGCATGGGAAAGTTCGCGGCCATGCTCGAGACATTGAGTATTTGACCTTCTCCACGCGCAATCATATCAGGCAAAAATTCTCTGCACATCTCAACCATCGTGCGCATGTTGAGCTCCATCATCAGACGATTGGCGGCATGCGTTGAAGTTTCAAATTCTGAAACTCCCCCTGTTCCAACATTATTGATTAGGAATACGACTTCGGCATCATTCTGTTCGGTCCATTGCTTCAATTCCAATGCACATCCTGGCACGGACAAATCCAAATCACATCCCAATCCCTGAACTCCGTGCTTGGTTGCAATGGCGCTCACAACCCTTTTTACGTCATCTCCTGGTCTGGAAACTCCAATGATGTTGTATCCTCGTTTGGCAAGCGCCTCTAAAAAGGCTCGACCCAAACCTGCCGCTGCGCCGGTCACCAATGCGTAATCTGTCATAAAATCAGAAATGGAGGAGGTTGGTTGTTCAGCGGTGCAAGTTACCGCATGACCGTCACCCAACCTACTTGGCTTTGGGTTTCAACCGAATTTGCCTCCACAGATCCCCAACGATACGTCATCCGATACGTGTAGATGTTGTTCTCCACGTAATAACCTTGGTAGTTATCACTGCCTTCATACCCACCATGCCATTGAAATTCCGGATCATTGGATTGAAATACCACGTGTCCCCAACGGTCAAAAATCTGAATCGAGAAGTCATACAAAGGACAAGAAGCCTGCACTTTTAAGACCTCATTGATTAAGTCACCGTCAGGCGTCAGCGCATTGGGGACAAAAACATCACACGGACAATCCTCACCAATGGTCGAGAAATCGAAATCGATCTCAAAAAGCCCTTCCGCTGTGCAACCAACCGCATCGATGACCTCAACGAAGTGTTGTCCGGCAGATAGCAAATCGAACCAACCAGAGTTAGACGTTTCAATTCCGTCAAGAACGAACTCCACCGGCTCTACGGCACCATTGGCTTGAACTCGAATGGAACCATTATCGAACCAAGTGCAATTGACATTGCTTCGTTCTGAATAACTGATGTTCAAATTGCTTTCGTTCAGCACGACCGCTTCCACTTGGCCTTGACATCCCGTGGAATTTTGCGCTAAAACCGTGTAAGATCCACTATTCAAATCATTGAATACTCCTTCCAAAAACCACGTGGCTCCACCATTGATACTGTATTGAAAAGTCGAAGGTTCGTTCGCAATGACTTCCACTCCGCCCGTCCCATCGCTGCAGTATTCATTTTGCACATCGAGCAGGGAAAGATTCGGGGCATCACGATGTATTACCACCGATTCTGTGAATTCACATCCATTTTGGTCGACCACATTGACCGTGTAGGATCCCTCAACCAATCCGTTGAATGAACCATTGATGGCATTCGGTCCTGGAACCAATGTGATGGCATAAGGACCAGACCCCCCCAACGGTTCGACCGTGATGTTACCATCTTGCCCTGAGCAACTTTCATCGACAGACGATACCATCGCATCGAATCCGATGCAAAGGGTCTCTTGACAGCTGGTAACTGCATTGTTTAGCAAATTCTGTAAACTGTTTTCCACGTACGTCTCCATCCGATCGACCTGGCCTTCTGAAAACATAAATAGGCAGGCGTCGTCGCAGTAATCCATGTAAGACGGCCAAAGAATTGGCGCCGTGCAATTGACGATGGTTTGACCAGCCGGACAGCCAAATTGCGGTCCATCGGTCACGGGGGTATCTGAAACATCATCCGTGCTGCTGCACCCACCTGATCCCCAAGGATGCTCCAGCAGCAAATAATGGCCTACTTCGTGGGTGATGGTTCGCCCCATATCATACGTTCCGCTGATCGAATTGCCACCACAAGAAACGCTTCCGAAATACGCTGGATCACACGTGACGCCATCTCCATTGCCACTTCCACCCAACGGAGAATATCCCAACGTTCCCCCACCAATTGGCCGAACCCAAAAATTTAAATAACCCGCCCAATCACCATCAAAATCATTTTGATCGTTGTCGACATCATTGATCGTCACAGCAAAATCTCCATCAGAAAGCCCATAACCTGAAGGGTGGTTCAGCGTAGCCAAACAAAAACTGATGCACGATTCCTTGTTGTCGATGGTTGGCCATATCGATGGCTGCAAATCGTACCACGTATCGATGTCAGGATTGGTTGCACTGAAGTCTTCGTTCAATGTCTGAATTTGAGAGAGCGCCATTTCGATGGCACAATCCAAAGGAATCCCTGTATTTTGAAAATGCACCGCAACGGGGATGATCAAGGGGTTGTCACATTCATCGCGGTTTCCACTTTGAAGTAATTCATTGACCGCATCCACCTTTGCTTGATGCGCTTTTGCTGCACTTGGCAATCCCATCATGAGGGCATGAATGGAATCTGTTCCACAGGTGCGTTGTGCTGTTGAATCTGTCAGAAATGCTGAGCTAAGTGCAATTCCGATGAGAATAAGTCTAAATCGCAAGGCGACCAATTTTGGTTTCACTTGCAAAGAACCGAAAAAAACGACGGATGGTTGCGTTGATTAGAATTGCATGAAAATCACGAAATTGCGGCCATGTTACGGCATCTGAAATATCATGTTTTGTGCGCTGTTCTCGCGACGTTGTTTGGCTTTTCAGCAAACGATGCCCTGGCTCAACCCAACACCATTCACGGGAATGCGATCAATCTTGGAGCGGGCTGTTATCGCTTGACCAATTCAGGAAATAGCCAGCGCGGTGCCGTTTGGTATGGAGGCACAGTGGACATCTCACAAAGCTGGGAAATGACCGCCGACGTGTATTTGGGCACCAGTAATGGAGGTGCCGATGGGATGACGTTTGTGCTGAGGGATCCCGACGCTTCTGTTCTGGGTGGAGCCGGCGGTCTCATGGGATATGGGGGCAATTTTGCTTCCCCAGCCATCGAACCGAGTGTGTCTGTCCAAATTGACACTTACCAAGGCACTAACCACAACGACCCTTGGTATGATCACTTGGCCATCATGGCAGATGGCAATGTCACCCACGGCAATGCCGATGCACTTGCCGGGCCCATCACGGCGCACCCTGCGTTTAACAACATCGAAAATGGTATCGAATACCAACTACGAGTGACGTACGATGCGAACAGTCAAGTGATGACCGTTTATTGGGATTGTGTGGAACGACTTTCTGAAGTCATTGACCTTGAAGGAATCATTGGAACGAATGAAGTAAAATGGGGCTTCACAGCGGCTACCGGTGGGGCCAATAACGTACACAGGGTGTGCGATGCGGAATGGATTGTTGTAGAAGATGTAGTCGCTCCATCGGCTATTACCTGTGCGGGTGAACCCATTGAATTGACCCTTTCAGATTATGCATTAAATCCAACCTGGTCACCCTCGCTGGGCTTATCGGATGATAGCGGCAATTCTGTCACGGCGACATTGGATGAGAGCCAAACTTACACCGTCACTTACGAAGATGTCTGCGAGGAAACATACACCCTCGAAGTTTTCGTTGAAGTCCCTGAACTCCCTGAAACGGGATTGCCTCAGGACACCATAGCATGCGATGCGTCGAGCTTGGTCTTGCCCAATGGCCCTTGGCCAGCGGGGATTACGGGAACGTGGAACGACGGAAGTACCGAAGAGAACTACACCGTTTCAGGAACGGGATCATACACCCTCACGCTTGAAGAATCAACCAACGGCTGTACCGTGAGTTCGACTGTGGATGTGGTTGCAGTTGTCCTACCTGATTTGACGTTGGGACCTGATCAAACCACTTGTCCTGGAGAACTCGTTTCCTTTGATCTGAGCGGGACTGACCCCGCCTTATCGTTCACATGGAACGGCATTCCAGGTGACGCGCTTTTTGCTACAGAACAACCGGGAACAGTCGTCGTCGAATGGAACATCTCCATTTGTTCTGCAAGCGACGAAGTGGTCATTGCAAACCACCCATTGTACGATATCACATGGGAGGAAGATCCTGTGGTATTGTGTTTGGACGAGACCGAAACCGTTTCGGCCGTTGATTTAAATTGGACAGGAGAAGCCGTTTCATACGCTTGGTCTACGGCAAGTGACCAAAATTCCATCGAGGTCAACAATCCTGGGGTGTATTCGGTTGAAGTCACTACCGATAATTGCACATTTTCCTATGCCATCGAGGCCATAGATTCTCCAAATCAGGGAGTCGATCTCGGAGAAGACGTGCTGCTTTGCGATGATGACTTTGTCACTTTTGAAAGCGGATATGCGGCCGCGAACACCCTTTGGATCAGTGGAGGCAGTGCGTCTGGAATGAATGCGGCGGTCACAACGGTTCAAGGAAACACGGCGACGGTCATAGCCGAAGTGACAGTCGGCTCCTGCATTGAGCGGGATACGGCTTACGTTACCCACGTGCCATTTTTTGATGGCGGTTTACCCGCTTCCATGGACTTGTGCCTCAATGACAGCCTGAATTTGGAGGCGGAGCTCGGAGCCGAATCCTACACTTGGAACAACGGTCCAACGGTCCCATCCCAATGGGTAAATGCGCCCGGAACCTACACCCTCGAAATGGAAATCGGCGGTTGCACGTTCACAGACGCCGTCGTGGTCTCTCCATCACCCAATCAAGGAGTCGACCTCGGAGCCGACCTCATCACATGTGAGGGTGAAGTCACACTGTTGTCAAGTGGTTACACCGCTGCCGAAACCCAATGGTGGGAAAATGGAGCAAGCCAGGGAAATGCAGCAAGTTGGTCCGTGTTAAATGATGATGCCGTGATTATCGCCCAGGTAACGGTCAGTGCCTGCGTGGAACGCGACACCATCTCCATCGACTACGCCCCACCATTTAACACGGGTTTGCCGAGCAGCCTTCCGCTTTGTACGGGAGATTCTTTGTGGCTTGTTTCCAATGTCGGAGCTCCAGAATATGCCTGGAACAACGGCGCTTCGAGTGCAGGGATCTGGGTTTATTCACCAGGGAATTACACGCTCACCACTCCAATCCAAGGGTGTCAATATGCAACCACAGTTGCCATTCAAAACATTCCACTGCCGGTGTTTGATTTGGGTTTAGACGAAACCATTTGTGAAGGAGAATCCATACTGCTCAGCACGGGATTGTTCACTGCTGATAATACGGAATGGTCTACCGGAACGAACGGGCCAACCCTTGAAGTAAGTGAAGGAGGCACGTACGAAGCCACAGTCACAGAAAACGGGTGCTCAAATACAGATGAGGTTACCGTTGTCGTGCAAGACCTTCCGGTTTTTGATTTGGGCAGTGACCAAGCTCTTTGTCATGACGAAGAGGCGCTTCTTTACATCTACCCATTTCCCGAGGGTGCAACCGCGAGTTGGAACACGGGAAGTTCTGCGACTTCGATTACCACCAATTCGCCAGGTCTGTACAGCGCCTTGGTCAATTGGAATGGGTGCATTTGGACTGATGAAGTATTGGTGGAACGTGCGGCGCCAATCTTGATTGACATCGTGGAGCCCCTAACCTTCTGTGAAGGTGAATCCATGGTGGTGAGCGCTGAAAATCCTCCAAACCTATTTCCAATCGGTTATTACTGGAGCAATGGTGAGACCACGCCCGCCATTCAAATCACCCGTCAAGGATTTTATGAGGTCATCGCAACGAATGCATGTGATACCATCGCCAAATCATTCGAGGTCAAATTGGAATACTGCGAATGTCCCATTTACGTGCCCAACGCATTCACCCCCGACAACGACGGAACCAACGATTTGTTCATCCCCATTCTTGGCTGTGAGCCAGAGAAATACCGACTTGAAGTTTTCAATACATGGGGTGAATTGATTTTTGCCACTGACGATCCGATGACTGGTTGGTACGGACAAGTTGAGGAAAATCCCGAGAGCACGGATCACTCCGGTTACTTTACGCGAAGCAATGTTTACCATTGGCGCCTTGAAGTGATTTTTCCGGATGAGGCAGATCCCTCTAATTCTGTGCGATTAGAACAACAAGGTCATGTCCATATGGTCCGATGAGCCGCTATTGTTTTAGCAATCGAAAGACGCAAACTGCGTCATCTTCAACGACAGTGAGTAAGAACGGGCCGGCCATACAATTGGCGGTATGAACACGCCAAATAGCATCAGAGGGCACATATCCGTTCGAGCAAATTCTTCCTCTTACGTCTGAAATTTGCCAGTATGCCCCAGATTGAAACCCTTCAAGACTGACCCATTCATTGAATGGGTTAGGGTACACCTTGCCTTCAAAATCCCGGATCTCTTCAAATGTGCTCACCAAAGTATTTACGTCAACTAAATGCTCCAATGATTCAAAGCTGAATGAACCATCGTATTCAAAAATGACATTGATGGGATCACCGCTTTCGCCTAACGATTCTATCGTGCAATAACCATCAACTCCCCCCCATGCTGATCCATTCAATCCATCACCGTAAGTGTCCGTCAAAATGAACGTATAGCAACCCAGTCCAGGCAAGGAAAGATTGAATTGATACAACCCCTCATTGTCATACGTCCCTGGATTTGCTTCATCTACGACATTGCCCTCTGCATCTATCAACACCCAACCCGTCTCTCCGCCCCAAGAATCGGTTTGAAGCGTCACCAACCATTGCGTGGTCCCTTGATCCACCTCGTTTACTTCCGCTTGAAGCACGTTGTTCATTTCATTTCCATCTTCGTAACCGAGGCTAAATTCGATGGTTGATTCCCCTGCAAATACATACATTCCCAGATTGAATTCAGCAGATTGATAAGTGCTCAATGATCCTGACCAGTCAGATGCAAGAACAACTTCTCCATCCATTATCATTTCAACTGTCAAGGCTTGGGCATCACCTGCAAAAATGGTGTCCGCTCCCCAGTTCGTCAATTGGACAACCATTGGAGATGCATTCTCACCGCATACTTCTGTTGGCCCCAGATACGCCGAAATACCCAAATCATTGGAAAGCGAGGGAACCAAAGAGAACTTCCAATTGGTGGACATGTAATCGAACGATCCAGGATCCATGCTCATACCATTGATCAAGTAAACCTCGTCAGCAATCACAAAGGATGCCGGCGCCCAACGCGACATTCCTGGATGAGCCGGCCAAGCATTCCATTCATTTGATGCAGGGTCGTATTGCCAAAATTCGCCTGTTTCCATGGAACTGTGACTCTCCCCATCACCGCTGAGCGCATAGCCCATGCCATTGTGCGCAAATTGAGTGCCTGCCACCCGGCCCTCTGCAGGGAGGGTCGCCATTTCAGTCCAAACTTCTGTGGTAGGGTCATAACGGTACCACTCGTTGTAAATGTTTGGACCATTATGGCCAAATCCAACGTAAATGGAGCCATCAATTCCGAATTGAAACGGATGATGACGCTCTGTTCCAGGAAAGTCAGGTTTTTGACTCCATTCGTCGGTGAGCATGTCGTATTCCCACCAATCGTCCAAATCTCCACCCGCACCAGATCCCAATCCCATGAAAACTTTATCCCCCTCGGCCACCATTGCAGGATGTGCCCGACCCTCGCACGGGCATGATGCGCGCTCCGTCCAAGTCATGCTATCTGGATCAAAGACCCATAAGTCGTTCAAAAATCCCTCAGTCGAAATTCCAAAACCCATCCAAGCTTTTCCATTCCAATCATCGCCTATGGTATAACCTCGGGCAGGGCCTGGAAAATTTTCCATTTCAGACCAAGTATCGGTAGTTGGGTTATACTGATAAAATGAGTTTGTAAATCCCGAAGGAGATTCACCGGCTACCAGGTAACCCATTGAATCCAATGCAAACCCATAACTATGATTCGAGATGAAATCATTGGCAACGGGAGCAACCGGCGTCCAACCTTGTGCATGCAGAGCTGCAACGGATAACAGGAGACCCAGAAACGACAGAGAAATTTTAGAAGACATCATTGCATCAAGTTACAAATTAATTTTGCGGGTCAACATTCGTAAGATCCAATTGTAACTATGACATGAAGTGCTGGTCCCTGCTCATTTGGCTATTGTGCCTAGCGCAATGCTACATGGCTCAATCCCACCAATTGAGTGGATACATACAGGACGCCGCAAGTGGAGAAATGTTGTTGGGAGCCACCGTGTGGTGCGCATCTGAGCAATCAGGAACGGGAACCAATGCCTTTGGTTTTTACTCCCTCTCCCTTCCTTCTGGCAAGCACGAATTGACCGTCTCGTATATCGGTTACACTCCTCAATCCTTTGAAGTTGATGTCAACAAGGATTTGAAATTGGATTTTGAACTCAGTGCGGGAGTCGCCATTGACGAAGCCGTGGTCACTGGTGAATCATTCAATCGAATTGAAGACCAAGTGCAAATGTCCAAGATGGAAATCCCGATGGAACAAGTGCGTCGTCTACCGGCCATTGGCGGCGAAGTAGACTTGCTGAAAAGCCTGCAACTGATGCCCGGGGTGCAATCCGGTGGTGAGGGTACGTCTGGGTTGTACGTGCGCGGTGGGAGCCCCGACCAAAACCTCATCGTCCTGGACGGCGTTCCACTCTACAGCGTAAGTCATTTGTTTGGGTTTTTCTCGGTATTCAACTCAGATGCGGTCAAGCAAATGACGATAACGAAGGGCGGATTTCCAGCGCGTTTTGGCGGGCGGCTGTCTTCCGTTTTGGAAGTGAACATGAAGGACGGCAACATGCGCGAGGTGCACGGCACCGCCAACGTGTCGGTGCTCGCCTCGAAGTTCATGGTGGAAGGCCCCATCGTTAAGGACAAAGCCTCGTTCATGCTGAGTGGGCGCCGAACGTACCTCGACTTATTGGTCAATCCCATCATCGCTTCCGTCAATTCACAAAACCCCGAAATCCAAACCGATCCGAGGTACTTTTTCTACGACCTCAACGGCAAGGTGAATTGGCGCATCGGAACTAAGGATCGGGTGTACTTAAGTTTTTTCAACGGAACGGACGATTTTGGTCTCGCGTCGACAGAAAAATTTGGGAGCTCAAGCTCCTCCATCGACTTTGGATTGGATTGGTTCAACAGCGTGGGTGCAGCGCGATGGAATCACGAGTGGACGCCCAAATTGTTCTCCAACCTCACACTGACCCGAAGCGAATATGCATTCAATACCGGCATCGAGTTTTCAGAAACGGAAAACCTCGGAAGTGATTCCACCACCCAGCGATTTGCAAGCCTCTACCAGAGTGGAATCATCGATTATGCTGCACGCATGGATTTTAATTATGCATTGAGCAACGCGCACTATCTGCGATTTGGAGGTAACGTGACATGGCATCAATTCAATCCTGGTGCCACCACCTTTCAAGCCGAATTTGGACAAAGCTTTCCAAGCATCGACACCACCTTGGGTTCAGCTGGAGTGGAATCGGTTGAACAGTTTCTATTCATTGAGGACGAAATTCAGCTAGCCGATCGTTTCAAGGCGAACATTGGGCTCCACGGAGCCTTGCTCAATGTCAATGGCGCTTCATTTGGATCATTGCAACCACGTGTCGCCTTGAACTTTCAGCTCAGGGACGGAAGTGCGATTAAGGCTTCATACGCTCGCATGAATCAATTCGTGCATTTGCTCACCAATGAAGGGCTTTCGCTGCCCACCGACCTGTGGGTTCCTGCAACCGACCGAGTCGACCCCCAATCGAGCGCTCAATGGGCTGCGGGATGGGCCAAAACGTTTGGCGAGTTGGAATGCAGTGTCGAGGGGTACTACAAAACCATGGACGGGTTGTTGAGCTACAAGGAAGGCGCAAGTTTCAGCAATACGATCAATGCGGATTGGGAAGAGCAAGTCACCCAAGGCCAAGGCACCGCCTATGGTTTCGAATTCCTCCTACAAAAGAAGCACGGCCGAACCACGGGTTGGGTTGGCTACACTTTGAGTTGGGCGGAACGGCAATTTGATGAGATCAACAGCGGTAATTGGTTTCCTTATACCTATGATCGTCGCCACGATGCATCGGTTGTCTTGATGCATCGCCTTTCGGATCGCGTTGACTTTTCGGCAACATGGGTTTATGGCACTGGACGTGCACTGACCTTGCCTGAATCCACGTTTCGTGCATTTGTTCCTGCGAGTTTCGCAGGTTATACTCCGGATATGTATGGATTTGATGTAGAAATTCCGAGTGCAAAAAATGCATACCGCACCAGCCCTTATCACCGAGCCGATGTTTCGTTGACATTTATCAAAGAAAAATCGGCTTATACGCGGTCAATGATTTACAGCATTTACAACGTTTACAATAACCTCAATCCATTTTTCTCCCTCGTGGATGAAAACATCGACGGCACCCGTGTCATTCGCGAATACGGCATCTTTCCCATCATTCCATCCATTGCGTGGCGCGCAGAATTCTGAGTCATGAAACAGTTTGTTTATCTCATCTTATTGGTCATTGGCATTGCAGGTTGCGGTAAGCTTAGTGAAGGGGTTGTGCGCGAGATTGAATTCCCTGAGCACGACCCGCAAATCGCATTAACCTTCATGGCGAGGCCCACTGCGGACTCTTTGGTAGCTCGAGCGCATTCTTCAGCAGGAATCTTGGACTCCATTGGCAGCAAGCGCATCATGGAAGCGATTTTCACCTTGGAACACACCTCAGGAACAGCGATTACTTGGGGTGGAGAGGTTGATTGGATTCAAGGATTGGGCCATGTTTTAACCGACGTTGAATTGGCTGATGGTCAATGGACATTGACCGTCGAAGCACCTCAATTTGAGACGGTCACTGCGACACAAGTCATGCCCCCTCGCATTGATTCCATTGGCGACTATTCATATTCCTACGCCTCCGACCTCGCGAATGAATTCGTGGATGAAGACGAATTTGGGAATGTTTATTTGAGTCGAACGATCGAATTTGAATTGACGCTTCCCGATCGTGTGGAGTCGAATGATCATTTCTTGGTTCGCGCCCAAAAGGCTTTCAACTGGGAAGATTTTGAAGAGAATTCAGAGTTTGGGGGCTATGCATTCCTCAATCCTCGGGTAGAAGATGATCCACGCATTGTTTGGAACCAATTGTGCGGTGGTTATTTGATAGAGGACATTGACGCCGTCGAGGCGCTCAATGGATTGCCATTTGAAATTTTCCAAGAAGCATGGGGACCTGATTTAGATGTGGTCGTTAGCGAACCCGTTGTCATCGAAATCTGTGCCGTATCGCCAGAGATGGCACAATATTATCAGCGCCTAGACCTCATCAGCAACCCCTCTGGAGGTCCGCTATTCACCGAACCTGTCCTTGCCTACAGCAACGTGAGCAGTGGCTATGGGTGCTTCGGGTTGTACACCAGCAGCACCCTTCCACTTCAATTTGACTGAGGTGAATCTTATTGCACAATGATTCCCATTGCACTCATCGCACCATACAGTCCTCCAATCAACAACACCGAAACAATTGCTACAAAACGTCGTCGACGTTCCATTCGCAACAACTGACTTAGGTGACCTTTGGAAAGGTTTCGAAGTTGTTGACCATAACGAACATTCCCCTCTTTCAATGCTTTTCTGGATCGATTGACCAAATCCCAATACACCTTTCGACGGTTGGTGATGCGGTATTCGAATTGCACTGCTTTTGGAGCATAAATAAGGGAAATCACTCCCAAAATCGTAGAAAATAAAACTGAACTTACCATACTTATTTATACGTAAACCAACGAAAAAGGTTACGTTTTAAGCACTGATTTTCAGGGTTTTATTCCAATTATTGAGCCTCCGGAATCGGATTTACAATCCTTGTTTTTTGCGTCCATTGCGTTGATCCTTAATTTTATTGGCCAACCGCGCATCCAATGAAAACCAAGCAACTTCCTCAAGTGATCGTTTTGATTGGCCTCGCATTGGTCGTTGCTGGCGTTGCCTTCAAACTGAATCAGTTGATGGGAGCAGAAATGCTGTTCAATGCAGGTGCTATCCTATTGGTCTTGGGATTGCTGATCTGGGCCATCGCATTGCTTCGTCGCAGAACTTAGGCGAGCCAACCGTGTTTATCTGGTTATGCTGCCCATCGAACCCGACAATTTCAAAAACGAAGGCACCGACCTGGATGTTGAAGTCATCAATCGGATCATCGAGATGGCATGGGAGGACCGGACGCCGTTCGAAGCCATCGAAATGCAGTTTGGGCTCAAAGAAAACCAGGTCCGCGCCATCATGCGGAAACACATGAAGCGAAGCTCTTTTCACATGTGGCGCAAACGCGTTAAGGGCCGATCGACAAAGCATTTAGCCGGCCGTGGCACAGATGTTGTGCGGTTCAAAAGTGCCAATCAAAAAGGTTGATACCTTGCAGGGTTAAAACTGCCTTCATTGAAACGATTCCTCTTCCGATTTTTATTGCTCGCAATGGTCAGTTGCAATGATGCTGAATCACTGGATCAAGTCGAACAATCGGCCATAGCTGAAGTTGTTCAATACACTTTTGACGGCCTCGCAGCGCATGATAGCACCATGCTTTCCGCCGTTGTGCTGCCGAAAGCAAATTTTCAACGCTGGGCATCGGACTCTGCGGGCGTCTGGCGAACCGTCAATTTGTCGGGAGCATCATTTGCCAGCCGATTGGGCCAGCCTGGCCCCTCGTACCTCGAACGATTTTGGGATGCAGATATCCGGGTGGATGATGAAGTTGCCATTTTTTCAGCACCCTACGATTTTTGGGTTGAGCAAACCTGCAGCCACTGCGGCTACGACATCATTACGCTCCTTCGCACCGAAGCAGAGGATTCGGACTTCCGTGGTTGGCGTATCGCCTCCCTCACTTACACGGTTGATGCATCAGGCGAAGAAGCCTGCCGAATGCGATTCCCCTGCATGCCAGAATCGCCTTTTTCTGCCAATTGAGAATGCGCAAAAAAAACTTGCAGGAATTGCGTTCTACATAGTAATTTCGCCCCCTCTTTGGCCCCGTAGTTCAACTGGATAGAATATCAGATTTCGGCTCTGAGGGTTGGGGGTTCGAATCCTCCCGGGGTCACAAAGATAAAGCCTCCCAATTGGGAGGCTTTTTTGTCCTTCTTCATCAGAGAAGAACTTATCTCAAAACATCTAAGAATTTCAAGAATACAAATCACAAAGCGCACAAAGACTATAGTTTCTTTATCAGAATATATTCTTTATCAAAGTCTTCAATTTGCAGAGTTTGCTTTGCGTTGCATGTACCTTGGGAATATCTAATTTCTGGACGACCTAACCTATTAACCTCCCTCTTAAAACAGCCGGTGGATTTAACTACGACAAAAACATCTTTGTTTTCAATATCGCTGCTATTTACTTCGAATCCCAAATTAAAAGAAACAGATTTTGAATGCGAGAAATCATTCCCATAATCAGCATAATTTCCCAAGTATGATCCATAATCTTTCCACCTACGAAACTCATAGCCTAATGTGCCTAGCAATTTTAATTCACCGTCGATCATTTGATAGGCCAAAAAAGGAGGAAGCAGTGGATTGTTAGTCTCTGATTCTATGGAAACTCGGACTAATAGATGCACATTTCCTCTTGTAGCATCTCTCAATCTGTATTCATGTCCATAATCATCAAAAGACCACCTTTTACCAGTCCACACTTTTTCGATACGCAGAGATAAACCATCAAATTTAGGATTTGAATTAGGTTTTAAAATTTTATAACCAAGTGCTTTTTTTCTTTCTGCTTCAACTCTATTTCTTTCAATTATCGCCTCAATTTCTTCTATTTCTTTGATTGCATTTTCCGCATCTGATGTACCCGCATAATTATCAATAATACCTTGATATTCAGTTATTGATGCATTTAGGTCTCCTTCAGCGAAATACTTTTGAGCTCTCATATTTCGTTGTTCAGGAGTGTTTTTGATTTCGGTCAACTCTAAAGAACAAATTCTGAGTTCTTCTTTTAATTTTTCAAGCTCTGATGCCAAAAGAATATTTTCCGATTTCAACTCTGAATCAGAACAGGAAGAGAATAATCCAGCAATCAATAGGAAAAGAGTAGTTTTTAATTGCATTTTTTTTCGCTTTAAATTAAAGATGGTTCGGATGATTCACGAAAGTTTTCCCATCAAATGTATGAAGTGTAGATACCACACTGCAAACAGTTAAGATGTTGAGAGTCCAATATTTGCACCTTTTTATTTTTCTCGTATATGTATGAATTCAAGAACTCAAACCCCCAAAAACTCCATCAACTTCATGATCCGCTTGGCCGCCGTTTCAGGGGTTTTTGCGCTGGCAATTTGGTGGATTGCATTGCGGCGTTTGCCGGGAAGCATGGCGTCGAACTTGCGTTCAAATTCGGGGTCGTCTGCAAGCATTTCCTCAAGGTCCTCCGGGAGAGGCATACCGTATTTGCTTTCATCAGGCACCAAGTCAACATTCAGCCAATCCCCCAATCGTGCCTCGACTGATCGCATTTTTTGTTTGCTCAGGACAATGAACCATGATCCTTCCCCTGTGGGCAACAATCCACAGGACCAAGTCACCGCATCTTGAATTGTGCACAGCCAGCGCTTTTGACCCGTGGCCCGCATCGGCTCTGCGGCTTCTTTGGGCAATTCGAGGTAATGCATGCCGCCATCCATGGAAAAACGCTTGACTTGGGCGGCGAAATTGAACTGCGACACCGAGTTGTGTGTATTCATAGTATGCTCAAAAGTACGCTAGGATTTCTGCTACTCACGATGCAGCTGGCAGCAGCGGCCCAAGGCCAGCTTCTGTCGTTGAACCACGACGCCTCTGGTTTGGGTTTAGCGTCGACGAATTTGACCACTCAAGATTACGAAATGGTCGGGGCCAACGGCACAACGTCAGATGGTTATCCTTCTGGGGTGGCTGATTTAGACTGCTTTGGTGAGCGTTTTTTCTATACGCTCCACCCCAATAAACTAGTAACCCTGGACGCGGTGACGGGAGAAATCCTGCACTACGTCACAGTAGACAATCCGCTGGGTGCTGACGTGCCCCTGACTAACATCGCTTACGACTGGACCGATGACAAGCTATACGGCATCGCGCATTGGTACAGTAATGGGACCAATATCCAATTGATCTCGGTCGATCCGGAGACGGGGGAAGTAGAATTGGTCGCAGCAGAACAGGATTACGGCGCGTCATATGGGAGCGGCAATTGCGACATCGACGCATTGGGCAATCGTTACTTTATGATCGGAGGTGACAAGCTGAAAGTTTGGGACACGACAACGGGTGAGATGATCACCAACACCTACATCCCAACGCTGTTTGGCGGCTTCAATGACGAGGATTGGACGCATCTGATGTACCACCCGGTGGAGGACCGCATTTACGCGTTGCACATGCGTTACCCGGAATCCAATGGGAATGGGGGATTGTATCAGACCGAAATACGTCTCGCTCGCATCCACCCTGAAACCGCTGAAGTAGAATGGTACACCGAAGACGAAATCAGTATGGACGGCATCCAAAGTGGGCTGTGCGACCTCGACCCCTTCAACAACCGCATTTTCTATCACCGCGTCAACAGCATGAAAATGTTCACCACCGAAGGCGAGTCGCTCGGTTCCATCTCCAATCCCAGCGGCAGCATTTCGCCGTGGGCCAATGTCCAGTACCACGACCTCTCCACCGACCCCACAGCCATCGTGGGTACTGATGCCTCAGTGACATCCATCGAGTGGGACGGCGAATCCGCACTGATCGTGCCCCACGGGCTTGGAGGGGCCGTCGCGTTTGAGGGGTGGACCGGAACGGATGGGGAGACTGTGATGGATGAAGCATGGACCGTCAACGGTTTCGGCACGGTGCATGTAAGCGGCCGGCGCACTGGCGACAACGGCCGCGCCGTGCAAGTACAACGCACGTACGATATCGTCCCAGAACCTGTTGTGAATGGCATCGGTGCGTTGACGCCCAAAGAATGTGTGATGCCGACCGCTATACGTTCATCGCAAGCCCTGCCTGATTTGCTGGCCAATGCCACCTGGTATGCCATCACAGGAGCTTCTGTCCAACAACTCAGAACCGAAGCACCAGCGAGTGCCGGTCATTACATCGTGTCGCGCGAGGGCTGCCCCACTGCGCGGATTACAGTTTACTGAATCACCAACCCAGCGCGCTGCTCTCCCGAGCGGATAATGTACAACCCTGGCGCAATTCCAGATACGTCCCATGTGTACGGTTCTTGATCCGACCACGTCAAGGATGCGATCAGTTGACCGGACACGCTCCACAACTCAGCATGCACTGCACCATTCACGGATTCGAGTCCGTCGAGCTGGACCACGGTGTTTGCCGGGTTGGGAAAAACGCGCAAGGCATTACCCATCTCAAGCACTTCTGGCGTCTGAATCAGCGTCTCCAATTGCCAGCTCGAGGCAAAATGGTTGTCGAGTCCGGCTGACACCCGCACCAGCGACTCTTGTTCGGCAACTGGAACAGGCCACGGGGCGGTGGGTTCGTATTGAACGAAGTCCACGACCATGCCTGCGCTGTTGTGCAGCAGGATCCGTTCACCTTCATTGGCCAGTTGCCCACTTTCCCATTCGACGACTGCATCGGGCACGTTCGTGAAAAACGTTGCATCGCGTACCACCCACACCTGCTCGCCCGGCCCGAGGACAAGAGGAAACTGCTGGATCCACACCACCGCGTCACTGAGGCTGTAACCGAGCAAATCCAACGGTTCATCGCCATCGTTACGCAGGACAAGCCATTCGCGGTTGGGGTCGGCGATGCCGGCGTACCCGAATTCCACAATGGACAAGTCGCGCGGCACATCCGACCACATGGTTGATGCGCCATAATCCTCTCCGTTCAAACCAGCTCCTGCCGCCGGCGATCCGTCCTGCAGCGTGAAGTCGTAGCCGTCCGGGTCCACGAAGAGCGGATTGGCTTCCAAGATCGCCTCGTACGCCAAGGTGTCTGAATCGTAAATCGCATAGGCGACCAGTGCCGTCGAAAGCGAGTCCACGAAGACCGGTGAATGGCTGCTGTTGGAGAAAATGCTGTTGGTCACCACCACATCACCCCCACCCATGCCAGGATTTTTTTCGTAGGCGCTGATAGCATATTGATTGGCGTAAAAAGTTGAGTGATCAACCTCCGCACCGCCTTGGTCCTTCATTGCCACACCGAGGGTGCAATGCCCAATGGTCATGTCCTGAATGATGGCGGTCGAAGCTTGACCGATGCTGATGCCTTTGTCCGTGCAATGGTGTATCAAGCAGCTTTCGATGAGGGTATTGGATGAACCCTCGCCCAAATCAATGCCGTCACTATTAAATCCATAAAACGAATGAATGATGGAATTCCGGACGACGCCGTTGTCCACCACATCGTAGTCGATGGCGTCGGTATCCGGTTGGTCGTTGCCAATGAAGGTGCAGCCGTCGATGAGGCCCGACCCGTGGCGAACGTTGATCAGGTCGCCCGTGATGTCGGAATGCAACGTGCAGTTGGTGAGAGCGATTTGGCTGTGCTCGGCATAAACCGGGTTGCTATGGTTCGTTAGCAATTCGACATGGTCCAATGTCACGTCGGAAAACCAAGCAGCCACGGCCGCGCGGTCGTGCACCGGATGGTCGCCGTCGGATGCCCCTTCGACCACTGCGTGTTGGATGATGCTCGGAGCGGTGGCTTCATCGAACTGGATGTTGCCCCAAGGTCCTGAATAATCGGGGTTGAGGCGAAAGGCAAGCGGCGCTTCGGCTGTGCCCTCGGCTACCAGTTGGCCATGGACGATTAAGCGCGCATCGGTGGGGAACCAGATTTCCACACCGGGCTCGATGTTGAGCGTTACTTCCGGCAACACCGTGCTAGTGCCGGTCGCCAAGTAGGGCGAACAATCCAACGTCAACGTCAAATCTTCTGCGATGGTCTCGGGCAACAGGCATTCTCCTGTTGGTTGGTACCGAGCGACGTAGCCCGCACTACCTGTCAGCATGACGGGCAAAGGGTTTTGCATCGAGAAAATCTGCTCAAGCGGTGAATATGCCGACAACATCAGGTCAAAACTGATGTCTGAGCTGTTGAGTGAAAATTGGTGAATCTCCACGGCCAACACATTGTCACCCGGCACAACTGCAATGGGCAATGTGTACTCGTTCCAATTGCTTTCCGCGGCACCCCCAGCGAAGTCCACCGAAAACGTATCGAAGGCAATGTCGCCATCCGGCATGTTGCTTCGAAACACCTCCTCTCCATTCAAGTACACAACCGCACCATCATCTCGGCGCAGCTGAAAAAATGCCGTGACCTCGGTGGTTTCACTGACTCCGGGATCAAAGCTGTGCCGGAAATAGGTGGTGGTGAATTTGTTGTCGGGGTCGCCGCCATAGGAAACAACGGTCGTTTCGTCGCCATCGCCGTAGCCCAATTCCGCATTTCCGGCAGCCCAGCTTGTGTCGTCGTAATCGGGCAAACGCCAGGCTGTACCCAAGTCGTTGCCGCTGTCGTTGTATTTCCAAGCGGACCCTTCGGCCACCCAAGCGATGTTGGCCACTTGCGACCATCCAACAAATTCATGACCTGGTTTGGCTTCGGCCGTGAGTTCAAATGGCATGTTTTCGAAATAAGGCCCGTTCCATGGGCTGCCTGGAATCAGAAAGTCATTCAAACGCACCCGTCCTGCTTCCAATGGCAAGTTGCTTGTGTACAATTGTACGGATGGCGAAAGCCCAAATTCGGAAGCCAAATCTTCGAGCATGAACGGGGAGCGCTCGCTCGCAAACGTGCGCAACACTTCAATTTCATTTTCCCAAAATTCGACGGTAGCTATGCCATTGCCGTACGAGGACGTTGTTCCAGTCCACCGCTCGACGTGATAAGGAACCTCAGGAGCAATGTAATTGGACCACTCATCGATCACCGAAGTCACGCGAACCGGGTGGAAAGAAGTGTGCAAATGATCCGTAAATCGCTGAGCGAAGTAGTCTGCAAAATCATTGTTTTCGAGGGCATGCCGAATCCAAGCTCTTGCGTAATCGTAGTTGTTGTTTTGCGGGACGGTAAAACCGTCGATGTCATCATTGGTCGAACCCGAAAATCCACGGTCCAAATCGGTGAATACAAACCGCCATTTGCCTCCCAGTTGGGGTTTCCAAAGCACGACATTGTGTCCCCAGCTGCTATTGCTGACCCAGATTTCGGTCGCCCAATAATCAGCAAAATCTTGCATGTTAACCTCAGCGGCCACCGCGTCGAAATTGGCCTGAATGCTGAGGTCTTCATTGAATAACCCATCCATGACCCAATAGGCAAAATCGGTGCCTTCCTCCACGTTGCCGTCGTCAGTGATCAGGTCGTAGGTATTTGCCTCGACATCGTGGTTCTCTTCCACAAACTCTTCATCTACGCGGGAGCGAATGTTGTGGATGCCCATGTATTCACCGTTGATGAACACAATGCTCGGGCGGAACCCTTGGTGATCCACGGATACGTTCTCTTGAGGCAAATGTTGGCCCAACCCATCGCGCATGAGCGTGTATGCCCAATCGGATCCGCTGGCGCGCAAAACGAAATTGTCAAACTTGGTGCGGTTGCGATCATGGAAAAGCGGATAGTCCAAGCTCCCACTACCGTATGCGCCGCGGAAATAGATGCCGAGCATCTTTTGTGGGAGCATCCAGCTGTTTTGTCCGTTGATTTTGACGCCTGCTCGCTCGTTGAAGACCGCTTCATTGTTGCCGTCGTTTTCAAAAAACTCCACGTTGACTGGCCACTCCCAATCCGGCTTAAAATTTTGGACATAAATCCCGGTGTCGGCATCCCAGAAATAATCCGCGTCTGTCACCAATGAAAACACCGGCAATGGGCGCCCGTTCAGCGAAGGATCAAAGAAGTAAGTATGCGTGATTGTTGGGCCAGGAATGTGATTTTCTTCAAAAACCCGCGCACGAATGAAAGTGGTTGAATCAACCATGATAGGACCCTCAACAATTGCATCCGAGGCTGTTGGCTCGCGCCCGTCTGTGGTGTAGTGGATCACCCCGGAAAGTGCCGTGAGTTCCAGTGAAAAGGGTTCAACATAGAATCCTCCTTCCATTGAGAAGTAAGGAATGCCTTGCGAAACTCCAGTGTAAGCCGTCGATGAATTGTTCGACGCTCCGGGCGTTGGGTTTGAAAACCAACTCCAATCAGCTGCACCATCGAGGCTGCGGCCATAGCTCACGTCGGTTGCTTGGGGTCCAAAAACGAGCGCATCTTCCAATACCAATTCTGGAGAATACAATCCAATTTCTTCTCCTATGCTACTCAACTTAAAAGCACTGTGTAACTGATTCAATCCAACATCTTCTCCGTCGCACCAAATCATCAAAAATTCACCCGCGCCAATGGAGTATCCTGAAGGAATGACCCACTTGGTGGTGTCGCTTAAATTATCCGTGAAAAACCAACCCGTCAAATCGACAGGTGTCGAGCCCGCATTGTATAATTCCACCCAATCGCTCGAATTCTCAAAATCAGGATCGTCCAATAGCATCGAATTGGACGCGATAAATTCATTGATGAAAATCTGGCTCTGCGCCAAAATTGACGTCAAAGCCATGATCCATGCGAGGGAAAGCCGGATAGATTTCATGTTGGGCGCAAACTACAAGTAGTACGTCATTCGGCCCAGAAACGTTGGGTGCGCATTTCGGTGGTGCCCATCGCATTTTCAAACGTGACCTGAGCAATCACCAATCCACGTGCACCCCAATCTCGGGTGCTCAATCGGTGCTTGCCAGCGGGCAATTGAATGGACTTCAACCAACGACCATCAGCCGAAAAGGCTTCTAAACTGGCCTCACCTTGGCATTCGATGTGCAAAAACTCATCCGTAGCCCAAAGCCTTGAAGCTGCATCACCATCAAGGCAATCTGGACAATTGATGTTAGTGACAGCTTCGTTTAAAGTCAAACTTGTACCGCCATAAGAATCGCCACTATTGCCATAAGCTCCATTGCAAGCCATCATGCTTACGTAAAACGTGACATCCCCATCCCCTCCGTCCGGTGCACCCCAATAAAGGCCAAAAGTGTTTTCCGGGCTCAAGTCATTGTGCTCGACAATGTGTCGTCCTCCTACATCCTCCAATTGGGCATTGTCCGTGCATGCGATGAAAGTCCCCGCGTTGTCTCCATTGCCAAAAACGGCTGTCGCTTGGAAGCCATACCCTGCTGGCGCTCCCGTGGCTCCTACGGTGAACTCAACGTAGTATTCGGTATTGGGCATGAAGGTCGAAACCGGCGTGTCTGCCCCTTTGAATGGGTAAACCGTTATGGAAGGCGTGACCGTATAAGACCCCCCGGAATGGCAGGCGGTACAGACTTGGTCGCTTCCTGGAGCGCCCGTACGATCCTTGTTTTGCTGCTCTGCCACACCGTTGTGATGGGACATCAAGGTCAAGCCGAAAATGACTAGAAATAAGACACCAAGAGTTGAGAAATGTGCGCGGTTCATGCAGGTGATTTTTCAGCAATATACGACGACCGATTTCCCCACAAATGAATCATTCCTCGATTACAGGTTCTTCTGTTGCCTCAACTTCTTCTGTAAATGCAGCTTCAAATTGTTCCACCTCAGCAGAGTTCAGTCGCCAACCATAGATCATTGGAAAAATGACGATGACGGACCCTGTCCAAATCATGAAAACGGCCAATGCACGGTTCATGACTTTTCGGGTAATGCGCTCAGGAGAAACATCCCCATTTCTGCCTTGAAACCACCGCACCGACAGGGTCGCGAGTGTCACCAAAAAGATGAGATTACTTCCGAGCACTGTCAGGCGATTTGGTGTGATTCCGAACTGAATCAAGCGATCCATGATCGCTGCTATGCCAATCACATCAGCCACAATTCCCATGACGACGAGGGCAACCACCAAAATGCGCGTCAGCTTGGGCACCCGATCGTCAAAAGCTGAATGCAGCATCACGAGGCCGATGACGGCAATGAGAAGAAAGTTGAAGACCAATAACTCTTCCCGGTCTGAGCTCAGCGTATCGAATCCCATGGACAAATACGCCAGGAGGAATCCAAATTCCAGCACCACAAAAAGCGGGATAAAAATCCTGGCGACGGTAGGCAAAATGCGCTCCAACGATTTGGGATGGCGCATCCACACGCTGTGTCCAAAAATGAGGATTCCGCTGAGGCCCCATGTAATCAAATGAATGTTGACTTCTTGGTTGAAATCTGAGCTGACATCAAGGGTCAGCATGAGCAAGTTCGTCAATCCCAGCAGCGCGCCCCCAGCAGCAACGATGATGGCAGACAAAATTCCCACTTGTACGGCGTGCCGCACAAAATCCACCCGTTCTTCTTTGGGCTGTGAAAGAACGAATGCTAAGCCCGTCAAGCCCAAGAGCAAGATGGGCCAATGAATCATCATCAAATCGCGCACTTGAACTACAAAATTGATCCGTTCTCCTGCCGCTTCCCAGTCGGGGTGCCTCGAGATCACGTCACTCACCCTCCACGAACTCGGAAGCACCTCCCAGAGATTATAAAAAACAGCTACCCATGCAATCAATGCGCCGAGCACAGCGAGCAATTTCCAGCGGCGCCATCCGTGATAAACCAACATGGGACCAAAAGCCAACGGCGCCAAAAACGGCACTGCCCAATCAATTTCCATTCCACCCGTCACCCAGTATGGCACCAAAAAAATCAAAGCGATTCCAATGGAACCGACAATGGCAAAGTTGAAGTTGTGATTTGCCGATGTGTTTGGGGCCGCGTCACTGAGGTCAGCATCCAATCTCGCCTGCCATGTAGCAGCGGAAGGATGATTCGGATCGGCGGTTTCCAATGCCTTTTGGAAGCCTTTGGCATCTCGGCGATACCATGCTTCCAATTCCGCCGGACTGTTATTCCACATGAACAAAAGATTTAGAAGAAGTAAGGGTATGAAGTGCAAACCTAACGTGGATACCACAATCGATTCGATACTCAATCGGCTTGTTTTGAAAATTTAAGAGGCTACATTCGCTTTACCCAATTCGCAACACGATGAAATCAATTCGCCTTACGCTCGTCTTGCTCTCCGCCATGCTGGCCCTCGTTGGGGCTGAGACGTTGAACGCTCAAGAAAAAGATGCTGGCTTTGATGCCGTCAAGGGCAATGCCGCAGTGCAGATCATCATCCCTTATGTGGATCCCGTCTTTTTTGAAGAAGTCACCGTCCATGGAGGCGATCCCTCGATATTGATTCGGTACACCACGCTGATTGTCAATGCTTGGTTCGATGCTGCCGCAGCATATCACCCAACTGCCGTTGGCGTCTACAGCACCCCAGAACGGCAAACCCCCTACGACCCGAGTGACAACAGCGCCTTGAACGTCGCCATGGCATCCGCGTCCAAGGCGATTGTCGACCAATGCTTTCCCAATCACCGCAAAGAATGGAAGATGATGCTCGACGAAGTGATTGGAGACCGCGGTGACGACCCCACCATCCGCCAAGCGGTCATCATCGGTAAAGATGCCGGAAAAGCCGTTTGGAAGGGCCGCCTCAATGATGGCATGAACCACAGCGGCACCATGGGCGGCCACGAAGCGATGCCCATGCCTTTTGCAGATTACACGGGTTATGCGCCGGTCAACACGCCTTATGCTGTCAACGACCCGAGTCGCTGGCAACCCGCGGTGGAACGGATGGGAACAGGAAAATACCGTGCTCAAATGTTTGTCACGCCGCAGTATGGTTTGGTGACACCGTATACGGAATTGTGGTCGCTCGACCTGCCATTGCCAGCGCCGAGCAAGAGCAACGTGAAGAACTTGACCGAATACACGGCGCAAGCCAATGAAGTGCTCGCTAAAAGCGCTGCGATGACCGATGAGCAAAAAATGCTGGCTGAATTTTATGAGAACAAGTTATTCTCCTTGCCCGTCTCTGCAGTCGTTGCCTCCATGATCCAAGGCATGGACCTGATGGAGTTTGTGCACATGTTTTTTGCACAGGAAGTCGCCATTTTTGACGCTGGAATTTGGATCTGGGCGAAGAAAAAAGAATTCGATGCCGTGCGGCCTTTCACGGCCATTCCCTATTTGCATGGAGACTCCCTGGTCAGCGCTTGGGGCGGTCCCGGAAAAGGCACCGTTGAATTGCCCGCCTCGAATTGGACCAGTTACCTGCCGGTAGCTGATCACCCTGAATACCCCTCCGCTTCGGCGTGTTTGTGCCGCGCGCATGCGACGGTATTGCAACAAGTCACAGGAACCAACGACCTCTTTTGGGAAGTTCCTTTCGCCAAAGGCAGCAGCTTCGTGGAACCCGGAATTACGCCAGCGGCCGATTTTACGTTCACCTTTAACACATGGGATGAATTTGCTGAAGTCTGCGGATTGACCCGTTTGTGGTCGGGCGTGCATTTTGAAGACTCGGTCAACAACATCAAAGTCCCTTGCACCAAGATCGGTGCAGCCGCTGCAGCTTATGTCGATGGGCTGGTGGCCGGAGGAGACGGAAGCGGAGCCGAAGGCAAAGGCAAAAAGCGGAAGAAGTAATTCAAATCCAACTGTTACCCATTGCACGCGGATAATGTTTCAACTTTTCCAGAACAGCCTCTAATTTACATTGAAGCTGAATCACATTTCATTGGTAAACATCAATGAATATAAAACAATACTATATTGCGCGAGTAAAACCAAATGATGCTCTGTTTTCGCTTTCAGGCCCCGGCTGTACTTGTGGCTGTTTTAATGTGTGCTTCATGCACTTCTTTTCGTTATTCAGAGCTTGAAAGGACTGAAAATTCCACCTTTGACTTTGTTATCAATGCTCCCGAAGCGACGATTACCTCAATCAATCACCCGACAGATTCACGAGTCAATTACGCAAGTCAAAATGGTGTCACGAGAGGGAGTGTCACAGTAGCCAAAGTCAAACACAGTCATCTCAAATTTTCTGTAGGAGCACCTGGCTTTGAATCACAGCGCATTCGCATAAAAAGAAGACCGCGTACAAAGGCATTGATAAGATCAAGTTTGTTAAGCACAATGATGATGGGATTTCCCTTGTATGTTGACGTCTTCAAATCTGATTTTTATCAGATCCGACCTGCATATCAATCGGTGCGAATAGATCTACTCGAACGTGAACAGGAATCAATCGAAACGAGGGATGTTGAACTTGCGACATCAAGTTCAAACGAAAAAAAAGATGGACCTGCTGAACAAGATGGATTTGACATAAAGTCCGCAGCAGCCCAAAAATCGAAAGAAGAAAACCAATCTGGATACGGCTCTTCCAATTCAAAAACTGTCGAAAATTCTCAGTGGATAGGCCGCTACACAATCAAAGCATCTCGCATTCAATCCAATGGAGCCAATGGCTCAACCAACTCACTTAAGAATACAACCATCCAAATTGATTCGAAAGGCAATGTTGTCCTAGATGAGGCATGCAAAGGATTAGCAAACGCCATGGCTCCAGCCGAATTCCATGATCAAATCAGTCAATGCAAATTTGTCAACCAATCTTCGCGAATCTTGGCCGGTTCATTGTTAGAAGGGATATTGATTTTTAAGAATAATCGATCCAATGAGGTATACCGATGCAACGTAACGATTGCTGTGAATCCAGGAGCCGACCCTTACACTACTTCGGAATTTAAGATCAACAAGACGAATAGCCCAAGTCAAGTTATTCTAGAAATAAAGCGATTGAATTGATTCCATTTACACTTTCAAATGGCTAAACCATGATCATCTCCCAAGTGCTTTCAAGATTTTTTAATAAGTGGCTCGATGCACTGATGCTTTTGATTGGTGTTTTCATGACGGCATTTTGCATTGGTCAAGAAGTCAACAAAGCAAATTTTATCTTAAACAATCAACTTGTTGGAGCGGACAATTTGAACTCCTACAAACGAGTTGGACTTACAATTTGTACTGCATCGCTTTCCAATGAGTTCATCCAAAAAACACGAGGAGGTGAAATTGAAAATGAGTCCATTTACGATATTGACCCGAATCTGTTTTTTCCAAATGACCCTTATCAATACATCTCGAACAAATTCGACATAAACCAATCCCAAACAGATCATCTGCAGATCAATAATCGGGTGCTCAACCCGAGTGATGGCAACCGAACTTTTCATTCAGTCCATATCATAGACGCATTGAACGCGAGCGATGTATCGCATGAAGTGTTGGGTAATTTATTGGAGCCATTCAATGGTACATTGCCTCCACCCGAAGTCGCAAAACGGATATACAACGATGCCACCTACAACCAGAAAAACCGCTATTCGAAGCGGTATGCGGGTTTGGACAAGTTGGTTGTAGACTCCCTTAATAGCTGTTTCAACAACAATTATATTTTGGTAATTGGTGTCGAGCGAGTGAAATATTTACCTGAAGCCTACGCAAAACGACGACGCTTTATAAACCGTGTGTTCAACCTTGCTTCGATCGGATGGATTAGAATGGAAGAATATGACCCTCAACGAGTCGATTGGCGCGTTGGAGTTGAGCTATCCGGACAAGCGTTTTTGTACAAAATAGAGACCTCCGATGCCACCCAAAATGCAATTTGGGAAGCCTATATGGATTCGGACAGATCGAGCTTTGAAGACACTGATTTAGGATTGACCTTGGTCCAGCAAATCAATTTTGAGGTGAGTGCTTCAGCGTCTGACTCAAATGAACGTTCAAAACGACTTGACCAAATCATTCAAGCTGACCTGATAAGCTCCATTGTTCGACGAATGGAAGGATTAGAATCCAACTTTCAGGTCAAAAGAACGGTGGTGGAATCGAATCCTGTGAAATTGGAGATTGGAAACAAAGAAGGCCTCAAGGCCAATGAGCGATACTTGGTGTACGAAGGGGTTTCCAGTGGGCCTGGAGAGCGATACAAAATAGTCGGAGCTGTGAGAGCGCTCAAGCCAACGGCCAATTTTGGAAATGACCAAGGACAGGAAATGACCTCCAAGTTCATGCAGTATCAGGGCCGCGATGTCAAACCCGGGATGGTCGTTCGCCAGTTCAATGAATTGGGCATCGAATTGGAATTGGGACCCAAAATGAATCTAGGAATGGGGGGAGCTCTGCCCAACGTTTCATTTACTTATGATATATCGAATGCCGTGAATTTGCCTGGATTGAAGCTCCAGGGTTCATTGAATTCGACCACTTCTTCAGTCCAACTCGATCCATTCATTGGCTACTTGGTTAAGCCGGATTATCTGACTGATTCTGATATGGTTTTGTTTTTTGCCCCTAGACAAGAGGACATCAATTCTACCTGGAATACAGGTGATGTCAATATCACCATGTCACAAGGAATTAACTTCCCACTTTCCAAAGTCGGGTTGGTCTATGATCGCCCTTTAAGTCGCCTCGGGGGAGTTCGCGCAAAGCTGGGCTATACAGGGTATGATTTCACCGCAGGAGAAGAGGGAACGATATTTCTGTATGACTCGAATACGAATTGGCAACGAAACTATGTTTCAAAATTGCGAGCCCGAGGATTTGAAGTTGGAGCTGAGGCTTTCACCTTTATCAGTCCAAGCGTGAGTCTGTACGGTGGCTTGGATAAATTCATGGGCCGCTATTGGAACTTAGACGAGAATGGAATTGAAATTGAGAAACGACCTGGAAATTCCGCGACCATTTTCGGCACCTTTGGAATCCGATTCGGTTTTTAATGATTAACACGCTTAAATTTTAAGAATGAGAACTACCACTTCCAACCACTTTATCATCATTGCGATTGCAGCAGCAATGGCATCAAGCGTTCTTCAGGGCTGCAAAGTGCAAATTCCACTTTATCAGTATGATGCGGAATGCATTTCTTTAGGCTCGAGTGATGGTCTCCAGGTCATTTCCATTTCAGGAATGGGAAACAATGAGGATGAATGCCGCGAGAATGCACAGAAAAACGCAGTTCATGCTTTTATCTTCAAAGGAATTAAAGTTTCACAGAATGGCATGTTCAATCCCTGTGCTAGAGAGAGAATGACCAGAGAACCCATGAGCGAACACCAGAGTTTCTGGGATGAATTCTTCGGGCCTTCAGGCAGCTATGGTGATTACATTACCCAAAAAATGAATCCGCCGTATAAACGAATTCGCAATGCAGAGGATAAGTCGCTCACTCTTTTCTTTGAGTACCACGTTGATATCCGAACGTTGCGCCAGGACTTGGAACGAGAAGGAGTGATTCCATCTGCAAACATTTTAAACTAATACCCATGAATAAGACGAAAAGACTTTTTTCCTGCTTAGCGCTTTTGGGCTTGCTCACGACCTCTCAAGCGCAAACGCCAGACGGGTCAATAATGGTCATTCCCGACAAATTCTTACTTATTCAAGCAGGTTATTCATCGGAAATCAATGGCAATCAAGTACTTGATTACCAAAAAGCGTATGACTTCAATTATGAAATCCAAGGAGCAGGATCAAAAATTGAAACAGTTCTCGAAAATCGAGGTTTTGAAGTGAAGTCGTTTAGCAATGTTATTCGCTCCCAAGCTGGGTTTGAAATGGAAGCTTCCCTGAGCACAATCGATGGTCAACAAGTCTTCCGATCATCATTGGATAAACTAGTCCAAGCTGCAAAGCCGGATATCCTCGTCAGTTTCAATTGGAGATTATCGGGAAGTGGACCAAACCAATATTTCGAATTGACACTGCAAATCCTAGATGCGTACACCTACGAACTTCTATCTTCAGCAGTTAAGAAAGTGCAACCCGGAAGTTTTAATTGGGACCTCAATGCGTTTATCGATGCAGGAGTATTACAAATCGCTGATGAATTGGTGTCGATTGCTAAATCAGAATTGATGGAGTTGGCTACGAATGGTAGACGTGTTACCTATACCTTTCGTATTGCTCAAAACCTCAGTTTCTATGATTACATCGATGAACTTGATTTGGAGCTCAATGAGTTCATTGATAATTGGATGTTGAATAATGCAGTGAGTGGTAAAATTGGAAACCCACGCATTGGTGAAACCCAATGTCAATGGTTTCCTCATCTCCCTATGAAAAATGACGACGGAGCTCCAATTACTACCGATCGATGGATTCGATCTTTGAAAAAAGACTTGAGGTCATATGGATACTCGGCCCGTTACAATTCAGCTTCAAGTTTATCGAATGCCATCATCAACATCAGCAAACTGGACTAAAATGAAACGATTAACAATCATATTGACTGGAATTCTTTTGGTCATTTCGTCAAAGCAGGTTAACGGCCAGGACTTTCCTGAATTTCTCGCAATTGGATTGGGAGAGGCCGAATTGGTTGGCGATTTTGACCCGAATGCTGCCATGGTATTAGATGGAATGCTGTCTTCGTTCATCACGGATGGCGGATTTTCCAAAATGAATACCGCCAAATATTTCGTCGCCCCTAGGATTGGCGTGATCAATTCCGCCGTCACCGGAAATTACCCGGTTTTCCATACGGTTGAATTGCAGCTTTCCTTGGCGGCATGTGATAACGAGTCCAAAGACATCATCAAGAGTACGAGCATCATCATCAAAGGTTCTGGATTCACTTATCAGGAAGCCATGCAAGAGGCCATTCGAGGTGTGAGATTGCAGAATGAAGGATTGAAGCAATTCGCTAATGACGTCCGAGATCGAATCGTTGCGTTCTACAGCGCAGAATGCAGCCGAATTCTTGCAGACGCGAAAGCCAATTCCACCGACTCACCGTATAGAAGCATTGGAATGCTCGGGACCATTCCCAAAGCTTCATCCTGCTATGATGAAGCGGTTGCATTGCGCGTAGAACTCATTGAATCCTATATCGATCAGCAATGCTCTCAAGCGATTACCGATGCGCGCATTACTTGGGAGTCTTCCCAAAACATTCAAAAATCATTGACCCCATTAAAAGGGGTGTCTTTTTCGGATAATTGTTACGATGAATACCTCGCGTTAATTGATGAAGTAGACGCTGATATTGCAGAGGCCATTGCCCGTGAGGAAGCAGAAGCTGAACGAGAGCGACAACTTTTGGATAAACTCATCAAAGAAGAGCGACTCGAGCGCATTCGTCAAGAAGAACGAGAAGACCAGCGCATGGCAGATGAACGGGCGGATCAACGCAGGCAGGAAGAGCGCCGTGATCAATTGCGAAGAGAAAATAGGGCACACGAGTTGAACCTCGCTAAAGTTGCCGCGAGCGCTGTTGAAAGTTATTGGAAGAACCAACCCTCTCCTACCTACGATACTTATTATATCAAATGGTGACCATTTCCCGAAATAATCGACGGCAACTTTGGATGCTGGGCTTGCTCTTTGGAGTTGCCTTTGGAGTTTTCGCTCCGGGTCAAGTGCATGCTGAGAATTCGTTGATTAAACATGAGTTGACTCTGAATGACGAGTTTGTCGAAAGTCATCAAAATTCTGATGGCCTTTTCATCTTGCTCGTCAATGCCTTGCTTCACACAAATCTGGAATATTCTTTCGGACCAAGAAGAATTGGAGACCTCGGCTGGCATATGTCGCGTGGATTTCAATGGCGCATTGAATCTTCAGCAGAATCAGGCCTCAATGGGGGATTGTACTTGCTGGTATTGAGAAATACGTCGGGCAAATTATTTAATGAAAACTACACTTATTTCAACGAACAAGACTTGCTCTTGTACAGTCCCAGTCATTCATTCGATTCTTGGGGATTTGGAGCTGGGTTTTACCCTAAAATGAATCGTGGCGCGAATTTTAATTCCTCTTTTCAATTCTATGTTGGTGGAACAAGTGTGGAGACGCAACTTGGAGACGAAGATGACGTCTATTCAAATGGATTCATGTTTGGGGGACTTGGATTTGGATTCAATCGTCGGATAGCGCCTCAATTGTACACTTTTTCTCGATGTGATTTACGTGTACCCATCGATGCCCCTACGAGATATGACAATCCCAATTATCAAGGTAAGTCCTATGTCAGGACAGATTTGTCCATTCAATTCGGGGTTCAATTGTTTTTAATGAACCGTGATAATGCCTTGTACGAATGAATCGTGTATTCAAATACCCCTCCCCTTACCTCGGATTGCTTTGGTTGCTAATCGCTTCATTGCTGACCGCCTGTTGGAATGATGAAGACTTGGTCGATAAGAACTTCCCGGATGAGTTCTTGGTCCGTGATTATGGATGCACCCGCGCACCGATGACAGTTGAGTTGCTGCCGCCTTTATTGCCAAATGGCTACGAAACCAAGTGGATTTTTGAAAACGGAAGCGAATCCACTTCGTTCAGTCAAACACTTGAATTTTCAGAAGGTGGGTCACAATTCGTCGAATTGGAAATCTCGAAGAATGGTCAAGTGGAGCAACATCTTGAACGTGTCATTGAGGCCCTCCCTAAACCAACCTATGTAGGAACTGGCGCTCTTGTGTTAGACATAGAGTCAAGCTATTGGACATCACCAAGAGGAGACTGGTACAACACTTATGAATATTATCATAGTGTAGAAGACACTTCCGGTAGGCCCGACATTACGGTATATATTCTAGATCAGATGGGAGAAATAAAAAGTTATGGCGGAAGCTTTCGCTCCAATATACCTAGCTATGGCCTTACCATTGATTTCGGAATCGATGAAACGGAGGCCTTTGCATTGAATGAAGAATTCACAATGGTTTTGGTCCAATGGGTTCCTGATGAATTAGAATTCGTCAGCGATTTACTCAATTTACAGGTGCTAGATCAGTTTCCATTTTCCATTAACCCAGATTATGTCGAAGGGGATTGTGAATTACGCTATCCAGAAGTGTTGGAGCATCGTGTTTCTGATGATGTAGCAGTCAGGATGCGGGTCTATTGGCCTTAAGCCGTGTGCCTTTCTAAAAATCAATGCCCATCCACGCCAAGCTCGTAACGCTAACTCGCCCTTGGGGTGCATTGCTCGTTGTGATTTCTGTCGTAGCGTTCGGCTGCTTGGGTTGTTCGGATGACTCACTGGATAATCGATTGGATGCCTATCGGGGTCACGCAGCCGTTCCGTGTTCGCCGACTGCACCGAGGGATCACGGGTTGGAAGCCCAAATTCGAGCAGCAGGTTTGGTAGATTCTGCAGCAACTTGGGGGTATGTGCTCGAGCGTGGCGAAGAGGCCATTTTTTCACGTGCTTGGCTGACGCAACATAGCCTTCACACCATCGATATCCAGTATTTCATTTTTTCGATGGACAACGTCGGGCTGATCGCGTTGGATTATCTCATTCAAGCCGCCGACCGAGGAATAAAAGTCCGCATGCTCGTTGACGACATCATGCTGGATGTGGGGCTGGAAGATGTCGCCGCGTTGAACGCCCATCCGAACATCTCCATCCGCATTTACAATCCCACTGACGGTAAAAATTTTGTCCAGAAAGCGTCCAACATTGTCTCCGATTTTCAAGGATTCAATCAACGCATGCATAACAAAACGTTCATCGTTGACGGGCGGGTGGCCATTACAGGTGGTCGCAACATCGCTGATGAATACTTTGACTATGACCAATCGTACAATTTCAGAGACCGCGATGTCTTGCTGATTGGTCAGGGAGCGGCGGCGGTACAATCGTCCTTTGATACTTTTTGGGAAGATCCGCTAGCGGTAGAATGGGCAGGTGAAACGCCTCCTGCCGAAACCACGGCATCCTTGTATGCTTCAATCCACTCCTATGCCTGCGACCCCGCAAATTTCTGGCCTGAAATCCGCGAATTGATCGATGGCGTTCCGAATGCCATCCCCGCCATCATCGAAGCGGGAGCGTTGCATCGGCTTGACGACATGCGCTTCGTTTCTGATGCCCCAGGCAAAAACGATGACGGTGGCTTCCACGGCGGTGGCTTGAGTACGGCGGCATTGACCGAGTTGGTGAAGCAAGCAGCGATTTCATTGACCATCCAAAGCCCCTACCTCATCGTAACGGAAGAAGGGCTGGACCTTTTTGCTGATGCCGTCTCTCGCGGCGTCGATGTTAGCATCTTGACCAACAGCTTGTGCTCAACCGACAACCTCGAAGCATTTAACGGCTACCAGCGCATCCGTGAAGACTTGCTCGCTGCTGGGGTCGAAATCTATGAATACCGACCCGATGCCGCCATCCGACGTGAGTTAATCACGGCCGAGAAACAAGCGCAAATGGACTATTTACCCATCTTTGGGCTGCACGCCAAATCCATGGTCATCGACCACGAGACCGTGGTCATCGGTACGTTCAATATGGATCCACGGAGTGCCAACCTCAATACGGAGTGCGCCGCAATCATGAAGTCGCCCGCCATGGCGGCTCAGGTCGAGGCGCTCATGCTCGAGGAGCTCGCGCCCGAAAACGCCTGGCACACCACTTCCGATTGGAACCCCGACGCTGAAGCCGGCTCTTGGAAAGAATTCAATTGTTGGCTGCGCGGCATCGTGCCGGCCTCGGTCCTTTGACGGCGAGCTTTTGGGTGGAGCATGCGGCGGAGCCGTAGCCGTCAACCTCGTGTCGTTACACGTCCGTTCAAGGCAATTTCGACGTCGCGCCAATCCGGCATATGCTCCGAGAGGATCGCCTGAAAGCGCGGGCCGTGCGATGGCTCGATGAGGTGAGCGAGCTCATGCATGACGACATAATCGATGGCGCGCGGCGACTGTTTGGTCAATTCGAGATTGAACACGATGTCGCCGGTGCGCGTGCGGCATGCCCCCCATTTGCGTTTCATGGTGCGGATGCGGATGCGGGTGGTGCGGACGCCGAGTCGCTCCTCCCACTCCGGGACGAGCGCGTCGAGGTGGCGCTGAAGTTCGCGACGGCGAAACCGTTCGAGGTGCCGCTGGACTTCGGCGGGGTCGTGCGGGTCGCGGGCGTGGACGACGAGGCGGGGTTGTGGGCCAGAGTCGGCGCTTTTTGCGACTTCCGCTCCAGGCCTGCCGGCGGCGGTTTGCACTTCGAGCAGGTGATCGATGCCGAAGAACTTATGCTCCTCCCCTGTGGTATAGCGTAGCTCGGGCTTTGGTGGCATCGCTGCGATGCGCGCTTGGTGGCGGCGGATCCAATCGGCTTTGGCGGCGACGAAATCGGCTATGTGCGCTTCCGACGTGCGCATCGGCGCCGAAACCGTCACGCGGCCATCGGGCGGGTGGATGCGCAGGTTGATGTTTTTGACGCGTTTGCGCGTGAGTTCGAATTCGATGCCGGCGGAGGTCATGGGATCAGCCAAAATTAAGGTTTTGCTGCCTCCAAATGGTCGGCCTGCGAAGGCGAATACCTTTCATAACAAATGATGCAGAATGGAAACGGGAAGAATCATCCAGCATGGTCGATTGGAAATGGGTGGCATTTTTTACATTACAACGTAAACGATCACAATGAAAAAACTGGTATTTACCTGGCCGCTCGCGTTGATGTTGACTTTGACCAATGCAATCAGTGCGCAAGAGGCCGCGACCATCCAACACCAGGGCATCACGCCTGAGACTTTGTTCATTCAGGACAACGTAGAGCGCATCATTTACGATTACACCCAAACGGATGAAATGGGGTTGATCAAAATGCATGCCCCGCCTGAATGGACCGAACCCATCATTGAAGCACAGTTTGAGATCAGCGGCATCGTCTTGCAAGGAATCCTTGGACTGGAATTTGAGCATGGCACCCAAACCATCGGCCTTGGCCAGGGTTTTTTGATTCCTCAAAACACCCGCGTGCGCATCTTCAACGCAGGCCCGGATGAATTGATTCTCATTGAAGTTCTCAAGCCCGCTTACCAACCAGAACGCGTCGAGCAGTTTGAGCGTTTCGAACGGTGAATGGTTGGGGAAGAGGACCTTTTGGGGATGGGGCGAATAGGGCTCTGTGAAGGATGGGCTGGTTCCGGCTGGCCGCTCGGGGGGGACTGGTTCTGGCTGACCGAGGGGGTGGGTACGAAATTAATCGCAGCGAGCGTTGGAATTTCTCACGCCGAGATCGATTCGCCATGTGCATAGCTGTCCTTTGCCTCGTTGGTTGCGCCATCACCCTGTATTTCCTTTATCAATTCATAAATGAATTACACATGTCCTGGGCACGGATTCTTAATCCTCATAATCGGCCACTAGAAGACAACCCGTTTGGATTCGTTGCCAATACTGCCTAAGAGGACACCTATTTTCCTTGGAGGGAGATGATTGCTTGCATAGGAAAAAAAAACCCATTGGAGTTCGAGGGCCATCGCCCCTGCCCCCTTTGTGCGAGACCCTCTTACCGATTGGAATGGATCCAACTTTCGAGCCCAAAATCGACCGCAGAATAGCCCTTATCAACTTTTGATAACGATTCTAGAAAGGGTATAAATCATACTTCAGTAATTTTTGAAAATGACCAAAAAACCACCCAATCGAGCCAATATTGAGGTAAAATCAATCAAAATTCCTCAAAAACAACCAAAAAACGCCCAAAATGGGCGTTTTTGATATGGAGAAGCGTGGCAGTTTTGCGAAGAACTGCGTCGGCTTGTGAATCGTATTTCATCGGTTGCAACCGATGGAGCACAGAAATCTATCGTACCCGTACTTACGGGAAAATGGACGCTACGGTTGCAGGGCCGAGCGATGAGTCGTTTCTTGTGACCATGGTCACACGCATCTCACCCACCCTATTGTTGTTCGTCAGTCTCCTCAGTTTATCTAACACCCAAGCCCAAGTCGAACAAACCTTTGAATATGGAGGAGTTGAGCGCACCTACTACCTCGACCTCCCTGCCGACCTGGCGACAGGGGCGCCGCTGGTGTTTGTGTTGCACGGTTACGGGGGAAACGCTTGGACGATTCGCAACTACACCGGATGGACGACCTTCGCGACCAACGAAGGAGTCGCGGTATGCTATCCGCAAGGCACGAATGATGGCGGGGGATCTCCACATTGGAACGCCAACCTCGGCATCAGCGCAGCCAACGATCATGGCTTCCTGGTGGCACTTGCACAGCACCTTCAAGAAACTTACAGCCTCAGCACCGAGTGCACGTATTCCTGCGGCATGTCCAATGGCGGGTACATGAGTTACTCCCTGGCTTGCAACAACCCCGAAACGTTTCGTGCGGTAGGGTCGGTCACGGGCGCCATGAGTGAGTACGACTTTGATAACTGTGATCCAGAAGAAGTGATTCCGATTATTCACTTGCACGGTACTTCGGACTTCACCGTCAGCTACAACAACGGTGTCGGCTTCGGGCCTTGGGGCGACGAAGGCGTCCTCGAAATAATCGACCTCTGGACCGGTATGATGGGCACCACCGAAGAAAGTGAGACCGACCTCCCCAACCTCGAACCCATTGATCTCTCGTCGGTCGAATTTTTTCGGTACTTCGGTGCGCCGGGCGGACAGGAGTTTCACCATTACCGCGTGAGTGGAGGCGGCCATGACTGGTTTGGCGTCTGGGGCAACCAAGACATCCAAAGCACCGAATTACTGTGGGACTTCTTTCAATCCCACTGCGCTGGTGAATTCACAGCAGTCGAGGAAGCACCGCAGCAGGAAGCCAAGATAGTGGAGTGGACGGGCGACGGACTGCGCGTGCTCAACCACTGCCATGTGCGGATTTTTGACCTACAAGGCCGGTTAGTGTGGAATTGGCACAATGCATCTACCGGGCTTGTGATACCACGTGCCCAATTGTCCGGCAGCCCACTGATTCAGGTGATTGCGCCGGACGGAGCGGTTCAAGTCCTTCGCATTCACTAATTCTCCATTTCGGCCTTGCCTTCAAGGCAAGAACAATCTTTTCACCAACGCCTGAGTCAAGCGCAGTTTGCGAATCAAATTTCATAATTAATTTAATTACGTGAGGCTTGGTGCCTACTCAAAAATGATTGTACCCTTCGTGTAGCCGTAATTCGATTCGACCATCATGATGGCATCTGAGCCATATGCAGCATACTCCATACAATAGTTGGTTTCAATGACGATACTGGTTCCAATAACCAGGTAAAAGTTTTGATCCAGGCGCCGCACTGTCACCTCGTAATTGCCAATTTCCACCTCTGTCGGAACCAAGACGCCCTCCGCATCCTCCACGCCACCAAAGGAACCGATGACTTTGGAGCCGTAGCTCAGCTCCATTCGTTCATAGAACTCGATGATGTCGCAGTCGTCGAGAGTCGCGTCTGTGCCCACCCAAGACGGTAGGACAACGAACCATAGAAGTGGCAGAACTTGAATCGGAAAGAGCATCATCAGTGTATTTTAATTCATTCAATAAATTCCTTTCGGATTAGGTCCCCACTTGTTTGCACCAGGTATTGAGTTTTGGAATAACCAGACTAACAAGAAAATATTACCGATACCTGTAAAAGTGATTAAACACCACCAAGCAGAACGCCCTGTATCGTGCAGTCTCCTTGACAATACTGCGAGTTTTGGAATATAGGTCACTAACATATAAAGAGAATAGAACAATCCCACATTCTCTGACCGCCCAAAGACCAATATATCCATGAAAAGCACAGGAAACTCCAATAGAAAAGACCATAGCATGAAACTCCAAAATTCCGACCTCCTAGCCCGACCACTAAACGTTGCATACAATTCAAAGCAACGAACGAAGTAGCCCCACGAACTCAATTCAACAACCGATTCGGAACCGATCGATGGCTCAGGTTCGGCTTCAGGCGGTTCGGCTGTGGGATCACTCTCATTTGTATCTGATTCACTCCTCGTGGTTGAGGCGTGAAGGTTTATTTCCTCCGCTTCTGCCGCACCAGTTGACTCACTATCCACTTTATCCTCCATTTTCGGAGTCAGGTCAATTTCCGCAGAGTTCCTTGCATCCAACACTCCACTCAATTCCTTTACATCTGCAGCCTTCATCCACCTCCCTTCATGCGTTGGAAAAACCTGCGAATTGGGATGAATTAATTCAGCGAGTTTTGGGTCATTTATAGCAAAAGGCCCTTGCTTTTTGCCCGAGTCGTCTTGGAGGTATATTTCAATCACGGTCCAATAGATTTTTGATTTGAGCTGAAGGAACTGCAAAATTCAAGGCCTGTCCATCCGTCATGGATCCGACTGCAATACCAATCAACTTTCCATTCTTATCCATCACAGGTCCACCGCTGCTACCTGGAGAAATCGGAGCAGTAATCTGAATGAGGGGAACATCGAATTCATCCTCATCGCGCAGCGCACTGATGATTCCCGTAGAAAGCGTCCCGGACAAGCCAGTTGGTGCGCCCGCAACGAAAATCTCGTCTCCGATTTTGACATCAACCTTTTCAACAGGAAAATAGACATCCCGACTAACCGCAATACACTCTACCACAGCGACATCATGCATCTCATCTTGGGACACCACCCTGCCTTGGCCCAAGTAATTTCTTTGTGCATCGTAAACCTCAATTTCATTCCCGTCTTCAATAACGTGGAAGTTCGTGACCAATCGATTCCGCTCGATAAACACACCAGAACCTTGACTGACTTCCTGATGGTTTCCACTTACAAGGAGCGTAACCGTTGCCTCCAACAGTCTCTCGGTTGGCGAGAGACTCGAAGTTATTGGTTGCACCGCCGAACCACGTGCGTCAAGAACGGCCTCTATTCCAAATAAATCAATGCCCTCTGAGCCACCTGATTGCTGTCCTGATTCCAGGCAGGAACTCAAAACCAAAAGGGACGCAACAACAAGGTGAATCTGCTTAATCATGAGCGACTTGGAAACGAAGTGGTTCATACAGGACTTCCTGACTTTCTTGAGCAATGACCTTCACCACGTATAGCCCTGGTGCCATCAATTGAGTATTGATTTCACAGCGCAAGGAGGTAGGCGTTAACTCAACCGAATCAACAATTTTACCTGCAATGTCATAAACAAGGGCATAAGACCGAGAATGAAGTGGAACTGGGAAATCTAAATACCCTATTGTGCTCGCAGGATTCGGATAAAAGAGCAAGGGTAAATTCGATTCCTCTAAGGGCACAGTCAATTCGACATCATTGAGAAGTGTGCGTGTACGGCAGCCATTCTCACCAACTGCATCCACCCAGTATGAGTTCAACTGCGGGAGATAAATGGGATATTCGATGTAATCAACATCAACCGCCAAAACCGTTTCAAATCCAGAACTGGCTTCGGTGTAGCCCCAATGCAATCCGTCACCTCCGCCGATTGCGTAAAACACCCCTCCTCCAAGCTCCCCTATTTCTGGAGCATCCGGACTTTCCTGAATCGAGTATTCTGAACTCCATTCAGCAGAACATCCCAATACTGTCGTGTATGCCGCTGAAAGTTCAATCACACCAGGCTCAAACCCGATCAACGTAATTCCCGTCTCGGTTTCCAAAAGTGAACCACCAGGTCCAATCGACCAATCCACAGAACTTGAATTGGTGCTCAATTCGTAATGCGTTGCGTCATCCTCACATAAAACGGATGGCCCGAGCAATTCAAAGCTGAAATCCTCGTCAACGTTTACGAGCACCGCGTCTTGCCAGGAGCATCCATTGACATCAATGACTTCAAGTTCAAGTATTCCAGATTCATTCGCATTCGAGAGGATAACGTCGGTCTCATTGCTAGTGATTATTCCGGACCACGTGTAATCATATCCACTTGACAATTCTGCGGACACCTGAACCTCTTCTCCCGGGCAGATGACCAACTCAACTGGCAGCTCAAAAACAGGCAAGTCAAAAACTTCAACTTCAAATGATATGGAGACTTGGCAACCGTATATGTTGACTGCCGTCACTGAGCAATTCGTCAAAGCATCAAAGGTTCCCAGCGTGGCCGAACCTGAAGGGTTATTGAAATTTACCGATGGTTCCCAGGCAATCAGCCCAATATCACCATTGACTTCAAACAGTGTAGCCTCTCCCAAACACTGGCCATTGGGAACGTTTAACTCTACTTCCGGCACCGGCAGTTCAGTTGTCTGGAACGAGGGCAATTCAATTGTACAAATCCCATTGGATACCTCCGCGTAATGAAGGCCTGACTGCTCAATTTCAATTGTTGGACCGGTACTGCCGTTTGACCAAAACACCTCGTCCATTGTCAATACCTCAGCCACTACATGCTCTCCTTCGCAGAAAGACAATGGCCCCGCGAACTCATACGCACCTACCGGAGGCTGCACAGCTTCCAGTTCAATTTCGAAACTAGACTGGCAACCTGACGACACTTGGGTACACGTTAATTCAAAACTTGCATCCCCCGTTACGTCGACTGCAGCATAGCTGCCGAGCACCGGATTCTCAAGCGCTGTGCCAATCCATTGGAAAAACACCGGATTGCCAGACAATTCAGTAGCGACAAGGACAACCTCCTCGCCTTCGCAAGCAACCACCTCCAAATCTGTCACAACCTCTATTTTCGGTTGAACGAGCAATTCGATTTCAAATGGGTCCCCATTGCATCCGTTCGGTGAAATTGGGGTCGCTTGAATTTGACCTGATTGAACTTGGAATGATTGATTTTCAATCGTCCCTAATGATATGGTTTCGGACATTCCAGATGTAGCATCAACAAGAATCTCCGCAGCTCCCTCAAAAGCCCATTGGTAATTGGTGTAAGCAGGAATAACACCATTCAAACCATTTTGAAAGAAGACTTGGTATTCGTGCCCTTCACATATCTCAGCAGCTGCATCGATTGCAGTAATGTGTGGTGTAGGATGTATCTCGATTTCGAATACCTCGGAAGAGCCAATGCACCCATTCGCTGTCGGCGTTATTTCTACGCTTGTAGATACAGTAGTGGACTGAATTTCACTGAATGAAAATGCAATGGGTTGACCCGAACCGCCAAACAACAAGTCGATCTCTCCTGCTCCGAGGCTGTACTCCAGCTCGACAGGACTCGCTGAAATGGTTTCGAGGATTGGGAATTCGTATTCTTCACCAAAGCAAAACTCCAAATCCGGCATAGCTATCACCTCCGGATTCGGTGAAATCACAAACTCATAAACCGATTCTACCGCGCATGAACCTAAAGTAGCCTGGAGAGTAAGGGCCGCATTTTCTGGTTGCATGGGGTTCAAGTCAATCGATGCAAAGCCCACCACGTTGCCGGCACCTGAAGCGGGAACGGTAACTGCCTCATTGAATTCATTTGACACCTCCCAATCCCACAAGACATTCGACAAATTGTTCTGGGTACTGAATGTGATAGATACTGTTGCGTCTTCGCAGATATCATCGACCTCTGCCGCTTCAAGCAGCGGCGTCGGATTGATTTGAATGGAAATTGACTCCGTACTCACACAACCATCGAATGTTGTTCTGCTTATGGCCAAGTCACTGAACAATGCATTCGCAATGTTTCCCGGAGAAGTGAAATCTTGGGGTAGCCCGGTTCCTGTGGCTGGAAGCCCTATCGATGGGTTTGAATTCGTCCACTGCCATTCCTCGTTCAACCCCACTGTGAGGAATCCAAAGCCTATCATTTCGCCAGCGCATACCTCTAGGCTGTTTTGAGAAAAAGGAGCCGGCAGGGGAAGCACATCAAGGGCAATTAATGAATCGATAGAGCAACCACCAGCGACAAGGATGTCAATCTCCACCACATCCTCATTCAACTCGTACACCTCTGCGACCGACACGTCGATGGACCCAGCTCCCTCTGCCGCATTAAAATTCCCGTTCAAACTCACAGCACTCCAATTCCAAGCTTGTCCGATTGGTTCCTCTATGAGCAAACTACCGCCTCCGCATACCTCCAAGTCTGTTAGCTCTGGAAGCATCGGGAGTTCTCCCTCGGATATCTCAATGGACAGAACGGTCGAACAGGTATCATTGATTGTTGCCGTGTAAATTCCCGCGGCGTCAACAATGATTGAAGAAAGGGTGTCTCCCGTATTCCAGATAACTTCTGAATCAGAATTAACTGAGAGTCCGGCTGTCTCCCCAGGGCAGAGGTAGGGATTACCAGATAAAATAATCTCGTCGGCGCATCCTCCTTGTGCTGAAGCCATTGGCGCCAATCCGATCAGCAAGGACAAAATGAAAAGTTCATACAATTTCATCGGCCAAAAATTATTCCCGCAGCAACGCGGAGGTTAACAAGACCGACTGATGTGCCTGAAATGGCTGAACTGTACTGTGTAGGGCTTATTGAAGTGACCGGCATGGACGAATCTGAAATGTTCCAGCGATGAATGTCCATACTCGTTGATAGGTAATAAGAAGAGTCATCTCCCAAACCATTTATCACTTGCAGCGATGCTCCGGCTAACCAGCCGCCAAATTCAAAATCCGTTTGCCAAGCTGGATCTACCTGCACATCATCCACCAAACCCATTGACTCCACATTGCGGATTCGATTCTCGACACCAGGTATACTTGCTGAATAACTAAACTCGCCCTCCGTCAAATCCGAGAATTGCCTCTTCATTAAGGGTACTCCAAACCGAAATATGACATTGGATTCGACGAATTTGGGGATGTTCACAGGCTTGAGCCATAAACCACTGACCGCGAGGAAATCCAACGCAATCTGCTCTTTCACACCGTTATGCTCCACAAAAAAAACTCCACCGTCAACTCCGTCTTGATTCCACGGCATGGATTGCTCTAATGGAGTCCAATTCGTCTCAAAAACTGCATCGATTACTGCAACTTCGATACCAATTGAACTCTCAACCTCTTTCATCCGCCTAGAAACCATAAACTCAAAATTGAACTGGCCTCCCATCGACTGCAGTGTCATGCTATTTGCTACAGAATATGAATCGATCAAACTCTTTCGCACTCCGGCCATAATTCTGCCATTGTACTTGGGACTATTTGCCCTTTCTATAGCATCTGCCATCGTCAATCTGGCCGCCCCCTTTTCCGCTCCTCTATTCAGGATATCGATGGCATTTTTGATCCTCCAGCACATCTGTTCTTCGTAAGATGACCTTGAATCGGATTGAGACTCATCGATGAAACCACGGCTGACATTTTCGTAGACCTTATATCTTCCAGAATCTTTCCACTCTTCACATTCTTCTACCTGCAATTGATTTTTCATTTCTTCAAGAGCGTTGTCAGCACTCAGGTCAATGATGAAAAACTTTGTTTGCTTCCAATTGTCTGTTTCATAAACTAAGTCATCATCTTGAAAAAACTTGATCTTTTGATTCTTACCATGGTACTCCCAAGCAAAGACACGCAATAATTCAGAATCAATGCCATTCACGCAATGCAATGGAAATGCTACTTCGGAACTTAGCTGCCTATCCTTCCTCAAAATCAAAATCACGAAATCACCCTTGAAATAGCTGTCTGAGCTGTTGAGTGAATAATCATTCTTCATTACTTGCGACCAATCAATTTCCTCAGGTCCTTGTCCATTCTCATCATATTTGACCACCCAACTCGCCATTGATTGAGCAAGTGCAAACTTGACAACCGGAATCAAGCTAATCATCAAGAAGAATCTCAGTATTATTTTTCGCACTGGAACAATACGTTTTTGAGACAACTCCATAGACCATCGTACTCTGTGGATTGCGTAAACTCCGAATAATGACCGCGGATGCGTATGCCATATCGTTTACCGTAAAGGCATTCATATTTGCAAAAAGGACAATCTGGATCAATCTCCGAATCAATACCCCTCGACATCTCACGCTCTGCACACTCCTTGCCTAGTCTTGGATAGTCAAAAATGAGCTGAAACCAATTTTCCGCGCCCCCGGATTTAATTCGCCATCCCTTTGAAGTTGCATCAGAATCTGGAATCAAAACTTCTGTACGTATTAGTTCAGGGACACCTCCTACTGCCTCGTACAATTCAACTTCATACGCGTCAAAAAATCGTGACCCTTCAAAAGAAAAGACATACAACTCTCCTTGTGGCTTTAGAACTGTGGTTACATCACAACTGTTGCTACCGAATTGCGGAATGAATTCTGAATCTCCAGATTTAGCTTTAAAAGCTGAAGAAAATGATTCAAAACTTCTGAGATATGGAATCGGTGCGTTGGCAAAAATGACAGTCAGGCTTTCATACTCTTTTTGCTCCCGTCTGACTTGTCTTGGAAGCTTTTTTAATGCCTTTGACCAATCTGGAGAGTTAATATCCATTTCGATTGGTATTACTAAGGATTTATCACGATACCAATCAAAATCCGTTTGAACCATGACTAAGGCTTCAAATTTCTTTGAAATAGATTCCAGCTCGAGTCCATCCTTTATTGTCAGATTTGTTGGGTTTATTTGCAAGGATTCAATACTTTTGAGCCTTGATTCCTCTGTTTTCACCCAGTTCTTATCTGTATCATTCCACTTGAAACGAATGTTTGCTGTGTATGCATTTTGCAAGAAAATAGGGGTCTGATTCTTCTTGGCTAACGCATCTGCTAGTTTGTTAACTGCATTCAATTCTTGATCGCTAAGACCTGAGAAAAACCAAATCTGAATCTCTTGTGACTCAATTTGTGCAGTAGATTTGGTTGCAAAGGGTCCGATCAAATTAATCAGGAGGCACATGCATGTCCCACAAAAACCACATAAGAATCTATACATCTTTATAACTCAATTGTCTGAAAACTTCATTATTCCTTCACCCAGCTGAAAGGCACACATCTCTTCTCCAAGCCTACAAATAAAATTTACATTTTTCCAATCTGATTCAGCCCAAATAACCGAACCTTCACTAGGCTCGATAAATTCGACCTCAACAGAAAGATCTGCCAAATTATTACCAAGAATCCTCATAATAGTCTTCGATTCCTTCAAATCAAATGGAAAGACCGCATTCACCGTCTCGAATTTAGCGAGCAATTTTCCAGATTTTGATTTTACCTTACAACGCACAAACTGATCTGGTTTTTTACCACTAAAAATGAAGGACCCCTCACCTCCGGGCAATTCGACCTTAAAGGGGCACCCATTACCACTTGGAACTTGAGCCTTTGTGTTGGGGCACTCGTCAAAGGCATCAGGCACACCATCGTTATCCGCATCGCATTTTGAACTCGTGGGATCGAGACAATTTCCGGCGCAATCGTAGCCAGATATCGGAACTCTGCCCGAGCAATCACAAGTGCCTGGCGGTATCCCTAATCCTCCACAAACTCCACATTCGTCCAACCATAGGCAAGTTCCATCGTCCACTCTAGCTTCAGCACTAAAATTACAAGCCGTTTCATCCACGCAACCAAAGTCCCCTCCTCTGCATCCAAATTCAACTCGAATTCGCGAACCCGCATCAATTAGACCAGAATTAACTTTTGGGATGAGCTCATTTCTTATGAGCGATTCAAGATCACTGTACATGCCATTGATGGAAGCATCATTCGTTCGTTGTCGTTCTACGAAGAATATGAAATCATGCGCGTCCGATGAATCACATTTTGTGTTTAAAATCGACGTTGAAATAGCATTTAAACGAGGGTTCAAACCGCTCTGAGCAGTATTAAAGAATTGTGCCTCATCGTTGTCTCGATACTCCATGCGGTAAGTAACTGGTGCAAACTGCATACTGAACCAACTCATACCAATTTGTGGTATTAGAAAACTCTCTGTTCCGGAATTTACTCGCGGCACCAAGAAATCAATGTTACCCGATTTGTCGTCTTTTTCGATAAATCGAAGTAACATTCCGAGCTCATTTTCAATCACCTCCTTTCTGACTGATTCGTCACAGTTACAGACGTCAATCGTGAATTCGTTTTCAGGGAATTCACCTTCAAATTCCCAAGTCACAATTGCCCAAAGGCCAAAAAGTGCCGCTGCTATGATACCCGAACCTGTAGCATATTTAATACCATTGCTTTTCATGAAACGATTGAATTAATTTGGAAGTCTTCCCAACTGAATCAACTGGAGCCGCATGCAAGCATCGATTAAAGACCGACAGAAATCGGACCTAGTGTCAAACGCGCCCGCCAATTTAACGATGTCTTCGTCCCAGAAACAGCCGTGCGTTACCAGTTCATATTCAAACGATTTGGACCCGTCAGGCTCTTCTCTCTCTGTCAAGAAGTTAATCTCCTGTCTGTTAAGCTGAAAAGCTGGCTTCTCCATGGGCTTAGAACTATGGAAAATGAACCGTTGTGGTTGTGCTATTTCCCGATCCTCGTTTGCGCTCCATGCAGACTCTTCTTGCTTCAGCATTTTGGATGTTCTTCTCGCCGAAAGCCAATATCCAGTGTGATAAACATGGACATACACCACAATGAAATAAAGCATCAAAATGATAACTGTGACGTACATATTGGCTGCTGAAAATCCTAGAAGTAATATGGCCCCTACTTTGATAATAGAAGAGAGGAATAAAAAAACGACACCGAAAAATTCTCGATTGGTAATCTTATTTATCACACTAACCAACTCTCTTTTTCGATGCTTATCGGGTGAGAGGCGAAGCTCACGGTTCGCCAACACTTTCGACTCCCTATCGCTTGAGTGAAGCAGCACTCCAATAACATCGAAAGAAATGAATAAAACCACGGCAACAACACTGAGTACTAATACTCCTATATTTTGATTTTGAGAGTATAGCCCGTACGCGCCATACAGGGTCAAGAAGAGCGCACCAAACTCCACTAGTATTGCCAACATTGTCCATCCTGCATCAGTGACAAAATTCACGGTTTCGAACAGGCCAGAAATTGTAGGTTTCGTTTTCTCGTCTGTTTTTCTAGTTCGAAGCCACATCAAAAGCGCATCACGGCTAGGCATGAATTGCCTTTCATTAGGATAATAGGGAGAGTTCATGTTTTTCCTTTAACTACAAGTTTAAAACATTTTCATAAATCTATGAGTATTAAGAGTTTGATGTGTTTTCTAAAACAAAAGGCGTTTTTGGCAACTTGCTTGTCTATTCTCACACTCATTAGTTGTGAATCCTCGACCTAAATCCTCGCTTTTAATCCCCTCCTCCAATCACCCCTTCAATTCTTAACAACAAACCGCCCTAGCGGAATCTTAACGGTACGTTCTGCTGCGTGCCCATGCGTCGTCGGCCAAATCACATCGAAACCGACCCATTCACCTTCGATGAATCCGACTTGTTTGTTGTCAATCATTTGATCGATGAAGTCTGGATCGACGCACGAGTGACAGGTATAGTACTCTCCAATGCCATTGTCTCCAAAGATTTCGCTGATGAACGCATCCACCGCCTTGACATCGACCGATCGCAAAGCTTCAGGCACGGCAAGCACCTCGCCTTTTTCCAAGTCAATGTTTAAGAGTTCGTAGTCCAATGACCAAGCTGTTCCACCCATCCGTTTCATGTAGATATGCGTCCGGAGGCACAAGTTCAAATCATCAAAATCCAACACATCGTAGCCAAAACTTATGAAGTGGAGTGTATCCGAATAACAACCTCTGCATTCAGGGTCCAAGTAGGGGTCCTCCCCATGCGCTAAAAATTCTTCATGATAATCCTCAATTCGCTCATCAAATCGGCTCCTGATTTGCGCATTCAATGCCTCTGCTTTCGGAATCCCTCGCAGAACAGGAAATTTGGATTCGTCAACTTCAAGGTGACATGCTGCGAAGTAGTACCGATCCTGAATGAGTGAATCAATCCGCGGCTCCTCATATGCCTGGCCCTGGTCGCTTTTAGATCCGTGTTCCCATTCGTTGAATGCTGTGCATGATATCATGCCAAGAGCAAACAACAAGCACAATTGATTGAGTGTTTTCATTTTGTAGGATTGGAATAATGAGGCCCAAGCAACGGAGTCAAATCCGCCTTTTCAAACCAATGAGGAAAGAACTCTTGGACAACGTACAATTTAATGGTTTCGTATGCACATTCTTGAATGCGTTCAAGCAATGATCGGTATGCTCGCGCACCCGTCCTGCCTCGAATCACATTGGGCCTGTCCAAAATGACTTCTCCTCGCAAAATGGCGTCAAGAAGCATAGGTGCATTGAACTCGGGCAATATGAATGTTTCAAATAGTGTGTTATAACAGCTGCCCAAATTGCACTGAATGGCATGCTTCCAGATCAAGGTCCATTCACCCAAGTAGCAACCAAAGCAAGGCTGTTTTTCACATTGCAGATGACCCTCCAAGTACCATGATAAATTAAGCCCGTTAGACTCAAATTCATGAGGAAACTTGAAACCTGTTCTCTTCCATTCGTGCCAAATCAGCAACTTATTCCGTTCAACAGCCTGAGCGACTTGCTCATGTTGTCGAAACAATAAATCGTGGTACAAGCATCCTTCATTAGAAAGTCGCATGAACGACTCGCCCGCCCTGTAGGGGTTCAATATTCGTTGATTACACATCTTGAATGATTCGTAATTAATTCTTCGATACAACGGGCATCCCCATCAATTCAAAAGTCAAATACCTCATGCCCAATACATCATGCATATTGTAGGTGAGTAGGGTCGCCAATTTGCGTTTTGCCACTTTGGTCCAACGACGTGGCAAACGTTCCGCGGCCTGCGGTCGGATGTATGCCAACGCCTCAGCAGGAGAAAAATCCCGCAAGTATTTCGGGTAGTCATAAGCACTCGAATCCGACATCAGAAAATCCTTTAGCCCCATTCTACGGAATTGGGAAATGAGCCCGCGCCGAACACGTCGAGCCACGGCTCTTCGGATTTGGAAATATTCATCCGGAAAATTCAGTTGAAAGCAATCACTGGCATTGCAATCAAAATAAATGAGTTCATCCAACATATGGGACAAGTCCAATGCATGCAATGCCTCTTCAATCAACTTAAGTTCATGGCGTGAATAGGCTGCAATCACCCCTTTTTGTTGGATGACCGGAACAATGACGCTCTGAACAAATTGCAACCAGGGTTGGTGGTCTAATTTTTTCATTCGAGCCACACGTTCGAACGAGGCATCACACAGCACGTGTTGAACTTGACCGATCATGGAGCCAAAAGGAACATACCCAATCATCGCCGGAACAAGATCGTTTTTTCGCATCTCTACGTCCATCCACAAAATTCGGTGGGTCTGAAGAATGGCTTTGATGATGTCACTATGAAATTGGTTTTGTAAACTCAAAATTCTTGGCATGGTGTAAATGGATTAGAGGGTGAATCAAAAAGAATTGCGGCGGCCGGTGAAAGCCTCACGCGTATATAAGTTCGAACCAAAACGGAATTTCCAAATCGCTCTCAGCAAGCCTCACTCCTCTTCATTGAACGGCGGAAAGCCGAGGTCAAACCGCGCCAGCAACAACGAGCGGTCGATGGCGGGAACGTGGCCGTTGAGGCGGCTGCGGAGCTCGTCGTGGACGTCGAAGAGGCGCAAGAGCGCAGGGCGGTTTTGTTCGGCGAAGGCCTGACGAACGAGGCGCGTGCCGACGTAGTCCAATTTGCCGTTTTCGAAAACCCAGACATTGGGCGCCACATAGAAGCGGTAGCTCGTGCGGGCGATTTCGAGTTGTTCGGGGAGGCTGGCCAAATAATGGGCGCGACCGGGAGGCGTGGGGCTGTTCCACATGATTCTTTTGTTTTTGAGGTTAGACTCCGCATCTTCTGGCCACCGTGCCCAAGAATTGGATCGGTTGGCAGGGAATGGACTTCCCTTCTGGATGCACTGCAAGGGTATGAAAAAAATCCACTGAATGCCAATTGGGGCAGTTGGATTTCACGGTTTTTAGGAGACGGGGTTGACTGGAACATGCCGCCAATGTCCGACGTGGAGCACCCCTATTTCAAGTTTCCGCAACGTTGCGGAAGTGGTCCTCAAATCATCACCTTCTCCAACTCACCATCCCACTTTCGGCGGCAATGGGAATGGCCTTTTTTTCTGAGCTACTGCCCCAGATATAATTTGGTAAAACTTCATCGCCAAGGGCGTTTCGCAGGCTGCTCCTTAAACGAGAAACCTGTTGATTCAATCTGGCGCGATCGCCAGGGTCCAAAAGAAGCATGAATTCGGCATGCAACGCTTCATAGGTTTTCGTTCCAATTATGCGCTGATGGATTTCTATGAGTTCATCGATGTGTTCATCCAATCGCTCATAAGGAATCCCTTCAGGGTGCTTGAGATAAAGAAGGTACAAGCAGCGCGGGGTGGCACCCGCAATTTTCAATTCACGGTCCAACCCAGTCAGCCAAATTTGCTGGCGATCCCCTCGCACCTCAAGAGGACTCACAAGCGGCGCAACTTGCATCCTTTTGTGAAAACACAATTCCGTGCGTGCTAACTCCACCAGCTGCATGCATTGATGAAAAAAAGGCGCCGTAATACGACCGTTTTCAATGGCGGCGTTGAAGTGATGGACACACGCATCACACAAGTCTGCTGTACGTAAACGAAGTAAGATGTCCGTTTTATTTTGGCAAAAGTCCGAAATGCATCCCCGCGATTGCTGATGCGCAGCGTTCATCCACTCGTCCATGCTTCGGTGCAACATTCCTTGAATCAAATTGCTCGCGATGATGTGCAAGGTCGGATGGACAAATCCCTTCACTGCAAATTGATCCCATCCGTCCACCATAATGCAATGATTTCCAGGACCAGTTCCTGCTCCCTCTCCAAAAGCAAAAAAGTTCGCCTCATTCTGAACGTCCGTCAACATGAACAGCGCATCGCTAGGTTCCAATTCATTTTGATTTCGCTCTTCCCTCATCACCCGAAAAGCTTCTTCCCAACTCAACTCCAGTCCATAATCGCTTTCCTTTACTTGAACCTTTACAACACCCGCATTGATGAACGTAACGGGACCGTATTGTCCCTGCAACAAATCCATCAGATGTTGAATCTGTTCAGCATCCACGTCCGGAGTCCGACAAATGAAAGTTCGCATGGGAAGAAGGTACGAATACCTCCTCCCCATGCCAAGCTTCAGGCGACTTCGAAGTAGATGCGCTTGGGCATGAAGCCAAACACAAACTCGGTGACGCCACATAGCCACAATTCAAATTCGGGTTCGTCGTCGAGGGTGCACCGGTAGTCGGCGCCGTCGCCGAGGCCGTCGGGCCGGACGTAGTCCAACACGCCGGTGACGGCATTGCCGCCGCGCAAGTGCTGGGGCTCGAGGCTCAGCTGAAGCGTGATGCGCTTGTTTTCACCGGCCAGCAGGTCGAGGAGCGTGTCGGCGCCGCACACCATGGCACACGCTCCACGCGGACCGGGCCACAACGGGATATCGGCGTACCAACCGTTCTCGTCGTGCGAGAATTGTTGTTTGAGCGATCGTCCACCAGCCAGCCTCCACGGGGCGCCTTTGCCGTCTTTGATCAGCTTGTTCATCATGCCCACTTTGATGGGCGTCCACATCCGACGCACCCAGTGCTGCCGGGAAAGGAAGGGGGAAGAGGAGGACTGCAACATGACCGGAAGAAGGGCATTTTGATCCCCCGAAATCAAGTTTCGGCAACGTTGCGGAAACGCAAAGTCACGGCTTCAAAGGCAACTCACTTGAGGCCCCAGTCTTTGAGAAATTTTTTATCGCACGTTGCCTGCAGGTATGATACTACATCGTCAGCATAATCAGGATCATAGTATTCCGAGTCATAATACATCATCAACCCTGTGAGGCAATTGACGCAACCGACACCCGCATTATCCAAGGCTATTTGAGCAAATCCCAAGGTGATAAAACTGGAGTAAACCGGAGTACGATCGCTATCTAAAAAAAACTTGATATCGTCCACAGCCTCCTCATAATTTCCCAAATCAAAATGGATTTCTGCCCTTAGATTATGGTATTCTGGGGAATCCGGAGAAGCACGCAAAGCGTTGTTGACATACTTCAAATCCTCTTCTGGATAGCCCTCTGGATTCAGCATATACAAATTGATCCACGGATCAGAAAACAGTGGCGATTTGTCAGCCGAAGCCATAAAATAATCATAAGCGGTGCCATCGTTTCCATATTTGTAGGCGATAACGCCGGCCAGATTCAATTCAAATGAGGACAACTCGCGATCCGAGAGTTGGTTGTCCAAATGAGCAAATTGGTAATCCAACCCCATCGCTTCAATGTCTTCTCGGGTCAGAAGCAATTGCCACAGCGTCTCCAATTCCTCAATATCCGAATAATCCTCAACACGGATGCCGAGGTTTTCATCGGTGAGGGCAATGGTTTGAAACGACCAATCACCACCCAACATACCTTCCGTAAGGGAGTAGTGACTGTTCCGCTCGATTGCAGGGAAAACAAGCTTGAAAAACACCGTTTCTCCCAACTTTAAATACGTTGGATCTGATGGGCTGTCACCTATCGTCGACGACAATGCAAACACTTTGTCACCGTTTTCCAAATTGGTCAATCGGAAACTTTGTTCTTGATCATCAATCACCGTGTAGATAAAAGATTCTTCACCATAAAGCAGCGTCGTATTTGAATACGACATATACAGCGTTGTTTTTTCATCCGTGCATTCAACGCTGTGTAAGGTCAAATTCGGCGTTTCAGTAGATCGCTTGTGAAATACATAATGGTCAGTACTCAGTCCTTTCAATGCTGACTTTGGAAAATCATCCGACATCTCAGAGGCAAATTCAATGGGTGTCAAAAAATTTAAGTTCTGACCCGACGTATTCGAAGCAGTCACCACAGCACACACTTCGCCACGCATATTCAATGCCGGACTCCCACTACTGCCGCTCGAAATGGACGCTTCGGTTTGGTAAAATTGGATCCCCTCATATTCGTAATAAGCACTGATAAGCCCTTTGCTCACGAAATTCATGTAGCCTTCTGGACAACCTATGATGAAAATCTCTTCCCCTTTTCGAATATCGGATTCATCAAAAACAAGGCTGGTAAGTTGCGCATCTTCGGGAATACCTACTTGAAATTCAGCAAGGTCATAGTCTACTGAGGCGCGATAAATACCCGTGATTGGGAAAACCTCATTGGCTGAATTCACAGCAAAGGCATAATGCGAATACTCCAGTACATGCCAATTGGTCAAAGCGCGACCATTTTCGTCTACATAAAATCCGGTTCCCGATCCGGCAAACAATCCCGCTTCATCATAGGTCAAAATCTTGAAAACCGCTGGATCTGCATTTTCAACCAACTCAGATAGTCCTTGGCCCAACGAGGCTGCGGTACACCCCAAAAAGAAGCCAAATAGGACGGTGATTTTAAAGATACTTCTCATCATTCTCGAATTTGATTCTAACCAAATAACTGCATAATTAACATTTTAAGTATTTCCCGGACCCCCCTTTCTTAACATTTCCATTCAACGCACCACACATTCCATCTTCTAATACCAAAATCGAAGTGGTTCGCGTTAGCAAACACAACACCCAACCCGAACCAACGTGTGGAAAGTAACTGAAAGCAAACCCGACCCCCATTTGTGCAGCATCATTCGAGGATGCCTTCATCATGAAGAGGAGTTGACTCAGTCTGCACCACACATGCCCTTTCCTCAAAATGCTTGTTGTTTTAAATTTAAAATAGAGGGAGGAGATAAAATCCCTCTACCAATAGGGTTGCTATTTACGCTTTGGAAAGAACAAGAAGCATGGCATGGTCCCTGCGGGAATTGTCAAAATCCAACGGTCTATGGCATTGGATGTGGAGGTATGCTTGCCACAGGCGGTGTCATTGGCTATTGCACCACCTGCGATACCCGAAACTTCTACTTTCTAGGTGGAATGGCAGCCGTGGCAAGGCAATTGGAGCAAATGATTGAGCACACGCCATATCGAATCGGTTCAGGATGTTATGGAGGATGTTTTAAAGGCCCTAAACTTCCACTCTACCAGCGACTCCAACAACTAAAATGGCATGATCTTCCGCCACTTGAATGGTTGGATGAAGACTCCCAATCGGAGGCCCAATTGCGCGAAGCGGCTCGATCGTAGAAATCATTCAGTCTGCCCGTCCATCCAACAACTTCCTCTCATCTCAATCAATCGATAAAATGAGTTGCTCATTGGGTTCGTCGATTTGCCAGGATGAAAACAAGCTCAGCACGCCCATTCCGCATAACATGCCGCCCTCTGGCACCACTACAACTTCAAAATCATCGATGTGACATTCCCCGATGTTTAGTGAACTCGCCTCATAAATTTCACCAGCGATGGATCTGCCGTCAGCCAAAGTAAGCGCAATGACATCCGTTGGATAAGGTGAAAGCACTCCTTTCATGCGCAATTGGCTTGCCCAGTCTTCATTGATAACCAGCTCGCTCGCGCCGGAGTCGATCAAAAAGTATTTCTGAGAATCACCTAGACCCAATTTAACCTTCCACGTACCCGCCATTCCACGAAGTAAGGGAACATAATTCACTCCCCGGCAACCCGCAGGATGCCTGCCCGCATTCAATACGCCTTGGTTCGAATCGAATAGAAAAAGATCACTCAAGCACGCACTGAACATCTCATTCATCACGACACTGTGTTCATCTTCCAAATCAACCATCGTCATATCCTTTTGTGCGCGCATCTCATCGAACATACAGTTACAAGCAACCTCCATTTGGGCAAATGTGACATTGGCATCATCAGCAAATGGCGTATCCATCAATTCCGTCATACAACCATGAACAAAACTTCTTCGCGACTTTTCATCCAATTCCTCAATCAACCCATGGTCACCGTGCAATTGTCCCATGGCCTCCTCAAAGGTGATTCCGCAATCGGGACAATAATCAGACCAGCAGGTTCGCATCAATTGTTCTGCTTGGGGGCTGGTGAAGTCCATCAACGCGAAAACCAAGTCAGGATCGGCTTCAACCTGATTGGCAAGACAAGAGCAATACTTCTGAGGTTTCAATTCATCCCTCATTGAGACAGGTAAATAGACCAAGTTTTCCTCTATCGCCTGCACACAAAGGTCCAAATCGAACAAAGTTTCAGCTACTCCATTATTTCCAGTGAACAATGCGACTTCCTCCAAAAAACCATCAAGCTCCAACACCTTAATGACAAACTCCATTAACAAATCTTCCTGTCCTTCTTCAAACAACCAAGTAGTCATCCATAACCCACCATCTTCTCCGATTTCCATACTCCAGCTCTCACAATCATACCGATTGGAATATGCCTCTAGAACGTTGATTTGGGAAGGCAACGCATATCCAAAAACAATCACGTCGTCTTCAGCATCGATGACCGCGCCCAATTCCAAGTCAACACTCGAAAACATTCCTTGCATTACAACCATCTGTCCCGTTTCAATCTTTTCAATTGAAACAACTTCTTCATTGAATGAATCATACAACGCTCGGAGATTCGGATGCAATGCATCTCGTTGGGCCCATATAAACTGGCTTGGCATTGACATCCACGTGACAATCAGAGCAACTATTATCTGAGGTTTTTGCAAGCATCGCATTTTCATACAGTAATATTAGCGAAAGATTTCATACCCAATCCGGCGATTGCCTTCATGACTTGAAGGAAGAAATCAGTTTGAAGTAGGCCCTTCGATATTCATACCAAAAATTGGTCTGTGGACGTTAGACTTAAAAACGACCTATCCTAAACCAAGTGAGTGTTTGACACTACACGTAGTGCCGGAGGCCCAATTGCGCGAAGCGGCCAAAAATTAATATTCATACGTTCCATGCACATTCGAAAAAATCACCCACAACAAATCATGCTATTGATGATCATCGGTCTGTTGGTCATTCTCTGCTCCTGCTCAGATCCCTGTCAAGAAGCTGTTTGCCTGAATGGAAGTGTATGCGTTGATGGAACATGCCTTTGCCAAGAGGGATACGCGGGTGAGCGATGCGATCAGTGGATTGGAACGGGATCAGAGGCTGCAGAGGACACCTTGCCTTCCCATCGGTGTGATGCAGAAACCATAACTTACAACGATTACGAATACGCCTTGATTGAAATCGAGGGCCGGTGCTGGTTTCAAGAAGACCTCCGAACCGAACATTTTAGCAATGGAGACCCCATCCTTCGAGATCCATTCATTTCAAATTGGTGTTGGGACAATGATGAGCCTGATTTAACTCCACGGTATCTAGAGAGCTACCGAAATACGAGTTACGAGGAAGAATTTGGGCACATCTACAATGGTTATGCCGTCGTCGATGAGCGCAATATTTGTCCGAACGGTTGGCACGTAGCGACGGATGTAGAATGGATGGAGGTCGAAATGAGTATCGGCATGCCGGAAGAGGAAGCCTTGCTGCGTGGAAGCAATCGAGGGTTTGGGCTCCGACCCATCTTGGTCGATGAAAATTGGGGCGGAACCAATGACATCGGATTGTCCTTAAATCCTACTGGCGTAATCAGTGGTTGCGCTTACTACAACATTGAAGAGCCTGAAGAAGAGCCCGCTTGGTTGGTCTACTGGACGAGTTCCCACTACCAAACGAACTCCCTCTACACACGCAACTTTAGCAATTACGTTCATGATAACATCGTAAAAGGCACACAATCTTTAAATGATGGAGTCAATGTTCGTTGCGTGAAAGATTGACCCGACTTTTGCTTCCCCCAACCATTAAATTGCAAAGCACCAAACCTGCCCATCCAATCATCCTACCAATGACCGTGAGATTCCGACACCTCAGCCTCTTTTGCCTTGCTAGTTGCATATTATTCACCAGCTTCTCATTCGCTCAATCCTTGGTCGATCGATCCAATCCTTTGCCTTGGCATTATGAAGCAGTCGAAAACGACGGAATACCCGGAATCGCCCTGCCACAAGCACTCGCCTTGCTCGATTCCGATCAACCTGTGCAAAAGGTAAAAGTGGCAGTGCTCGACACGGGAGTGAACTTTGGGCATGCTGCATTGCAATCATCGGTCTACACCAATGAAGGTGAAATTCAAGGCAATGGAATCGATGATGACGGAAATGGGTACATCGACGATCGCCATGGCTGGAATTTTTTGGTCGATTCATTGGGCAACAACATTCATTACGCCCAATACGAATCCAATTATGCGCTGCATCTATATGACAGCCTGACAAGCAACAATTTACCGCTGCCTGAATGGCTCGAGGAAATTGACATTGAGACCATTCGCACCATGTCGGAAGACACCTACGAATGGGTCGATGAATGTTGGTTTTGGACAGACATTTACATCGAATTCAACTTTCCCTACACGGAACTTTTTGACGCCGAACCCATCGCTTTGGAACAAATTTGGTACCACCGAAAGGCGCTCGGTATCAAGGGAAAACAAAAGAAACTGCTAGAAGCCCTTATCGAAGAACAAGTCACCTTTGAAGACCTCGAATATTATGTTGGAGAGGTTCAAAAGAGCTATCGATTTTGGTTGAATCCAAATTATAACCCGCGAGCTACCGACGAAGACGACCGATTCTATGGAAATCCCCGAAGCGCAGATGACAGCGGAGAGCACGGAACGCATGTGGCCGGGATCATCGGGGCGGGATCGATTTGGACCGAAACCAATATCGAAGCGCCCGGCATTGCCGATGGGTTTGCTGAAATCATCCCCGTTCGAGTGGTGCCCGACGGCGATGAAACGGACAAAGACGTCGCCAATGGAATCCGCTATGCGGTCGACGCCGGGGCGAAAATCATCAACATGAGTTTTGGGAAATACGTGAGCATGGATCCCGATCGCGTCGCTGCAGCATTGCAGTATGCCGCAGAAAATGATGTGTTGGTGGTCCATGCTGCGGGCAATGAAGCGAACAACATCGACCACTACGCCTTCTATCCCAATGCCGGCGGCTCCGACGAGATTGAAGCTTCATTCATCAATGTTGGGGCAACCGGGTGGCAATACGATGAATACCTGATTGCCAGTTTCTCGAATTATGGAGAGCGCGAAGTGGACCTTTTCGCACCTGGCGTCAGCATTCATTCAACCAGTTCCGATGGCCTATACATCGACTTGGATGGAACGAGCATGGCAGCGCCCGTGGTTGCCGGCGTAGCCGCTATTTTGCGTGCAAATTTCCCAGAATTGACGGCGCCTGAAATCAAAGAGGTGCTCATGCAATCCGTTCACAAACCCGACTTTAACGTCGTCGTCCCCGGTGAACAATCGTTTGGTCCCGGCAGTCCCATGTCGAAATTGTGCAAAAGCGGCGGCATTGTCAATGCTCGGCAAGCCGTCCTCCGTGCCCAGGCACTCGTTGCCAAAAAATCCCAACCCTAAAGCATGGCGGAGCGCAAAACACAATGAACGCCAGGGCGTTGCGTTTTAAATAAAGGAATTAATCTTTCAGATATCGATTGGCGGAGGACCCTGAACCATTCCAGGGGTTCTCCGCTTTTTGCATCAATACATCAGATGCATTTTTTGCCGATTCTTCCATTCCCCTTGGGAGGAGTAATCCACAAAAAATATTTTGAGATCAGCCTGAGAAGCATAGTCTACGAAGAAGATTTTCTTATCCGCTTGGGAGGCATAATCGACCCAAAACCACTGACCCGAATTTCCTCTTGCTTGCGAAGCGTAATCCACCCTGTACACGCACAAATCTGCTTGGGACGCGTAGTCCACAACGAATACTTTTACGTCTGCTTGTGAAGCATAGTCCACGTTGAATACTTTTTGGGCTGAAGCCATCCCGATGGCTGCCACAAATGCCAAGGTCAATATTGTTTTCATCATGATAAATGTATTCGTAAATCAGCAACCTCCTCCAAATACCCCCAACAACATCAATAAGTCGCCAACTGTGATTTGATTGTCACCATTCAAATCTCCCACACAATCGGGCTCAGTCGTCGACCATTCACAAGTCCCGTCATCCATGGTAGCTAAAGGATCATAATTGGGTGCCAAAGGATAAGTGCAGCCCGCAATATCATCCTCGTCGCAGATTCCATTGTTGTTCGTATCACTCGCACAATCGACGCCGCCTTCGCAGGCATCACAGCTATTGAAACACACCACACCAATGTCCGCATTGCCACTGGCCGGCACCACAAAATAGCGATTCGTAAACTCACCCGTCGTCAGGGTGCATACAGCATCGGCAACCGGATCAAACGTCTCTCCATACGTCCAGCTTCCATTGACGAACTTGTATTCCACAGGGCCAGGCGCCAAATCCAATGTCACTTCATAAATCCCGTCCCCTTCCGGATCGGACATGGGCACACATGTACCACACCAACCGTCGATGGATCCACCGGTAAGGAAGATGGTTCCCTGTATGGTTTCTTGCGACATATCGACTTGAAAACGAACGCCTTCGACACCCGTTTCTCCTCCACCCCCACCTTCGTATCCTTCCATCAGCTCCTCCATTCCGGGCCGTGTAGCTAACCAATAAAGGGTATTGGTTTTTGTGTTCCCATCATCATATCCAGTCAACGTCTGGCATTCATACCAAGCCGCAACCGGGTCAATCACAGCATGCGCCATGTACACAAATCCTCTCCAACCCTGTCCAATCGCGGGATTATCCAACGCTGTAACCAAGACTGGGTATTCTTCTTCAATCCAAGCAGGCTCCAACAGGGTTTCCGAAATCGGTGTGAATGGAAGCATCTGAATGCAATGAATGAATTCCGTATTGCCGCCAAAAAAGGTGCCGTAGTCCACTTTGGTACTCCACAAAACACCAACGACTTTGTTCGAAGCATACGGCTCGTCATAAATGCCATCGCTGGAATCCACTTGCCAGTAACGTTGGGTCGAGCGGATTTCAGTGGCAAGCATCAGACGTCCGAGATCTCGGATGCGTTCGTCGCCAATGGCCAAGCCGTAGAGGTACAAGCTGTACCAGGCATTTACCGCCTCGGAGGTGCTTTCTTGGTTGCGGCCATCGCCAAATTCGTATAAACCCGACGCCCATGAATGACCCACAAACCAATCTTTGTTGCGCAAGTATGTGTAGTGGGGATCCGACGGCGCAGGATTGGCCAAGTTTCGAACCAAATGCATCACTTCATCTCCCCATTGGTTCACCCAAGCGGGATCGTTTTTGGCCATAGCTGCCGCAGCGTACAAGAAATAACCATAATGAAAATGGTGGTCGTTGTACAACCCTTGACCGAAGCTGCCTCCAGAGCTGGAAATCACCCCTCCCCAATCTTCGTCGTAGCGGAGGGCATCACTGTTGGTGCCATTGAGCCAGGGATGCAAAGCATTGCCAAGTGTGGTGCGATAGCTGGCAGCGAGAGCTGTTTCGTTGAGTTCGTCAGCAATGACCGCCAACCTTCCCACGGCAGCGAGTTGCTTTCCTCCGAAATAGGTATCGCCGGCGGTGATGGGCCAATTGACGTTCTCCGCAAGCGCATCGCGAACTTCTTGTTCAAGCGACGGCGCAACGCCTTCGGGCGATTCAAATCCAATGGTGGTCAAAGCCTCATTCATGTGCCAAGATGCTGCAGCGACCAGCCGCATGTCGCCTTTGATGGTCGGGTACGCTGTGCCGACTTGAACCGCCTCTTGCAAAACAGGCTCGTGATGCGGCAGGGCACATTGCAACCCTGAGGTCGCCGTTCCGCCGCTCATGCTTGCCCATTCCCAATGAAACACCAACTCGGCATCGTCGCCCGTTGCAGTGGCGACTACGCTGCCACCGGCAGGGTAAGCATCGGCGTGCGCATCCAACAGCGTTTCATTCGTAGCAACACCGTTCCCTCCAACGATTGCAAGGCGCAGCGTACCGTTCCAATTGGTCGGACCGGTCAATGCATTGTTTCCGGTAAACGTCAGGGTGATCGACTCCGAAGCATAGAGCACCCAGGTTTGTCCATTGTTCAATGCAATTTCAAATCGGTCATCCGTAATGGTCGCATTGGGACTCGTGCCGTTGATACTCATGATGGCATGGATGGTGTTCAGTTCTGGCGTCAACCCTTCGTAAATCGTCGTCAAGTAGGGCATACCTCGCGCGATGGGAGCCCGCATATTTCCTCCTGCACCATTCCAGCGTAACGTCACCGACAACGGATCGTAATCAATGATTTTGTGGGCCGCGAGGGATTGGGTTGCACCCATGGTCCAGTTATTGACGAAGGTCGAAATGACATAAGTCTGCCCGGTTGTTTTCCAGGGCATGCAACCACTTAATCCATTGGTGGACGACTTGACGATGTATGGCAGGGCGTTAGCAATTCCGGTACCCGCATTCAAAGAAAAGTTTTGCCACCACACATTGGTCGGCAGTGGAGCATCAGTCGATTCCCAGCGAGCCGATGGCGCTTGCTCATTCGAAATAGGCAGAAATGTCGGTGCTTCGGTATCCAGCGGAACATCATCCAAAAGGGAAACGGGAGTTTGAGCTGTAGCTGAAAACAACGCAACTGAAAACAGCACGCTCCAGAGACTAGGCAACATTTGGTTCATACCCTAAAAGGTAGGTATAAACCGTGAAATACACCAATAGAGATTACCAGCGCATCGGCACTTCCATGAGCAGGAAGCGCGCATCTTCAGACGCTGTTACGTCAATGCTGGAAGCATTCCAAACGCCCAATCCATCTCGTCGGTTGAGTGCACGGCCGTCAATGGTCACGGCACCTTCCAAAACGAACGCATACACCCCTTGACCATCTCCGTGCAACGCATAACGCTGTTGGTGTCCTGCATCCCAAGAACCCAAATGAAACCAAGCGTTTTGATGGATCTGGACCCCGGCTCCGCCATCTGGACTCACCACCGTCAAAAATCCATTTCGTTCTTGTGACCGGTCAAACGATTCTTGGTCATAGCGGGGTTTTAAATCCCGCTCGTTTGGATACACCCAGATCTGCAAAAAGCGCACAGCGTCGGAAGTGCTGTGGTTTTTTTCAGAATGCATAATGCCCGTTCCTGCAGACATAATTTGAACGTCTCCCTGGCGGATGACTGCTTTATTGCCCATGTTGTCTTGATGCTCCAAATCCCCTTCCAACGGAATGCTTACGATCTCCATGTTGTCGTGTGGATGCGTTCCAAATCCTCCGCCTCCTGCAACGTAATCGTCATTGAGTACCCTCAAGGCTCCAAAATGCATGCGCTCCGGGTTATGCCAATTGGCAAAACTGAACGAATGGTAAGTGTCTAACCAACCGTGGTTTGCGTGCCCACGCGTATCGGCAGCATGGTAGGCATATTGCGCTACCGGCGTGGCCGCCTCAATAGTTGCATCGGAATTCATTTCGGAGTAGGATTGAAAGGATGAAATGGCCGTACCCATCATCACCGCCAGAGGTATGAAAAAGAACGATCGCATCATCATGGTCTAAAATTACACTTGACGGTGAGAGCCGTCACAGTAAGGTGGATTCTTAGTCAGTTTACAAGTACACATGGCCGCTGTGCGCGAAGCCTCAGCCTTGATGGCCATCGGTTCAAACGAAGTGCCACGATGTGCACCATTGCACCAAGGCTGGTTCGTAGACTTGCCACAACTGCACCAAAAATAAGTCTTGCCCTCTTCGAGGGATTCCATGATCGGGGCGTTGCCCGCTGAAGTTGGTTGATCCATGATTCAATTACAATGTGACCAAATGAATGTTCATGGTGAACTCATCAAGGATGACGTTATCACCAAGATTATCGAAGAAAGTATCTGAGCCGTTTCAAATAATGAACGTCAATACCAGGATGAACAGGAGGCAAAACGTCAACCCCAATCCAATCAAGCCATCGACCATGTAGCGTGAGCGCTTGGATTCTATGCCCTGAATTTGCTGCAAATGAACCTGTGCCACATTCCTCCAGCTTTCTTGATGCATTTCCAGTTCGGCATCCATGGATCGCTTGATGGCATCGCGAATCAACTGGCGTTTCGATTGAATTTCCGATTGAAGAAATTCATCCGTATTGCCAAAAACCCAGCGAAGGGCTTCTATGAATTTTGCTATTGGATAAAGCAAGGACATGCTTTGCTTTACGCAAAAAGTCACGCCCAGGTTTCAGCAATTCTGTGCGATTACCGCTTACTAATTTGAACAATGCGAACAAACCGTCCGCGAGCCGTTTCCGCTTCGATTTGCAATAAATACGCACCCTTTGCGCAGCCCAATGCATGCAAGTCAACCGAGAGTGTCGTTTTGCCTTCTCCAAACGAACCCACTTGATTCGATGCAACCCGCTGCCCCGTTACCGTCCACAGCGACCAACTCATTTCAGCGGGTTCCAACAACTGAAACGGTATGGTGCATTGATCGGTTACTGGATTTGGATACGCTGCACCCAATTCCATTGTTTGAGCCGTTTGGAATTCTTCGTATCCGATTCCCACCGTCCCAGCGCCTTGCACCGTCGCTTCGTACTCAGAAACGTATTCTCCGTTGCTCGCATCCCAGTCCAAAGATGCCATTTGCAAATCGAAGCCGTCCGCAAAAACACCATCCTGACCCGGCGACAATGGATCTGGACCTTCCGGATACAATTCCGGATTATCCAGCGCAGCTTGAACTACGGCTTCATGCGGCCAGGTCCATTGTGATATCGCGCTGTACTGGGTGCTTACATAGACCTGGAAATGCACGTGGGTGACACGTCCAGGATACCATCCCGGGACAATCGTGATGAACTCACATTCGCCGTTTTCGTCCGTGAATTGATAACCACGGAAGTAGGTTAAGCCCGTTTCTGTTCCATATCCCGAATAATTACCATCTCGGTCGCAATGCCATATATTCACCCGAACTCCTGCCATCGGTAGGCAGTTTTCGGCTCCAATGATCCGTACTTTTTGTCTCAATTGCAAGCCCGGCAAACCCTCACGAATGTCTTGCCGAAAAAAGAACTCATTCTCGGTCAAATCCAATGGAAAGGGCCCAGCGGTCTCACTCGGTACCAACACACAATTGCTCACAGCAGCCGGAGTTTGAGCTTTCAGGGTAGGTAAAAATGGCGTCAATGAAAGACCGCCAATCGCTTTGAGAAAATGTCCGCGTTTCATGCGAACAAGGTACTCACTTCTTGCGCTCTTTGGTGCGGAATGGCAGCGACATTTGATAAGCCAAGTCGTCCCCACGGCTGTCGTCGGCAACATCCAATCCGTACTTAACCTGGGTCACATCTCCATCCACATATGTTCCAAACAGCCGATCCCAAATGCTCAGCATGTTTCCATAGTTACGGTCGGTCCACGGCGCTTCAAAATGGTGATGGAACTTGTGCATCCGAGGCGTGACAAACAAGAAGCCCAAAACGCGCTCAAATCCCTTGGGTAATTCCACATTCGCGTGGGTCATGTAAGTAAAAAACACCGTGAGAATGCGGTAAAAAACATAGAACGCCACGGGCGCTCCAGTCAGCGCCACCGCGAATACAGCGAATACCTCTCGCACCACGAAATCAATGGGGTGATGCCGGGTTCCTGTGGTGACATCGACATGTGTATCGCTGTGGTGAACCATGTGCAAATTCCAAAGAATCGGCACGTTGTGTAAGCACCAGTGAACACCGAATTGGGCGATGAAATCAAACACCACAATTGCAAGCACCAATTCCACTGCAATCGGCCAATCCATCCAATGCAATAGGCCTAACTGAGCCTCCGCCCCCCATGCAAACACCCCCACCGTCAACAATCCAAAAACGACATTGATCACCATGGTTGTTGCCAGAAACGCTAAGTTCGTTCTCGTGTGTTTCCAACTGCGAAATCCTCCCTGAAACATGGGCCGTACACTTTCAATGACAAAATTCAGCGACATGCACACGACAATCCAGCCTAATTTTTGCCAAGGAGGCATCGCTTCAAAAAAGGAAAGAAATTGTTCCATTTGGATTGATTGCTTTTCGAAAGTACTTCGCAACCACTGAAATCGTACACCTTTGACTACGTGTGTTGTAAAATGGAGTACCTTGAAGGCATGTTCAGGGTGCTTTGTATGGTTTTGGGATTGTTCGGTGCTTCGCTTTTAAATGCGCAAACTCCGTGCGATTGGTTCGACCACGACGGAGACGGTGTCATAGGAGCTAACTCCATGCTTTATGCCCTGGGCAGCTATGGAGTAGCCGGTGGCCCAATGGACGTCGACAGCTCGGGAGTGCAAGACCTTCCTGACTTCCTGAGTTTCCTCCAGTACATGGGGTACAGTTGCGAAAACGTGGATTGGTTTGACACCACCACTGGGCACATCATCGATTTGGCAGTTGTTGAATACGCCGTGCACACAGAGGACCTTATTGGCCTTAGCGACACGCTGCCCGCAGGCTCCGTGACTTACCAAATTTTCGCTTTGCTCCAGAACCCCGATGACTATTTGTTGGCTGTCTTCGGCGACGAGGACCGGCCATTGGTCTTGGAGACGGCAGATGCTTTTTTCGGTTTCGGAAGCAACCCGGGTGAGACCGTGGTGGTCAGCTCGTACCAGCCGCTGTTCAATAGCGTATTCCCGGCCAATGAATTCGCCACATGGTTCAACGCCGGTGTGCCTGCGGATCCCAATTCTGCCGCTACGGTATCTTGGATAGCGGGGCAACCTTACTGGACCGACAGCTTGGACACCGGTTCGATCATCATGAACGACAGCATTGGCGGGGCTTTTTTCAGCACCTTTCCAATCGTTGAACCGAACAATGGAGCCTTGCCTGTTGGACAGTTCACGGTCACCGATCCCTCATCCTTCAGTGGGACAATCAACTTACTCGCCAAAACCGTCATGGATGATGGCACCGAAGGCATCGAATTTGCCGAAGGCCTCTCCTTCTCCAACACCGACCTCACCGTTTTTGGATGCATGGACGAAGGAGCGATCAACTTTGACCCTGATGCAACTTGGCAATTGGCAGGAGACTGCGCGTATGCTGGAGATTTCAACGGCGATGGCGCATTCACCGTTGAGGATTTGCTAGGTATGCTCGCTGATTTTGGATGCACCGCGTGTCCGCAAGGCGACATCAATGGTGATGGCGTGGTGAACGTTCAGGACATCCTGCTGTTCCTGACCTGGCTTTGAATCAATTGCAATTGGTACCGAACTGCGCGGTGAAGTCCAGCAGTTGATTCACATCAAATTGCAAGCCGAATCCTTGGAGAAACAAGAGTAAATCGGAAACACGCACGTAGCCGTCGTTGTCCAAATCCCCCGCGCAATCCGTTTCAAAACACAAGCTGAAATCACCCACATCCGTGGTGCCATAGCCATCGACAACAATGTAGTAGGTATGGCCGGCTTCAAAAATCACGTCTTCCAATCGCGAACGCCAACCGTTCACACCGCAGGCGTCGTCGTTGCAATAAATGGCCGTTCCAGAATTAATGGAGCCACAGACTCCCTCATAGATGTACACCTTGGTGTCGAATTGGGACAGACAGAGGTCGATGTTGACAGTATCCGTCACGACCGGGTCCAATCGGTATACGATATCCGCGCCGCCCATGGCTTCAAACGGACAGGCTTCGTTGTATTGATCGGAATAGCCAGCGGTGCAACCGTCGAGGCAAAACGCGGGCGAAACTAGCGGGATCGCCGAATCGCAGTCATCTCCCGGCAATGCCGCTTCTTGACCCAATCCAAGCACACTCACGTTCTGGCTGTCTTTGTTCGATATGAGGATTTTGGTACCGTCGGGTGAAGCGGCGATGCCAAAGGAATACTCCCCCTCCAATGAGACCGTCATTAAGGTCGATTGGATGTACGGGATTTCCTCTGGGACCTCATCGGGCGGGACAATGGCATCAAAGTCGGGCAAAGCGATGATGGTTGCCGTCCCGTCATTCACTTCATCGGCACAACAATCCAATCCGACCGTGTGGAAGCAACAGGACATGCCCCAGTTCGTTACATAAAGGTATTCGCCGTTGGGACCAATGGTCATCATGTCCTCTGGGCCCGCTCCCGTCTGCAAGCGCGCGATGACTTCCCAATCGGCCGTCCGGATGACCGATATGTGATCGAACCCGTGATCGAATCCAAAATTGGCCACCAATACATAATCCCCATCCGGCGCAGGCCAAACAGCTTGCGGCCAATAATCCACGGGGACCTCTTGCACCAACTGCCAAGAATCCGTAGCATACACTCCCATGGAAAATGAACTCCAATTGGAAACGTAGAGGTACATGTCGTCTGGCGAAAACGCAATGTTTCGAGGATTCACTCCTACCCCGAATTCGATGATTTCAGTCCACGTATCGGGATCCAAGATGCTGATTGAATTGGCGTTGTGATTCGACACCGCAATCCATTCGCCGTTGGCGCTGGCTCGAACCTTCAAGGCACCTGCACCCGTTGGCACTGTGGCGACCACTTCTTGTGTCGCTACCTCAAGCACATGGACGCATCCGTCACCATAACTTGATCCAATCACAAATTCTCCATCCATGGTCGGCGCCACAGTATACAAGGCTGAAGAAGAAGTGATGTCTACCCCATCGCAAGCACCCGCTTCATTGAAAGCAATGCGCGCAAATCCGGCATCTGTCGCAGCATAGGCTTCGGAGCCATCGGGAAGCACGCATACCGCCCTTGTAGGTGAACCAACTGGAATGACCGCCTCCAAAACGGAAGGATACGCGCCCTCGAATAGGTGTTCTTCCAAATCCTCTACGCCGCCACCCGAGCAAGCGTTAACTCCCACCCAGTTGTCGGGAACACACGCCCCCATGCAGTCGGTGGTTCCAGGGGCACAATCGTACTGACAGCTGCCGTCGTCGCTGGTGGCGTGCTCGTAATAATTCTCTGCGGCAGGGTCCGTGCAACCCCAGAAGACGCAATCCCCTCCGTCAAAGTCAAATTCCAAACAATTCAAGTCCAGTCCGACATAGGCGTACATCCAGCCGCCACCTCCCCACTCCCCTGAATGGCAATGCCAATCACCCATAAAATCCAGAATGCCGTTGTTCCAACATTGGTCGCTGCAATCGGCAAATTGGCCTTCTGGGCAAACCACAGGACAATCTCCTCCGTCCCATGCAAAGTCCGAACAGGCGAAATTTACCATTTCCGAGTTGTTGCAGATGCCGTTTCCAATCAAACTGAAAGGGACGCAGTTGCCATTGCAATCGGGAACCATCCCAGGGTCGCAATCACCACAATCTCCTCCGTCCCATCCAAATTCCTCGCACATGAAATCTGATGGGAAATTGATGCCGTCGTCACACACTCCGTCCCCCACCCAATTGGCCGGGTGACAGTTGCCATTGCAATCAGGAATTTCCCCATTCAAGCATTGCGCCAATACGAGGCAAACATTGAGGCTAAAAGCAAAAACGAGCAATCCGCGCATGCTCGAATTTAACTCGATTGCTTAGAACTTCCACCCAACCTGCACCCGAGCATTGCGCCCTGGTTCAGGAATGCCCAGCTCCCTCAACATTGAAAGGGTGGGTGTAAAGGTTTGGTTGAATAAATTTTGAATTGAAAAGTTCACCGAAATCGAACCATTCCATGTGGCACCTGCAGCAAAATGCACCAACGTTGCGTCACGATTTTCATTCAAAATTGCCCGAGCGAAAACATTCTCAAACTGCCCCGCATTTTCAAAAATCCAACCGACTGATGTGCGCAATGTAGTCGGGGGAATCAACGGCAAAGTTTCTCCGGTTTTATCTGCTGCATGAACGACTGAAAATGCGGCATCTGCATTGAAGTGTTTGACAGTTTTGGGCGCAAATTGAATGGATGCCTCTGCCCCATTGAATCTGGCATCAACGGCTCGCCAATCATAAACCCTCCAGCCGTCCTTCCAATCTTGGGTCGGTCGGAGGTAAACATAATTCTGAATGGCATTTTGATACATGGACAATTCGAGTTGACCCCATCCTGGATTCCAAACCACATTCGATTCAACATTGAAACTCTGTTCCTTGGCTAAGTTGGCATCGCCACGTTCATACCTGAATGCACAGTGATGAACACCCTCACTGAAGAGCTCTGATAACCCAGGAACCCGTTCACTGTGCGCAACGTTCATATGCAGCACCAAGTTTTCCTTAATGTTCCAACGGGTTCCTCCAGCGAACCCTTTCAACCAATCGATTCGGGACAACATCGAAATCGTTTCACGTCGATCAACCCTCGTTGCGAATTGAACTCCCCCATTGTCAAAATCTCGATTGAAGACAGAAAATGCGCTTTGCTGCATGATGTCTGCATCTGGAATCAATGGTGTGTGGATGAGCACCACGTCTTCGTCGTCATCGAATTGACTTCGCGATTGAAATCCTTGCACACCGATTGAAGATGACCATCCATTGGACAATTGGCGAAATGCTATGAATTCCCAACGCAAGGTGCGCAGGCTGATATCGAGTGCAAGCTCTTCGAATTCGCTGGGGTCTTCCGGTTCAACACTTTCAAAAATGGATTCAAATTCTTTGCGATGGTTGAGCTGATACGACAAGCGGGGCTTCACATCCCATCCGTTGACATTCGTATGAAGAGAAGTGGTAATCAGATGGTCGCCTGATTGCTGCCAACCGTCATGACCGATGAGTCCTCCAGAATTGTACGCACTGGAATACGCTCCTTCAATCACTCCCCAAGGACGAACATATCCAAAAGATCCTTGCCCAAAAAACTGTTCATAAGCCGATTGTTGAACGCGATTTCCTGAAGGAAGTATATAATCGCCATGATGCTTGTAGCCTCCTCTAAAAGAATGAAACGTTCGCTCGCTTCTTTTCTCGGTAGCGCCCGTCAGCTGCCATCCAGAAGTCGCAGAAAAAGTCGAAAGGCTCAATCGGTTTTGTCGCCCTGTATCACTTAAAGGAGCTTTTGGGATAAAGTTCAAGACGCCTCCATACGCGTCAGATCCATATGCCAAGGTAGCCGGTCCGCGAATAACTTGAACGGCTTCAACACCTTCCTCAGGGATATAAATGCCATGGTATTCACCCCAAGCTTGACTTTCAATCCGAGCACCATTGAAAAGGGTCGCGACACGTAATCCACTCAACCCGCGAATGATTGGACGCAAGGTTCCTGAACCATTACTCACCATATCGACCCCGGGCAATGCAGCAAGCGCTTCGATGCGCGATGTTGCTGGTATTTGATCCAACCGACGAACAGCCATCATTTCCGAAGGCCGTAAGGTTGACTTTGCAGGATCTTCCAATCCCGCTCGAACTTGCACCTCATCAAGGTCGAGTATCCGTTCTTGTAGTTGAACGTAATTCGAGTCAATTTCTACGTAGGGTTCACTCGCATCTTGTCCCAAAACAGAGCCAAAAGCTGCAAGCACGATGCAAAGTGCGCCCAAAAATTTCCGAATACCTCCCATTTTCACGCTGCAAAAGTACCCGGCGTTCACGGGAGCAGCGACGCAACTTTGTCAGGATTTCGTCAAAAGGACTTGGTCGCCCAACAATCAATCACGAGTTCGCCTTCACCCAACGACTGAATGGATTCGCAAGCATCAACCATGACTTCTCGGGCATTCAGAGCGTGCACATCCAATTGGGCATTCTTCAATGTTTGCGCAGAAGGCCACAGTGCATGCGCCCAATAGGTCTCATCAGAGGATTTGTATAGTCGTGAGCCTCCGCTTTGATTTTGATCCCTGATTGCAAGGGTCACCGCTTCCCAGGCTTCTTCAAAATCTTCTTGCCGTCCTGGCTTGACTTTAAAAACATATAAGACGGCATATTCAAAATCTTTCATTGGAATTCCATTTGTTCGACAAAACTACCACCTTAACTTTCCGACATGGCTTTAACTCCCACAACTTCTATTCCGCTCGGTTTTCGAGCGCCCGATTTCGAATTACCCGAGGCACGAACTGGGAAATTATTGAATAGCGATGAGCTGATGAAGGAAGGAGCCAGCGTCGTTGTTTTCATCTGCAACCATTGCCCGTTCGTCGTTCACATCATGGAAGAATTTGTTGCTTTCGCCAACGAATACACAAATCGTGGAATAAACGTCGTCGCCATCTCGAGTAATGACGTTGAAAATTACCCGCAAGATGATGTTCCACACATGAAGGCATTGGCTGAAAAACATGACTTTTGCTTTCCCTATTTGTATGATGAAACCCAAGAGGTCGCAAAGGCTTATGACGCAGCGTGTACGCCAGATTTCAGCGTTTTTAATGAGCAAGGAATTTGCGTTTACCGTGGGCAATTTGATTCGTCACGCCCCGGGAATGACGTCCCTGTAACAGGTCAAGATTTAAGGAAAGTATGCGATGCGTTATTGGAGGGTGGAGAGGTTCCTGCCGACGGACAGATTCCATCCATCGGTTGCAACATCAAATGGAAGTCTTGACGGATAGCGTTTTAGACAACCCGTCCATTTTACATTACGATTAAGTTTTAATCCCAAATGGTTAACGGTTGCGTGCACAATGTACACAGCGCTATTTTAATCAGTTGATTATTAGCGGTTAAGCGTTATTGATGGTTAAGAACTCTAAGTTCTTCAGTGGATAAGATGTACTGAGGACACGAAATACTCAAATGATCACAACTAATTTTGAAGCATCTAAACCTCTCCTTAAGATTCACAACTTAAGCACATGAAAAACATTATTCAATTCGCCCTCATGGGCCTCTTTTGTGCAACGGCAACCATATCGTTGGCACAGATCACCGGTAAAGTAACCGACGCCTCTTCCGGCGGAGCTTTGCCAGGAGCTACAGTCATGGTGGAAGGCAGCAGCAGTGGTGTTGCAGCTGGACCGGATGGTACATTCCGACTCAATGGAGCAGCAGAAGGAAACATTGTCGTTTCTTTCATAGGCTATGAAACACGAACCTTGGCAGCGAAAGCTGATATGGGAAGCATTGGTCTCGAGCCCACAGCCCTCGGTTTGGGTGCTGCGTCCATCATCGCCAACGTCGTTGACATCGCGATAGCGCGGGAGACGCCTGTTGCGGTATCGACCATCTCTCCGGCCGAAATCGCACAGAAGGTGGGTAACATGGAATTTCCTGAAATCATGAACCGCACGCCTGGTGTATATGCCACCAAGCAAGGCGGTGGATATGGGGACTCGCGCATCAGCCTGCGTGGATTCGATCAGCGCAACACTTCATTCCTTATCAACGGTCAGCCGGTCAATGATATGGAAAACGGATGGGTGTACTGGTCGAACTGGCAAGGTTTGACAGACGTAGCTTCTGGTATCCAGATTCAGCGTGGCTTGGGTGCATCTCGATTGGCGGTTCCATCGGTTGGTGGAACCGTGTCCATCTTCACCAAGGCGGCTCAAATGGAGCAAGGCGGTTCGGTTTCCGAAACCATCGGTAACGACGGTTACGCCAAAACTTCTGTTAGCTATAGCACTGGTAAAAATGACAACGGATGGGCTTCTTCATTCTTGCTTAGCAAGTGGGCAGGTGATGGCTATGTATACGGCACGCAAGGTGAAGGCTGGACCTACTTTGCAGCTGTTGGCTATGAGCCAGAAGGATCAAAGCATGCCATGAACTTGAGCGTGTTAGGAGCTGGCCAATGGCACCATCAGCGCGATGCTTGGGTGAGCATCCGAGACTACGAAAATTTTGGAGAAGAAGGGATTGACCGTCGTTGGAATACCGATGCTGGATTCCGCACCATTGACGGAGAGCGACAAGAATTCAGCATGCGCCGCAACTTCTACAACAAGCCCTTGGCGACGTTCAACTGGGATTGGACCATTACAGAAAACTTGACGTTGAATACCTCCGTTTACGGTTCAGCAGGCCGTGGTGGCGGAACCGGTCCACGAGGACAGTACTTCCGAAACGGATCCATCAACAACCACCCCTATAATGCTGACCTCACACAACACTACTTGGAGGATAGCTTGGGATCGCGAGATGCTGACGGTTTCATCGACTTTGATGCCGTTGTGGCAGCGAACATCGCAACGACCAATGGGTACGGAACAACCGACTCTTTGATGTCAAGCAATTTTTACGGACAACTCATTGGCTCGAACGGATACAAAGATGAAGACGTCAATCGCGCAGTAGAAATTCGACGCGCATCCATGAACTCGCACGACTGGGTCGGTGTGATTTCGAACTTGGAATACAACAAAGAAAACATTCGCGCTTCCGTAGGTGTGGACCTGAGAAACTACAAAGGCTACCACTACCGTGCGCTGAATGATTTGATGGGCTTAGACGGATACTACTCAACTGGCAACAAGAACAGCATGGGTCAAATCATCAACACAACCATTGAGGCGAGCCCATTCAATAATACCGGTTTAAACGGTCCAAAAATGGACTACTATAACGTAGGTAACGTAGGTTGGGCTGGATTGAACGGATTGGTCGAGTACAACAACCAAAACGGTGTCACCGCAGTGGTTCAGGCCGGTTTCTCTAACCAGTCTTATCAGCGTGAAGACTACTTTGATCAGCCCAACAACCCCATCTCAGAGGTGCACAACCAACCCGGTGGATACGTAAAAGGTGGGGCGAACTATAACATCAACGAATCGTCCAATGTTTTCTTCAATGCAGGTATGATTTCACGTCAGCCAAACTTCGACGCAATCTTCCCTAACTACGCCAACAACATCAACGAGGACGTTCAAAATGAATCCATCAACTCATTGGAATTGGGCTACGGTTACGTCAGTTCCAACTTCACGTTGAATGCAAACGTTTACTCAACGACTTGGGGTAACCGATTCATCTCGCGAAGTGTTGACGTAGCTATCAACGATTCGACTTTCATTGAGGGCACTGCACAATTCAGCGACATCGACGTTCAACACTCAGGCATCGAGTTGGAGGCAAATTACTACCCCATGGACGGGTTGAAAGTGATTGGTATGCTTTCCTTAGGTAATTGGAGTTACACCAAAGACTTTGAGGCAACCATTTATGATGACAACAACAACCAGATTGGTGAAGCAACCTTGTACACCAATGGGGCGAAAGTGGGTGATGCTGCGCAGACCGTCGCCAATTTGGGCATTGACTACCGCGTGAACCCAATGATCTCGGTTGATCTCGGTGCTCGTTACGTTGATGGCCTCTACGCTGACTACAGCATCAACAGTTCTTCTTTCTTGTCTCCAGACAATCCTGGTGCTTTGAAGTTGCCTTCATACTCGCTCCTTGACCTTGGTACGACGGCTCGATTTGATTTGTTGGGAACAGACGCCAGCTTCCGAATCAACGTCAACAACCTGCTCGACACCGAGTACATCGCGGAATCCAACACGAGCATTCATGCAGCTGAAGGAGCCGCTGAAGAAGATTTGTACAACGGCATCGACAAATCCAACTACGTTTGGTTCGGATTTGGCCGCACTTGGAACGTATCCTTGAAGTTGAACTTCTAAGTTGAAGTTCGAATAACACGATTCACTTAGCGAATGAAACGGGGGGCTCAGGCCTCCCGTTTTTTGTTATTTTTGAGCATGAAATATTGGTGTATCCCGGCTTTGGTCACCCTCACACTGACGGCTTGCAGCGGCCAAGGATCGAACTTTTCAGAAGAGTTCAAGAAAGTATACATGAAGAGTTGCCAAGCTCAAGCGATGGGCATGAGTTCAGCGGAAGCGAAAAAATTATGTGAGTGTTCACTCAATCAAATTTTTCTCAATTGGAACAGTGAAGAAGAGGCGACTAATGCCCTCAATGGCATGCACATGAACGAGGTTCAACGCCGATTGGTGATCCCGTGCTTGAAGCAATAGTGCGTTTTTTAACATTTTCCTAACATTTCCAGCGAACCTTTTTGGGGTTTCAGTTGTCCTATGGTTGCAAGATTTTGAAACCATGCACAATTCCAACTGGGCAAGGGCCGCTTTTGCGTTCCTTCTTTTCTCCACTTTCGCTACGACTTCTTTCGGTCAATACGGCGACTTCGGCCTTCCAAATCAACCCGCTGACACGGCTTCGGTAGATGACATCATCTACTATGGTGATTATATGGACATGTCAGGCGGATACAATGTGGGAGACACCGTCTTTAATTTCACCGCTTACGACTTTGACGGGAATCCCGTTGAATTGTACCAAGAACTTGCCGGAAACAAGCCGGTGGTCTTGGTCAGTGGATCGGTATCATGCATCCGATTCAGAAACGTCTTTGATCCTGCGCTTCCTGGTCAGGAAGTCTGGTCAGCAAGGAACTTCATTTACGACCATCAGGAAGATTTTAACTGGATCTACATCTACGGCGTAGAAGCCCATCCAACCGATGGCAACTGCCCAAGCAATTGCCCGCCCACAGTGAACACAGATACTGCTGTAGTGCAACCTTCAATTTACTCGGAGCGGCGATGGGCGATGCAAGATTGGCTGGATTCGCCCATTCATGACTTTCCCTTCACGATGTACGCGGACAATCCAGACAACTCAATTTACAATCACTTTTTCCAACGACCTTTTGGCTTAATAGCCATGAATTGTGACGGCACCGTGGGACTTCGAGCGGATTGGGTAACCAACTATTTTGCTGATCCAGCCAATGTGCAAGCCATGCTTGATTTCCGTCAAAACTATGAAACGTGCCAAATCAATTGGAATCCAGTTGATAATGAAGATGATGACGACACGGAAGATCCCATCGAATATGATGGTCCCCTGAGCGATTTGTTTGGGCACATTGAAAATGGTTCGGTCAATGACGTAGGGCTTCACGGCGAATCAAAGCCATTGGCCTATTATCCAAATCCAGCCCAGGAAACCATCTTACTCAATCAAGGCGCTGGAACCGTCCAATGGGTCATAGCAGATTCCCAAGGCAGATGGGTAAAGGAAAGAAACGTGAGCGTAAGCAATGAGACCTGGTATGTAGGGGATCTTCCTCGCGGAAGCTACATTTTGTTTGGGATGCAAAATGGTCAAATTGCTCTCGCGGATCAATTGATTTTGAATTAAGACCGTCAGCCAGAGGTCAACGAATGATTTCCATGTTCATGACGACGTCCTGAACAGGCCGGTTGCCTTTTCCTGTTTTGACTGCAGCGATGGAGTCGATGATGTCGATTCCATCGATTACGCGACCAAAAACGGTGTATTCCAAATCCAAATGTGGAGTGCCTCCTAACGTCGCGTAAGCCTCTACTTGTTCATCTGAATATTGAAATCCAGGATGCTTGCCTTGCATGTTCGTCTCGAACTTGGTCAATTCTTCCGAAGAATAGGTTTTTCCTTGAACCAAATAAAACTGACTCCCTGAAGAACGGCGCTCTGGATTCACTTTATCGCCTTGCCTGGCAGCCGACAATGCTCCTTTGATGTGCACGTGATTGGCGTCAATCTCCGCTTCGATGGTGTAGCCTGGGCCGCCCATACCGAGTCGTTGATCCGGTTCAGCGCCTCGACTGTTGGGGTCTCCTCCTTGTACCATAAACGTCTGGATAACCCGATGAAACAACAAGCTGTCGTAAAAGCCTTCATCGACCAACTTTAAAAAATTATCACGATGCTGCGGGGTATCGTCAAACAGCTCTACCACCATGGTACCGAAAGTGGTTTCAATTTGGACGCATGAGCCATTGCATTTTACCTGATTCTGTCTTTCCGTGAGGGATTCTGAATTCGAACAAGCCACCATGAACAGAGCGGCGAAAGTAATCGCTGCATACAATGGAAATTGAAATTGCCTTTTCATCTCTTCAAAACTATAGGGAGGCTGAAATTAATTCTGAATCGGCACAATCACACCCACAAATCATTGGCAATGCGAAAAGTGTTGCAATGGGCCTCAACTATTTGCCAAAGATCTTCGGAATAGCCACCTCCCATGGCGCAAACGACCGGAACTTCTGATTCGTAGCAACCCTCCAATATTCTTCTGTCTCGTTCCCGACATCCTTCCAAACTCAATCCCAGCCGACCGAGCTTATCCGTATTGAGAATATCGACTCCGCATTGGTACAGCACCAAATCGGGTTTCACCTTTTCGAGGAGGTTGGGCCAATGCATATCCAATTCATTCAAGTATTCTTCATCAGTTATGCCGTCTGGCAAAGGCACATCAATATCGCTTTGTTCTTTGTGCAATGGGTAATTCGACGCACCATGCATGGAAAACGTAAACACACGCGCATCATCTGCAAAAATGCTTGCGGTACCGTTGCCTTGATGGACGTCCAGATCAACCACCAAGGCCTTTTGAATCAACCCTTCTTCGAGCAATACCAATGCTGCCAGCGCTAGATCATTGAGTAGACAAAACCCCTCTCCCCGGTTGCGATAGGCATGATGTGTACCGCCAGCCACATTCAATGAAACGCCGTATTGCAGGGCGTAGCGGGCACATTGAACCGTTCCACCCATGATCATGATTTCACGCTGAACCAATGCGGGAGACCACGGAAATCCTGAACGACGTTCCTCTTGTCGGGTAAGTTTTCCTGAAACCAGGCGGCTCCAATATTCGGCATCATGAGCGAGCAGAATCTCCCTTTCTGTTAGGGGATGAGGAGAAAAAAACTGCTCGGATTTCACGGTTCCTTCATGAATCAATTGCTCAGGAACCAACAGGTATTTTTCCATCGGGAATCGATGCCCCTCAGGCAATGGATGCGCATACCCCTCATTCCATGCAACACGTATCATACCCTTTTCTTCCAGCGTTACTCGATCACAAGCATTTGATTGAGTTTTCTTCCGGCAAGCTGCACTTCGAGGACATACAATCCAGCAGCTATTTCACCTGGCAAAACCCATGTAGCATCGGGCCGCATCAGTGATTGGGCAAGGAGTTGTCCGTTTAGGTTTAAGAGTCGAACCTGCACAGGGCCATCCGAATTCCAGCCACCAAGGATGATTTGGTTTTGCGCTGGGTTGGGGTATACCCAGAAAGGCTCAGCCTGACGGGCCAATTCGACGGAAACCGATTCACAAGGACCGGGCGTCCATTGAGCGACACCTCCATGGTACCATGCCTCACAAGCATTGGAATAGGTCACACTATCACAACCACATACGGGATCTTCAAACTCTGGACATCCCATTTCTGGTTGCAGCCGCGCTTCATCAAAACAATCATTCGGACATGCTCCCAGCGAATAGGAGCTCACAAAGTCCACATAGGTAGCCACACACTCATTGAAATGCGAGATGCTGTCGCATCCACATACTGGTGATGGATCGAAGACATTGCAATCAATCAGAGGATCTGCCAACGAAGGGTCAATGCACTCCGGTGAACCACATTGAGACTCACATTCCTCCATGCTCCAAAAAGAATACACGCTATAGTCTATGCCATCTACCTCCCACCCACAGCCAGATAAATAGGTGCAACTGCCATTCCACATGACAACTCCCATCGCCATATCACACGCTCCAAAATCGATTCCACCCAGATCGGTACAATCAAAATTCGTTCCAGTGCATTCTCCGGGAACCCAAGCCGTGACCCCTCCATAGTTCACCGCCTCGCAATCATTTCCATACGTCACTCCGTTACACCCACATACAGGGTCCCATAAAGCAGGGCACATCACCGTCAAGTCAATCAAGGATGAATCAATGCACGATTGCGCAGTGGCAGAGGCTGTGAAATACGTCAGAATCGCAATGAATAGGTACTGTTTTCGTTTCATGGGGCTGGGTTAATTTTATTCGCATTCTCCAAATTGGAAGCCATTTCTTTGATCGCTTTTTCCGCTGCATCGGTGATTTCGTTGACCGACGCATCCTTCAAAATCAATGGTTCACCCATCATGAGAGTTCCACCGAAAGGAACAATGATGGTCCGACCTTTGGGTAAATTTCGGTACAACCCGTCGAGGTAAATTGGAATGACGGGAATGCCTGGATGCCGACTGGCTAGATGGCCAACTCCCCGCTTAAAATCCGCCATGACACCCGGCACGCCGCGCGTTCCTTCAGGGAATAGGATCAAACTTCGGCCCGAATGGAGCATCGCATCCATCAATGCGATGGGATCGACGTCACGATCAGATTTCGTGCGTGAAATCAATACGGCATTGACCAAATTTCGCATGGCCCAGCGGCGAAAATTAGATTTACCGAAAAAGTCCTGAGCAGCCACCGAATGGGTCAAATGAATTCGATCCGATGGGACGATGGTCATCAATGACATCGCATCCAAATGGCTGTTGTGATTGGCAATGTAGATGACAGGACCATCGGGGTGAGGCGATTCATTTTTTACATACTTCAACCCAATCACCAACCCAAAAACGGCTCTCCAGAACACCTTGTACAACACCCATAGTAACCATTTTTTACCAACTGGTGCATGGTCGATTAACAGTTGCTGTCGATTGGTCGATTCTGACATGCTCTAAAGTTAGCCTCCCGAAGTCACCCCAAAGAAGTAAATCAAGTGAAAAAATGGAGCCGCTGCTGCTGAAAACCCATCCAGCCGATCGAGGTATCCCCCATGTCCAGGTATGGCATTTCCGGAATTTTTAATTCCGATGTCCCTCTTTATTCCAGAGGCTATGGCATCTCCCATGAAGCCGGCTACGGCAACACAAAACCCTGTGAATGCCGCTTGCCAAGGCTCCAAAGGAGTCAAGAACCGCAAACTGATGGCAATCAAAGTGGTCGAGAGTACGCCTCCGATTAACCCTTCCCAGGTCTTATTCGGACTGACCTTAGGCAACACGGCATGTTGGCCGATGGTTTTACCCCAAGCGAACTGAAGCACATCGTTGATTCCGACCAAAAAAATCAAGTACAGAAGGAGGCCTTGAGGACCAGCAGTGAACCCCGGAATTTCTGGGAGTTGAAACAAGTAGGCCAGATGACTCATTCCATAAACCCACGCCACCAGCGAATACGGCATCAATGAAATGGACCGAACAATGCCCTGTGTTTCTCCTCGAATGACCAAGATGAACGGGATAACGACGAACATAAAAACAGGGATGAAGGCCAAAAACAAGGTGGTCATACCCAAATAAGCCAAAAGGTATTGAACAGGAATCACCATGTAACACAACATAACCACGTGGCGCTCACGTTCATCCAACTTCAGCAATGGATACATCTCTCGCAATAAGGCAAAACTCAAAAAAGCCAACCCCAAATGAGTAATGGCCGGGTGTGCAACCGTCGTGAGGATAAAACATGCACACATGATCCACCAGGATCGGGTCCTGACTTGTAATTCTGTGACCAATTTGCCGGGCTTGATTTTTCCCCAGATGAACCAGCATGTCGAACTAAAAACGAGAATGCTCAGGATGATTAGAATCACCCATTGAACTTCGGCATTCATTTCCCACGCTTGGATGATTTTATTCATTTTGAAGGGTTTTGATGATTCTTCTGAGGGTGCTCCAAATTAGGCAAGCCAAAACGACATACATCGCAAATTGGATATACGACTCAACGCCTACACCAAATCCGAGCATCAAACACAAGATTCCCCAGATTAAGGTCCGGTCACTCTTCCCCATGGGGCCTTCATAGCGTCTTGAACCGCCAAGAGCTTGGCCCAATACACCGGCAAATTCATTTACCACAGTCAACCACAAAAAAACCATTGCCCATCCAAAATGCAGTCCATCCATCAGCAACAAGGGCCACATGACCATTGCGTCACTGACCACATCCCCTAGCTCGTTCAGCACTGCGCCTCCTTTGGAGGTCATTTGGTAATGACGTGCCATCATGCCATCCAAAGCATTCAGCATCATCCGCAGAAGTAAACCACCGACGACAATGAAATACCAAGTTGGATTTTGGAGCCCCTCAACAAAAGCCCAACCCAATCCCCCCGACAAAATCATGGCGCTCCAGGTTAACCCATTTGGAGTAACACCGATGCGTCGAAGCACTTCCATCAGCGGATTTAATAAGCGCTGAAACGCCGGCTTCAAATCATAGGTTGATGGTATTTTCATTCCGGAATGGGCATTTTGGGATCGAATGGTCGATCATGAATTCGCTCACGGGGCAAATCTGCAGGAAATCGTCCATGTTCGAAAAAGTACACAAACGGTTCGCCTAGGATATCCCATCGCACGTACATCATGTCATGATCGAGCGCTACATGGAATGCATCATTTGCACTGGGATCAATCAACTTCCAATCATAGACAAGCGGACCCATTGCCATCGCCTCGGCTTGAAGGTATCGCATGATTGAAGTTGCCCGGTTTTCGATGACCAGTCCTTTTTGAACTGGAGCGGCGGGAGGTATTGGCCATTCTGCGGTACTCAAATCACCAAGCACGCTGCCGAGTTTCAATTTTCCAAGGAATGGGATCCGTTCCATCACAGCTCTGGGCGCTCGCTCTTGGGTGGGACTTCTGTCATAAATGACCATGGTCAAGTTTGGAAGTGGGGATTCCTCCAAATAAGTATGCAACAAAAACGCCCCGGCGATGTAACAGATGGCTTTCACCTCTTTGTACTCGTCGAGGCGGTATGAGGTGATAAATTCGTCCATGGCCTCAGAGCTTTCGTCGAGCGACTTCCTGAGGAGGACTTCCGGGATGTAAACATCCATTCCTTGTTCCTGCCAAAACGCCATTTGAGCCTTGCATCCGGCGCGAGTTCCGCCGAATCCGTTCATGATGAGCAAGGCCGTCTTTTCTCCCTTCGGTTGATCCGAATGAATATGAATCCAGTGCTTTGCCTGAACAGAATTCGTAATCAAAATTCCACTAAACAAAAGCAATGTGACAAACCGGATCATGTACCAAAGTACAATGTTTGCCGACAAGTTGTATTTTGACCTACAATTCGATTTCAAGAATGTATTCGTTGAATACTTCCATATTTGGGCTCTTTTTCCTTTTGGTAACCTCCCATTGCTTCGCGCAGCTGGATACTGAGCACTGGCTTCCTCCATTACACAGCCGAGACAATGGGCAAATCAATGACCATTACCTCTACCTCTCAACCCCAGAGCAAAATCCGGTCACCGTCAACATTTACGATGGAAGTGGCGCTCCTTTTGGTGACTCACCTTATACCATTCAAAATGGTCAGCCACTGTCAGTCGAAATTGGAAATGGCCAAACAAGTGGTAGCAAGCTCATGGTCAGTCAATCTGAATTGAATACGACCCTGTCGAATCGAGGAATCAAGGTGGAAGCGAGTGCACCAATTTTTTGCAATGCACGTTATCGCAGCGGGTGGCAAGCGGAAGCATTAACTTCAAAAGGTACCAAAGCGCAAGGGCAAGCATTTCGGCTGGGCGGAATGCCCATCACCTACCAAGGCAGTTTGAGATCCTATGTTTTTGGCATCATGGCCACGGAAGACAACGTTCAAGTGCAAATTTCAGATTATGACAATCAAGTGGTTTTTGCCGGGACGCCGACTGTCAATGATGACTTCCTCACCTTCACCCTCAACGAAGGCGAATGCCGCGTTTATTCAGCCTATTCCGACTCTGAAGCCAACCTCGCAGGTGTTTTGGGAGCACTCGTCCAAACAACTGGAAACATCGTTATCAATGTTGGAAATTGGTGCGGCTCTGTCGGTACCACGAATTCGAATCAAGACATCGGGGCGGATCAAATTGTTCCCATGACCTACCTCGGTAAAGACCATATCCTTGTCGAAGGAATCGGCGACCCCAGTCAAGAGAGGGGCTTTGTTGTAGCGGTCGAGGCCAATACCGAAGTTTTCCTCAATGGGAATGGAACCCCTGCTGTCACCTTGCAACCTGGCGATTGGTACATGACGCAAAACAGTGATTACACCGGGACGCCGCATAGCAATTTGTATTTGCAAACATCCAAACCAGCCTACGTCTACCAATTTCTTGGTGGAAGTTCAAGTCAATCGACGCCAGGCATGAACTTCATCCCTCCCATTTCATGCGGAATGCCATTCGAGGTTGATGAAATACCCAGCATTCAAACCATTGGCAACACGAATTATACAGGAGGAATCTTTGCGGTCACAGAGGAAGGGGCTGGACTCACCATTGATGGAGCTCCGCAATTTGGGGCAGTAACGGTGGATGGTTTTCCTGGATGGGAGACCTACAGAATCCTCAACTTAAATGGTGACATCACGGTCGAGTCGAGTGGTCCTGTAGCGGTTGGTTTATTCGGAAGCAGCGCAGACGCTGGATTTTCTGGTTATTATTCTGGTTTTTCGCTGAACATCAACGCCGCCTTTGATGCTCCTACTGGCATTTGTGATGGTGATGAAGCATTCATCGAATTTGCTGGGGACACATTGGGAGGAGGAACTTTGTATTGGGATTTTGGGGCATTGGAAGTCGTCGATTTGGGAAATGATTTGTTCGAAGTCACACCACCACCACCTGGGAGCTATTCTGTAGAGCTGATCGTAGTGGGAGATATTTGTTCGGACAGTTCGGAGATTGACATGATTTTTTACCCGCCATACTCCGGTTTTTCTGAAGCCAATGCCTGTGAATCTTACGAATGGAATGGCGTCGAATACTCCGAATCAGGAGTCTACAATGCGACACTTTTGAGCGAAACGGGCTGTGACAGTCTGGTGCAATTGGAGTTGGATATCATGCCTCTTCCAAACCCAATGATGGTTGATTGGGTCGATGATACCCTGGTCTATTGCCCGGCTCCAGGGTCGCTGATTTTTGGAGAAGCCGCTGATCCCTTGTATCAAATTCAATGGACGTATTGGCCAGAAGGTTCTTCAGACTCACTGCTCTTGCCTGATCCAACCAATGCAGCACCCTACTTGGGTCCTGGCACTTACTTGATTCATTATTTCACCGGAGCCCCATGCTTCTTTGAAGCGGATGGAACCCTCACCGTCGAAATCGAAGATTGTGAAATCACCATCCCCAACGTCTTTTCACCAAACGCAGACGGCAAAAACGATCGTTTCCACGTCTCAGGATTACACAACATTGAAGGGGTTCGCATGCAAATCTTCAATCGATGGGGATCCTTGCTTTTTTCAGATCTTGATTTTGGAAGCAGCGCGGGCTGGGATCCCAGAGAAAACGCTTCGGAAGGAACCTATTACTACATCCTAGAGATTCCAGTGGCTACCGGAGAACTTTCGGTTACCAACGAAAATGGAACGGAATGGGTTGACGGTCCCACCGTAGTCCGCTACCAAGGGCACTTCACCTTGGTGCGATGATGAAGGATATGGGCAATTAATTCACTCGGTACACAGACAGTGGAGGAATGTTCCAATAAACGGTCCGCACCTTTTCGAAATCGAAATCCTGATAATGAGGCTCCATCAGTCGGGGGAAGTAAGTAAACCAGCGGTACCGCGTATTTTTTTTCGTTTGTCGCAGAATTGCATTAAACAAATTCGTTTTTACCGGCTCCGGAAGGGTGAATGGCAAGCCCGAAACAATCAAATCAATTCGAGGCCAACCCCTTTCATTGATTAACGCCTCAAACTCATCCGCACTTCCTTCAATGATTTCGAAACGATCGCCAAAACGCTCGCGCAACTTGGGAATGAAAGTGGGGTTTAATTCAATGACCAGTACTTTACAGCCCAGCGGCAGAAATGCATGCATTTGTTCCGTAAAACGCCCAGTTCCCGGTCCCAATTCAACTACGTACTCCAGTTCATCCCACTCAATACCGTCGAACATCGCACGGCTCGCCCTTCGGCTACTGGGCCAAACGCTCGCATTTTGTTTGGGATTGCGTAAGAATCCCCTGAAAAAATTCAAATATGAATGGTTCAGGTTTCTTGCCATGTTCAAATATAGCGACGTCAACTTTCATATCTTCTCGCCATGTTTCAAAGGATACTCAATGCTTACGCCAACGGATTTCAACGCTGGGTACCCACACCGTTGACCATTGCAGTCCTATTGACGGCTCTGGCTGGATTGCTTGCGCTTCAGTTTACTGAGCCCGCTGACATTCTCGATTCTTGGGTAGAAGGCATGTGGAATGCGAGCCTCATTCGATTCGGATTTCAGGCCATGTTCATGCTGGTATTGGGCCATGTTTTGGCGCTGGCACCGCCTGTTTTGAGGGTGCTGAACGGTGCTGTTTCTTGGATTGTAAGGAATCCGAAATGGGCAGCCAGTAAAGTGGCATTCATCGCTATGATGCTAGGATGGATGAATTGGGGATTGGGATTGGTGGGAGGAGCGATATTGGTTCGTGGCGTCATGGATTACGTCATGCGCCAAGGAAAAAGGGACACGATTCATTTTGGTGTATTGGGAGCGGCAGGATACGCGGGTTTGTTGGTCTGGCACGGGGGGTTGAGTGGATCAGCCCCATTGAAAGCGGCAGAAGTTGGACACCTAAAAGAGTTGGCACAAGGAACAACATGGGCAGATGTTCTTCCCGAATCGATTGGACTTTTGGAAACCATCTTC
>JAQBTQ010000039.1 GCA_027624855.1 Bacteroidota bacterium
ATGGGGTCTTGGAGATTTCTTCTCCCGTCTAACTTCTTTACCAACGAGACCTTGGTTAATTTTCCCCCAATCAACAGGTGCGTCTAATAAATTTTGAAGATTTAAACGAGCAACAGGTGGTTCCTGGTTCTTAATAACCTCCTCTGCATTGGAACTCCAATTATTTGTAGTGGAAACCCACAAACGTTCATTAAAACGTTGGAGAATTCCTCCGTCGTCATCAAAAGTTCTACTAGAGGTCGATAAAAAAGAATTAACGTCGCCTTTAGAGATAGTGGAATTCTCATCAAAAAACTTACACTGAATGGCCCAATAATCGCCCTTATGTGTTTTTGCAACAAGATCAATTCCAGTATCGTTCCCTCCAAATTGGTCCCTAAATGGAAATTCCATCCAAAGCCAAACTTTTTCTAGCGAACTGGTATAACGTCTATCGGATAATAGGTAAGCTTGGATTAGAGCCTCAAAACGGTCTCCTTGATTACGTAAAGAGGTGCTTTCGTTCTTGTACTGGTTTAGTATATCTCGTAGCATGAATGGCTATTGTTCGAAAATGTCAAAGTACGGAAAATATAGCTAGGGTATTCATAAGTTTTGTTTTCCGTGAATTGCTATTCAAGCTTCACAATTTGTACCCATGAACTTTAAAAATATTCAAGTCATGGAAGAATTGTTTGATCTCCCAATCATTGCTGAAAAAAGCAAAATGTCGAAGGCAAAAAACCCAGTGCGGAAGCTTGCTTCCAGCTTGGGGCCATGAAAAAAGCCGTAGTGCAGCGCAGCTGCAAGCGGCTGTTGTTTGGGTACAAGGGCCCCAGAGTTGGTTCTTTTGCCGGAAGGCAAAAAATCCAGTTGGTTTATGTTAACTTGATGGCATGAGTAAGATCATTCACGCCATATCGGGTCCTAGGAACATAAGTACGGCCCTAATGTACAGTTTCGCGCAACGTCCGGGTTGCGCTGTATTTGATGAGCCAATGTACGGGAAGTTCCTTCAAAGCAAGGGTTTGAATCATCCCGGTCGATTCGAAACGCTACAAAAGTGGCCGACTGATTTAGCGGATATCGCGGGTGCAGTTCAAAAATTGGCTGAAAACCACGATGAGGTGTATCTTAAGAACATGGCGCACCACATGGTCGATGAACCTTGGGATTGGGCGCAGCAGAGTGCATTTATTTTTTGGATCAGACATCCGCGCAAAGTCGTTGAAAGCTTTGCGAAGGTTATTCTCAATGTTACAGCCGAGGACATAGGTTTAGATCAAGAATGGCAGCAATGGCAAAACGTAGCGCGATTGCCGGGTAAGAAAATCATTGTTGATTCAGATGAAATGCTTGCGGATCCAGTACGTACATTGCCTCGAATTTGCGAAGCGCTCGAATTGGCTTGGCGTCCGGAAATGTTGAGTTGGCCAGCAGGTGCAAAAGGGTACGACGGACCCTGGGCAAAGCATTGGTACAGCAATGTACACCGGAGTACAAGTTTTGGCCCTGCAAAGGCGCTGCCGGAGCCCTTGGTGGAGGTGCACGAAAAAGTGGTTGAAGCAGCCCTACCTGCGTACCTTTCCTTATTTTCAAACCGATTTAAATTTTAACCATGCTACAACAATTTGATCCTAGAAATAAGAACATTAAGGTGTGGGTTGGCCACAGATTAGTAGAGCGTGCAGATGCCAAGGTTTCCGTTTTTGACAGCTCCGTGCAAGGCGGTGATGCGGTATGGGAAGGAATGCGTGTTTACGAAAACGGTGTGTTTTGTTTGGAGCGACATTTGGATCGATTAGAGGATTCTGCTCGAGCCATGGCGTTTGAATCCATACCCACGCATGCGAGTGTAAAATCGGCCATCAAGGCGACGTTAGAAGCTAATGGAATGACGAAAGACACGCACATTCGATTGACACTGACTCGAGGGGAGAAAATTACTTCCGGGATGGATCCCAGATTAAACCAAAGCGGCCCGACCTTGATTGTTTTGGCGGAATGGAAACCTCCGGTATACGATAATGAAAAAGGCATAAGAATCATGACGAGCGCTATTCGTCGCAACAGCCCTATGCATGTCGATTCCAAGATTCATCACAATAATCTGATTAATAATATCCTTGCTAAAATTCAAGCCAACCACGCCGGCGTGGATTCGGCATTGATGTTGGACAACCTTGGGTTCATTGCTGAGATGAACGGCACGAATATTTTTATGGTGAAAAACGGTCGCTTGTTGACGCCGACTGCCGATGCGTGTCTTCATGGCATTACACGCGGATTAGTGATAGAATTGGCGCAAGCGAATGGCATTGCGGTCGAGGAGCGGAATATCTCGTTAACGGAACTCTATGCTGCGGATGAAGCTTTTGGAACCGGGTCTATGGGCGAGTTGACACCTATTGTTGAGGTCGATGGACGGGTGCTGGTGAATCGGTCGCAATCGAATCTTACGGCCCAATTGATCCACTGGTTTGAGGGTGTGCATGAAAAGTTGAGTACGCCTTTGGCGAATTTGTAACTTCGAAATCTGTTAAACCTCGTATACCTTATGAAATTGGTCCGTCTTCTGATCGCCTTTTTAGTGCTCACTTTGGCCCCATCGCTTCATGCACAGTCCAATCCCGTTTTGAAGGGTTGTATTGCCAATTTGCCTGATTCTGTCACTTCGGTGAAAATTGCATACCTGCGCGGAAAAGGTTTGGCTGTAAAACAAGATTTACCCGTTCAGCCAGGTACAGGATGCTTTGAAGAGGAATGGACTCAGGAAGAACGCGGTATATTCGTCTTATATATTGATGGAATGCACACCTTTGACCTGGTCATTTCTGAGGGTCTTCTTGAGATTTCAGCAGATTACAATGCATTGAATGAGGTGGCTTTAGAAGGGCCTGGAATTGAGGAGTTTCAAGCGTTTAAATCTCTTGTAGGTGGCGCTTCGGGTGCCGCTCCATCAGAAGAAGAAGTTCGTTCATTTTTATTGGGTATTCAGGATGAAGCATTGCGTGAATTCCTGTTGCCTCAATTGATTCCATTGCATTCGGATACAAATGTATACTGGCTGCGGAGTCATTTTTGGGATTACACGAATCTCAATGCCATGAGCACTTTTATCAATCCGTTCTTTGAAAAGAATCGGACCCTGTATTTTGAGCAGGTTCTGGGTCATAATCCAGATACTATCACTTATCATTTAGAGCAGCTATTTGCAAAGCCCATGAACGAGCAGATCAGAAAGGTGCTCATCAGTTCAGCGACGTATCATTACGAAACCTCCAAATTCATGGGTGAGGATGAAGTGTTTGTTTGGTTGGCGAATCGATTTTATGTCAACGGATATGCTGATTGGGTGTCGAAAAATGATTTGGCTAAAATTCGAGAGAAGGCCGAGGGACTTGCTACAGAGTTGATTGGTAATCCTTCGCCAGACTTCGCCTTTGATACACAAAGTAGCGGACGTATGAAGTTGTCCGAAGTTCAGAGT
>JAQBTQ010000027.1 GCA_027624855.1 Bacteroidota bacterium
GCGAGAATGGCGAGCGGATTTTTATCGATATCGGGGTAATGAGGCAACCCTGAAACAACAGGCAGTTGCGTGATTTCCCGCAATTCTTGGGTTGATTCAAGGCGGTCAAAAATCAACATGCGCGCGAGTGCGATGGCCAGGGCGATAAGAATGCCATAAAGCGTGTAATTCCTTATGGTTTCTCTTTTGTTGGGTCCCACGATACCACTGTTACGCGCGACTTCGATGATCGAGGCTTGCGGAGCAATGCCTGCTCTAGAAATGACATTTTGCGCTCTCGCTTCGAGGAGAAAAACGTACAACTTCTCGTTGACTTGCAGTTTTCGTTCCATGACGACAATGTCGCGCTGGGTGGCGGGGATGCCGCTCAATCGGTTTTCGAGGTTTCGAATTTGTGTCCGTGCATTGGACTGTTGATCGACAATGATTTTGCGGGTTTCCTCAATGTATTTGGTAATCGTGATGCGCGTATGTTGGATGGCGCTGTCGAGCCTTCGAATTTGGTAACTGTCCTCGGTTACATCGAGCAAAGCGCTTGTCCTTTCATTGCGCATTTGAAACAGGGAACTGACCTGCTCGATGAGCATCGGATCTTCTTCGATCAAATAGGAAGTGGGAGGAAGGCCGTTGTCTTCGATGCCAGCGGACAGGTATCGACGCAACGAATTCAATGCCTCCAAGCGAAATTCCAACTCGCGTTCTTGCGATTCCAATTGAACCAGCGCATTGAAAAATTCCGTTTGCTCACGAGTGAGGTCAAGGATGTCATTGCGTTCTTTAAAATTATCCACCTGCAATTCGAGGCTGTCCATGATGGTGACCAGCTCTTCCAATTGGATGTTGATGAATTTTTCCGTCTTGAGGCTGGATTCTAAGCGTGCTTCTTTGGTGTAATCAATGTATTCTTCGCTCAGGATTTTGAGAAATTCTTGGGCACGACCAGCCAGGGTGCTGGAGGATGAGACGGTGAGGATGTTTGTTCCTGTAACATTGTTTACACGCAAAGACCCACGAAGCTGGCCGATGCGCTGGTTGCGATTGAAAACTTTGAATTGGAAGTGTTGTTTACGCAACTGCTCCAAATCGCCACTTCCTATGCCCGATCGGCTAAACCAAATGGTCAAGGCGAGCTCGGGTCCTTCGAGGGGTTCACCGAATGCCTGGGTTACTTCTTTGACTTCTCCATTGCCGAGGGTATAGCGCAACCGGTAGCGTTCCGCGTCTTCTATGAACAAGTCAATGGGTCGTCCGAGGTAGGAAGCATTGCATAAGTCCGGAGAGGCTTGAATGGAAAGGTGGCTGAAACCGGAGACGTGGCTCGTTTTGAGGCGTCCAACGAGGTAATAGTCGATGTCCAGGTCCATGCGGTCCACTGCTCGCCCCACCAAATCGAACGATTGCAGGATCCGCTGCTGATCTTTCGTTTCGGTATTGGCATAGTTGAGGATGTTGGTCGTGCCTGTGAGCCGCTTTTGATAGTCCAACTCCTTCCCGCCTTGGTCCAATAAAATTTCCGTCGTAGCCGCGTAGATATCCAGTTGCCGATGGGTAATGATGCGCGCAGAAGCGTAGCCCACACCTCCCAAAATTGCAATGAGCCACCAGTTCTTGAGGAGCAATTTCAGGTAAGGCCTGATTTGACTCATTGATATCAATTCCCCTTTGCGCTTATTCGTTTCGGCCATCGGTAGACAATTTCGCGATGAATGCGTTTAATGTGCCCGATAAAGTTAGCTTTGGAATGAATTTGTTGCACGTCATGAATAAATCTTCTCAACAATGGATGGAGGGAGACTTGATTGCTTCGCCGCAATGGGATCAACTTCCCGGGACTTCCAGGGTATGGCTGCATTGCGCAAATCGCATATTGATGGATGAAGAACGAGCGGATCTTGCGAATCGACTCGATGATTTTCTTGTTCATTGGTCAGCCCATGGCAAAGCGCTCGAGGCAGGTTGGAAACTTGAAGGAGGGCGTTGCCTCATGATTGGGTTGAATGAGGCTGCTGCTGGGGCAACAGGTTGTTCCATTGATAAGTTGAGTCATTTCCTGCAAGGATTCCGTGGTTCCAAGCAGTCGCTTCCACTTGATTGGATGCAACGTAACCGTCTTCTATATAATAAAGTAACCGAGCGACAATGGTCTGAAACTTCCTTGGCTCATTTTTGGGCGATGCGTAAGGCCCTCGAGGTGAGTGATGACGATTTGGTCGTAAACACCGTTGTGCAAACGAAATCGGACTGTGAACCAACGCTTGTCCAACGATTTGAATTGACTTGGCATGCTGAAATGTGGCATTAACCATCATTGACATAAATTGTTCATTTTCATACGAATTAAGCCTTTGTTTGATTTACATATTTCGTTGAAAACACCATTGATGACGGTTAGAAGGTAGAATTAACCGACGAAATCAGAAACCAAACGATAATTTTCCTTTAAGATTTATTGGATTTCAGGAAATGATGGTCTACATTTAGGGCGATTCTGAGTTTCTTCCAGCTCGAAAAGCCTCAAAATCTAGCCGCTATTCTGTTGCAAGACAGAATGGTTGGTGAAGTTGAAAACAGGTCCGAAACGTTTGGCCTACCAAATTGTCTGAGAATTCTAACCAAAACCAAATCAAATGTTTAACACGTTTAAAAAGTGTTGTGGCATCGTAGCGATGTTTGCACTTTATCTTTATTCTGCACCGGCGGCGTTTGCCCAGTGTGACGGGGTCGAGTTGTCGATTGAGCTTAATTACGACTCTTGGCCAGAAGAATCATCATGGACGCTTTCCATGGATGATGGTACAGTTGTCGCCTCAGGCGACGCCTATGATTCCACTGGTGCGCTGGCAGCAGACGGATCAAGTGAAACCATTTCTGTATGTGTTTCGAATGATGCCTGCTACACATTCACAATGAATGATGATTTCGGCGACGGCGGAACAGATTACATGATCACCGATGCGGACGGCACGACTTTAGGTGCTGCATTTGGATGGTATGGAGCGGTTTCAACATCTGACTTCTGCCTAGGTTCAGTAACTGTGGCTGGATGTACAGACCCAACGGCTTGTAATTACAATGCAGAAGCTACTGAAGATGATGGCTCTTGCGCCACATTGCTCGTGTCGCTCTCTTTCACCAGCAACTACTGGTCTTCAGAAACTGGTTACAACATTTACAATGCTGATACCGGAGAAGAAGTAGCTTCTATGTACGGTAGCTACACCAACAGCACCAACATTTATGAGGATGCTTGTCTTGTAGATAACGCATGCTACTATGTTGTCGTTACTGACTCGTTTGGTGACGGTATGGGATCAAGCGGTGTTTGGACCGTTTCTTGGAACGGAGTTACCATCGATTCGGGTGGTGGATCAGGATGGTCTTCGCAAACGTCTGACACTTTCTGCTTTGGTCCTGGTTGTCAAGACTCAAACGCATCGAACTTCAACCCAACAGCAACTTCTGATTCAGGAGATTGCGAGTACTTAGGTTGCACTGATGCGACTGCTTGTAACTACGACGAATTTGCGACTGCAGATGACGGATCTTGTGCTTATGAGGCTATCATCATCGATATTGATCCAGATAACTTCCCTTCTGAAATTTCATGGGATTTTGTGGATGACATGGGTAACACCGTTGCCAGCGGAAACTTCAATGGCACAGAATTGTGTGTTGACGAAGGCTGCTACACGTTCACCATGTACGATTCATTCGGTGACGGTATCTGCTGCTCTTATGGCCAGGGAAGCTACTCTGTGACCGATGGCAATGGATTGGAATTGGCTTCAGGAGGAGATTACGGTTCATCTGAATCAACTTCATTCTGCTTGCCAGCTGTTCCTGGATGTACGGACGATTTGGCTTGTAACTACTTGGAAGGTGCAAACTTTGACGATGGTTCTTGTGATTATTCGTGCATTGGTTGTATGGACCAAGCAGCTGCCAACTATGATCCCACCGCTACTCAAGAAAACGAAGGTTCTTGCATCTACTGTGATCCAGGAACATACGTTGCAATCATTGAGATGACTGATGCAGGTGGTGATGGATGGAATGGTTCAAACTATTACATGGACTCATTCGACGGAGCAACGTCAATCTCAGGTAACTGGGATAATGCTGATACGTACATTGCTGGAGTTGGTATTGACTTCCATTGTATTCCATTGGGATGCTACCTCTTCACACATGGTGGTGGAAGCGCCGACGGACAAAACGCTGTAACCGTTACTGACCAATTCGGAACAACTTATGCTGATGGTTTAGCCAGTGGTACTAGCTGGGACATCGACTTCGGATTGCTCGGAGATTGCGGATTCGAAGGATGTACAGATCCATATTGCTTCAACTACAACATCTCTGTGACCATTGATGATGGATCTTGCATTTGTCCTCCACCAAACAATGCCATTGAGAATGCTGAGGCGGTTGCTTGTGGAATGGAAGTTTCTGGAAACCTGAGCAATGCTTCTGACGAAGAAGGTGTTACAGGTGCTTACGCCGGAACAACAGTAACCACTCCTGGTGTATGGTATGAATTCAATGCGGATGGCGATTACCAAGTATTTGCAAATACTTGTAATACACCTACTTCGACTTCAGGATTTGCTGATCCAGTAAGTGACACGAAAATGCACGTATTCGTTTATAACGATGAAGGCGAATTGGAGCCAATCGTAGGTAACGATGATAACTGTGGTTTGATGTCTCAAGTTGCTTTCTTGGCAGAGACTGGTAACAACTACTACATCTATGTTTCTAAGTACTCTTCATTCTCAAGTGGTTCTGAATTCTTGTTGGAAGTGAATTGTGAAGATTGTCCAGAGTTCCCATCGAATGACTACTGTGCCGATGCAACGCCTCAGTTGGATGGTGTAACATTCACTGGTTCTGTTTGCTGTTCAAACCCTGCAACCATTCCTGCTTACGGTGGAACGGTTTACGGTGTTTGGTTTACTTTCAACAGTACGGATGTTGTAACAGGTTTGATGTATGATACGTTCTACTTCAACTTGACCAACGTTTCTTCTGGAAACTTGTCATTGACGATCTACCTCCAAGGAGGAGACTGTGAGAGCATCGGTTCATACGTAGGTTGCTTGTTCACTGGCACATGTGCTGGTTCAATCGAATCGTTCATTGCTCTTGTACCTGACACCGATTACTACTTCTTCGTAGGTACAACTGCTCCAGCGGATTGTGGTGAATTCGAATTCACTACTACGGGTATCTTCCTCGGATGTACTGACCCTGCAGCAGATAACTACCTTGATTATGCGAACCAAGACGATGGAAACTGTATTTATACAGCTGTTCCAGAAAACGACTTGTGTGAAAACGCATTTGAATTGCCTTGTAACGCGGGTTACCAAGAAGGATCAATGGGTAATGCATCTGCTGAAGGTGCTCCAGACATTGTTTGCGCTCCATGTGCTGCAGGCGAAAGCTCTGTATACGTGACTGCAGGCGGTGGTTCTTGGGACGGTGAAGTTTCTTGGGCTATTACAGATGCTGCAGGAAACGTGTTCGAAGGAACTGCGACTTCTGGCACTTGGTTGTGCGGAATGGCTGAAGGCGACTTCTTGTTCGAAGGATTCGATTCATTCGGTGACGGATGGAATGGTGCTACAGCCAACGTTTACTACAACGGTAACCAGGTTGTCACCAACTTCGGATTCTCCACTGGATCATACGGTTCAGTAGCTGGAGTCGCTGAAGAAGATGGAACTACGGAATTGGTCTTCGATCCGCTACCAGGTGTTTGGTGGACTTTCGCTGGTACTGGCGAATTGCACACTTTGAACACTTGTGGATCTGTTATCGATACGCGAGTTCAGGTATTCTCTTCACCTTCTATGTCTTGTGGAGTTTATGATTGCGTATTTAACGTAGAAGGAAACATTGCTGATAACAGTGCTTCATTCGAGGGATGTGGATTCTTCGATCAAGATGATGCGTACATGGAATTTGTTTCTGATCCTTCGTTGTACTACTTCGTGTATGTCTCTTATGACAACGATGGCGTATTCAACGGACAAGGCTCTTACCAAATTGAGATGACGTGTGAAACGGCAATCGAGGGATGTACAATCAGCACGGCTTGTAACTACAACCCTGATGCCAACATCGAGACCAACGACATCTGTGAGTACACTTCTTGTGCTTGTGATAACAACCCAGGTGGTGCGGTTATCCTTGTGAACATGTATGACTCATTCGGTGACGGATGGACTGGCGGCAACTCTGGTTCACCTGGTGGATATGAAATCTTTGATGGTGACGGTAACTCTGTTGCTGCTAACTACATTGACGAAGCAGGATTTGTCATCGATGAAGACAACTACGACGGACCAGAATACGGTTTGGATATTCTTTGCTTGGATCCAGGTTGTTACACTTACGCGTTCACTGGTGCCTTCATCTGGTCCGGAGAGCAATCTTGGATGGTTGCTGATGGGGACGGAAACGAAATCATCTCAGGTGGAGCTGGCGGAAGCTTGGTGACTGAAGTGTATCCATTCTCTGCTGGTGCAGATGTACTGTGTGGATGTACTGATTCGTTCGCTTGTAACTACGATCCAGAAGCAACAACTGAAAATGGCACGTGTGAGTATGAAACTTGCGCTGGATGTACTGATCCAGAAGCTTGTGATTACGACCCAACAGCAACCATCGAAGACGGTTCTTGCTGCTATGGTACATGCGTGACCATCACGATGAATGATAGCTTCGGTGACGGTTGGACTGGTTGTTACATCTTGATCACTGATTTGGATGGTAACGAAGTCATCTACACAACCATGACTACTTCAAACAGTGATGGATCATTCTTGCAGGAGGTTTACTGCATGGAAGCAGGATGTTATATCCTCTCAACGGGTGATGATACATTCAGCTCTGAGCCTTCATGGTCTATCTCTGGAGTCTTCGGAGGTGTAGTTTCAGGAGGTGAGCAGTATGGTCCTGAGTACATCAGCATTGGTGGCAACAACTGTATCGAAGGTTGTGACATCTCTTGCGCTTGTAACTACGACCCAGCTGCTAACATCACAGTGTTGTCTGAGTGTAACTTCGACGACTGCTCTGGATGTACATATGCTGACGCTACGAACTTCGATGCGAACGCTGGTGTAGACGATGGTTCTTGTGAGTTTGACTTGTCAAACCCATGTCCAGCGGATATCAACGAAGACGGTTCTGTGACCACTGCTGACTTGCTCCAATTCTTGGGTGCATTCGGTACGGTCTGCGAATAATAGAATTTGCCTAATTGAGAAAGGGCTCGGCTTCGGTCGGGCCCTTTTTTTATCGTCTGTTTTGTATCTTATGGAGAATGGAAATGAACTCGGTTGAATTGAATTGGAGACTGCTGCTTATCTCGGCACCATTGCTGTTCTGTCAGCCCGTTGTCTCGCAATTGGTCATAGATAATGGGGTAGCTGGATTGGAAACAGACCATACTGGGGGATACCTTGGAACAGGTATGAGCTTTGCCGACTTCAATGGAGATGGGATAGATGACTTGAGTTTTGGTCACCACAACGGAGAATTAAAATTTTACCAAGGAACAGGGAATGGATTTACGATTTTGGACTTGGACTTGAGCACACCTGAAACGCAGTCGAAGGGAATCGTGTGGGCAGATATCGACAACGATGGTGATCAGGATTTATTTGTTGCATTTCGGCTTGCCCCCAATAAGTTTTGGATCAATCAGGGGGACATGGTCATGCTGGATGTGAGTGAAACATGCGGAATTGCGCAAGATGATCGGCGAAGCTTCGGACCTGCGTTCGGTGATTTTGATCGGGATGGCCTGCTTGATTTATTCGTGGCCAATTATGGCTATGCAGTTGACGTTCCGCAAGGAAATGAATTGTATCGAAACTTAGGCAATGGTGAGTTCGAGGATGTTACCGAGGCCATGGGTATGGGGGGAGATAATTTACAGTCCTTTCAAGGCAATTGGATGGACATAGACCGCGATGGGTGGTTGGATCTGTACGTGATCCGCGATCGCTTTATTTATCCGAATCTATTTTATCACAATCTGGGAGCAGAGATGGGTGAGGCAAGTTTTGAAGAGGAAGCGGAAATCAGAGGGTTGGATATCGCAATCAATTGCATGTCCTCCAGTCCGCATGATTTTGACCGAGATGGAGATTTGGATGTGTTTGTTTCTGGGGGACTCGAAGGAAATGTTTTGCTAGAAAATGATGGTTATGGATCCTTCACAGATATTACAAATGAGTTGGTCGTGATGAATGAAGTATGTTGGTCTGGACAATGGTTGGACATTGATTCGGATGGATGGGAGGAATTACACGTCACGACTGGAATTGCTCATTTCACGGATTTTCCATCAGTATTGACTGAGAACAATAATGAGCCTGATGAGCTCTTTTTGAACTCCAATGGCACGTTGGGGATGCCAGGAGAGCTGTTTCAGAGTGGTAGTGTTTTGGGTTTTTCAACAGCAACAGGCGATTACAATGGCGATGGGTTCATCGATTTTGCTTCACACAAGGTGGGTTTGAATCCGGAAATTCGGAGAAGCAACCCCAACGGAAATCATTGGCTGAGGGTACTGCTGCATGGGACTGAAAGCAATGCCGATGCGGTAGGGTCCAAAATTGAGATTTGGGCAGGATCAGATTATTGGTACCGAGAAACGTATTGTGGTGAGGCCTATTTGGCCCAAAACAGTCGTTGGGAACATTTCGGTATGTCCAACCATACGACCATTGATTCCTTGAAAGTTACCTGGCCATTGGGTAGTGAGGAAATGTGGATAGATCTCCCTACGAGTGCTCAAATTGAATTGACAGAGGGCAGCGCGGTTTGTCTCATGGAATGTTATGGATGTACCTACGAAGGAGCTTGTAATTTTGATGCTTCGGCCGATACGGATGACGGTACTTGTGATTTTTCATGTCTTATTGGCGCCATGGTTTGCGGACCGGGATTGATTTGGAATCCGAATTCAGGTTTGTGTGAAGATCCTTGTCCGGCGGATTTGACCGGTGACGATGATGTGGACATTGACGATTTATTGGCGTTTTTAGGGGCATTTGCGACCTATTGCCCATAGAAAATTGATGCCTTCGAAGTTGGGTATTTGTTGGATTTAGCTATTTTAGATTTACTGCAGAGTTGGAGCCTTTTCTTCTTAAAGGTGTTCAATGTGTTCTTCAATATTCATTTCTTTTTCCTACCTGTACTTGAGAAGCTCTGTGGTTCTCAGGTATGTTGTGAATATTGTCATGATCTTGACTTTTGTCATTGGGGGCAACCATTCAAACGTTTTAGCACAAGGACTTTTTCTTGATGTCAGTGATGAAATGGATGTTTACTCCGATCATACAGATGGATATTGGGGAACGGGGTTAAGTCTGGCAGATTTTAATGGCGATGGCTTGGATGACCTAACGCTGGCACATCATTCAGGGGAATTGCGCTTCTATTTGGGCAATGGAACAGGCTTCGAGGAGGTTGAGTTGGGCTTGTCCGATTATCCTTTTGAGGCAAAAGCCCCAATTTGGGCGGACATTGATAATGACGGAGACCAAGATTTGTTCATAACGTATCGTTTAGCACCAAACAAGTTGTATCGCAATGGAGGGGCGTTGGATTTTGAAGACATAAGCTCGTCATGCGGAATCAATCAAATGTCATACAGGAGTTATGGCGCTAGTTTCGGAGATTTTGACAACGACGGTCTTCTGGATTTGTTTGTAGCAAATTATGCTCATGGGCAAGACCCACCGTTCAATGAGTTGTACCGAAATCTTGGTAACGGTCAATTTGAAGATGTGACCATGGATTTCGCAATGGGTGAAGCGTTGACGCACAGCTTTCAGGGTCATTGGGTGGACTTCAATGAGGATGGATTGCTGGATCTCCATTTGATCCGAGATCGCCTTGACTTTGATAATCGATACTACAAACAACTGGAAGACGGCACATTTATCGAAGATGCGCATGATATGGGGTTGGATTTGAGTATCAATGCCATGTGCACATCAACAGCTGACTTTGATCGAGATTTTGATCAGGATTTATACATGTCTGCTGGTATGTGGGAAGGGAATTATTTCATGATCAACGATGGAGGGGGCTTTTCTCAGCATGCACCTGAACAAGGAGATGACCTCGAAGTGAATTTGACCAGTTGGGGTGCTAACTGGTTGGATGCAGATAACAACGGGTGGGAAGATTTGCATGTATGCACAGGCTTCAGCACTTACACGCTCTATCCTTTGGTTTTCGATCTTTATTCGGACGTGCCAGACCAGTATTTTTGGAATGACTTGGGAATATTTCAAGAGGACACAACGGGTTTTTTTGATGAAAATGTCTTGTCTTTTTGCGCCGCAGTAGGGGACATCAATTTGGACGGCTTTCCGGATATCGTTAATCATGCTGTGGGTGAACACGCCCAAATTTTGACGGCCGTTCCCAATGATAATCATTGGATAAGATTGCAATTGCAGGGAACCGTTAGCAACAGAGACGGTATTGGTTCAAAGATCAAAGTCTACAGCGATGAACTTTTAGGTTACCGCATGACATATTGCGGTGAAAATTATCTCTCCCAAAATAGCCGTTGGGAACATTTTGGATTGGGCACAATTGATTTAATTGATTCTGTCGTGGTTGAATGGCCTTCGGGTACGATTGATGTCTACCACAATTTGGTTTCGAACCAGTCATTATTATTGAGCGAAGGAGAAACACTTGCTGAGACAGTTTATGGATGCACCTATGTTGGAGCATGTAACTATGATGTGCTCGCTGAGGTTGACGATGGATTTTGTGATTTTACGTGCCTGATGGAAACAACGATTTGCTCAGCAGGATTGCACTGGAACGCAGCAACGGCTCAATGTGAATTAAGTTGTTCGGCAGATTTTACTCAAGACGGTTATGTTCATGTGGATGATTTACTCCTTCTCTTGGGCAGTTTCGAGAATGGGTGTGAATGAAACAGCCCTGCTGTTGCCGAAGCAATGCATTGATTTCGTATTTTTAATTAACCTCAGGAGATTGGAGCCATTTACTGGTTTCCAATGCTTTGTGCCCGAAAATATCGAATCTCTTGGTCTGCATTTCCAGCGCAGTGTGCGTGCTGGTTCGCAATGGCTGTGGCAAATTGTACGGTGTCAGTTGCTCAAGAGCCATTCCTCGATGTAAGCAATGAGATGGATATTTGGACGGAGCACATCGGGGGGTATCTGGGTGAAGGGCTAAGCATGGCCGATTTTAACGGTGATGGACTGGATGATTTGAGCATCGCTCACCACCTAGGGGATCTGCAGTTTTACGTCGGTGATGGCGAAGGATTCATTCCATACGAATTGGAATTGACACCTTATCCGCATGAAGCTAAATGCATTCTGTGGGCAGACATTGATAATGATGGCGACCAAGACCTATTCATTACTTATCGATTGGCAGCGAACAAGCTCTATATCAATGAAGGAGACCTTCAAATGACGGATGTCAGTGCCCAAAGCGGCCTTGATCAGAGCAATCGGCGCAGTTATGGTGCTTGTTTTGGCGATTACGACAATGACGGTCTTTTGGATTTGTTCATCGCGAATTATGTCAGCGGCCAAGACCCTCCGTACAATGAACTTTATAGAAACCTTGGAGACGGTTATTTTGAAGAGGTGACTTTTGATGGCCCAATGGGAGAGCCGCTGCAACAAAATTTCCAGGGGCATTGGGTCGATTTCAATGAAGATGGATTGCTGGATTTGCATTTGATTCGAGATCGCATCTGTTTTGAGAATCGGTACTATAAGCAAGCTCCAAATGGGGAATTTTTTAATGATGCCCATGAGATGGATTTGGACTATTCCATCAATGCCATGTGCACATCAACGACCGATTTCGATCATGACAATGACCAGGATTTATACATGTCCGCTGGATTGTGGGAGGGCAATTACTTTGTTGTCAATGATGGGGAGGGACATTTTTCCCCTTATGAAGTCGAATCGGGAGACAGCGTGGAAGTCCATCTGACCAGTTGGGCGGCAACATGGCTCGATTTCGACAATGATGGATGGGAAGACCTGCATGTGTGCACAGGTTTCAGCACCTACACTTCTTGGCCGGCTGTACTGCAACAATATTCCTATGTGCCTGACAACTTTTTCCGAAATGAAGGCGGATACTTTGAAGAGGATACGACGGGTCAATTTGATGCAGCAGTGTTGTCATTTGCATCTGTAACAGGTGACTTCAATCAAGATGGATTTCCAGATTTAATCAATAACCAAGTCGGAGAATACGCTCAAGTATTGCAAGCGATTCCAAACAACAACCGGTGGTTGAAAATCATGTTGGAAGGAACAGTGAGCAACCGCGATGGAATAGGAGCTAAAATTCGCGTGTATCGAAATGGCTTGATTGGTTATCACATGACCCATTGTGGTGAGAATTATCTCGGCCAAAACAGCCGATGGGAACATTTTGGGTTAGGATTGGCTTCTGGGGTGGATTCGGTTACAGTGCATTGGCCTTCAGGAATCATTGATTCATTTTACAACCTTGAACCCAACCAGAGTTTATTTATCGTCGAAGGAGAAACCAATCCCGTGATCGATCCCTGTTCAACGGGGCCTTGTCCAGGATGCACTTATCCCGAAGCGTGCAATTTTGATGCAAGTGCCAATGAAGAGGATGGCAGTTGCGATTTTTCGTGTTTGTTGAATGAGACGACTTGTGGACCTGGAACCATTTGGGATGATTCACAGCAGCTATGCGTTGCCATCGAAAACTCGTGTCCGACGGATTTGAATTTTGATGGTGTCACCGATGTGACCGATTTGCTTCTCTTTTTAGCTTCATTCGCTGTAGCCTGTCAATGATGATTGAAAAGCTACATAGGCGGCTGGCCATGTTGTGCCTCGTTTTAGGCGGGGCAGTCGGTCATTTGGAAACGACTTCAGCGCAACTGGTCGATGTAAGCAACACCATTGTATTAGAAACACAGCATGTTGGAGGTTTTCTGGGAGCTGGAGTGAGTTTTGTAGACTTCAACGGAGATTACATTGATGATTTGTCCTTTGCTGATCACCAGGGCGACTTGAAGTTTTTTGAAGGTACAGGTGATGAAGCGGGGTTCATAGAGGTCGATCTCGAATTGCCTGAACACCCACATGAAGCGAAAATGATGTTGTGGGGCGATATCGACAATGACGGGGATCAAGATTTATTCGTGACATACCGATTGGCCGCGAACAAATTATTCATCAATAATGGAGTGCAGGGATTTGAAGATGTCAGCGCCACTTGTGGCATCAATCAATCAGCTAGAAAAAGCTATGGCGCCAGCTTTGGTGATTACAACAAGGATGGTTTGTTGGATCTTTTCATTTGCAACTACACCGCATCCCAAGACGAATATCCATTCAATGAACTGTACAAGAACAATGGAGATGGCACATTTTCTGAAACGACCTCAGAGCAGGGATTAGACGCCATTGGAGTCCAATCTTTCCAATCGCAATGGGTGGATTTTAATGATGACGGTTTGTTGGATCTGCATGTGATTCGAGATCGAACGATTTATGAGAATTATTATTTCGAGCAACAAGGAACTGGATCATTGATGCCGTTCATAGAACGTGGGGCCGAAACGGGATTGGACATCATGATCAATTGCATGTCCACGAGTGTGGCGGATTATGATTGCGATTTTGATTCAGATGTTTATCTCACTGCGTTTACTGAAGACATGAATTGGCTGTTAATCAATGAGGATGGAATTTTTGGAATTGATGATGCTTCCGGGGATGTCCCCATGAATGATCTACAAGTCGATGCCATTTGTTGGGCTGCCAATTGGTTGGATGTAGATAACAATGGTTGGGAGGATTTGCATGTTGCCAACGGATTCAGTGTTTTCACGAATTATCCTATGGTCTTGGATGTGTACAATAATGAGCCCGACGCTTTGTTCTATAATGAAGGCGGTCAGTTTACCGAATCCCAAGAAGCTCAATTTCAAACGACTTCGGTCATCTCATTTGCGACGGCTGCAGGGGATTATAATCGGGATGGTTTTCCCGACTTGGTTTCGCATCGTGTAGGAGAATATGCACAGATACTTCGTGGAACGCCGAACACCAATCATTGGATTAAGATTTGGCTTGAAGGTACCGATAGCAATCGCGATGCTGTGGGATCGAAGATTCGGATCTGGGCCGGTGATCATGCCCAATCTCGCATGACCTTTGCAGGTGAGAATTATCTTGGCCAAAACAGCCGTTGGGAAGCCTTTGGATTAGGAGATGCAACGGCAATTGATTCAATCCAAGTGACATGGCCTACGGGTCTCATTTCCACATTTACTGATGTGGTCATCGATCAACACTGGATTTTATCAGAAGACGGAGAATCAACACAGCTGTGGCAAATTGATCCTTGTTCGTCAGGAGGAATATGCCAAGGATGCATCTATCCAGAGGCTTGCAATTACAACCCTCAAGCTGAAATCGACGACGGCTCTTGTGATTTTGATTGTTACGATGGGCCTTCCTCTTGTGGTCCAGGTTCGGTCTGGAGTGCATCACTCGAAATGTGTGTCACTTCAGATGATTGTCAGTTTGACTTCGATGGCAGTGGTTACATTACCATTGCAGATTTACTGTACTTCCTTGTGGCGTTCAATCAACCTTGTCCAAACTAGGCAGGTGTTGATCCAATAAGACGACCGCTGCAGCAAAAGTGGCCGCGCCCAGTTCCAGTTCTCGCTTATGCACATTTTCAAAAACGTCTTGCGCACTGTGATGAAAATCAAAATAGCGTTGACCATCTGGACTGAGTCCGACCAAAACCGGCTTGGGATTTAAAGATTTCATGGGTGAAATGTCAACGCCGGCGCCACCTCTGCGAAATTGGTGCACGTTGTATGGATCAAACAGGGATCCCCACGATTGGACCAGTTCTGTCGCTTCATCCGAACCGTCAATTCTAAATCCTCGAGGCACGAACCCCCCGGCGTCTGATTCCAGTCCGGCGACATAACGTCGATCTGAATGAGCGTGGTCATATTCTGCGATGCGAGCGTATTCTTTACCTCCTCGGTTCCCGTTTTCTTCGTTGATGAACAGAACAAAGCGAATCGTTCGTTTTGGCTCGTATCCGATGGCTTTGAGGATGCGCAAGACTTCAATCGTATGGACAATGCCGGCACCATCGTCATGTGCACCCTCACCAATGTCCCATGAATCAAGGTGCCCACCGAGTGTGATGATTTCATTGGGGAATTCGGTTCCAATCCATTCTCCAATCACATTTCCTTGCTCCACATCGGGAAAAGCCTGGCAATTCATTTGAAGGCTGACCTCCATGTCCGGATCCTCCTGGAGTTGGCGACTTAGCCAAGTGGCATCAACCGTAGAAATTGCAGCGGCTGGAATGCGATGAACTCCTTCCTGGTATCGAAGGGCTCCAGTATGAGGGAGTGTGTCTAGGGCGTGCGTCAATGATCGAATCAAAGCACCGATGGCTCCGGCTTTGGCGGCGGCACTCGCCCCATTGCCGCGCTGGTCAATGGCACCTCCATAGGCGGCTCCGGTATTGATGAGAATCGGGTCCATGGGCCGGTTGAAAAGAACGATACGACCTTCGACTTCATCCTTTGGCAATTCTTCCAATTCATCCAGGTCCTTGACTTCAATGACTCGGCCGCGAATTGTTTCATTATTCGGTGTTCCGACCGAACCGCCCAGTGCTGTAACGCGAAGCGTATTCACGCCATTTTTACCATAAGCGTTCGAATGAGCAACATCTCCTCGGGTCCAGCTCGGGACAGTCACAGGCATCACCCATACGGAATCGGCGCCGTAATCCTTTAACACCGTTTGTCCCCACTCCATGGCTTCAAAGGCACTTTGAGAGCCACTGAGGCGATGACCAATGTCTTTGGTCAACGTCCTCAAATTCTCGTAGGATTCACCGCGGGCCAAAGCTTCGTCATAAATCCGCCGAATCAGTAAGCTGTCTTCAGTGAGTGCAGATTGCGCAAAGTGGAAAAGGGGAGTGCCCATGGCAATCAGAACCCAAATTGTCCTTAGGAAGGGGTGAAGGAATTGCATGGCTCGAAAATAGGGGAATCTGCGCATTGAAACGCTAGTGACTACGCACTCAGCAACGTAAATTCGTGGAAGTGAAATTCATCATCTATGCGGCATAATTTATCAGATACCACGGCGTTGATTCGTGATCGGCGGAGCATCAGTCCTGAGAACTACTCATCGCGTAAAGTCCATCAAGAAATTGTGGAGCAGGTTTTGGTGAATGCTACTTGGGCGCCAACCCACGGCATGACCCAACCGTGGCGATTCAAAGCGTTTGTTGGCGATGGAATGAAGCAAATTGGGCCCAAACTTTCTGAGTGGTATCGAATGGCTGCGGGGGAATCATTCTCGCAACAAAAGTTCGATAAATTGGTGCGACGCGGAGAACATGTTACAGCGCTTGTGGTGCTGGGTTTGGTGCCTGACGAAAATGGAAGAATTCGCATAGAAGATGAACGAATGGCTGTAGCAGCAGCGGCACAAAATATGTACTTGACATGCACAGCGCATGGTATTGGGGGTTTCTGGTCAACGCCGAAATTCATGCAGTTGTCAGCTGTGAAGTCCTTTGTTGGTTTACCTGAGAATGGCGAGGTGCTCGGTTTTTTCTATATGGGTTATCCAGAAGAAGGTGCTTGGCCCAAAAGCCACCGAAAGCCCTTGGAATACGTCACGGAGTGGACCACTACGGCAGAATAGCACGCACTTCTATGGCGAAACCTGATTGCGGCATGAAGAGCAGAACGTTCGCTTTTTCTAGCATGCGTTCCCATTGCGCTTCGCCCCAGCGGTTGGTTGACCATTCCCTCCACCAGATGCAGCCCAAGTAAAAACCCACTTTTTCTTTCGCGGCAGGGCGATACATTCCTCCCAATTCTGCACGTAGTGGAACCGTCCAGCGCCGTTGACGATTCTCCTCAACCTGGTATTCATTGTAAAAAATGTCTTCTTGCTGATAACCGGTCGTGAAAACATCACTGATCAAGAAGTCGACACTGAGACCACCACCCGCGAGGAGCTTCCATCGCAAATTGACAGGCACCGAAGTTTGCGCCATGATGGGAAGGCGATAGCGTCCTGCACGAAGTGTCAGCGTATCGGATAAGGTATGTGACTCATTTTCTGGCTGGAAGGTCAATCCCCAATTGGATTTCATGCGCAAGGTCTCCAGCCCCGTTTCCAAGCTCCAACTGCTTTCAAAATTTCGGTGCATTCGCATACCAAATCCACTTCCAAATTGGGGCTCCCAACGAAGGGTCAAACCTTCTGCACTCGCTTCGATGGGTTCATAACCAACCATTTCTAATGGAATGACCCCAACCGTGCTCATCCCTAGTTCCCATTTGGGAACATTGGTTTGAGCGTTGCATTGATTGAGAATGGCACCGGCGATGGCCAAGGCAATCATGGCGGCTGTTCCAATCAGTAATCCGTACCTCAATCCTTTGACTGGGATGAATTTGTTTCGATGATTGGCATGAACCAAATGGTTGCAATGCAATGCTTTTTGAAAATGGTCGCGATGAACGCCGAACAACCATTCACTGTCTTCCATATGGCGTTCATAACCGATGGACTGATCACCAAGCATTTGTTCGAATTCATCCGCATGCAATGCTTCCTTAAACGCAAAGACATAATAGCGATTGTCTCCGGGGTGAATGAAGTAATTCGTCCAGCGCATCTTGATCAGTGGGACGGTGAAGTTAAGAATAGGGTTCGGTATCCCATAAAAAAGCCCAGCTGTATGCCGGGCTTTCTTGATTTTTAAATCTGTTTTTTATCGAGTCGCAACGAGGTGTACGTCCAATTCGATGTCGTCATTGATGAGTTTATCTCCTAAATCTGGGAACAAATCAGGAAATGCCCCAGATCGGAACTTGACATCGTGCTTTGAGCGGTCGAAGGTCACCTTGGCATCGATGATCAATAGGTTATCTTCTTGGGTAATGGTGACTGGAAAATTGATGGGTTGACCAATTTCTCGAACGAAGATCTTTCCATTCACATAGGTCGTTCCCTCCTTAGATTTCATTCCTTCTACTTCCAAACGAGCATAAGGAAATTGCTCCACACCAAAGAAATCGTCTGATTTCAGGTGGCCGATGAGGTTGCCTTTTGCTTCTTCATCCATTCCTTCATCTGTGCAGACCATTGAGTTCATATCGACAGCAGCGAGACCCCTGGAGATGGCTTGATCGATTACCGTTACAGATCCTTTGTGCATGTTCAAGGTTCCAACGTGTGTATCACCCGTAATCTTGGTTCCTTTCCAATTGCAAGTACTCTGAGCGGGATCGATGGCATACTCGCCATCAACCAAAGAAACCGCTTCGGTTTTCTTGTTGGCATCTTCGGTTGAGGCAACATCCGTTGCACCTTCTGTGGAATCAGCTCCTCCGCAAGAAGCAAAAAAGCTCAACGCTGCAATTGCAGCAAAATTCAAAATGGTTTTCATTTAAACTAGTTTAAGGACGGCGAAAGTAGTTTGAAAGTCCAATTCAATAAGAATGGATTTCAGTGCTTTAACAATCTTTTCCCTTAACTGTTCGATAGGGCCGTTTTTACAAAACTGGCGATCAACTTCCCATCGGCTTTCCCGGCCATCCTGCTGGAGGCCATGCCCATGACTTTGCCCATGTCGGCCATGCTTGAAGCGCCGGTCTCGGCTATGATCGCTTGAACTTCGGACTCAATTTCTGATTCAGTTAATTGTTTTGGAAGGAATTCGGCTATCACTGCGGCTTGCGCGTTTTCCTCTGCCTCCAAATCACCTCTTCCTTGCTCCGCATACAACGCAGCGGTTTCTGTCCTTTGCTTATAAAGCTTATTCAGAATGGCCATCACGGTTGCATCAGGAATGTCATCGCCATCTGCACCGGTTTTGGTCGCTTCCAACATGAGTTTGCTCTTGATGTCGCGCAATGCTGCGAGTCGCTCACGGTCTTTGCTTCGCATCGCATCCTTGATGCCATCCGATATGGTGGTGTACATGCTCATACGATTCAATCGACGTTACCGTGCAAAAAGGGATTGTTGCTGTTCAGCTTGATGGTGCGTTCACCGTCTTCGTCTGTTTCCTCTTCCAGTGTGAACTTGCTGACTTGAGAGATGGATGAATGATCGACATCATCAAGCGTTATTTGGCGTCTTTTGTATGCGGGTTCTGCCTCCAAATCTGCCAAACCTCCCGGAGTTTTGAGTTTACGGGTAAATTGAGTAAGCCGTGCATTTCGCGATTGAAGGTCATTGTCTCCTAATCGATTAACAGGCCGAATGACCTCTCGGGAAGTTGGTTCATTTACGAGGTCGGGTGTCCTCGTCAAGGGCTCTTCTGCCGGGGGAGGATTATCCTGGCCAGATGGTTGATCGGTGTATTTGATGTGACTTAAGTCGGGTTCATTCGCTGTTGAAGGGAGGGGGTCTGACGATAAAGTGAAAAAGCGAATTTCCGGTTCTTCTTCTTCTTGTGCATGAATTTCAGGCTCATCCAGTTGGTTGGCCTCTGAGTCTTGATTTTCTGTTGCTTCAGGTTGAATCAAATCAAAAAGTCCACCGCTTGAGAGGAACTCCTTTTCTGCGGAGCTCGTTGACGCCTCATTCGTTTCATCCGTCATCAAGAACATATCTGTTTCTTCGGCTGAAGAGGATGCAGGAGCAACTGAGGTAGGTTGGGTGGTTGGTTTGATCGGAGCTGTAATTTCCCTTGGCTTGTCATCAAGAGCAATTTTGATGGGAGCTTCTGGTTTGGGTGCGTCCCATTGAATCTGACCTTGAAAACCTGTTGCAATGACTGTTACGCAAAGGTCTTCTTCAAGGGATTCGTCCGTGCCATAGCCCCAAATGACTTCTGCCGTTTGTCCAGCGGCATCTTGAATAAAATCTGTGATTTCCATGATTTCATCCATCAAGATTTCCTCGGTTCCAAACGTGATGTTGAGGAGAACGAAATTGGCGCCTGTAATGTCACAGTCATTGAGCAATGGCGATTCCAAAGCTTCTTGGACAGCAATTAACGCTCTTCCTTCTCCACTGGCTTTACCCGATCCCATGATGGCCCTTCCTGAGTCGCGCATTACGGTGTTTACATCATTCATGTCCACGTTGATTTCCCCAGTCAACGTGATGACTTCTGCAATTCCCTTTGCAGCGGTGCAAAGAATTTCGTCTGCATTGTTAAATGCCGCTCGAATGGTTAGGTTTCCATAAAGCTCACGGAGTTTGTCATTTCGAATAATCAAAAGGGTATCAACCGATTCGCGCATTTTTTCGAGCCCTTCCGCAGCTTGAGCGCTCCTTCTTTTTCCTTCGAATTGAAAAGGAATGGTCACGATTCCGACCGTCAAGATGTCCATTTCACGAGCCGCTTTCGCAATGACCGGTGCGGCTCCAGTTCCAGTTCCACCGCCCATCCCTGCGGTAATGAAGACCATGCTGGTTTCGGCTCCAATGTATTCCTTGATTTCATCCAAAGTCTCAATGGCCGCGTTACGTCCAACATCTGGTAAAGAACCCGCGCCTTGCCCTCCCGTCAGCGTAGCGCCCAATTGAATTTTCAACGGAACGGGACTTGCCTCAAGGGCTTGCGCATCGGTATTGCAAACGATGAAATCC
>JAQBTQ010000040.1 GCA_027624855.1 Bacteroidota bacterium
CATTCAAAGCATTGCATTCGACCCAGCCACCATTCATGTTTCAACAAACATGCAAGAGGTAATCGATGCTTGTGATATTTTGATTTTTGCTATTCCCTCGGGCTACTTGGACGCGACCATTCAAGAGCAAAAGCCACAACGTGTCAATGAAAAAATCCTCATCAATGCTATCAAGGGAATGGTGGTTGAATACCACAGCATTCCAGCACGTTATTTGCACAAAGAATTCGATGTTCCCTACGATCGCATTGGATTGATTGCAGGACCTTGTCACGCAGAAGAGGTGGCGCGCGAGAAGTTGAGTTATTTGACCATCGCATGTCCCAATTTGGACATCGCCCAACTCGTGGCTGAAGCGATGTCTACGCGGTACATCCGAGTCCAAACCTCAGAGGATGTCTTCGGAGCAGAACTGGCAGCTGTACTCAAAAACATCTATGCCATAGGTGCTGGTATAGCCACTGGATTGGGATACGGGGACAATTTTCTGAGCGTATTAATTTCCAATGCCTCTCAGGAAATGAAGCGGTTCTTGGCGGCGGTCCACAAACACGATCGTGATGTAAAGGAAAGTGCATACCTCGGAGATTTGTTGGTGACAGCATACAGTCCTCACAGCCGCAATCGGACGCTTGGATTGATGATAGGAAAAGGATACAGCGTCAAAGGCGCCATCATGGAGATGAACATGGTCGCAGAGGGCTTCAACGGTTCAACGGGGATTTTCCACTTAAACCAAAAGTTTGAGGTGGAAATGCCCATTGCGGATTCAGTTTACCGGATTTTGCACGAGCGCATGTCTCCGGTGATCGAGATGCGATTGCTTACCGAGCAATTGACTTGATTCCTTCCAATTTCAGGCAACCCACAGGGAGTTTTTTCCGTTATTTGTTTGGAATGAGCCTCCGGAATTACCAACGATTTCTCGTGGCATGCATGGTATGTGTGCCTTTCGTCCTTTTTGGGGAATCAGCGGAATCCAAAAGAATTGTTCAGCACGCCACTTCTCCGGAAGGGGTTTTCTTCATTCCCAATCAAGGACAATGGCCCACGGAGGTGAGATCACATGCTCGAATCTATGGGGGCGATTTTTGGCAGACGAGCCATGGCTGGAAGGTTGCCATGTTGGGAAGCGGTTACGAGGCCATCGCTCAGCATGAAACCCCAACAACACCGTTGACGACATACGTGATGGAGGTGTACTGGGAAGGCAGTTCGAGCGGTACAGAATTTGTTCAAATGGGAAAACCGGTCGATCACAAGGTGTCCTACTATACCGGCGATGATCCACGTGGTTGGGCGGCCAACATCGAACCCATGGCCAAGTATCGAGCAGCTGGCGTTTGGCCCGGCATTGATGCGGTCATGGATGGACAACGCGGTGACGGGGCCCACATCAAATGCGACTGGCACGTTGCGGCTGGTGCTGACCCTTCGATGATTTCATTGGTGTATCGAGGCTTGGATTCTCGATTAAAGGATGACGGGACCTTGGTGCATCTCGTGGGGCCAGAATTGGGAGAAGCAGATGACCTCACGGGCGCTTGGGGGCACATCATTGAGGATAAACCTTTCGCCTACCAATTAAACGGGAGCAAACTGGAAGAGGTAGCATGCCAGTATTCGGCTCAAACGCTGCAAGACGGCACCCTGCGTGTTCAATTTGAATTGGGCAATTACGATTCCACGCGCACGCTGATCATTGACCCGGAGATAGAATTTGCTTCGTTCATCGGTTCATCGGCCGATAGTTGGGGCTTTACGGCAGCGTATGATGATGATGGACGACTCATTGGCGGGTCAGGTGTTCGCGGTGCGGGTTACCCGACGACAGCGGGAGCGATAAGCACTGTTTTTAGCGGGGGTGATTTTGACTTTGGCATTTCCGTGTTCTCGCCAGACGGGTCGACATTGGAATACAGCACGTATCTCGGGGGAAGCCTTAGGGAATATCCTCATAGCCTAGTGACGGATGCAGCAGGTGACATTTACATCATGGGGACCACGAGTTCGAGTGATTTCCCAGTATCGAGCGACGCTTACCAACCCGATTTCATCGGCGGGCCATTCATCGATTTAGGAGCCAATCATTTTTACGGGGCCTATGACAATGGTTGTGACATCATCATTTCAAAAATTGACGGAGCGGATGGGTCACTGCTCGCATCCACGTTTGTGGGGGGCTCTGGGAACGATGGGCTTAATCTCGGGGAAAAACTCAATTACAATTATGGAGATGTTTGCAGAGGTGAAATCGCGATTGATCCTGCGGGCGCGGTTTGGGTTGCGACCAGTACATTAAGCGATGATTTTCCCATGGTTGATGCACTCGATCCTGGGCTAAGTGGTCCGAGTGATGCAGTGGTGTTTCGACTTAATAATGACCTTACAGCATTGGAATTTTCCACTTATTTCGGAGGGAATGCAGATGATGCTGCCTTTGCTGTTCAATTCTCGACGGAACAATCATTGGCGTATGTGACAGGTGGAACCAAGAGTGATGATTTACCTACGACACCGGGTGCATACCAGCCGGATTGGGCGGGCGATGTGGATGGATATGTCTTTTCAATTGATTATAACGGAGTACCATTTCTTTCCACCGCTACTTACTTCGGGACGGACGATTACGATCAAGCGTATTTCGTTCAATTGGATACGGAAAACCGTCCGCACCTCTGCGGACAAACCGTTGGGAGTGATCTGGCCTTGGTCGGTGATGTGTACAATGCCAATCCGAACGGCAGCACTTTTGTTGCCCGCTTAACCGAGAACCTCGAAGCAGTGGATTTCATCACTCGGGTGGGGTTGCCCATGACGGGTGTGGACATCAGTCCGACGGCGTTTTTGGTTTCTGATTGTGACGAAATGTATATCAGTGGGTGGGGAGGTCAAACCAACTCTTCCAATAGCGGTTATGCATCCCAGTCCACAACGAATGGCATGCCAACGACCACGGGTGCTTTTCAAATCGGCACAGATGGAAGTGATTTTTGGTTGGGGGTACTCGCTCCGGAGGCAGCGGACTTGACATACGGAACCTATTTCGGAGGCCCGTTCTCCAATGAACACGTTGACGGAGGC
>JAQBTQ010000002.1 GCA_027624855.1 Bacteroidota bacterium
AACATCGCCCACTTCATTCCAAGCTTCTCGGACTTCATTGAACACGGCGAAAGCAGCTCCAATGTTTTCCTCTTCTTGAATGGTGTGCCGCAGGCGTTCCAGCATGGATTCTTTCTGCTTCAGGTTGGCCCGCTGCTCCTCAGCCACTTGCTTGCGCCACTCTTTTTCTCGCTCTTTAAACGCTGACACGGCCTCCTCGAACTGGGCTTCCTCTACCGTTGACACATACTCAAACACGGCATCAGGATCTTTATCTGACTGAGCCCAAGCTTCACGCTGAATGCGCACTTCTTCTTTGGTCAATGCTCGGAATTGTTCGATGGCTTCTCTCATTTCGATTCGAATGTTTTCGAGTTCGTGTTGAGCGAGCAATGATTGGATGCGGTTTAAGATCTCAGACCTCATCGGTCAACGATTTTTAAAATTTGGACTGCAAATATCGTGTAAACCCTTGTTTTGACGGCATTTTGGACCAATTTCGCCCTTGATGAAGGATGAATTGATTGAAAAGATGCGCCGATGGTGCAGTAAACAGGAGCGGTGTACGTTTGAAGTGCGCAGAAAGTTGCAGCAGGCGAATGTTTCTGAGAGCGATCAAAAAAAGACCCTTGAAGCACTCGAACGAGAAGGCTTTTTGTCCAATGCGCGATTTTTAGAATCTTATGTTCGAACGCATGCCGAATACAAGCGATGGGGTCCGTTGAAGATTGCCGCTGGCCTCAGAACCAAAGGATTCACTTCTACTGAATCCAACCAAGCGATCAACGAAGCTTCAGGAGATCTATTTGATACAATATTGTGCGAATTGGTACAAAAAAAGGAGGCAGAATTGCTTGAGAACAGGGAACGTGTCATTCGGTTCTTGTTGTCTCGGGGATTTCGTGTGGATGACATATTGAAGTCCATCGATGAAGCGCGCCTGCGCTGAACTAAATTTGCAAGGCATGTTAACGATAGATCAACTGAATTCTCTGCGAAAGCGAGTCGATGACTTGAAAGGATATCTCGCCATCGATGCTAAACGTATCGAAATCGCGGAAGAGGAGAAGCGAACTCAGGATCCAGAGTTTTGGAATGACTCAAAGGAAGCCGAGCGGGTAATGAAGCGTTTGAGGACGCTGAAGTCATGGACTCAAAGTTTTGAATCGTGCTTATCTGCGCTAGACGATGCCCAGGTCTTGTTTGAATTCATGAAGGCGGGAGAGGCGGAAATGGCAGAAGCGGAAGATGCGTTTAAACAAGCAGCCTCTTCGGTAGAAGAATTAGAATTCAAGAACATGCTGAGCGCTGAGGAGGACAACCTCAACGCAATCATGCAGATCACCTCGGGCGCAGGAGGAACAGAAAGCTGTGACTGGGCTTCAATGTTAATGCGCATGTATCGCATGTATGGCGAACGCGCAGGTTACAAGGTAAAAGAGTTGGATCTTCAAGAAGGAGATGTAGCAGGAATCAAGCAGGTTACATTGGAATTCGAGGGAGAGTTTGCTTTTGGGATGCTAAAAGGAGAGAACGGGGTCCATCGTTTGGTTCGAATCAGTCCTTTTGATAGCCAAGCGCGGCGTCATACGTCGTTTGTGTCGGTTTATGTTTACCCACTCGTCGATGATTCAATCGAAATTGAAGTCAACCCCTCGGATATTACCTGGGAAACCTTTCGTTCAGGGGGTGCCGGTGGTCAAAACGTGAACAAGGTGGAAACAGGAGTGAGATTGCGACATGCCCCTACTGGAATTGTTATTGACAACACCGAAACACGGAGCCAGTTAGGCAACAAGGAAAAAGCCATGCAATTGCTGAAGTCGCAGTTGTTCGAAATGGAACTGGCTAAGCGAAATGAAGCAAGAGCAGAAATTGAGGCGGGAAAGAAAAAAATTGAATGGGGGTCCCAAATTCGTTCCTATGTCATGCAACCGTACAAAATGGTAAAAGACGTCCGGACCAATCATGAAACATCCAATGTGGATGCAGTGATGAATGGTGAAATTGACGGTTTTTTAAAGGCATTTTTGATGCAAGCAGGATCGGGTGCCAAGGAGACACAGGAAGCATAATATCAATATCATGAGTGCATTTCGAATCGAAAAAGACACCATCGGCCAAGTAGAGGTTCCCGCAGAGGCATTATGGGGGCCACAAACTGAACGGTCTCGGAACAACTTCAAAATTGGCCCCAAGGCGTCCATGCCGTGGGAGATCATTCAGGCGTTTGCTTATCTCAAAAAGGCAGCGGCGCAGACCAATGCCGATTTGGGAGCACTGGATGCGGAAAAAAATGAATTGATTGCCCGCGTGTGTGAGGAAATCATCGAAGGACAATGGGCGGACCAATTTCCCTTGGTCACCTGGCAAACAGGTTCAGGAACCCAATCGAACATGAATGTAAACGAAGTCATTGCGAACCGCGCTCATGTCATGCAGGGGGGGGTATTGGGAGAAGGAACCCGCTTCATTCACCCAAATGATGACGTCAACAAATCTCAGTCGTCAAATGATACCTTTCCAACGGCGATGCACATTGCCGCCTATTCCAAAATTGTGGAGGTGACCATTCCGGGTGTCCGTCGTCTTCGCAATACTCTGGACGTTAAGTCCATTGAGTTTGCCGAGGTTGTCAAGATTGGACGGACTCATTTGATGGATGCAACCCCACTTACTTTAGGACAAGAATTTGGAGGGTACGTTGCTCAGTTGGATTATGGCTTGAGGTCTTTAAATCACGCATTAAATCATCTTTCTGAATTGGCATTGGGTGGAACGGCAGTAGGGACTGGAATCAACACCCCTGAGGGTTATGCCGAACGGGTTGCAGAGCACATTGCCGCATTGACCGGACACCCATTTGTGACTGCCCAAAATAAATTTGAGGCTTTGGCTGCGCACGATGCCATTGTTGAGGCCCATGGCGCCTTGCGGCAGTTAGCCGTGTCGTTGAACAAAATTGCCAACGACATTCGATTAATGGCTTCAGGACCCCGGTCGGGAATTGGTGAGCTTATCATTCCGGCCAATGAGCCCGGTTCGAGCATCATGCCAGGCAAGGTAAATCCGACTCAATGCGAAGCACTGACGATGGTTTGCGCCCAAGTAATGGGAAATGATGTGGCAATTTCAGTTGGAGGAGCGCAAGGGCATTACGAACTCAACGTGTTCAAACCGATGATGGCGAAGAACATACTTGAGAGTGCACAACTCATTGGGGATGCGTGTGCTTCATTCAGCGAACACTGTGCTGAAGGCATCGAACCCAATCACAAGCGAATTGATGAATTGGTTCAAAACAGCCTCATGCTGGTGACCGCTTTGAACACGAAAATTGGCTACTACAAGGCGGCAGAAATTGCGAACAAAGCGCATCAAGAAGGAACGACATTGAAGGAAGCTGCACTGGCAACAGGCTACGTGACAGAAGCGGAATATGATGAGTGGGTCGTTCCTGCGGATATGACCGGTCGATCGCGTTGACTATTTCCCTTTTTGAGCTTTTAATTGAGTGACCAACGATTTGATCCACTGTTCTTCGGATTTAGGACAAATCAATAGCGCATCATCCGTGTCTACCACAATGAAATCGTGCAAGCCACGAATTGCAATGAGCTTCTTAGCGTCATTTGAACTGCTGGATGCAATGACATTTCCTTCCGCGTCGTAGGCCATTAATCTGGCTCCCGTCACACCATTGCCGTCGTCATCGCACGGTAATTTTTCATGAAGCGACCCCCACGTCCCTAAGTCACTCCAACCAAAATCCGAAAGGACGACAGCGACATTGGGTGCTTTTTCCATGATTCCGTAGTCGATCGAAATGTTTTCACAGTCGCCATAAATTTCTCGAATGGTGTCGACCTCCGCGGGAGTACCAAAGTCATTGGCATGCTCTTGAAAGAGGGTTTGCATTTCGGGAAGATGTGTTTCAAAAGCAGCGGTAATGTTGCTTAAACTCCAAATGAATATTCCGGAATTCCAGTAAAAATCTCCAGAGGCGATAAACTGTTCAGCCAATTCGAGATGAGGTTTTTCTGTGAAGGTTTTGACCATTCGAATTCGAGAATCTGAGGCGTTGGGAAGGTCTTCGAATTGGATGTAGCCGTACCCTGTATCCGGTCTGGATGGGTGGATTCCCAAAGTTACCAATTGGTTTGTTTCCCGGGTGTGGTTCAACCCGATTTCAGCAATGTTTAAGAACTCGTCCTCCTTCAATATGAGATGATCTGACGGCGCGACGATGACGGCTACATTCTCGAGCTGGTCTTGCGCTTTTTTGGCGATCCAATGATTTGCATAAGCGATGCAGGGTGCAGTATTCCGCATGAAAGGCTCGCACAGCGTGTTTTCTCTGGGAAGTTCCGGTAAGTGCTCGTTGACCAAATCGCGGTAGCGTTCTTGTGTGACAACCAGAATGTTTTCGGTAGGGACTAGCCGATTGAGTCGGTCAAAGGTCATTTGGATGAGCGATTTTCCCGTTCCCAAAATGTCCAAAAACTGTTTGGGCCGAGTTTCTTTACTCATGGGCCAGAACCGACTACCGATTCCGCCCGCCATGATAACGGCGAAAGTTGAAGATTTCATGCTCAAGGATGTGCCTGGTTGCTATGCTCAATGGTTGATTCATCTGCCCACTGTGGGCAATTGCAATTGCGATAGCTGCGTTGACTGTGGCAACTTGAGAACAAGCACCCGAGCCATAGAACCAACAAGACGTATGATAATTTCTTTTGCATGCAAGGCCAAAAATACGAACCAGTTGGATTCCAGCGGAAAGGGCTTGAACCCTAACTTAGCCACATGCGATGGATGTTCCATATTGGTCGATATGTTCAGTTGCTTTCGAGGAGTTTTCGACGTCCTGAAAAATGGGGCATATTTCGTCAATTGCTGACGAATGAGTTGGAATCCATAGGATTGCAATCTATCGGAATTGTGGTGCTGCTCAGCATTTTTATGGGAGCGGTTATCTGCTTACAAACAGCGCATCAGATTGGCGGATGGATTCCTGTTTACACGATCGGGTTTACGGTCAGACAAACCATGATCTTGGAGTTTTCGCCAACCTTGATTCCCGTTATCCTCGCAGGCAAAGTGGGCTCCAATATTGCATCGCAGATTGGGACCATGCGGGTCACAGAGCAGATTGATGCGTTGGACATTATGGGGGTCAACAGTGCGGGCTATTTGATTTTGCCGAAGATTTTAGCTGGTGTATTCATTGTCCCGTTTCTCGTGGTGCTCAGTATGGTCCTTGGTGTGGGTGCTGGGGCTTGGATCGGGGTTGCAACAGGCGTAAGTCCTTTGGCGGATTTTGAATACGGCATGCAGGTGGATTTTCGCGTTTTTGATGTGGCTTATGCCCTGATCAAAACGACCATTTTCGGCTTCATTTTGACCAGTGTTTCGGCATACCATGGATTTTACGCTCGTGGGGGTGCGCTGGAGGTCGGAAGATCCAGCACGAAGGCTGTTGTTTGGTCCGTTGTAATCATCATGATTTCCAATTTGCTGTTGACTCAAATGCTATTGAATTGACATGATCCAGTTGCACAACATCCATAAATCGTTTGGTGATCACAATGTGCTCCAGGACGTCAGCGCGGTATTCGAGCGTGGAAAAGTCAACTTTGTCATTGGCAGAAGCGGGAGCGGAAAGAGTGTGATGACCAAATGCACGGTCGGTTTGATTGAACCAGATCAGGGATTTGTGAGCTATGATGGGAGGGATTTTACGGCCATGAAAAAAAGGGAACGGGGGATGATTCGTCAAGAAATAGGGATGCTATTTCAAGGGTCCGCTTTGTTCGACAGCATGTCTGTAAAAGACAATGTTCAATTCCCACTTCAGATGTTTTCGAAGCTTTCCAAAGCGGAAATAGAGAAGCGGGCTTCAGCGTGCTTGGAACGGGTGGAATTGGAAGACGCGGGGAGTCGATTTCCTTCAGAATGCAGTGGTGGGATGCAAAAGCGTGTTGGTATTGCTCGCGCTATCGCCATGAATCCGAAATATTTATTCTGTGATGAGCCGAATTCCGGCTTGGACCCCCAGACGGCGATCGTCATAGACAATTTGATCAAGGACATTACGGTAGAGTACCAAATGACAACCGTTGTGGTTTCCCATGACATGAACAGTGTCATGGAAGCAAGTGATACCATTCACTTTGTTCACAATGGAAGGATTTGCTGGAAAGGAGACCGACAACAATTGTTGCGGGGAGGCAATCAAGAACTTGAAGATTTCGTTTTTGCGAGCGATTTGATGCGCCAAGTGCGGATGCATGGCAATCATAAAGGCGACGAATCTTAAACGATGAGTGAGGCATTCGACCAGAAGCCTTTGGAATTTCTTCGCCTGGACCCGGAGGAGATGCGCGCACGCGCCAGTGAGGTGTATAATCGCCTGCAATCGCGCCGGACGGTTCGTCATTTTTCGAGCGATCCTCTTCCGATGGATGTTGTTGAAGAATGCATTCGCGCTGCGTCGACAGCTCCTTCCGGGGCGAATAAGCAACCTTGGCACTTTTGCGTCGTGACGGATTCGGCGATTAAGTCTGCGATTCGCGAGGCGGCTGAAAAAGAGGAGTATTTAAATTATCATGGACGCATGAGTGAGGAGTGGCTGGACGAATTGCGGCAATTTGGAACCGACCATGTTAAACCTCATCTCGAAGTTGCGCCGGCTTTGATCGTTGTTTTTCGGCAGTCCTGGAGCCTGGATGCAACAAGAGAAGGGAAATCCAAAAACTATTACGTTCAGGAATCTGTTGGGCTGGCATGCGGGATGCTTTTGGCAGCATTGCATGAATGTGGGATAGCAACTTTAACGCATACACCCTCTCCAATGGATTTTTTAGGCCAAATTCTGAATCGTCCACCAAATGAAAAAGCATTTTTATTGATTCCCATTGGTTACCCCACAGAAGGGTGTCAAGTGCCTGATATTCAGAGGAAAAGGGTTGAAGAAGTGGTGACTTATTACGGGTCTGATTTCAAGAAGATTTGAAGTTCTGACATAAAAGTTATCCAAAAAGCACTGAGGTTACCTTTTCCTTTGGTTACTTTGCGCCCCGATAAACAGCTAAGCTATGTCTGATATTCAAGAAAAAGTCACGGCGATTATTGTCGACAAGTTGGGAGTTGATGCAGGAGAAGTAAATCTGGCTGCCAGCTTCACAAATGATTTGGGTGCGGATTCGTTGGATACTGTTGAACTCATCATGGAGTTCGAAAAGGAATTCAACATCGCCATTCCCGATGACCAGGCTGAAAAAATCAGCACCGTAGGACAAGCGGTCGATTACATCACCGAGAACGCGAATTAATCCCAGCTCCATGGAGCTCAAAAGGGTTGTTGTAACCGGTATTGGCGCGATTACGCCTTTAGGTAATGACATACCGACGTATTGGAAAGGTTTGGTTAATGGGAACAGCGGTGCTGCGCCCATTACCAAATTTGACCCCACCAATTTTAAGACCCAGTTCGCCTGCGAAGTCAAGGGCTTTGATGTGGAAGAACATTTGGATCGCAAAGAGGCCAGGAAAATGGACCTCTTTGCACAATACTCGGTTGTCTGTTCCGATGAAGCATTAAAAGACGCTGGTCTTCTCGAAAATGAAAATGGGGTGAACCCTGATCGTGCCGGGGTCATTTGGGGCTCTGGCATTGGGGGATTCCAAACCTTCATGAATGAAGCCTTGAATTTTCATCGTAACGATGGGATTCCGCGATTTAGCCCATTCTTTATTCCCATGATGATCTCAGACATTGCTGCTGGGCACATTAGCATGCGTCATGGTTATCGAGGGCCAAATTTTTGCACGGTTTCAGCTTGTGCCAGTGGAACCAACGCTATGATTGATGCATTCAATTACATTCGATTGGGAAAGGCGGATGTCATGGTGACCGGAGGTTCAGAAGCTGCGGTCACAGAAGGAGGAATTGGAGGGTTTAACGCCCTCAAAGCGCTGTCCACGCGGAATGATGATCCTTCCACTGCGTCAAGACCATTCGATGCTACCCGAGACGGATTCGTTTTAGGTGAAGGTGGTGGAGCCATCATCTTGGAAGAGTATGAGCACGCAATGGCTCGTGGAGCAACCATTTATTGTGAAATGGTTGGAGGTGGGATGAGTGCTGATGCGCATCACATCACGGCTCCGCACCCAGAAGGGCTAGGAGCATTGAATGTCATGAAGTCTGCACTGGATGACGCTGGCATGAAACCGGAAGAGGTGGATTATGTGAATGTTCATGGTACTTCGACTCCTTTGGGTGATGTAGCTGAGACCAAAGCCATTCAAGGAGTTTTTGGTGATCATGCTTACGAATTGAACATCAGTTCGACGAAATCCATGACAGGCCACTTGCTAGGTGCTGCAGGTGCCATTGAAGGGATTGCCTGCATCTTGGCCATTAAGCATGGAATTGTGCCGCCAACTATCAATTTCGAACACCCCGATGATCAATTGGATGATCGATTGAATTTCACATTCAATAAGGCCCAAGAACGAACCGTTCGTGCCGCATTATCCAATACGTTTGGCTTTGGTGGACACAACGCTTCTGTGCTTTTCAAGGCATTTGATTGATTGACTTTGGGGTTCTTTCAAAGACAATCATGGTGGCGTCGTCGGTCTCCTGAATCTTCCTTGTCGCCCAAGTTCGTTCAATTCATCCAGTTGGAGTTTGGACTTAAAGTGCGCAACGCTCATTGGTATGAACAAGCCTTAACTCATGCCTCATTGGGGGATCAGTTAAAGGATGGACGTCGAAACAACGAGCGCCTGGAGTTTCTGGGAGATTCAGTCCTTGGAGCCATTGCAGCGGAATTGGTTTTTTATTCTTTTCCAGAAGATGATGAGGGGCCGCTGACAATGAAGAAATCGCAATTGGTCAGTCGAAAAATGCTCAATCAAATTGGAGAGAGTATGGGACTCTCTCGGTTTATTCAGTCCAATTTTCGGGACAATGTCATACCGAGCTCGGTGGTGGGAAATGCGCTTGAGGCCTTGATTGGCGCCGTATATCTCGACCACGGATATGAAAAAGCAAAATCGGGCATCAAAGAAAGTTTGATCCGTCATGGAGCGCTAAAATCTTTTGATGAAACCCAGGATTTTAAATCGAAGCTGGACCACTGGGCACGGATTGAACAGAAAATGCTCCAATACGTTTTGGTGGAGGATCAGGATGATTCAGGACATCCATTTTTTAGGGTTTCTGTTGAACTAGATGGAGAAGTATGGGGAATGGGAAGTGGACGCTCCAAAAAGGCCGCAGAACAACAAGCGGCGCAACATGCCCTTCAGCGGGGTGAATGGCGTACGCAATCCGAATGAAATTCACTAATCAGGGGTATATTCGCCGAAAATGCAGTGGCTAGAAGATGACTTTGAGGACTCGTGCGATTTTTCGCTCATCGGAGTGAGCAGTCATCTGCCTCCGCATCGAATTTGTTGGCAGTTAAATCAAGCGCTTCATTGGCACCTTGAATTCAACCACATACTCAAGATTACCCAGAGGACTGGAGACTCATCTCATGTTGTCTACCGGTATGCAGCTCCAACCTCAGAGGGCGAAGTGCTCTATTTTATGGTCGAAAACAAAATTCAAGGCGGAGCAGTAGCGAAGTATAAAGGAGCGGAGGTAATGGATTATTTGATTCAAGTTTACGATGATTCAGAAGGCATCAAGGAATTGATTTCGAAGGTGCGGTCCGTTCCAGGGGTTAATTATGTGCAGGAGTTAGACCCCGTCAATTCGGGTGCTATGGAACATTTAGCTTTAATCGATTTAGCTGAATCGGAGGCAAATTGAATATTTGACATGGTAATGAAAAGGACAAAAATTGTAGCAACAATGGGCCCGGCCTGTTCCTCAGAGGAGCAGTTGGTCAAATTGATTGAGGCGGGAATGAACGTAGCTCGATTGAATTTTTCTCATGGAGAACATGCGGTGCATGGGGAGATCATCGACCGCTTACGCATGGTGGATGAAAAATTGGGAACACATACCGCGACATTGGCAGACTTACAAGGTCCAAAATTGCGTATCGGAGAGCTACAAGACGGCGAAATTCAACTTGTGGTCGGTGAAAATTTGATCATCAGAACGGGCGCTGAAGTAGGTCAAAGCGGATTGGTTTACACCAATTATGAGCAATTTGCTAAGGATGTCAAACCAGGAGAACCGGTCCTCATGGATGATGGTAAGTTGGAGCTTCGGGTACTTGAGACTGATGGTAAAAGCGAGGTGAAATGTGAAGTCGTTCACGGAGGCGTTTTGAGGCCTAGGAAAGGGATTAACTTACCCTCGACAGCAATCTCACTTCCGAGCATTACCCAAAAAGACGCTGTGGATTTGGATTTTGCGTTAGAGAAGGATGTGGATTGGATTGGGTTGTCGTTTGTTCGGAATGCCGCCGATATCGAAGAATTACGGAGTCGAATTGCAGAGAAAGGCAAGCATGCTCGGATCATTGCTAAAATTGAAAAGCCTGAAGCATTGGCTGATTTGGACGCAATACTCGACGCAACGGATGCGGTGATGGTCGCTCGTGGAGACTTAGGCGTAGAGATACCAAAACAAGAAGTACCGCTTGTTCAAAAGGATATCATCAAACGGTGTATGCTTCAAGGCAAACCGGTCATCGTGGCAACGCAGATGATGGAATCCATGATAGAGCAGTCCGTGCCCACCCGCGCTGAGGTGAACGACGTTGCCAATGCTGTTTTGGATGGTGCAGATGCGGTCATGTTGAGCGCTGAGACTTCGGTTGGGGCCTATCCTGTTGAAGCCGTAACGGCAATGACAGAAATCATCGAGTCGATGGAGGGGCATGATGCCATGTATTATCATGAGCGACCGCCTCGAAGCCCCGAAGACGATCGATTCATCAGTGACAGTATGTGTTATAATGCTTGTCGCTTGGCAAAGCGCGTCAATGCAAAAGGAATCGTTACGATGACCTTTAGCGGCTACACGGCGGTTCAGGTGGCGAGCCAACGGCCAAAAGCATTCATCTATATGTTCACAGCGAATAAGCGGGTGCTGGCTCAAATGTCTTTGGTCTGGGGCGTATCAGCTTTTCCTTACTTGAAAATGGTGAGTACCGATCACACCATTGCTGATATCAAGTTTGAATTGACCAAAATGGGCGTGGTTCAGAAAGGGGATTTTGTGATCCACTTGGCGAGTATGCCTATTGCGGATGCTGGAATGACAAACATGTTGAAGCTCAGCCAAGTCTAGTTAAAACGAGGGTGTCAGATGTGTCGGATGCTTTTGAAGATGCTATCTTCGCGCCTCAAGCCCAACTCCTGAATTGTATAGCGGATGAGTACCCCAAAGTCGTCTTCCTCCTTTCCTGAGCGCGGACCTTTGAATCTACCTGAGATATCAAATGAGATATTGAATCAGTGGGAAACGGATGGGACGTTTCAAAAAAGTGTTGATTCCCGACCAGCTGATAAGCCGTACGTGTTTTTTGAAGGTCCACCTTCAGCCAACGGCAAGCCTGGGATTCACCATGTCATGGCAAGGACCATCAAGGACATTTTTTGCCGATTTCATACGCTCAAAGGGTTCAGGGTGGAGCGAAAAGCTGGTTGGGACACACACGGTTTGCCTGTGGAACTTGGAGTCGAGAAGGAACTGGGGATTACAAAAGAGGACATTGGCACCAAGCTTACCGTTGAGGAGTACAATGAAGCCTGCCGGGAGGCGGTCATGCGCTACACGGATATTTGGAATGATCTAACCCGCAAGATGGGTTATTGGGTGGATATGGATGAACCGTATGTCACTTACGAAAACAAGTACATCGAGAGCGTTTGGTGGTTGCTCAAGCAACTGGATCAAAAAGACTTGCTATACAAAGGGTACACAATTCAGCCATACAGCCCTGCGGCCGGAACGGGATTGAGTTCGCATGAATTAAATCAGCCAGGAGCCTACCGAGATGTGAAGGACACGACCATAGTCGCTCAATTTCGTGCATTACCGGAATGCGGTGCGCGCATCCTAGAACATGGGGGTGCTGAGCAAGTGAAGCGACTAGCGGATTTGCCGGTTTATTTCTTGGCTTGGACCACGACCCCTTGGACCCTTCCATCGAATACAGCCTTGACCGTGGGGCCTGAGATTTTCTACTCCCTGGTCTTAACACAGAATAGGTACACGGATGAGCGTTGCCTCGTCATCTTAGCTGAAGACCTAATTTCCAAGCATTTTGGTGGGAAGAAGGATCCTGATTACGAAGTCATCGCTCGGATCAGCGGGGGCGAACTGTGCGGAGCTCGCTATGAACAATTGTTGGATTGGGCAGAACCCATGGATGGGATAAGCGAAGCATTTCGAATTATTCCTGGAGATTTTGTGACCACAGAGGATGGAACCGGTATTGTGCACACGGCTCCGACTTTTGGAGCGGATGACGCGCGAGTTGCTGCTGCTGCTGGAGTTCCACCCATGCTCGTTGACGATGGCAATGGACATGGTGTACCACTTGTTGATATGCAAGGTCGGTTCAGAGCGGGAGTTGGGCCATTGCAGGGCCGTTTCGTAAAACAAGAATATTATGAGGAAGGCGCAGCACCTGAACGCTCCGTTGATGTTGAAATAGCCATTGAGCTGAAGTCAAAAGGGCTGGCGTTTTTGGTCGAGAAGTACGAGCACAATTATCCCCATTGCTGGCGTACGGATAAGCCTGTTCTTTACTACCCATTGGATAGTTGGTTTATCAGGTCCACGGCCGCCAAGGATGCCATGCAATCTCTGAATGAAACAATTCGATGGAAACCAGCGAGTACAGGTTCAGGAAGATTTGGGAAATGGCTCGAAAACCTCAACGACTGGAACCTAAGCCGTTCCCGATTTTGGGGGATTCCAATTCCTATTTGGTCAACGGAAGACGGTTCAGAAAGGATTTGCATTGGTTCTGTTGAGGAACTTCAGCAGGCATGTGCAGTGTCAGTTGATTCGGGTTTGATGGATGCCAATCCTCTGAAAGATTTTGTCGTTGGGGACATGTCCTCCTCCAATTATGAGTCATTTGATTTGCACAAGCATGTCGTAGATCAAATCGTATTGAAGTCGTCCGATGGACGACCAATGAGACGCGAATCCGACTTGATTGATGTGTGGTTTGACAGCGGTTCAATGCCTTATGCTCAATGGCATTATCCATTTGAAAATCAAGACAAAATCGACGGTGGCCAAGCATTCCCCGCTGATTTTATTGCAGAAGGGGTTGATCAAACACGCGGGTGGTTTTATACCCTCCACGCGATTTCTACCATGGTTTTTGGCTCGGTGGCGTATAAGAATGTGATCAGCAACGGTTTGGTGTTGGACAAGAATGGCCAAAAAATGTCCAAGCGATTGGGCAATGGAGTGGATCCTTTCGAGACACTGGAAAGATTTGGGCCTGACGCCACTCGTTGGTACATGATCTCCAATGCCCAGCCTTGGGACAACCTCAAATTCGATACCGAAGGAATCGTCGAAGTGCAGCGCAAGTTTTTTGGCACATTGCACAACACCTACAATTTCCTGGCCCTCTATTCCAATATTGATGGATTCACGGGTTCTGAAGCGTTAATTCCTCACGATCAACGCGCTGAGATAGATAGGTGGATACTGTCTCGACTTCATTCATTGGTCAAAGAAGTTGAAGAGTCTTACACAGCGCTTGAACCCACACGTGTTGCCCGGGCCATTCAATCTTTCGCAATCGATGAGCTTTCCAACTGGCACGTTCGGTTGTCACGCCGTCGATTCTGGAAAGGTGAAATGAGTGAGGACAAGCTAAGCGCCTACCAAACACTCAATGAATGTTTGAGGAATTTGGCCATTTTGATTTCACCCATTGCACCCTTTTATGCGGACCGATTGTACAGGGATTTACATCATTCGAGTGCGTCAGTTCATTTGGCAGAATTTCCAAACCATTCGGAGGAAATCATCGATGAAGAGCTAGAAGCGAGAATGGCCATGGCCCAGCGTATTAGTTCTCAAGTTCTTTCACTTCGAAAGCGAGAGCGCATCCGGGTTCGACAGCCATTGCAGCGCATTTTGATTCCGGTCTTGGATGACCAAACGGCTCAGCGAGTGTTAGCGATGGAGGCCCTGATCCGGAGTGAAGTGAATGTCAAGGAAATTGTGTTGATCCGAGATGGCGAGGATTCGGATATTTCGATTGTAAAGAAAGTCAAGCCAGATTTCAAGGCATTGGGACCGCGCTTTGGAAAAAGGATGAAAGCGGTTGCTGCAGCAATTTTATCGATGAATTCAGAGACAATCGCCGTGCTGGAACGCGATGGAAAAGTGGAGGTTAACCCAGCAGATGGAGAAGGCGTGGCATTGGTTGATTTAGGAGATGTAGAAATTGCGACTGAAGACATTCCGGGTTGGTTGGTATCGAATTCGGGTGGCGTTACGGTTGCCTTGGATATCACGTTGAGTGATTCGTTACTAGCAGAAGGTTTGGCTCGCGAACTTGTGAATCGCGTGCAAAATGAGCGAAAAGATGCCGGATTTGAGGTGACGGACCGCATCCAATTAACAGTCGATGCAAGTGCGGAAGTTCAACAAAAATTGCAATTGAATTTAAACTATATTGCCCAAGAGACTTTGGCAGACGAAGTGATTTGGAGCCAATTTTCAAATACCCAAGATGTGGAGTTAAGCGAAGGCCATTCAGTTGCCATCGCTGTGAAAAAATTGAATTGAAACGATATCGTTATGGCAGAAACGCGTTATTCGGATAAGGACCTCGGTGAGTTCCAATCCCTCATTGAAGAGAAATTGAAAGTTGCAAGGGAAAATTACGATGAGTTGCAACGTGCTTTATCTCATCAGGACGATAATTCGACGGATGATACGGCACCGACATTTAAGATGATGGAGGACGGTTCTGAAACCATGAGCAGGGAGGAAACAGCGCAGCTTGCTTCTCGTCAAGAAAAATTCATTCGCAATCTTGAAAACGCTTTGCTGCGAATCAAGAATAAGACCTATGGAATTTGCCGGGTGACGGGCAAATTAATTCCGAAAGAGCGGTTGCGATTGGTGCCTCACGCCACCATGTCCATCGAGGCGAAGAACAAGCAGTGATCACCGCCTAACTCAGATTCATTGAATTTTTTGAAGACGCTGGGAGGATGGGTTTTAATGGTGGTTCTGCCGGTGTTATTGGTGGATCAGTTGCTGAAGATTTGGGTCAAGCTCAATTTTTCGTTGGGAGAACAATTCACTTTGATCCCAGGACTGATTGAGTTGCAATTCATTGAAAATGAAGGAATGGCATTTGGTTGGGCGTTGCCTGGCGTCGCTGGGAAATTGCTTTTGACGGGTTTTCGATTGGTGGCAGCTGTGGGAATTGGATTCTATATCAATCGGTTAATCAAAAACCAAGCGCATAAAGGGTATTTAACATGCCTTGCGTTCATATGGGCTGGAGCAATTGGAAACATCATCGATAGTGCGGTATATGGTCAGTTGTTCACAGCAAGTTCTTGGGGAACCATTGCAGAATGGGCTGGAGAAGGGTATGCCTCTTTTTTAATGGGCAATGTGGTCGATATGTTTCATTTTACAGTGCGCTGGCCTTCAGGCTTTCCAATTGAATCGCTGGCCAACAGGGAAGTTTTTCCGCCCATTTGGAATTTTGCTGATGCTTGCATTTCCTGTGGAGTGATCGCCATTTTGATCTGGCAAAAGCGGTTTTTCAGCGATCCGAAACCGATTGATTAGGATTGATTTTGTTCAACGGCCTGCGGCTCTATCCAGTCACCGTGAGAACGAATTAAGTCAATTAAAGCCTGCACAGCTTGTTCTTCAGGAACATTCCTCTGAACTACCTCCTTCTCTTTGTAGAGAGAAATTTTCCCGGGCCCCGTCCCCACGTATCCATAATCAGCATCCGCCATCTCTCCTGGTCCGTTGACGATGCATCCCATGATGCCAATCTTGATTCCCTTCAGGTGCGATGTGACTTGTCGGATTTTGGCGGTCGTGTCCTGCAAGTCGAACAGGGTTCTTCCACAACTCGGACAACTGATGTATTCTGTTTTTGATATTCGCGTTCTAGTGGCTTGAAGAATTCCGAATGCGGTGGAGTTGCGCAATTGGAGTGGAAGACCTTGACCATCGATCCAAATCCCATCCCCGAAACCGTCGATGAGCGGTGCGCCGACATCTGTGGCTGCAAACAATTGAAAATGCTCAGCGTCAATTCCATCATACGATTGATGTAAAATGACCGGAACTTGGCATTGGTTCCGGTCCAAAATCATGCATCCTGCTCGAAGGTCGGCCATGGCGTGCAGCTGGCTGGTCTCAAGAATCAGAACGACATCTCGACGTCGCTTAATTTGATCAATGAAATCGGTTGTTAAATCGCGGGTTGTAGCCCGAATGAATTGGATTTTTCCCGGATGGTTGGCATCCCATTCTGATGCATTCCAAATGGGGTAATGACGATCTCGATTTTGCCAATGCACGGGCTCTTGCAATACGCCTAATGTTCCTGGCAATTGGAAATCGACTTGTTGCGAACCCGCATAGATGTAGTCACATGCGAAATCATCGAGGTTCCACTTATCCAATGGCACTGAATAGCGATAACCACAACCGAACAATTTCGCCGGCGTAATGGAAGATTCGCTTAAGTCATGGATGATAACGGGCACCGCCCCTTCCCCAATGTTGGCCACGCCGTGCGAAGTCCGTCGCGTGTATTCATATGGATTGAAGGTGATTGGAAATGGTGTTGTTGGAATTGAAACTTGCCTTTCGCGGTATCGATCCACCAAGATTCGAGCAACGGGCAACTCTGCTTCAGGAGGCTCTGTGAGGGAGACGCGAATGGTATCGCCGAGACCATCTTCCAGCAAAGCCCCAATCCCTACAGCGCTTTTAATTCGACCATCCTCTCCGTCGCCGGCTTCGGTCACACCTAAATGCAAGGGGTAATTCATTCCTTCCTCATCCATGACTGCGACCAATAAACGGTAGGCTTGAATCATGACTTGGGGATTCGATGCCTTCATACTGATGACCAAATCATGGTAATCATGCTCTCTGCAAATCCGCAAAAACTCCATGGCACTTTCAACCATTCCTTGTGGCGTGTCACCATATCGACTGAGAATTCTATCTGATAGGGATCCGTGATTTGTACCGATGCGCATCGCCCTGCCGAGGGATTTGCATTTGAGTACCAATGGAGTGAATCGCTCACGAATGCGACTCAGCTCTGCTGCATAGGATTCGTCAGTGTATTCAATTTCTTCGAATTTCTTTTTGTCAGCATAGTTTCCAGGATTCACACGGATTTTCTCCACGTAATCCGCTGCAATTTCAGCAGCATTTGGAGTGAAATGAATATCTGCTACCAATGGGATCGCATATCCTTTTTGGTGTAATGCCGATGCGATGTTTTTTAATGCTTCGGCTTCTTTTTTGGAAGGTGCCGTAATCCGCACAAGCTCACAGCCAGCCTGAATCATGCGATTGCTTTCAGCGACGGTGTTTTCAATGTCCATGGTATCTGCCGTAGTCATGGACTGAATCCGAATGGGAGCATCACCCCCAAGGCTCAATTGACCTACTTTGATTTGCCGTGAGGTTCTTCGCTTGTAATTGAACCAATCAACAAGTTTCAGCTGGGGGTACTCAGTGGATTTTTTATCTGAATTCATCTTGCTAATCGCTACGCTAAGTTAACCTGTTTCCGCCCGGAAATGTTGGCGCGGGTTGCTTGTTGAACCTTAAATTCGTTTCGAACAAGTAAGATGTCTGATTCATTTGATATTGATAGAGAACGCTGCATCGTACTCGGTGTTATTCCCTACAGCGACGGAAGAAGGATTGTCCGGGTACTTAGCGAATCGGAGGGGACTTTGGCATTATGGGTTGCTGAGGGTAGCGGAAAAAAAAGACAAGTTGGAAAATGGCATCCGGGCGCATTGCTCGAAATAAGTGGTCTCAAGAGAAAAGGTGCAGAAGGATTGGTGAGGTTTCGCGAGGCAAGACGGGCAGTCATTCCTGAAACCACGCTCGTTGATGTGCGAAAAAGTGCGGTTGTATTTTTTTTATGTGAGTTGATGATGAAGTTGTTTCCTGCGGAATCTCCTCATCCTGAGGTTTTTCAATTGGCATGGAAAACGATGCTGCGAATTGAAAATGAGAGCAAAGTGAGTTGGATTCACGCGGAGTTCTTAGGACAATTAATTGGTTTGTTGGGCATTGCACCGCAGATTAATCCCGAAGCACAAGCGGATGTGTTGGATCTTCAATCTGGGGAATGGAAAACGTACATGGGTGTGGCAGAAGATCATTTGCCATCACCATTGAGCCATTGGTTTTTAAACCTTTGTGCAGGAGAAAATGCCAGTGATAGCGGATATCATAGTGCCTTGCGGAATCAGTTGATTCAAGGTCAAATAAGGTATTTGCATCACCATCTTGGAGGACTGGCTGAAATCAAAAGTATACAAGTGCTGCAATCGGTTTTTGAATGAATGATTTGCAATTTTTTGGCTTAGTTTTTGATAGTTAGCGCTCCATGTTGCAAAAACAACTCAAGGGATTGACATTGTGCTTCGCAATGATAGCGTTTACGCTGGTTTATTCTCAAGAAAAACCGACGACGAAGCGCTCGCAATCAGTTCAACCAACGGTGGAGTCGGCTGCGTCATACATCCCAACCGACTCACCGGGGGTCCTTTTGCAGCATACACAAGAAATTCAGGCCATATCATCCAATGGTGGCGTCCCAATTCCTTTTGTCGTTATTTTCAATAACAACACTGGGCAGCAAATGGTGACCGATGAATCGGGTGTCGCGATGATCCGCCGCAATCCGAATGTTGACACCCTGTTACTGCGTTCGATTGGATTTATCGATCGCATGATATATCCGGGCGAGCCCATCCCGAGTCAACTGCGCATGGTCGAGGACATGATCAGTTTGGATCAGGTTGAAGTGGTGAGTCAGGGCTTGGTAAGCGCGGAGATGGCCGCCTTGTCGAATTCGGCAAAATCGCTGAATGTGGTTCCAGTTGCGGTTACAAAATTAGAGGTACCACAAAACTCTGCAGAGCTATTGTGGTCAACGGGTTCCGTCCTGGTCCAACAAAGTCAGCAGGGCGGAGGATCCCCTATCCTTCGAGGATTTGAGGCGAATCGGGTGTTATTGGTCGTAGATGGTGTGAGGATGAACAACGCCATTTATCGCGGGGGCCACATTCACAATGCCCTATCGATAGACCCGAATATCCTTGAACGAACAGATGTGCTGTTGGGCCCAAATAGCATCTTGTTTGGAAGCGATGCCATGGGTGGAGTCATTCATTATCACACGCGTCAACCGCGCTTAGGCCAAAACCGGGTGCAAACAAGAGTTTCCTCAGCATTTCGTTCGCCGAACACCAGTTATTCGGTTCATGGAGATGTCGAATGGTCAGGAAATCGATTGGCATCGTTGACGTCATTTTCATATTCTTCATACGGTGACTTGAGAATGGGCCAATGGCGCCGACACGGTGACGCCAATTGGGGCCTGGATTCCTTGTATGTCATTCGCGTTGGAGATTCGGATGAGGTCAGGATTAATGAGGATCCATCGGTGCAACGAGGTTCGGGTTACCAGCAGCAGGATTGGTTGCAAAAATTTAAGTTTCGACTGGCGCAAGGGATGATGGACGTCAATTTTCAGTGGAGCTCGAGCAGCAACATTCCGCGTTATGATCGGTCTTGGGAGTTTTTCAATGATGAAGTCAAATGGGCAGAATGGAATTACGGCCCACAACAACGGGGCATGATTTCAACGCGGTATCAAAAAACTTTACCGCGTTGGGATTTGGCTTGGAATACACTGGTCTCATACCAATCATTGAGCGAATCGAGGATTAAGCGGAGGCTTCATTCAAATTCGAGGGAATCCCAGATGGAAGCGGTTCGGGTTTTCAATGCCTATTCGACGGTATCCAAACGCTTTTACAATGGACTGCATGTTACAGTCGGGGCCAACTATTCGGATGATCAAGTGCGGTCGGATGCGGAAACCATAGATATAGTCACAGGAGCGATTCAACCACTGGACACACGATATCCCAATGCTGGAAGCGAGATGGGGATGGCGGCGTTGTTCATAAATGGTCGATGGAAGCGCCAAAATCAAGAGTTGACGGGAGGCGTGCGTTGGAGTCGATCCTCATTGGATGCATCGTTTATTCCTGGCATTCATTACACGTTACCCTTCGACCAAGTCGAAATGCGAAATAGCGCTTTGACAGGAGGTCTTTCCCACAAATGGTCCAATCCGATGCAAGAGTGGGCATCGATCACTTCATTTTCCACTGGTTTTCGTCATCCAAACATCGATGACATGGGTAAAGTTCGAGAGAAGGGCGGTTATGTGCTGGTGCCAAATGATTCGCTGCGTCCAGAATATCTGTACAGTGTTGAACAAGCATTCCATTGGGATTTTCGCAATGAGCAAATTTTGATGTTGACCTTGAGCGGATTTGGATCAAAATTGAATGATGCCATCGTGCCGCAGCTCGCTACCTTGAACAGTTCGGATCGGTTTTACATTGACGGAGACAGCGCTTATGTGCAGACCAACGTCAATGCGAGTAGCGCACTGATCGGAGGAATACGCGGAGAAGTTCAAGCAAGATTGACCTCTAATTGGAGCATCGAAGGTGCAATCAATTGGACTGTAGGGGACCAATTTCTTAGGAATCCTGCAACCGGAGTGGAAGAGCGAATGCCTATGTCACACATTCCTCCATTGTTTGGCAGGGTTGCCTCAGACATACGTGGTCGATGGTGGACATTGGAAATCTACAGTTTATTTAGTGGTTCAAAACTGGCCTCGAAATTTGGTCCTTTTGCAACCGATAATTTGGTGTTCATGCTTGATGAAGGTGCACCAAGTTGGTGGACTGTGAATGCCGAATGGAGCGCGAAATTGCACGAATCTGTCGAATGTCGGGTTGGCGTGAGAAATGCGTTTGACCTCCATTACCGAGTATTTGCCAGTGGCATCAGCGCCCCAGGTCGTGGCGTTTACGCATCGCTGCACACGTCGTTTTAAAGTACTTTCGTTTCATGAGATTTCAGGATGTGATCGGACATCATGAGCTCGGAGCAAAACTTCGGGCTGGCGCCAAGGCAGGGAGGGTTGCTCATGCTCAACTTTTTCATGGTCCTGAAGGAAGTGGAGGCATAGCATTGGCGCTAGCGTATGCTCGTTATCTACACTGCACGCAACCCACAGATGACGATTCTTGCGGGCAATGTTCATCGTGCAAGCAGTACGAAGTGCTCCAACATCCGGACTTGCATTGGTCATTTCCGTTTTTCAAAAAGGACGGCACTGAACAAGCCCTTTCTCAACCTTTCCAATCAGCCTGGAGAGAACGCCTGTTGAAGCATGCATATTTCGGTCAAACGGAATGGCTCGAGTCCATTGCTGCAGATCGAAAACAATTGTTTATTGGAGTCCAAGAGGCGATGGAATTGAACCGCAAATTGGGATTGAAAGCTTTTGCTGGGGGATGGAAAATTTTGATTTTGTGGTTGCCCGAGGCGATGAGGGTGGATACAGCGAACAAAATGTTGAAGTTGATCGAGGAGCCAACAGATCGAACCGTCATGCTTTTTGTCAGTGAAAATTCGAATCAATTGCTCGCAACCATTCGGTCACGGGTTCAAGCCATCCCTGTGCCACGAATCGAATCGAACGTAGCCATTCAAGGGCTTCAATTGCATTTTGGAATCGAAGAAAAACGTGCAAAAGAGACGGTGCGATTGACAAATGGAAATCTCGCGGAAGCGTTGCGCATCATTGAAAGCGGAGAAAGTAACGATGATCATCGCTTGTTCACGCAATGGATGCGTTCCTGTTACGTTCAAGATACCGTGACCATGGTCGAGTTGGCCGAGGATTTCGCAAAGCCTGGGAGGGAAGGGATGAAGCAGTTTTTGCGATACGCCTTGCGCATGATTCGCGAGTGTATTTTGGGAAATTATGGAGCCTCATCATTGATTCGATTGACAGAAGAAGAACTCGAATTTGCCAAGAAGTTTGCCCCATTCATTCACCATGGAAATCTGTTGGAACTTTGCGAATTGCTCGAGTCTGCTCATCGAGACATCGCAGGAAACGTGAATGGAAAAATCGTATTCATGGATTTAAGTGCTCGTGTGAACATTTTGCTTCGCAAAGCTGGCTAGGGGGAAGAATACATCGATTATCTTCGCTCAAGTATGAGTTGTAGCAATTGTAGAAACGGATCGGACGGTAAGCCCCGAGGTTGTCGAAGCAACGGAAATTGCGGGGTTGGGGGATGCGGCCCGTTAACGGTATTTGATTGGTTAGAGGGGGTTGCTTTGCCAGAAGGCCAGCGGGTTTTCGATGTAGCGGAAATACGTTTTAAGGCCAATCGCAAAGGGTTTTATCGTTGTTCGTCTAGCATTGAAATCCAAGCTGGTGATGTGGTGGTCGTAGACTCGGACCAGGGAAAGGACGTTGGCGTCGTGAGTTTGACCGGGGAGTTGGTTCGTATTCAAATGAATGCGAAGGGAGTCAAAGATGATCACGAGATCCGGCGCATTGAGCGAAAAGCGAGTCAGGAAGACATCGATGCATGGCAACAAGCAAGCATGCGGGAGCCGGAAGTTCTGCGCGAAGCACGTGTGATCATTAAGAAGCTCGACCTTCAAATGAAATTGTCTGATGTTGAGTTTCAGGGAGATGGTAAGAAGGCCACCTTTTATTACACGGCAGAAGACCGGGTGGATTTTCGTGAATTGGTTCGCGAATTGGCCGCTGCCTTTTCGGTTCGCATCGAGATGCGTCAAATTGGATCGAGACAAGAGGCCGCTCGCGTTGGCGGAATAGGAGTGTGTGGCCGGGAGTTGTGCTGCTCGAGTTGGTTGAAGGATTTTAGGAGTGTTAGCACTTCTGCAGCTCGATACCAGCAACTTTCATTGAACCCGCAAAAATTGGCTGGGCAATGCGGGAAGCTCAAGTGTTGTTTGAACTTTGAACTCGATCAATACGTCGAGTCGGTAAAAGATTTCCCTTCACCCAACACCAAAATCAAATTGAAGGAGGGCCGTGCATTCATCTTTAAGATGGATATTTTCAAGCGGCTTGTATACTTGATTGCCCCAGATAGCAGCAACTCTGGACCTGTAGCGGTGGCGTTGGATGACATGAATGAACTCATCGAAATGAACAATCGAGGTGAAGTGCCCCAAAGTTTGAGCGAATTCATGATGGAAGTGGAACCAGACGAAGTGGATGAGGTTTACTCAAATGTGGTTGGACAAGACAGCTTAACCCGATTCGATGGAGACCGCAAGAAAAAGGGCAAAAGACGATCCAAAAGGCATGGGAAATCACCTCAATCGAACCAAAATCGAAATGCGCAAGCGACATCGTCAAAGTCTTCTGGGAACCGCCGTCCTAATTCCAAAAAGCCGAGCTAGGTTGAGTCGATTTCATTGGTTGCTAGTCCTCATAGTTGCATGCATTGGCTGCGGCACAGACGCACAATTTGCTGGGACGAAAGCCATTGATCCTGACGAAGGATGGGAGGCTTCTGATAAGGCAGCGTTTGATTGGCAAATAGCAGATTCCTTGGAACGGTATGATTTTTACATAGACCTCCGGCACGATCAACAATACCCTTTCAGCAACGTCTACTTGTTTGTCGATTTCACCTTTCCAGATGGCCGGACGCTAAAGGACACGGTCAGTTGCCAGCTGGCTGATGAACGAGGAAAATGGTTGGGTTCCGGATTTGGGAATATGGTGGATCACCGCATCGGTTTTCGGCGTGCTCAAGCCTTTCCCCTGCCCGGAGATTATGCCATTTCAATCTCACACGGCATGAGAGTCAACCCCCTGCCCGGAATTTCAGATGTGGGATTTCGATTGGAGGCCGCCTCGAAAAAATAGGTCCTATTCTGAGGGAAGGGGCACGGGGTCTTCAAAGGAAACTGGTAACTGATTTTCATTCCATTGTTCCATTCCGCCAACCAAGTCGATGATGTAGGGATGGCCAATGACCCTCAGTTCTTCAGTGATGACACCGCTTCGCCCCCCCGCTTCGCAATAAACCAAAATAGGTCGCGTAGAAGGCAAGTTTTTCAACCAATTCACCCGGTCATCCCAATCATATGAGATGAATGAAGCCCCTTGCAAATGCCCTTGGTCCCATTCATAATCTGAGCGCACATCGAGTAGAATGGGATCAACCAAAGCACCATTAAGTGAATCAAGTTTGAGGATGGATATTTCCTGAACTTGCGGTTGATCAAGTGCAACGGTTGCCTTATCGCTGGACTGGCAACTCCCAAGAGTCGCGACGATTGCCACGGAAATAATGAGGAATTGGGTTCGATTCATGACCCAAAAATAGGCTTTGACGGAAAGGAATCATTGGTCCCCTGAAATAAGTTGTAATTTGCGGACCCAAGATTGAAACCATGTTGAGAATTGTTCAAGTTGCCTGTGTAGGGGCAATGTTTATGTGTGGACTAATGGGCTCTAAAGCATTAGCCCAGAGCGAATCGAATCATTCTGCGGAAGAAATTCGTTTTTGCGGTCAATGGATGATGGAAGAAGCATTTTTCAACGCCCATCCCGAAGAACGAGAGCGAGCCCTTCAAGATGATCTTCGGTTGGAATGGGAAACGGAGCAATTTCAAGATGTAAATCGCGATGAATTAATCATCATTCCAGTTGTTTTTCATGTCATTCATTACAACGGCCCTGAGAACATCAGTGATGAACAGCTTTACAGCGGCATCGAGGTAATGAACCGCGATTTTCGGAAGCTCAATACGGACATTGATGACGTGGTTGATGCGTTTGCCGATATCGCTTCGGATACGGAAATAGAATTTCGATTGGCACAAATCGATCCGAGCGGGAATTGCCACACGGGGATCAATCGAATCGTTTCTCCACTGACTTATGTTGGCGATGGTGATGTAAAGGACTTGATTCAATGGCCGAGAAATAGTTACCTCAACATCTGGGTGGTCGAAAATGCCAATGGTGCGGCTGGATACAGTTTGTATCCGAGTTCAGTCAACGGAAGTCAAGGAGCTGGGAATGATGGAATTGTTGTGGCCCATGACTATACTGGAAACATTGGCACGAGCAACAACTACCGGTCACGCACCCTTACCCATGAAGCGGGGCATTGGATGAATTTGCGCCATACTTGGGGGAATTCGAATAGCCCTGGAGATCCGGACAACTGCGAAATGGATGATAACGTAGATGATACGCCATTGACAAGTGGTTGGACTACGTGTAATGTTGAAGGTGAGACATGCGGATCGTTGGATAATGTCCAGAACTACATGGAATACTCTTATTGTGGAAGGATGTTTACCGAAGGTCAACGCTTGCGCATGCGTGCCGCCATGAATAGTAGCACCGCACAACGGAATCAATTATGGACACCGGAGAACCTAGAAGAAACAGGGGTTAATCAAGCGCCTATCCTCTGCGAAGCAAGATTTTCTGTTACTCGACAAACTGTATGTGTTGGAGATTCCATTCAATTTTTTGATGAGAGTTATCACGGTGCCACTGGATGGTCTTGGGATTTTGGAGATGGGATGAGTAGCAATGAGTCTGAACCATGGCATGCCTTTGACGGACCCGGTTTGTACGATGTGACTTTGACGGTTAGCAATGGAACGGATGAAGTTTCGGCCACGGAATCTGCTTACATCCAGGTGTTAGAAACAGGCGCGATGGCTACCCCGTTTGAAGACAGTTTCGAGGCGCCAGAATTGGGTGAAGATTGGTTTATGGTTGATGTTGCAAATGATGGAGATGGATGGGAACTGACATCAGTTGCTGCATTTTCTGGCGAACAAAGCTTGCGGATCCACAATTGGTCGAATAACGTAGAATTTAATAGGGACCAATTGATTTCGAGTTCCATGGATATGTCGGAGGCTGCAGAAATTCAAGTCTCCTATAAGTGGGCCTATTGCTTCAAAGGAACGGATGAAGATGAGGACGATACGGATGACCGATTGAAGATTTATGCCTCTCCTGATTGCGGAGAAACCTGGAGTTTACGGCGAATGCATCGCGGATTTACGGATTTGCCATCCGCTCCACCACACCCGTTTGTCTTCACTCCAAATGGTCCAGAAGAATGGAATGCTTACACTCTGAGTATCCCTTATCCTCAGTTTTTCACCTCCAATTTCAGATTGAAGTTTGAGTTTGAAAGCCGTCTGGGCAATAACATTTTCTTAGACGACATCAATATCGAATTGTTGACGGCATCTGATGTAATGGAAAGAGAAGGTCTAAACGGAATGGATTTCTCGGTTTATCCGAATCCGGCATTGGATGCTGCAACCATCGAAATGACAGCTCACAAAGCACATGGTGCAGTGGAAATTGAGCTATTGGATTTGACTGGGAGAAAGATCTGGGAAACACAATTGAATGTTGGAACGCCGGGAATTTATCGGCACGACATTCCTGTTGCCGCCGTGGCAGAGGGAACTTATTTGGTTATGGTGAGCGCCGGAGGAACTCGCAGCGTGCAAGAATTAATGGTTCGCTAGTTCCAATTTTGGTGTTGCTGCAATGTTGCTGCAATGAAAACGGCCGCTAAGCAGCGGCCGTTTTTCATAATGGGACTGAATCGTTTGGAATCAGCTCTTGGAGCCAACCAAAACCGTCACGCATCCTTCATGCAAAATGGCAGACTTCGTTTCTGGCACTTGCACATGAATTTGTAATTGCTGTGTGGTCTCAACTTTGAAGTCAACATAATTCGAGCCATCGTTTTTGCTGCTATCAAACAGTCTTTTCCCGCGGCTGTCATTGATTTCATAACCCACTTCTCCCAGAACAGGGTGACTGCAAATGACCAATCGGTAATCTTGTCCGGCAAGGAATGTGAGCATCAACTCTGCTTCATCCCCAGGGATGAGAATAGCACTATTGTAATTATCGTTTTGAATGTAGCCGTCCAAACTTGAAAGGCAATTCTTCTTGGTAAATGATCGGCATTGCGCATCAGCCGCAGTGGCGAACAGCCCAAAGGCTAAAATGAGGATTATTGAATGTTTCATCATACTTCGTGGCTTTTTTATTGTACGCACCCGTTTCGAACAGCTTCAACGGCTGTTGCAATAGCTGCGATGGCATCGTCATTTGCGGTAAACGTGGGCCCGCCACCAATGACAAATGATCCTGACTCTTCACGCGTGGTGACCCCGTCACCTTCTGTCATGGTGATGGCATCGTAAGCAGTTGTAATGCTCTCCATCGAGGTCAACAGGTTGGTCAAAGCTGGGGTTTGCTCGTAACTCGAGCATAGCCTCATCACATCATTAAGCACCAGTTTTTGTTCTGCGATGCGGTTTTTCAATTCTTCCGGGGCTTCGTCCAAGTGGCGAGTGGCGAGGTACATGCCCTCGATCCAACCAGAAGCGACGACCAATCCGGCCAAGTCTTCTTGACCATTGAATTTCAATTGCTCATTCAAAGCATAAAAGGTATCGGATACGATATCGATGAGCGCGTCGCGGTTGTTTCGATTGGCTTCAACTTCTGCCATGACATCATCACTTAGCACATCGGAAACGCCGAGCTCAGCACTCAATGATTTAATGGCCTGTAAGTATTCAAGGCTGGTTGAATTTTCTTCAAAAATGGTCGCATAGCTCAAGTCCGCGCCGTAAATACCCAGGTTGATGGCCTGAGCATCACTGGTGGTGTAGTTACTCGCTCGATCGCTGCCATTCAGTGCATCAGCATGAAAACTGGCTCCGCTTCGCTGAATCAACGATGCTGTTTCCATCGGTGAAGGAGCGGCGTGGAAAATCTTTGTCAACGTATTTTGTCGAGATGATTCGGCCATTCCGTCTGGATCCATTTCATCTACGGTGAGTTCTTTTTGTTCACCTTGATCTTGAGAGGCGTCTTCAGCCTCGCCACCTCCGCACCCAGCGAAGAGAAATCCGACCATTCCGAAAAGAATGGGAAGTGCTTGAATTCGTTGTTTAAAACGCATGATGTTTAGTCTGGATATTGAAGTCCAATTTGCTTCGCACCAGGGTTCTATACGGAGGAGCGCGAAAAAAGTTCCACACACTCCAATGTTTATCCGTGCAAGGAGCTGGACTTAGTGTGCTTCCAACCAGTTTTTCCCTGTAGATAGCTCAATCACCAGCGGTACGTCAAGGACTACGGCATCAGCCATAGCCGCTTGAACCAGCGATTCAATCGCTGAAACCTCTTCTAGCGGGACATCAAATACCAATTCATCATGGACTTGCATGATCATTTTTGACTGCAAATTTTGTTTTAGCATGGCCGCCTTCAAGCGAACCATAGCAACTTTTATGATGTCTGCGGCAGAGCCTTGGATGGGCGCATTGACAGCATTCCGTTCTGCAAATGCGCGAACGGTCGCGTTATTTGAATGAATATCCGGGAGGTACCTTCTTCTTCCCAAGACGGTTTCTGCATACCCTTTTGTTCGGACCTGTTCAACGCATTCGCTGGTGAATTCTTTGAGGCGACTGAACTTTTCAAAATACGCGTCGATGATTTCCTTGGCCTCAGTCCTTGAAATACCGAGGTTCTGAGCCAATCCAAAAGCGCCTTGCCCGTAGAGAATTCCGAAATTGACGGCCTTGGCTTTGCTCCGCATATCGCGATCAACTTGTTCGTTCGTCACATCGAAAACTTTTGCGGCGGTCGCGGTATGTACATCATGTCCCTGATTGAACGCATCCACTAGGCCGGGATCTTTGCTCAATGACGCTGCGATTCGAAGCTCAACTTGGCTGTAGTCGGCTGCGAGCAGCACATGATGTTCATCCCGCGGAACGAACGCTTTCCTGATAGCGCGCCCTTCCTCCGTTCGAATGGGTATGTTTTGAAGGTTGGGGTCTTTTGAGCTCAACCTTCCAGTTGCTGCGATGGTTTGCTGATAGGTCGTGTGAATTCGACCGCTTTCTGGATTGACCAATTTCGGAAGTGGGTCGACATACGTTGATTTGAGTTTTTTCAGCTTTCGATAGCGCAGGACCTCAGGAATGATGGGATGAAGGGCTTTAATTTTTTCTAAGACATCTTCACCTGTGGGATATTGGCCGGTTTTCGTTTTCTTGATTTTCGCCTTGATTTCAAGTTTTTCAAATAGAATTGGGCCAAGTTGTTTTGGGCTGTCTATGTTGAATTCTTGCCCAGCCAAGGAATGAATGGAGCGGGTTAAGTCATCGATTTGCTCACCGAGTTTCTGGCTGTATTCAATCAACTCTTCGGAGTCAATACGAACGCCTTCCAATTCCATATCAGCCAAAATTTGAACCAAAGGCATTTCCACGTTCTGGAATAAGTCCATCGCGGAGGCTTCCTCCAATTGCGGTTGAAGGTGGTCTTTTAATTGAAGAGCGATGTCGGCATCCTCACAGGCATAATCAGTCAATTCTTGTGGCGCCAAGTCGGCCATGGATTTTTGGTCTTTGCCAGCTTTTCCAATGAGTTCGGTAATGGGAATGGTCTGGTATCCCAGTTCAGACTCTGCCAATCGATCCAGCTTGTGTGACACTTCGGGTTGAATGAGGTAATGAGCGACCATGGTATCAAAGACTTTGTTTTTGATTGTCATTCCTCGTCTTGCGAGCATCTTGTAATCGAACTTGTAATGGTGCGCGATGACTTCTTTTTCTTGATCGTTGAAGATGGGTTGCAGCTGATTCAGCAAATCTGATTCGTTCCACGCATCGGTTCGCGTCGGAACCCACCAACCCGATCCTTTTGTCACAGCGAATGCTATGCCTACAAGCTGTGCCGTCATTGTATCCAATGAAGAGGTTTCGGTGTCAAAGGCAAAATGGGATGCGTCTTTTATTTCCTGAATCATCTCCTCAAGAGCAACCTGGGTTGTCACAATGCGGTAATTGGTTGTAACGTCTTGGATGGTCAAGTACCCTTGCGGATTTTCTGCTGGTTGAAGTTCCTGGTCTGTCGAAGCCATATCAAATAAACCGAGCTGAGTGGGCTGATCGACCGAAGGCTCTGTTGCTGTAGAGGTCTCATTTTGACCTAGTATCCGTTGGGCCAGCGTTCGAAATTCAAGCTCTTCCAACGTTGTGCGAAGCGCCGCCGCCTTGGGAGGTTGCGTTTTCATGCTCTCCCAGTCGTATTCCATTGGAATATCGAGACAAATGGTTGCGAGCTCCTTTGAAAGCCGCGCTAGGGATTGATTTTCTTCGACCCTTTCCCGGAGCTTCCCTTTGAGTTGAGCACTGTTTTCAATCACGCCTTCAAGGCTTCCGTATTCATGGATTAATTTGGAAGCGGTCTTGGCTCCGACCCCAGGTATTCCTGGGATGTTGTCCGCGCTGTCTCCCATCATGCCCAATAAATCAATCACCTGCAAGGGATCAGAAACATCGAATTTTTCCCTGATTTCTTGAGGGCCCCACACTTCAGCAGGATTTCCTCCTCTTCCTGGACGAAACATTCGAATTTGCTCAGTGACCAATTGTCCAAAATCTTTATCAGGGGTCATCATGTAGACATCAAAACCATCTGCTTCGGCTTTTTTAGCCAAGAATCCAATGACGTCGTCTGCTTCATATCCCACTTTGCTAATGGCCGGAATGCTCATTCCTTCAAGCACCTCCAATATCCACGGGACGGATCGCTTGATGTCTTCGGGGGTTTCGTCTCGATTTGCCTTGTATTCTGGGTAAGTTTCATTTCGAAAAGAACCTCCTGGAGCGTCGAATACAACCGCCAAATGCGAAGGCGATTCGTTGCGAATCACCTCGAGCAGGGCATTGGTAAAACCAAAAATTGCACTCGTGTTTAAGCCTTTGGAATTGATTCTGGGGTTTTTGATAAAGGCGTAGTAAGCCCGAAAAATCAATGCGTAGGCATCGATGAGGAATAATTTTCGTTCTGAAGGCGAGGTGATCATTTTTGGCGGAAATGCAATATGCCTTCCGAAGTTACCACGGTGCCGTCGAAATCATCAAGATTTCTTGCGACGTTTATACACGGGTACGGTGGAGCAGGGCTCACCGTAGAAGATTGAATGCGCGGAGGGTTGCAATCGTTGGATGAGGCGAGCAAGTCCTTTTGGAGAGGTTACTTCAGAACATCCTTTGATGACGATGCGGCCATCTTCGAAAGGGTTCAGGTCCAATTGGTCAATGGCTTCAAGAAGCCTTTGTTCCTTTACCTCTGTTGGACTTCCGAAATAAATTAACGCGTTCAATTCTGAAAGTTTTGAAGTGACCAACATCCAAGCCCAGTCTGGTATAATTGCATCGGTGCTGCAGTGAAGCGCCACAACTGACGCGGTCCAGTTCGCCTCGTCTAATTCGCTTAGCGCCGACCGAAATGTCTTTTCCTTCAACACAAATCCGGATTCAAGAAATCCTGCGAGGTCGAATGGTTTGATGATTTCATCCGTTACCAGCCGACTTAAATCAAAGGCAATCAATCCGCTTTCCTCAACGCGGTTGCGCAGCGGGGCATCGGATGAGTCACCATCGTTAATCATGCCATTTTCGATGATTGGGAATGGAGAGAGGCTTGGATGAGTTCTTCTGCAGCTTCGATGACTGCCGCGGCGTCGTAATGGTTTTCGGCATACAACTCCGATTGGGTTCCGTGCTCAACATAACGGTCAGGCAAGCCCAAACGTTTGATCGAGGCTTGGTAACCTTGGTCTCCCATGAATTCCAGTATTGCACTTCCAAATCCTCCCATGACACAACCGTCTTCCAGCGTAATCACGTTTTGATGCTGCCCAAATATTTCATGCAATAGCATTTCATCCAAGGGCTTCGCGAATCTCATGTCATAATGAGCGGCTTCAATTCCACGTTTTTTCAGCTGATCGCAGGCTTCGATGGCTTGGGTTCCAATAGCACCAAGACTCAATATCGCAACATCTTTTCCAGAGCGAATTTTCCGTCCTTGCCCCAAGGGAATCGTTTCGAATGGTTGCTGCCAGTCCACGATGTTGCCCGTTCCTCTTGGGTAACGAATAGAGTACGGTCCGCTGTGCTTTTGAGAAGCGGAGTACATCATGTTTCGCAATTCCACTTCATCCATTGGTGCCGCAACAACCAAGTTCGGGATACAACGCATATAGGCGATGTCATAAGCTCCATGGTGCGTGGGGCCATCAGCACCAACTACCCCACCACGATCAAGGCAAAACACAACATGCAAGTTTTGCAAAGCCACATCGTGAATGACTTGGTCGTAGGCACGTTGCATGAAGCTACTGTAAATGTTGCAAAAGGGTACTTTTCCTTGCGTGGCCATGCCGGCGCTGAATGTGACTGCGTGCTGTTCTGCAATTCCCACATCAAAAGCGCGCTCGGGCATTTCTGCCAACATGTATTTTAATGAACAGCCAGATGGCATTGCGGGTGTCACTCCGACAATGCGGGAGTCCATTTTTGCCAATTCAATGATGCTATGACCAAAGACATCTTGAAATTTTGGTGGTTGCGGATTGGAGACTTTCGATTTTTTGATCTCTCCGGTTTCTTTATTGAAGAGCCCGGGCGCATGCCAGGTGGTTGCACTGCCTGATTCTGCTGGAGCGTATCCTTTCCCTTTCATGGTGACACAGTGCAACAACTTGGGACCAGGGATGTCTTTGATATCATTCAAAATTTGGGTGACGTGCTCAACATCGTGGCCGTCAACGGGGCCGAAGTACCGGAAATTCAGAGACTCAAAGAGATTCGATTGTTTCAGCACCGCCGATTTTACGGCCGCCTCGACTTTTTGGGCGATGGCTTGAGCGTTGGGGCCAAATTTGGAAATCCTACCAAGCAAGTGCCAAATTTCGTCTTTTGCTTTGTTGTAAACTCGTGAAGTGGTAATGTCGGTTAAATACTCCTTGAGCGCACCCACATTAGGATCAATCGACATGCAATTGTCATTCAAGATAACGAGCAGGTTGGCATCTTCTGCACCGCCATGGTTGAGCCCTTCAAAAGCCAATCCAGCGGTCATCGCTCCGTCACCAATGACAGCGACATGTCGTTTCTTTTTTTCCCCATTCAATTTGCTCGCAACGGCCATACCCAAGGCGGCAGAGATGGAAGTTGAACTATGTCCCACACCAAATGTGTCATAAGGACTTTCACTTCGTTTTGGGAATCCACTGATTCCACCATATTGGCGATTGGTGTGGAAACGATTCCTCCGGCCCGTGAGGATTTTGTGCCCGTATGCCTGATGACCGACATCCCATACGATTTGATCGTGTGGCGTGTCAAAAGCATAATGAAGCGCCACCGTCAGTTCGACTACCCCTAAGCTCGCACCAAAATGACCTCCCTTTTCAGAAACTACATCGACTATGAATTGTCGTAATTCTTCGCAAATGATGGGCAATTCTTCAACATCGAAGAGCGATCTTAGGTCGCTTGGTTCTTCGATTCGAGAGAGGTGAGGGCCAGCGGGGAATGGATTCATTGGTTTGAGGTCTTATTGCACCAGGCCATTTCAACAAAGCTAATCGCAATCATGTTCAATTGGCAACGATTTGAATGATGGCTTTATTTTATCAAGCGTTGACCAAAGACGCAAGTCCTGCCAGAATTGCCGAGCCATCTGTATTTCCCAAATCTGAGCTCGCAGCGCGTTCAGGATGTGGCATCATCCCGAACACATTTTTCGTTTTGTTTGTGACACCAGCGATGTTGTCAATTGACCCATTCGGATTGGACCACGAATTAACTTGCCCCAACTCATCACAATACCTAAAAAGTATTTGATCGTTTTGTTCAAGAGCTTTTAACCCATCGTTGTCAATGAAGTAATTTCCCTCCCCATGCGCAATGGGAATGGTCAGGGGTTCTTCATTCGGCAACTCAGATGTGATTGCAGCGCTCCTTGAAACAGGCTTCAAATGGACGTTTTTGCAAATGAATTTTCTGCTTTCGTTATGCAAAAGCGCACCGGGCAATAGGCCCGTTTCGCATAGAATTTGAAACCCATTGCACACGCCAAAAACCCTGCCGCCGCCATTTGCGTGGGCTACTACACTCTCCATAATGGGAGAGAATCGAGCAATCGCTCCGCTTCTCAAATAGTCACCATAGCTAAAACCGCCTGGCAGGACAATGACATCGGCCCCTTGCGTATCACGGTCCTTATGCCATAGTTGAACCACCTTGAAGTTTAAATCGTGCTCCAGCGCATGAATCATGTCCATATCGCAGTTTGAGCCGGGGAATGTAACCACACCAAATTTCATAAAACGAAGTTCGGAATTAAAGGCAAATCACCGGAGAAATTGCATAACAAAAAGAACCAACAGCATGCTCACATAAATCCAAAACAATCCTGTCAGTAAGCTGCTTTGTTTGGAATTTTGTTTGGTCAGTTGCGGAATCATTCCAAGCGTCATGTATCCCAACGCTAGTGGAATCGTCGGAGACATGACTGGCGGTTGAAAGAGATCCTCAAGGGGATTTACTGAGAAAAAGTTCACAGTGCTTCCGATTACCAAAACAAGAACAAAAAGCAAGGTGTTCAATCGGGTGTTTTGAGTGCGGAGCACCTGCTGATTCTGCTCGCGCAAAAGAAAAATCAACCCAGTGAATGCAGTGATTGCAGCGGGCCAGAGCAACGTCTTCCAATGAATCCAAGTTTCATAGGTCAATGGAGTCCAATCGGCCTCGGCCATGAAGGATTCAATGATAGCATAGGTCGCAACACCGCTCCATGCCGTTCCGATGATGAGCATCAGCCATTCCCGTAATATGAAGGGCCTGACAACGGCCTGAACGATCATCAAGCCAGGGAGTGCTCCCCAATGCTGAGGCTCCAGGATGATGGCAATTCCGACCAGCGCGCCAGCGCGAAATTGAATGCCACTTGTCGAATGCTGACGATGCATGCTCAAAGACAGCGCAAGGCTCCCAAAAATCAGAAGAATACTTCCCCAAGACCTGATGGCCTCCGAGATTTCAGCTGATTCGTTCATGAACAAAATGCCCCATACAGTGATGGACCATGCCAAAGCGGGATCCCCTCGTTCAACAAAATTGCGGTTCACGTACATCCAATGGCACAACCATGAGGTCAATAACAAGCCAATTGACTGAATTCCAATGGATTTCCATCCTTCTGGCCATAACACAAGCCTCAATGCAGCGCAACAAATAAGCGTGGCCGGAGCAATGAAGAATGCAATTGGTTGGTTCGATCGAAGGGTTGAAATCACAAGATGTTTATTTTTGTGCCGAATTTAGCACCCATGAACACGCAAGAGATCATAACACCCGTAGCGAAGTTTATCGAATGGACATTTGAAAGCATTCTGGTTCCAATGAGTTCCCCATTCAACATTGGTGTTGTGACATTGGGATTTATCGGCTTGTTTTTCTGGCTTCGATTACAAAAGAAGTACACCCAAAAAGCCGAGAAGGAAGGCGGAATCGTTTAAGAATACGGTTCTGTTTCAAGCCAAATCCAAGATGTCTGCACCGATGTCTTTTCGGTAATAAGCTCCATCAAACTGGATTTTTTCCGCCATTCGATAACTGTTTTTTAAGGCGTCTTCTACATCCGTTCCACGTCCGGTCAAGGCTAGCACGCGCCCTCCATTGGTGTAGGTTTTGTTGCGGCTTGTTTTGGTTCCAGCATGAAAGACCATACCATCGATGCCTTCGAGGTCATCGATTCCAGAGATTTCTTTCTTCGTTTCATAAGCTCCCGGATATCCCGCACTTGCCAAAATGACTGTGGATGCTGCACGTTCGTCGGTTACCAAATCATATTCGGATAGTAAACCTGAGCAAAGGCTTTCAAACAAATGCAAAAGATCGCTTTTCACTCTTGGAATGATGACTTCCGTTTCGGGATCGCCAAGGCGGCAGTTGTATTCGATGACGTAAGGGTCGCTTCCGACGCGAATCAATCCAAAAAAGATGATGCCACAATAGGAGATGCCGTCCTTTTTTAATCCTTTGATGGTCGGAATGATAATTTGGTTTAAGGCTTTCTCTTGAAATTCGTCCGTGACGAAAGGAACGGGCGAAATCGCACCCATGCCTCCTGTGTTCAGTCCAGTATCCCCCTCTCCAATGCGCTTGTAGTCTTTTGCAGAAGGTAACAGATGAAAGCTTTCTCCGTCTGTCACTGCAAACATGCTTACCTCTTTTCCTTCTAAAAACTCCTCGATGACGATTTTGCGCCCCGCATCCTTGAAAGCCGTTCCACTCAGCATATCGCGGATTACATTCTCAGCTTCTGATACAGACTCCGTGATGACGACGCCTTTTCCTCCGGCTAGTCCATCTGCTTTAATGACGAATGGTGGCCGGAACTCTTGCAAGGCCTTAACGGCTTCAGCAACTTCGGTGTGATCAAAACTTCGATACCGCGCAGTGGGGATGTTGTGTCGCCACATGAAGTCTTTGGCAAACTCCTTGCTTCCTTCCAATTGGGCACCCTTCTTATTCGGCCCCACGACCATCACATTTGTTCTTTCTGAAGCGTGAAAAAAATCTACAATTCCCGCAACCAAAGGCGCTTCAGATCCTACAATAATCAACCCGATGTCGTTTCGCTTTGCATAGCGCTCAACGGCAGCAAAGTCCATAATATCAAGATCGACATTAACGCCAAGTGATTCCATTCCTCCGTTGCCTGGTGCGATATGCAGGCTTCGTAAGATGGATGATTGGCTTAATTTCCATGCAAGGGCGTGCTCTCGCCCGCCACTTCCCAACAGCAGTACATTCATAAGACAAAATTAATGGCTCTTTTTTCGGGTGCAAGCTATCGTTAGAAACTTGATGTTTGAACGCAGTAACTTGCAATTTTTGTGAGCCATACCTCCATCATGAATCGCCCCCAACTTTCGGCTGTCATTATTTCATTCAATGAAGAGCGCAATCTGGGCCGTTGTCTAGAATCCCTCAAAGGCATTGCCGATGAGGTGGTGGTCGTGGATTCGGGATCTTCTGATGATACGGTGGCCATTGCACGCTCATGCGGTGCGTTGGTCTTTCATCACGATTTTGAAGGCCACATTGAACAAAAAAATTGGGCGGCAGAGCAAGCCACTGGTGAATGGATCATTTCATTGGATGCGGATGAAGCGCTGAGCGAAGGGCTCAAGCAATCGCTTCAAGAATGGAAAACCCGAGAAAAAAAGCATTTGGCCTATGAATTCAATCGATTGACGTCCTATGCCGGTCAGTGGGTGCGTCATGGGGGATGGTACCCCGATCGAAAGTTGAGGCTTTGGTCAGCGGGGTCGGCTTGTTGGAAGGGAGAGAATCCACATGATCGGCTTGAATTGATTTCAAAATCATCCATTGGCTTTTTGCAAGGTGATCTCCTGCATTATTCATACTATGATGTGGAAGATCACATCCGGCAAATCCGGTATTTCTCTGATATCGCCGCCCATTCCTTCCAAGGAAATTTGTGGCAAACATTGCCCCTCTTCCGGCCGGTACGGGTGGGTTTCCAGTGGTTCAAAAACATCGTATTAAAAGGAGGATGGCGAGATGGAAAAACGGGTTGGACCATTGCCAAGTGGAGCGCCTTTGCCACAGGTGAAAAATATCGGAAAGCTCGTGGAGTCCTGCGAAAAAAACGGCTGTTGCAACAAGCCGCAAAGGAGAAAGTGCAGCGTGTATTGATTTGCAGGACGGATGCCATTGGCGACGTAGCGCTAACCTTGCCATTGGCAGGGTGGTTGGCGCCGCATTTTGAAGTCGATTTTTTGGTTCGTTCATATGCTGCACCGGTTGCGAGGGCTTCGCAACTTGTTAAAAATGTTCGTGTGTTGGAAGAAAGTGAGGAAATGGACTTTTCGGAATATGAAGCGGCTATTTTGGCTTATCCAGACGCAGCGGTGGCGCGGAGACTAAAAGTAGCGTCTGTTCCAATACGCATTGGCTCGGGCAGACGCTGGCCATTTCGTCGCTTCGTAAATTTTCGGAATTCAACTTCGAGAAAACACTCAGGTAAGCACGAGACATGGCACGGTATGGAATTGGCCTACGACTTGCACTTGGCCACGGGATGGTATCAGCCGGGACTTGAAATTCCTGAGTTGAAAGATTGGATTCAGTGGGGGAAAATAGAAGCACAACCTTGGCATGAAGTATCATCTGTAGATTCAGAACGAAGTCAATGGATTCAATCGGGACGTAAGCACATCATCCTTCATCCTGGATCAAACAATAGCGCGGTTAATTGGAGTGTGGAATCCTTCGGAGTTTTGCAGTCAATGGCGCTGGAAGCAGGATTCCGTGTGGTGCTGACAGGAACAAAAAGTGAGACAGATCGCTGTGACGCCTTGCAATTGCTCAATCCTGGATCTGATGATGTGATCAATACGGCTGGTAAATTGGATTTATCTGAATTGATTTCTATGATACAAGCATGTGATGGACTGGTTGCTGCAAGTACTGGCCCGTTGCATTTAGCAGCTGGATTGGGAATCGCATCGGTTGGATTGTTTGCAAACGAGGCCCCGATATGGGCAGAGCGTTGGCATCCCGTAGGTGCGAATGCGCGTTGGCTCTCATCGGCTACGCGCACTTCATCGGGTCATTTGGATATTCAACCGTCGCAAGTCTGGGACGAGTTATTGACCCTGTTGGACTGATCGCTTTCCGAATAACCCAATAAAAAATCCGGCAAACGTCACCCCTGCTTGAGTTTCAAGTGTGTCTTCTGTTATGCAAGACAAAACCAAAATGAAGACGAATAACCTGGCGAAGTGTTGTAGCGAACGATCTTCAGTTGGAAGGCTTCTTCGATAAACCATCACAATCAACAAAGTGATCCAGAGCACGAGATTCAATGGGCCACCTGCTATGAGAAAGGTCAGAAATTGGTTGTGGGCGCGGAGCCTAAACGCATCCTCAAGGGGCGAATCCAATTCCTCATAAGCTTTTTCAAATGCTCCCTGAACATCGCCAACGCCAACGCCAAAGACGGGATGTTGCTGGTAGATATACAGACCAGTATAGAAAAATATTCCGCGTTGAATCAATGAGTGCCCGCTGGGATTACCGCCATCGAGTGCGTTCCACACTTCGAACTGAATCGCATCCAATCGCCTGGTTAATCCATGGTGCTCCTTTTCAAGTATTGTTGGAATTCCGGATTCGATTTGCTTGATGTCTTCATCGGAAAGCTGGCCCATTCCATTCAAATCTTTCTTGAGCCCTTTCGAGGTCATGTACCGAATCAGGGTCATTTTGAGCTCTTGATTCCGTCCATCTTGGCCTTCAAATGCCGCATTGCTTCGTTGAGACCAACCCTCGGATAATTCGTTCCAGGCAATATGGGTCCAAACGTGGTGTCCGTTTTCACGCAAACATCGTTCAGGGTGATTTTCAAAGAGCTCGCCGGAAGGAGTGGCTTGCTTCAATTGAGTTGAATCCGGATAAACGGGTCTCAACATCCAAACGAAGGCAGTCAAACTGATCGCTGCAAAAATGGCTGCAATGCGGATTCCAAAGCGGAAACGATTGGATTGCCAAAAAGCCACAAGTGTGCTTAGTGGAGCTAGGATGACGCCAGTTAATGAGGCAGATTTCCAGATGAACCACCCTCCGAAAATCCCGAGAAAAATCAAAATTGATATTGACTTCACTTCTTTTTTGGTCAACCATCGGTACCACCACCATCCCCAAGTGAAGGCAATCAATAGACTGAAACGAATGTGCGAGATGAAAGGTGACCAATCCCTCGGTTTGACCTGGAATTCTTGATCCAAACCCAGTCCCAGGCATGCGATACAGGCCAAAATCACAGAAATAGCGATGACGTGTTGGACCAAAGTCACCCCTTTGTCTCGATCCCAGCGTCCAGTTATCAGAATTAATGGAAATGCAAGAAGTGGGAGTTGTTTGCGAAGTGAGTGCCACCCATAACTCAGGTCCTCTGACCAAATTTGGCTTAACAATTGCCAGCAAAACAGCGCCAAAATGCCCCAGAGGACGGGTTGATTTTGCCAGAATGACCAGGTGCGATGTCGAAAAATGGGGCCACCTGTGTAACGGTCAACCAACCAAGCCAAGACCAATAGGAAGGCGCCTTGACTCATCAACCAATTTGAAAACGGCAGTGCCAAGGCCGTGACAATGAATGCGACTTCATAGAGGCGTTGTGGCCACTGCGTTTGGGTTCCGAGGGAGGTCATTCCGATTCGGAGATCGTTCCAGCTAAGATTTGTTCGTATTGCCCAGAGCTAAGCAATGCTGTCGCTTTTTTCAAGGTTTCGTCCTTGGGAATCGACCAGGCAATGACGCCAGTTTGAAGGTAATAGCGCATGACAATTTCTTCTTCCAACGCCCAAATGATTTCTTCCTTGAAGCGATTGAGCTCACTTTCAATGGATGGGTTTAGGATGTTTTGAAACGATTGAAAGGCGACCGAATCAACTTCGTAGAATTGCTCTTCTTGCGCCACTGTTGTCAATTGGTCCCACATCGCACGGGTGCGGGATACGATTTCTGTTGAATCATGATTTTCAACGAAGTCCACGAAATCGTTCCAATCATCGTCAGTGAGTTCAAATTCTTTTGCCGGTCCTATGGTATCATGTTTTGCACTCCACTCATTTGCAAAGTCGAAAATGATTCCATTCACGAACAGCGCTTCCGATACATAACTCATATACGGAACTTCAACAGGGGCGTCTGGTTGAACACCTTTTCCATCAATGACGGGTCGTCCGTTACGGGTGTAAAACACCTTGAGGGTCGAATCAGCAAACGCTTTGGCTGAACCATCTTGAGTTCGCTCTCCTCCATAGTCCAATCGTTGGATGCAGCGACCACTTGCAGTGTAATATTTTGCGACGGTAACTTTCATTTTGGTGCCATATGCAAGGGGTTTGGTCTGTTGGACCAGTCCCTTCCCAAAACTCTCCTGGCCTACAATGATGGCGCGGTCAAGGTCTTGCAATGTACCTGCCACAATTTCTGAGGCTGAAGCAGATTGTTCATCAATTAACACGGCGACGGGTAAGTCAGGCAACAAGGGATCGGCCAATGTTGTATAACTCTTGAGCCACTCCTCTTTTTTTCCTTTGGTACTGACCACTTCTTCTCCTTTTTCGACAAAGAGGTTGACGATGCTAATGCTTTCTTGAAGCAGTCCACCGCCGTTGCCTCTCAAGTCCAGAACCAATTGATTGATTCCTACGCTATCACGCAAGAACCGAATGGCTTGTCGCAGTTCGAAAGAAGACCCTCTCGTAAATGCGCTAAAGACCACATACCCCGTGCTGTCGCCTATCACCTCTTTGTATGGAACAGCAGGGAGTTTGATTTTCTCTCGCGTCAACGTGAGTGTGCTTTCTGATTGGCTTCCGACTGGGATGTAACGAATGGTCAAATCCGTGCCTGATGCTCCTTGCAACATTTCGGAAACCAAGTCTGGATCAATGCCTTTTACCGATTCCCCATCTACATAGGTGATTTCATCTCCAATCTTGAGCCCAGCTTTTGAAGCTGGGAAATCGGGCAACACATCAACGATGAGATGCTGGTGATGGATGTATTGAATGCTCGCGCCAATGCCACCGTATTCTCCCGTGGTCATGAAGCGCAAGTCTTCAACACGGGATTCGGGGTAGTAAACCGTGTAAGGATCTAAACTTTGCACCATTGCATCCATCCCTGTTTCCATGAGCTCCCCTGGCTGGATTTCATCGACATAATAGATGTTCAGCTCACGAAACATGGCCGTCATGATCTCCAACTGCTTGGAAATTTCAAAATAATCCTCTCGCAATGGGGCTGCTGCAACAAGCAATCCAAGGATAGGAATAGACCAGAGCCATTTTCGACCCATTTTTTGTTTGCCGTGTGATTTTTTGCCAGAAATCATCAATCGGTTGGATTATTAGATTGGGAATTCAATTTTGCGGTCATTTTTTGAATCAAGTGAGCCATGTTTTGGGACATCGTTTCGAAAGTAGGCATTTCTTGTCCGACGAATGATAGAACGATGGCTCGCTGAATTTCGTCTTTTTTCAATAAGAGGAGAAATGGCTCTTTTTGAAATCTCCAGCTTTCTCTCATCAATCGCTTGATGCGATTGCGATCCACAGCCCGCTTAAATGACCTTTTCCCAACGGTGACCATAACTTGGCAAGGAACAGCCTCTGGCAGGGGCACATCGAGGTATCGAATGACCAAAGGCCAAGACTTGACTCGGACGCCTTCCAAAAACACGCGGTCACTGATTTTCTTTGACTTCAGGCTTTCCGAACGAGGAAAAGTATGACCACTAGATTTGAGCACAAGGCATTTATTTGCCCTGAATGTAATGCTCAATTGCCATAGTCATTGAAGGAGCTTGCGGGGTCGGAGCTGAAATGTCGACCCTCAACTTTGCCTGCTCGGCGGCTTTTGCTGTGGTTGGGCCAAAGGTGGCTATTCGGGTTTCTCCTTGAACAAAATCGGGGAAATTCTTGAATAAGCTTTCAATTCCGCTGGGACTGTAGAAGACGAGGCAATCGTATTTCACATCACTCAAATCGCTCAAGTCTGAGCATACCGTCCGGTACATCATGGCTTTTGTGTACTCGATGCTGGCGGAATCCAAAAGTTTCGGAATCGAAGGCTTCATCAAATCACTACAAGGCAGGAGGAATTTTTCTCCTTTGTGCTTCTTGATTGAATCCATGAGGTCTTGGAATCGGTGCTGACCGAAGAAAATTTTCCGCTTCCGATAGACTACATACTTCTGCAGGTAGTAGGCCGTGGCTTCACTGATGCAAAAATATTTCATCGAATCAGGGACCTCAAAGCGAAGTTCTGCAGCCAATCTAAAAAAGTGGTCCACAGCATTTCTACTGGTCATGATTACCGCGGTGTGTTCACTGAAATCGATGCGCTGTTGCCGAAACTCCTGACCTTCGACGCCCTCTACATGAATGAATGGGCGGAAATCAATGGTAAGTTTTTGTCTATCAGCTAAATCGAAATACGGAGATTTTTCCGTCGTTGGTTTCGGCTGTGAAATCAGGATGGTCTTGAGCTTCTTCGCCATGGTCGTTGGTCGTTGCTGCCTCGCTAATCAACCCCACTTTTGATACAACCAAAATGCTGGGCCGATTTCAAGGGTGCAAATGTACGCAATTCCCCACCCAAAATGAACTTGTTTGTCTAGGATACATTGAAATTGTCGTAACCACTTTATACCAAGCCAAATCCACCAGATGGCCAGTGTACGATTCCATATTTCGAATCGATTGGTGAAGCCATGACCTTGATCCATTTCCCACACAACCAAGGCAATCAATGCCCACAAGAACCAATTTCGCAAATGACGATCCAACTCCAATCCTCGGGCAATGGTCTCGTTTTCAAGGGTGAGCCAAGCCCCGATCCAATGGGTAATATTCTTCAACACCAAAACTGTAAAGCCGAGCACCAATCCCCAGAAAGCACCATGCCCTATTCGCTCGAGACCAACTGTTTCAGACAGCTGTACACCCCAGAGGCTTCCGAGTAATGACCACGCTATGAGGCCCATTCCATGACTAGTCAACGTTCCGCCCGTTCTGGCCGATTCATCAGACATCCTTTGCCAAACGCGTTTGACTTGGAAACCAGACCAAATGGTCAATGTCCATTCTCTATCAAACCGCACCCTCAATAGCACCGTTGCGAGCACTCCGAATAGGGCGATCCACAGACACAGACTAAAAACGTCTAGTGGAGCGAGTGGGAGAGGCTGACCTTCGAACATGCTGCGAAGATTCAAAAATTCCATGCTGAATCGCAATCATCAAAATGGGGAGACATGAATTGGTAGACTAACTCGATGCGGAAACATATCCTGATGGGATTGAAAGATTATCTCGAGCATATATGCTCCGGGAGCTACAAAACTTGACTGGTGCTGACCGCTCCATTGAATGACTTCCGAATGTTGCTCATTGATTGTCCATTGGCGATCGTCAAAATCATGAATTTGAAGGCCAAAGGCATCATAGATGTGGGCATGGATTGACCAGGTACCAGGACCTGGTGGATGAATCTCGACGCAAACGGGCTGGGAAAATGACAAAGGCGAATATGACCAAGTATCTTGAATCACTCGGATACAATTGGGAAATTGAAAAGAGGGGGTTATTTGCCAGCTATTCAATTTTCCAGCAGAATGTCCGGAAGGATCTAGACTGGAATTCCAAGAAGCCTGCATTGATTGTGCTAGTGGATTCTCAATCCTTTCCAAACTGTGCGCAGATGTGTGCCAAGGGGCGCGTAGTTCGGGATGAATATGCGTCGAGTCAATTACAGCTTCTCGGTTCGCAAGGAGTAAAGTGAAATCAGACCATAAACTCGGCAATGCAGCAGGAAGAACAATGGTTGGGGATTCAATTCTATTCGGGCACTCGGCCAAGGCAACAGCTCCAAAAGGAGGAATGAACCAATGAATGGGTTCGGACACAGGGGTCCAGTCATTTGGAAATGGAATCCAATCGGTTGTCCAGAACCAATGTTCAGTGAATACCCATTCACTCGACCCATTTGCCAATTCAATGAAAGGTTCGGGGCCTCCCGTATTCAACTTTCGCACTTCATTAACAATCAATGGCATCCCGCCCGATAGATTCTGAAGTGAGGGACAAAATTCTTGTACCAACTCAAGGGTATCGGATTGTGCAATCCAAATGGTTCCATGTTCAAATTGTTGAAACCAACTTCCATGGCTGCCGGTACTCACCATTTCCCAGTGAGCCGGGTTTAGCTCAATCGGTTCATCGAAAAGTAAGAGTCGCCGATCATTCCAAACTCCGCAGACCGGAGGTTTCGCTTTCATCGATGATCCGTTGTGGGATTCTCCTGCATCGATTGAGCCATAGGAACAACCATTGAATTCACTGCTTGAATCCCAGTTCCTCCATGAGTTGGATTCGGTGCATTGAGGTGGACAATTGATGCGAATTAAGCTGTATCCGGCTTGAGCTTTGCTTCGATCTCGATGCCAGCATCTTCTGTAGTTGACTTCATCAATGACTTCACCCATGGGATTGGACAAAAGAACCCTGTCATATTCCTTGCCTAGAACGATGGATTGGATGCAAAATCGCTCACCAGGAAGCAGCCATTTTCTAAAATCAATGGTAAAACTGTTCACCGAACAGCCCGTCAACTCAATCGTATCAGTTAAAGAAGGATTCACCAATTCAACGAACTGACCCCATTGATTGGATAGACCGCTTGGGTCATGGGCAATTTCTGAAATGAGCACATCTCCAGTTTCGGGTATTCGGTAGGATGAAAAATCAATTGGCCACGGTTCTTCAAGGGTGTTTTCAGTATAGCATCCTTGGACGTGAGAAATTGTTGGGGTTCCTGAAAGCAGGTTGTTTTGGTCCAAAATCCAATTTAGATACGAAGGTTGTTCATCATTTACCCATGCAAATGCTCCTGTTGATTGAGGATCAAAGTTGGGGTGAAGTGGCTGATTGAATTCGATTTTACCTTGCCGCAGGCCCCAAGGGAGTTGGACGGTTACATTCAAAGAATCTGCCGACAAAGGATTGAATTCGATCGGATTTGATTGGCCTGGGGACTGACTAATAGGTTCAATTTGGGTCCAGTTGTTTTCAATGTTGCAATTGGTCAGGTATCGCTTTTGAAACAATAGGGATTCATTTTCGAAGGACTTCCAATTCGTACTGTAACTCAATTCGCAAATGACGGCTCCATCAGATTTAATGATGCTTATTGTCTCGCCAGAATTGTTGAGTGTCCCGTAGTTTGAAGGGATTGCGAGGTAAGGATGAGAGAATGAATGGGCTTCCGAAGAAATGATGATGACCGCTCTATTTTTTGGAGGGATCACTCCATTCCAAGATCCCAGGGGGATCAATTCCGACAATATAGAGGTGCTGCCATCGAACCAATTCAAGTCTTCAATCTGCACAGCGTAATCTGATGTGTTTAGTACTTCCACCCATTCTGGAGCATCTTCAGATTCAATCATTAACTCGGTAAAAATCAGATCTGATTGTCTTGTCCTTTCGGCTCGTGTATGATGGATGACAATGTTGGAGTCGATCATTGATAAGGCTGCCTTATCGGTGAAATGGGACAACAAAAACTCCATGGAATCCAATTCCTGCCATGCACTTGGGGGCAACATGAACACTGCATTATTTTCTGTAATACTGATGGGAATTGAATCGCCTTGGACTGACGTGATTTGACCATTGGATGGGTGGAGCGGCTCATCAAACTTCCACCGGATGATTCCCATGGCTCCCAATTCTTCGTAGCGAGCGGTTGAAATTTTTGGGGGAAGGGTATCAGGTTGATAAGGACCATAATGGAGGATCTCAATTTCAAATTGTTCGGTATTTGATGAAGTGAAGGATGCAGAAAACCCAATGGACAATGGAATTTCGTGGATGCCTTCAGAAAGCGCATATTCAATGGGATCCCAGCGGGAATCTATGGGCGTGATGGTCAAGGTGGCAGCGGAATCATTCGGGGGTTGCCGCCAGTCAATGACGACGTTCATCTTTTGAGGAAACTGAGAATTTGTTGTGGGAGAAAGGACCGGGTAGTTGATCAATGAATTCGGTGAGGGCGTTTCAAACCAACGAATGGAATCATTGATACCGGATTCTCCCAGATGCAAAAAACTACCCGGAGCCTCATCGGCCTCTGGTGTCCAGGTCGAAGCATTGATTGCTCCCGAATCGGTTAGCCAGTGGATTCTGCTGAAATTGGAGGCTGAACCTTGGAGATCCTGAGACCATCGAATGCTCCAGTGAACACCCTCTGAAGAATCGAAAGGGAAATTGGGTTGAATGACCAAAGCCGCAGAACCCGAGCTGGAAGCGTTCAGTTTCCAATGTGTTTCTCCTAATTGAATCCAATCTTCAAGGTCTCCGCTGGTGGTCCATTGTCCGAATAAACCCAATGGACAAAGCCAAAAGATTGCAGTAATTGTCCTTCCCCCCATGTGCCGCTACTTTGCTTGTTCTTTTCCACGAAAAGAAGTCAAAACATTCCACGGATTGCCAGCATTTTATGGATGATTTGCGGCAATTTGCGGAAAAAATGAGGCAATGAATGGATTGAATATTGCAGTGATTGGTGCGACGGGTTTGGTGGGAAGGACGATGTTAGAAGTCCTGGAAGAAATGGACTTGCCTTGTGAACGATTATTATTGGCTGGCAGTGAAAATAGCCGTGGAAAAGAGCTCCTGTTTCGAGGGAAGTCGTGGACGGTTCAAACGGTGGATGAAGTGTTGAATTCCAAGCCACATGTTGCATTATTCAGTGCAGGCGGAAATGTGTCAAAAGAATGGGCCCCCAAGTTTGCAGAAGTCGGAACAACGGTCATTGATAACAGCAGTGCTTGGCGCATGGACCCTGCGTGCCCTCTGGTCGTTCCAGAGGTGAATGGGCACGATATTTTGGGTCATCACCGCATCATTGCCAACCCCAATTGCACGACCATGCAATTGGTAATGGTTTTGAAGCCACTTCATGATGCTTATCGGATTCGACGTGGTGTTGTAAGCACGTATCAGAGCATTACCGGAACGGGCAAGTCTGCGATTGCGCAGCTTGAGGCAGAGCGTGCCGGAAGGGTTCCAGAACATCCGGTCTATCCTCATGCGATTGATTTGAACTGCCTCCCTCACTGCGATGTTTTCGAGGAAAATGGCTATACGAGGGAAGAGATGAAGGTCTGGAATGAGACCAAAAAAATCCTAGGAGATGATGAAGTTGCGATGACTTGCACGGCTGTGCGTGTGCCGGTCATGGGGGGACACAGTGAAAGTGTTTACTTGGAATTCGAGCACCCTTTTGAACTTGAAGAGGTGCGTGAGAAGCTTGAAGCATTTCCGGGCGTTGTGGTTCAGGATGATCCAAGTCAGAACGTATACCCCATGCCAAAGAATTCGGCGGGAATGAATGAGGTATTTGTTGGACGCATTCGTCGAGATTTAGCTCATCCAAACGGGTTGCATTTGTGGATCGTAGCAGACAATCTGAGAAAAGGTGCGGCGACGAATACAGTGCAAATTGCTGAGTACTTGCATGGCCAAAATCGTTGGGATTTGTGATTTGCTCATAACTTGCATTCGATTGAATGCAGAAGTTCGATCATTCACACCAAGTCCTTCACATGATGCGCAGTCACAACCTTTCCATGTTTGTTGGCCTTTTATTGGCCGTGTTATGTTACTCAGAATTATCCGCCCAAACGGTCATCAAAGGCTCAGTTCAAGATGCAAGTTCTGGTGAGGATTTGCCTGGTGTTTCCGTTTTTCTAGAGTCATACCGAACAGGTGCGACGACCAATTTTGATGGGCAGTTTCGATTCACAACCCAAGCAAAGGGTCAGGCCCAGCTGGTCGTGAGTATGGTCGGTTACACCACGTATAAAAAGACTATAGAATTAGGGGCTACAATGTTTGATGCGGGCATCATTTCATTGAAGGAATCCACCATTGGATTGGCCGAAGCCCAGGTCATTGCTTCGGTGGCCATCGACCGGGAGACGCCCGTGGCGGTCTCGACGTTGGATGCGAAAACCATCCAAGAGCAGATAGGAGATAAAGAGCTGGTTGAAACGCTGAACATAACGCCCGGTGTTTATGCCACGAAGAGTGGCGGTGGATTTGGTGATAGTCGAATCAATATTCGCGGTTTTGATCAGCGCAACGTGGCCGTTTTGATCAATGGCATTCCGGTCAATGACATGGAAAATGGCTGGGTCTATTGGTCCAATTGGGCCGGCCTCGGAGATGCCGTCAACACCATGCAGGTTCAACGCGGCCTTGGTGCCTCGAAGTTGGCCATCAACTCAGTTGGAGGAACATTGAACATCATCACGAAGGGTACTGAAACGGAAAAAGGGGGGAGCCTGATGCAAAGCGTCACGGACTATGGGAGGTATAAAACCATGCTTTCTTTGAGCTCTGGCGTAATGGATAACGGCTGGGCCGTCAGTGCTGTGGGGAGCCGAACCATGGGAAATGCTTATGTCGATGCGACGTTCATAGACGCATGGAGCTATTTTTTGACAGCTGCCAAAGATTTCGGCGCACATCGACTTGTTTTCACAGCAATCGGCGCACCTCAGACGCATGGACAGCGGCGCGGCCAATTGACGGTGGAGCGGTTTAATGATATTCAAAACCTTGGCTATGAGGCGCACCGCTGGAATGAAGATTGGGGTTATCTGAATCGAGATGGTCAATCCAATCAGGTGTTGAATTCTCGTGTGAATGGCTATCACAAACCCCAATTTGCTTTGAACCACTATTGGCAATTGAGCGAGCGCACGCACTTGGCGACCAGTTATTACATCAGCACTGGAAAGGGATATGGATCGCGGTACGATGGCACGAGCAATCCACGAATCAGCGAAAGCTATGTGGACTCAACAGGAACAACGCGCAATGTCAAGACTTCCTTGAATTGGGACTACTTGTGGGATTCCAATGCGAATAATACACAAGCGGTGACGTACGCGGCCAATCACATTGCCTACAATGAATCGGCACAAGCCTGGATTGACACCTTGCATCAATTTGGGGATCCAGTCGTTTTGGACGGCGACACCATTGTGGGTGGGCGCAGTCGCAGCGTTATCGAAAATGCCCACAATGAACATTTTTGGACGGGCATCCTTTCGACCATTCGGCACGAGGTCAACGACCGACTTAATGTCATGGCTGGTGTTGATGCCCGGTACTACAGTGGCAAACACTTCACTCGCGTGAATAACCTCCTTGGAGGAGACTTCTACCTGCAATCATTCAGCAGCAGCGATGGTTATGGAATCAATCCTGATTATGCCCTGCTGGCCCAACCCGGTGACAAGGTGGATTACGACGACATCGGACGCGTGCAGTACGCGGGTGGGTTTGGTCAAGTGGAATACAAAGACGACCGGTTCAGTTTGTTTGGCGCAGGTACCATCTCCTATACCACCTACCGTCGCATCGATCCCTACAAGTATTTCCGATACGACGAAACGGGGGTGCAGCAGGTGACCCAGATCAATGAGCAAACCGGTGAACTAGAAACAACAGAAGAATTTGTATACGGAATCAAATCGTTAAAAGCAGGAAGTGTTGGATTCAATATCAAAGCCGGTGGCAGTGTTCGATTGGGGGAAGCGCATCATGTCTATCTGAATGGAGGTTACTACTCGAGAGCGCCGTTCATTCGCTACGTCTTCACCAACTATTCCAACGTGTTGAGCAACGACCGCTTGACCAACGAGAAAGTCGCCGCAGTCGAGGCCGGTTATCGATTCCGCTGGCGCGGAGTTTCCTTCGATTTAAACGCCTATCATACCCAATGGCGCGACAAGAGCATCATGAGCAGTCCTTTGCTTCGTCCAGATGGAACCGAATACCGTGCGTTCATCACGGGATTAATCCAAACCCATGAAGGCATTGAATTGGAGTGGCGTACCCGACCAACGTCTTGGGCAGAGATTGGCGGAATGGCGTCATTCGGCAACTGGCGATGGGACAATGATGTGAACGCTGAAATCACAGCAGAAGAAGGCGGCGAAGTCTTGGAATCACTCTACATTTATTCAGCAGGCCTCAAAGTGAGTGATGCACCTCAATCGCAAATCGGAGTGCTCTCGAATTTCAATGTTACACCCCAGCTGCGGTTAGGGGCGAACTATGTGTACAATTGGAATCTTTATGCGCAATTCCAGGTTGATACGGATCGAACCAATCCAGATCGTGCGGGACTTCAACCGGTCATGCTTCCGGCATTTGGTTACCTCGACCTCCGAGGGAGCTATCGGTTCGAGGCAGCGGGGATGAACTGGATGGCCAGTTTGAACGTGCAAAATGCATTGAACAACATCTACATCAGCGATGGTTTTGAAACATTCGTCACGGATCCCATGACTGGAGAGAAGGTGCAAGGCACCGTTGAAAATGGAAGACTTGAAGGGTATTGGGCCTACGGGCGAACCCTTTCGGCTACTTTGAAAATGATGTTCTGAACGGCTGACATCTTGAAATGAAAAACCCTCCCAACCAAGAGGGTTTTATGAGCCGATACGCGGACTCGAACCGCGGACCTACGCATTACGAATGCGTTGCTCTACCAGCTGAGCTATATCGGCATCGAGCACACCCAATACGACAATCTTTCAGTGGAGGTTGCGCTGCTTAGTTGATTTTACAGTCAAGCGGTGCGGTTTCAGCGAATGACATCTCCTGCATTCGTTCCTTCTTCAGGAGTGACGAAACGCAGTTCTCCTTCTGCCGTTTCGGCCATCAAAACCATTCCTTGGCTTTCGATGCCTCGTATTTTTCGCGGGGCCAAATTGGCGAGGAGTGTTACCCTTCTACCTACCACTTCTTCGGGAGAAAAATGTTCGGCGATTCCGCTCAAAACGGTGCGTTCATCCAAACCAGTCCGAATGGTCAATTGCAAAAGTTTGTCTGCTTTTGGCACTCTTTCGCATGCGACGACCTCCCCTACACGGAGGTCCAGTTTTTGGAAGTCTTCAAACGTCATAATTTCTTTCAATGGTTGACAATCGGACCGAGCACCGGTGGCTTGAGCCTTTGCAGATTCTAATTTTTCAACTTGCGCTTGGACCGTAGATTCCTCGATCTTTTCAAATAAGATTGGCAGCTCTCCAAGCTTTGTTTCTGCAGGAACCATGATGGGTTTCGCTGAATCCCAAGAAGCGGATTCAATACCAAAGGCGCGTTGGATTTTGGACGCTGTTTTGGGGAGAAAGGGTTCCAACAATACCGCACAATTCGCCGTGACTTGAATGCACAAGTTGAGGATGATGCGGGTGCGATCGGGATCCGTTTTTTGAACCTTCCAAGGTTCTTGCTCCGTCATGTATTTATTGCCCAATCGAGCAATTGACATGGCTTCTTGCAAGGCATCACGGTACCGGTTTTTACGGATGCAATCGGCTATTTTTTGCGGAGCACTTTCGAGCTGGTTGACGACTTCTAGGTCGCCAGACGTGAAATCGGACACCTCAACAGCGGGTACCGACGAGTCATAATATTTCTTAGTCAGAACCAAGACGCGATTGACAAAATTGCCGAGTACATCGGCCAATTCGTTGTTCACCCTTTCGCGGTAGTCGGCCCAGGTAAACTCGCTATCCTTTTGCTCTGGCATGATGCTCGTAAGGACATACCTCAGCTCATCACTTTTTCCGGGAAATTCTTCAAGAAACTCGTTGACCCAAACGGCCCAATTCCTGGATGTAGAAATTTTATCACCCTCCAAATTCATGAATGCATTGGCAGGGACATTTGACGGCAGGATGTAATCGCCGTGTTCTTTGAGCAAAATCGGAAAAATCAAACAATGAAAGACGATGTTGTCTTTCCCAATGAAGTGAATGAGTTCCGTCTCAGGTGATTGCCACCAATCTTCCCATTGCGCACCATTTTTTTCGGCCCATTCCATGGTGGCAGTGATGTAGCCGATTGGCGCATCCAACCACACGTAAAGAACTTTACCCTCAGCACCCTCCACCGGAACTGGGACCCCCCAATCCAAATCTCGGGTCATCGCGCGACTTTGCAATCCGCTTTCGATCCAACTTCGACATTGTCCCGTCACATGTGCTTTCCAGGCATCTGACGCATGATGCGTGTGCCCATCGAGTTCCCCGGATTCGATGTAGGGTTTTAACCAGTTTTCATGACGTCCCATGGGTAAGTACCAAAGGGTGGTGTCTTTGAGAATTGGGGTCGCGCCGCTTAGGGTTGATTTCGGTTCAATCAACTCTGTTGGAGAAAGGGTGCTGCCGCATTTCTCACACTGGTCTCCGAAGGCACCGGGCGATTCACATTTTGGGCATGTTCCGGTGATGTATCGGTCCGCTAAGAATTGATTGGCCTCTGGATCATAAAACTGGGCTTCGGTTTTTACCTCAAAACTGCCTTGATCCAAGAGTTTCATGAAAAATGCTTGCGCGACTTTATGGTGTCGATCGCTCGACGTTCTTGAATAGTGATCAAACGACATATCCAACCCCTGAAATGCCTGCTGCATTTCGATGTGATAGCGGTCAACGATTTCACGTGGCGTGACCCCGTCTTTTTTTGCCCTCAGCGTGATTGCTGCACCATGTTCGTCACTTCCGCAGACCCAGACGATTTCGGATCCCGCCATCCGCTCAAAACGTGCTCGAATGTCACCAGGCAGGTAAGCCCCCGCAATATGTCCAATGTGAATTTGGCCATTTGCGTAAGGCAAGGCGGAGGTCATCATCAACCTCTTTGGATGCTTATAAGTGAACGTCGAACCCATTAATCAATCAAAAGTGATGCGAATTTCGTGCTTTTTCCTCATCCCTTGCCATCTTGCCGAAAATGAACCCTACTTCAATCATCGTTCCCTCATTCCTGAAACCAGGGGATGGCATTTGCTTGGCAACTCCGGCTCGATTTGTAACTGAGGAACAAGTCCATCGAGCGGTGCAGTGGATTGAAGAGTCGGGATTTCAGGCGATCATTCCCGGGGGAATTTTGGAAAGAAGTGGGCAATTCGGAGGCGATGACTCGCATCGGGCGCAGCAATTGAATGATGCTTTTCGAGATGAGCGTGCGCACGCGATTTGGGCCATGCGAGGAGGCTATGGTTGCGGCCGCCTATTGCCTTACTTGGACGCCAAAGCATTCAGGGCCAATCCGAAATGGATCATTGGATTCAGCGATATCACGGCCTTGCATGCGTGGGCCCAAAAGCAAGGGGTTGCCTCACTCCATGCACCTGTGGCCAATACCATGGGCCTCGTTGATGAATCAGATCGCGCGAGGATGTGGTCAATCTTGCGTGGGGAAGCATCGCATGAAGGAGCACCCGTCATTGGGGGAAATTTATCTGTGTTGTACAGCTTACTCGGAACGGATTATTTTCCGGATGCGAACGGGTCATGGATATTATTGGAGGACTTGGATGAGTACCTCTACCACATCGATCGAATGCTATTGGCCTTTCGCTTGGCCGGAGTGTTTGAAGGGGCCAAAGGAATTTTAATGGGGAGTTTTACTGATTTGCATGACAACACCATTGCAGATGGACAATCCGTAGACAATCCGTTTGGCCTGAACATCAGAGAAATTGTCGAATACCACTGTCCGTGCGAATTGCCAATCGTTTGGGATGTTCCAGTTGGTCATGGTCCGAAGAATGAAGCCATTGCACTGGGCTTGGGATCGGAGCGCATCTTGGAATGGAAAGGGGGGATTTGACCTAATTTCGCGAAACAATTACTGTCAATATATACCAGCATGTACGGTTCTATCCAATCACATCTCGAAGAGGAATTGAAGCAAATTGAAGCTTCAGGATTGTTCAAAAAAGAACGAATCATTGCGGGAGCGCAGGATGTTGAAATCACATTGGCCAATGGGCAAAAGGTGCTAAATTTTTGTGCCAATAATTACCTGGGACTGAGCAGCGATCCACGCGTGTGCAAGGCAGCCAAAGATGCCATTGAATCGCATGGCTTTGGAATGTCAAGCGTGCGATTCATCTGCGGGACTCAGGACATTCACAAGGAGCTTGAAGCGACCATTGCGCAATTTCACCACACGGAAGACACCATTCTTTATGCTGCTGCTTTTGATGCCAACGGTGGCGTATTTGAGCCGCTGTTGGGCCCTGAAGACGCCATCATTTCGGACTCGTTGAATCACGCCAGTATCATCGATGGGGTGAGGCTATGTAAAGCGGCCAGGTACCGCTATTCCAATAACGATATGGCGGACCTTGAAGCTCAGCTTCAAAAGGCTCAATCGGCCAATCATCGATTTAAAATCATCGTTACGGATGGGGTTTTTTCCATGGATGGTTATGTGGCTCAAATCGACAAGATTTGTGATTTGGCTGAAGCCTATGACGCCATGGTCATGGTGGACGAATGCCACGCAACGGGGTTCATTGGCCCAACCGGCAAAGGCAGCATCGAACTTCGCGGTGCGCTCGGAAGGGTGGATATCATCACAGGAACCCTTGGTAAGGCAATGGGCGGAGCCATGGGAGGCTTCACCACAGGTCGCAAAGAAATCATCGAGATGTTGCGTCAGCGGTCTCGGCCGTATTTGTTTTCAAATAGTCTCGCACCGAGCATCGTTGGAGCATCATTGGAGGTGTTTAAAATGCTGAATGAATCCACTGAATTGAGGGATCGATTGGAGGAGAACACGAAATACTTCAAGGCGGGAATGCGTAAGGTGGGCTTGCCGTTTAAGGACGGGGAGTCTGCCATTGTGCCCGTGATGCTTGGAGACGCAAAACTTTCTCAAGTCATGGCGGATCGTTTGTTGGAAGAGGGCATTTATGTCATTGGATTTTTCTATCCAGTTGTTCCTCAAAATGAAGCACGAATCCGCGTTCAACTTTCCGCTGCACATACCAAAGTTCAGCTTGATCGCGCCATCGCAGCATTTGAAAAAGTAGGAAAAGAGCTAGGAATTTTGGAAATGGCGTAAACGATGCCTTCAAAAGGTCTCAGTTTAATTGTTGGGGGTGGATTGGCGGGAAACCTGATGGCTTGGGAATTGCATTCGCGAGGTCACGCGTTTGAAATGTGGAGTGATGGTACCCCAGCTGCATCCAGTGTGGCCGCTGGGATGTTTAATCCTGTGTCATTCCGGCGAATTTTGCCACAATGGAACGCACGCTTATTTCAAGCCGAGGCGCGCAATGTCTTTCAGCGCATTGAAAAGGAGTTGAATTGCTCGCTTTGGCATGATGTGCCGATTCTCAGGGTTTTCCCGGATCAAGCCTATGCAAAATTGTGGAACGAAAGGGCGGAGCCAGGCGCACATGAAGTCAGCGAGTTCATCGAATGCGTTGCGGCTTGCGATGTGCCGAAAGGCATCAAAGCACCGCATGGAATGGGGCGGGTACCGGAGGCAGGCTGGGTCGATGTTGAAGCATTTGTTCAAAAGAGCATTGATGCTTGGAACCAAATGGGCCTTTGGAGAGATCAGTCCTGGAGCCTGCAGGATGGATGTCCGATTGGATTTGAGAATGTAATCGATTGTCGAGGTGTTGGAGCAACAGAAGATTTGGCCCAGTTTGGATTGGAATTAAGAAAGAATCATGGGGAAGTGATTCGCGTCGCCCCTGACTGCGATTGGGGAAATGAAACGGTCAACAACGTTACTTGGGCCCTGCCGCTTTCGGATGGATCGTACCGTGTGGGTTCGACTTATCGATGGGATGTTCACGAGCCGATGTGCTTGTCCGAAACCCCTTCAATGCTCATTGAAGGGGTTTCGCAAGTGCGAGAAAGAGCCGGAAACGTAGAATTGCTCGAACATAAGGCGGGCCTGCGGCCATCTTGCTTTGATCGCCGCCCCATCCTTGGGATCGTATCAGATCGGTATCCGTTTTACCATGTCTGCAACGGTTGGGGAACCCGAGGTGTATCCATCGGGCCAGCGATGGTGCGATGGGTTGCGGACATGATTTGGGAAGGAAAAACCACACCGGAATCGGTCGCTCCGGAAAGATTCCGTACTTTCACAAAAAATTGAAAGTTTGTCGAAAAACCAGGAGAGCGTCCAAAATCGAGACTGGCAAATTGAATTCGTTCGGAATTGGGAATCGGTAGGTCGGCATTGGGGAGTACCGAAGGCGATGCTGACGGTGCATGCCTGGTTAATCATTCAACGAACGCCCCGATCGACTGATGACGTGATGAATGCGCTCGATTTGAGTCGAGGTACGGCACATACCATGCTCCAGGAATTGACGGATTGGCAATTGGTATATCCTCTTCGTTCCATGGGAAGCCGCCAGGTAAAATTCATTGCAGAGCAGGACCCTTGGACGATGATGATCGCCATCATGAAGAAACGGAAGGAGCGAGAATTGCTGCCTTTGTTGGAACTGAATCAATGGAATGCTTCGAATAAAGCCAATATGGAGGCAACAGGACACGCTGATTTGCACCGTTCCATGGAGCGCACCCTTCATTTTGCTGCGCAAATCAACCAAGGGGTGGAATTGGCATTTCAAGAAGACGAAGCTTGGTGGTGGAGGTGGTTGTTGAATCCGTTGAGAACAAAGCTTAAATCCTTCGATTCGTCCCACCAATAACGTACCTTCGAAAAAAATGTCTGATGCTACACGATCAAATTGAACAAGCACTGAATCAACAGATTGCCCTCGAAGGAGGTAGCAGTCATGCCTACCTCGCCATGGCTGTTTGGGCCGAGACCAATGGATTCGATGGCGTTGCTTCTTTCTTGTATGTGCACGCGGAGGAGGAGCGGCAACACATGCTCAAATTGATGAGGTTTGTGAACGAGCGAGGAGGTGTGGCGTGTGTTCCTGCATTGGAATCAACCCAAGATTCATTCGAAGGCCTGGAACATGTGTTTCAGCTCATTCTTGAACATGAAACTCGGGTCACAGCCAGCATCAACGATGTGGTGGATCAATGCCTAAAATTGAAGGATTACACTACGCATAATTTCATGCAGTGGTATGTAGCCGAGCAAATCGAGGAGGAAGCACTTGCGCGCAAATTGCTTGATAAGTTGGCATTAGCTGGAGGAGACAAGGGAGCGCTCTATTTATTCGACAGGGATATCACCAACTTGGATTCTCACGAATAAACCCATGAACGGTCCAGGCCATGGCATAGGAATTGTTGTCTCAAAATCCAGCTTGCTGATCGGGATAATGGGTTTGTTGGCTATGGTCGTATTGTTGTGCAACTCGTCGACGATGTCCGCACAGTCGCTTTCAAGCGTCGACGAAACCGATACAAGAGCCATCACGAAAGCCAACTTTCTCTTTCATTTTGCTGCATCCAATGAATGGCCGGCGCAAGCGAAGCAAGGAGACTTTTACATTGGAATAATTGGCAATTCTCGGCTGTATGAAGAATTGGTCGATAAATACGCAATGAAATCCATTGGATCCCAACCTTTAAAAGTGGTGGCTTTTGAAGACGTAGCATCGTTCGATTCGGACCGTTTCATTCAATTGATTTATTGCGATGCCGGTGGGGAATCATTGCGTCAGCTTGCGACACAATTGATTGATCAACCCATTTTGTTGGTGGCTGATTCTGAAGATGCATTGGAGCAAGGGGCTTTCATCAATTTTGTGGTGAAAAACAATCGCATTCGTTACGAAATCAATCAAGAAGAAGCAAAGAAGCGAGGCGTCTTAATTGGCAATAAAATCATGTCATGGGCCGTAACACCAACAGAATGAATTTTTACAGTTCCATACGACGGGTCTCCCTCATGGCCATCATTGTCTGGCTGGCCTCAGCTTGTTTTGGTCAAATTCCAGTCGAGGAGGCCACGCGACTTGCGCAATCTGGCCGATGGAGCGAAGCGCATGATTTGTTACAACCAGCGGTGCAGCAAAATCGGGATTTGGCCAACGGACATGCTTGGTACGTCTTGGGTTTTATTCAGAAAGAATTGCACAAAAACGCTGGTGAATCAGGAGTTGACGCCCCTTTTCGTGCGCAGTCCGTGGAAAGCTTTCAATTGGCTTTAGCCCACCAAAGTTTGGCTCAAACGGAGCGTGAAAATTCCATGGAGGCATTGGATTTTCTATCGCGAAGCTATTTCAGAGAAGCCATCGAAATGGTAGAAGGATTCACGTATGGCGCAGAAAAAACCATTTTTGATTTGATGGTCCGTTATGAGGACATTCAGCGTTATTTAAATCCGGAATTTGACAAAACCGAGCAGCGCTCTGACCTGCATCGATACCTGGCACAGGCTTATTCGAATTTGCTCGAAACTGAACGCTTTGCGGAGACGGAGACGGAAGATGAAATCCTTGACAAAGCGATCCTGCATTTTGAATCGTCATTGACAATGGATGCCGGGAATTATGCAACGCGTTACAATTATGCCATCACCCTGTACAATCATGGCGTGCGACAATTGAAACGGATCAATCACAACACCTCAATGTTTCAGTTGATGGAAATCCAAGATGCATGCGTTGCATTATTCGAACAATCATTGCCTCCAATGGAGCAGGCGCATGCTCAGCGGCCGGACCGGCTTGAAACTTTGAAAGGACTGATGACCATCCATTATGCGTTGTCTCAGAAAGATGAGTCGGATGCCTATCGGCGTCAAATGGAGCAGTTGTTACAGAAACGCTAATGCATTCTCCAATCCTCGAGATCAGACCTTAAATTCGGGGCATGGTTCACAAGTCGGGTCCGAAAAAATTCCAATGGAGCATCGGGTGGCGCATTTCTGTGGGCTTTGGGATATTTGGACTGGCAGTTGGAGCGCTCTTTTTAGTGACGAGTACGACTCTGGCAGAGAGCCAACGGTTGGGCAAAAGGATTGACAGCGTGCTCACACCGAGTATTCAGCAATTGGATGAGCTGGATCGCTCGATCGCTGAAACGCGCATCTTAATCAGGCATTGGCTGTCGGTGCAGTCAGGACCTTCCAACCCTGAAAAACTTCAATTGAGGCGATTGGTTGAAGAAGAGATTCCAGATCAAATCGAATCCTTTCGACCACTGGTTCTTCAATGGAACGACGTCGAATTGCAAAATCAGTTTGATTCACTTGCCACAGATGTGGAGCATTTGTTTTTGGCTTATCGTGAAATCATGCGATTGTTGCCGACGTTTCAATCATACGAGGATCCATTGGCAATGATGGATGCAGAGTATTATGCGCTGGACGGTTCGACCATTCCATTATACACGGTTTCAATTCGAGATCGAATGGATCGTTTGGCCACGGCGCAGACAGATGCCCTTTCAGCCTCGACTTCCCGCATGGATTCCTTGAGTAATCAACTCAAATTGTATGCTGGAAATGTGGCGTTAGCGATTTTGGTTCTGGGATTTATAATCGCATGGAGTGTTACCCGTTCCATTGTGAACCCCATCCGCGAATTAAAGCGAGCCTTGCTTTATTTGGGCCGGGGAGTGCCTTTGGACCGAGAGGTAAAAGCCCGACACGATGAAATTGGGGAAATGGCCATAGCAGTCAATCGATTGGCTGATGGCTTGAGACGAACAAGGGATTTTAGTTTACAAGTTGGTCAAGGGGATTTTGAGGCAGAATACAATCCCCTCAGTGAAGATGATGCGCTGGGACAAGCCATCTTAAAAATGCGGGATGACTTGGCAAACAATGAGCGGGAATTGGAGGAGAAGGTTCGGATGAGAACCGCGGAGGTCGAAGAACAAAAGACGGTTGTGGAGTCGTTGTATGCGGATTTAAAGGACAGCATTGATTACGCTAAGCGCATTCAACAAGCGATTCTGCCATCGCGAACGGATCGCGACAAGGTCTTTGATGAGACGGCTGTTTTTTACCAACCAAGGGATGGGGTATCCGGTGATTTTTTCTGGTTTCATTCAGTTGGACGGGTGCGCATGTTTTCTGCCATTGATTGCACGGGTCATGGTGTTCCAGGAGCATTTATGAGCTTGATTGGTCACCATGCGTTAGAGCGCATCACGAAGGTGTATACGCAACCTGATCGGGTATTGGAGCAACTTAATCGCGCTGCTTGTGCATTGCTCCGACCACAGGGTTTTCGAAGCAAAGACATGGGTGAAGGGGTGGTGAATGACGGCATGGATCTGGCGCTCGTAAGCGTTGACCTGGAACGCATGGAATTGGAATACAGTGGAGCGAATTGTCCGCTCTATTTGGTCCGCAAAGGAATGCTTCAAGAATTGAAACCAGACAAAATGGCCATTGCTTCATTCGAGCCTGGCACGAAACAATTTCAGATGCATACCCTTCCCTTGATCGAGGGTGATGTGATTTTTGCGGCGACCGATGGCTTTCCAGATCAATTTGGAGGACCGCAGGGCAAAAAGTTCATGCGCAAAAGATTCCGCGAACTCTTGGTGCATGTTTCAACCCTTCCAGCGGAAGAAATGGAGCAGGAATTGGCTCGCACCTTCCAAGATTGGAAGGGCGATGAAGATCAAGTTGACGACGTCTTGGTCGTGGGAGTACGAATTTGATCTTTACGACGAGAAAACCGTTCCGCGGATGACCCTGGTTTCAACTGGATTGATGATCAATACAGGGATTTGAGCCTCATTGGTAATGATTTGTTGCTCATAGCTTTGCCCGAGGATTCCCATCAAACTGCGCTCATGCAAATTCATGATGCTGATCAAATCCGCCTCAATGGCAGCCGCATACCTCACTACATCTTTGACGAATGCGCTTGAACTGTGCTCTGAGATTTTAACCGAATACTCAATTCCTCTTTCCGCAAAATATTCCTTAGCGAATTCGATGTTTCTGTTCAACTGATTCTTCAAAAATTCATCCGTTTCAGCTGGGCTGATGATGTGCACGCGGCCTTTAAAATAACCTGCCATTTCGGCGACCGTTGACAACTTCTGTTTGGTATCCTGGTGCAAATCGAGGGGCACAACAATGTTGTCATATCCCGATGGATTGATGCCGCGCTCTTGGGTAATGATGAAAGGAGTTGAGCAGTTGGTAACAATGCGAAGGGCTCGCCCACCCGTCAAAAACTGCATCCCCCGGAGACCGTGGGTCCCCATAATGATCAAGTCTGCATCTTGCTCTACCGCCACATCGTCAATGTCCTCGAAAATGGATCCGATTCGAACAGCTGTGGAAACTTTTGGATAGGCTGCAGCGGCTTTTTCGCGCCAGGCTTCCATTCGCATCCGAGCATCCGAAATTTCTTTCTTGGAGCTGATGATGTGGAGCAGGAGAATTTCACTGTCAAACGCTTTTCCGACGGTAACGGCGTGTTCCAAGGCGACATCACTTACAGGGGTGAAGTCCATTGGAACGAGAATACGATGTTGGCCCATGATTTTGTTAATCAATTTCGATACGAAGGTAATTCGAATGGAAAGATTCAAACGAAATTTGTTTCATGCTCAGGCAATGGATGCGAAAGATTTTTGTCAAGTCCAGTTCAGATTGGAAAGGATCAGAGCGAACCTTGTTGGCTTGGGCAGTATTGACCGGCTTGGCGACTGGACTTTTGGCAGTTTTGCTGAAACGGGTTGTGGGAGGATTACATCATGGAATTTCTGGGCTTGTTGATTGGTCTGATTGGAAGGGTTGGTTGGTTATTGGGCCGGTATTGGGGCTCTTGGCTACCGGATGGGTCGTGCGGAAGTTTCTAAATGGAGAGCACCCAGGCCCCGGCGTTCCTAGCATTTTAAAGGCATTGTCAAACCGGCAAGGAAGGATCAAGCGAACTTGGATGTTTGCACCGCTCATCACCAGTTCATTATCGGTGGGACTTGGGGGATCTGGTGGACTCGAGGGGCCTTCGCTTCAATCTGCCGCCGCCATTGGTTCAGAAATTGGAAGACAGACCAAGCGATCTTTTAACCGAAGAATGCTCCTCATCGGATGTGCAGCTTCGGCTTCTTTGGCAGCCTTGTTCAAGGCTCCGATTGCCGCCATCATTTTTGCTGTTGAGGTCATCATGATTGATTTGACTGCGGCCAGTCTTGTGCCGTTGTTGCTCGCGTCTCTTTCGGCGCTGATTACTGCGACAGTCTTGATGGGCGACGACAACATATTGTCTACGCCAGAATTGGGGACTTTCAAAATGATTGAGTTGCCCCTGTATGCTTTACTCGGGCTCTTTTGCGGAGGGTTTTCTGTGCTTTTTTCTCGATTGTACAGGGCTTCGAATGGAATCATTTCTTGGTTGCCTTCGCGAAAACTTCGGGTGATCTTCGGTGGAGGAATCATCGGAACCGCATTGCTACTCTACCCTTCTTTATATGGAGAAGGGTATGAAGTCGTCAACGCATTGTTTGACGGAAATTCTGAAATTTTTGAACGCGATTTTTCCTCGCTTCATTCGTCAGCTGAACCGCTCAAAATGCTTGGACTTTTGATGCTCATTTGGCTTTTGAAACCCATTTTAACTGGAGTGACCACGGGGGCCGGCGGCGTTGCCGGTGTCTTTGCACCGGCGATTTTTTGTGGAGCACTGATGGGCTATCAATTTGCTTTGATTTCGGGTTGGATAAGTCCCCATTGGAGTTTGCCCATTGGTGGAGCTGTTTTAGCGGGCTTGGCAGGCTTGGTAGCTGGCGTTTTGCACGCGCCGTTGACGGCAATATTGCTTGCTGCTGAGGTCAGTGGAGGGTATGCATTGTTCGTGCCCGTTATGCTTACTGCGGGCATCGGGTTCCAATTTTCAAAGTGGTGGATGCGCAATAGTGTTTACACCAAGGAGCTCGCAGAACGAGGGGAGTTGTTAACCCATGACAAGGACCAAGCCATTTTGACCCTGATGAAACTTGAGGATCTGGTTGAAACGGATTTTGAGCGTCTGGATCCTCACTGGAAATTGGGGCAGTTGATTTCAATCATTGAATCGAGTCCTCATACAGTCTTTCCGGTTCTTGACCGTAAGGATAATTTCATGGGAGTGGTTCAATTGCAAGACATTCGAGAGGTCATGTTTGATCCTTCCCTATACGAAACAATGAGAATTCATGAATTAATGGTTCGGCCCAATGCCACGATACAAAGTGATGTAAAGATGGATGAGGTCATGGATATTTTTGATCACCACGAAGGCGCCGTCATCCCGGTTTTGGACGGGGAGAAATACATTGGATTCGTTTCTCGTTCGAATCTATTGAATGCCTATCGAGAATGGCTAAAAAATGCCAGTCCACGCTGATTGGCGTCCCCCAGGTTATCTATCCAAAAAAGTATTTACGGCCGTATAAAATTCCTCCGGATGGCTTGCGTGCAGCCAGTGACCAGCCCCTTCTATTCTGTGAATTTCTAGCTGCATACACTGTTCTTCGAATTCGTCGACATCATCTGATGAAACGTAATTGGAATCGCCCCCGTAGATCACCAAAGTTGGAGTCGTATTGATTTCTAGGGGCACGCGTTCAACAATCGAGTCCAATGCACCTTTCAAAACAAGAATGTTTGGTCGCCATTGAAATCCTGAAGACCGAGATCGCTTCAAGTTCTTCATCAAGAAAGAAACCATTGAAGCATCATGCAATTTGTTGAGGAGGAATTGTTCGATTTCAATCCGGCTCTCAGCTATTGTGATGGGCGCTGCAACCAACGCCTCAAAAATTGCTTGGTGGTGCGGTGAATAGGCTCTTGCTGCCATATCGGCAATGACCAATGAATGAATGCGATCGGGATGCTGGTCTGCAAAAGTCAGAGCCGTTTTTGCTCCCATGCTATGGCCCAATAAGTCAATTTCCTCCAATCCCGCATTGTTGATGTAATAAAGCAAATCATTCGCCATTGCCTCGTAGTTATGCTCGGCGGTGTGTTCGCTGCGGCCGTGATTTCGCTGATCCAATAAGTGGACTTCATGGGATTCAGCAAAACGTTTCCCCAAGGTTTGCCAATTATCCGAAGTGCCCAGCAAGCCATGAAGTATGATCAGCGGAGGATTCCCTTCTGATCCGAGTACACGTGCAAATAAGGAGATGGGAGAATGATGGCTCATTCTGCGGTTTCATTCAAGCAATTCAAATAAGTCTGAATGGTGGTTTCAAGTCCATCATAGAGTGCGTCAGCGATAAGCGCATGACCGATGCTGACTTCTTCGAGGTATGGAACATTTTGGGCAAAAAATCGGAGGTTTCTCGCATCCAAGTCATGGCCTGCGTTCACACCCAACCCACAGCCATGCGCAAACGTTGCTGCCTTGGAAAATGGGATTACAGCTTCCGCGGCATGCGAATGAAAGGCTTGCGCATAGGGCTCGGTATACAATTCAATCCGATCCGCTCCGACACGAGCACAACCCTCTATTTCAGCGGCATCAGTAGAGACGAAAAGGCTGGTGCGGATTCCGTTGTTTTTCAATTCGGAAAGTATATCTTCAAGCAACGACGCATTGGGCTTTACCTGCCATCCTGCGCATGATGTAAGCACATCTGGGCCGTCTGGCACCAAGGTCACTTGATGGGGCTTTACCTCCAAAACAAGCCGTAAAAACTCCCTTGACGGGTATCCTTCAATGTTAAATTCGGTCGAAATGATGGGTTTCAATTCGCGAACATCTTGGTATGTAATATGGCGCGCATCGGGCCGGGGATGAACTGTAATTCCTTGAGCACCAAATGTTTGTATGGATTTGGCCGCCTGGATCAAATTGGGGACATTTCCACCTCGGGCATTGCGAAGTGTCGCTATTTTATTGACGTTGACGCTGAGTTGAGTCATCCGTACCTTTCGATTCCAACACCTCCGGTGCATTCCATCGGTGGATTGACGCAAAATTACATCATGTACGCACAGCGAATTATGAATTCAGATCTTCCTTCGGTTCGGCCAGAAGATTCTGTAGGCCGAGTGCTCAACCTCATGGACGAGTACAAAGTGAGGCATCTCCCTCTGGTGAATGGGTCAGAATTCTCAGGCTTGATTTATGAGGATGATTTGATGGAAGTGGATGAGCAAACGCCTATGGCTGCGCTTGAAGCACGTCCCGTGTGGATTGGGCCCGATTGCCATCTTTATGATCTTGTTGGAAAATGGGTGGAAGCAGAGGTCGATGCACTTCCCGTTGCAAGCGAGGGGCAATACCTCGGATCGGTAGATGCTCCCTCCATTCTAAAGTTTTTGGCGGAGCAAACCCATTGGGCGACCAATGGAGCGGTGATTGTTCTTGAAGTACCGGAGCATGACGTTTCCATTTCGGAGATCGCCCGATTGGTAGAAAGTTCAGACACTAAAGTGATTGCATGCACGACTTCTCAGTCTCCAGAGTCAGGGCATGTACAAGTCACCATCAAAGTTCAGACAGAGGATGTAGAGCCGGTGGTTGCGACGTTTCAGCGATTTGGATACGTGGTTCATTCATTGATGCGGGCACCAAAACTGGAAGAAGAACTTCGCGATCGATATGATGCATTTATGCGATATTTGAAGCAATGAGTTCCATGAAAATTGCCATTCACGGGAAGACTTTCGCTCCGGAATTTGACGATTCCATCAAGCACCTCTTGAAGCGAATCCAAGAACTGGATCATGATCCCATTGTAGAATCGGGATTTAAAAGGGTCTTGGATGATCGCATGTCAAAAGCCAGGGACTGGAAATCATTTGATAATCCTGAAGAACTGGTCGGTTATGATTTGCTCGTGGCCATTGGAGGAGACGGCACCGTTCTCGAAGCGGCAATTTGGGTTCGCGATACGGAAATCCCGGTTTTGGGTGTCAACACGGGGCGATTGGGCTTCCTTTCCAATGTGGGAATTGAAGAGATTGATTTGGCGATGGATGCCGTTGCGGCTGGTAAGGTTTGGTTTGAAAAGCGGCTAATGTTGCAAGTTGAAGTAGAGGGCATGGAATTGGGAGATTTTCCATTTGCCCTCAACGAGATTGCAATAATGAAACGCGATACCTCGAGCATGGTGGCAGTGGAAGTCCTGAGGGATGATGTGTTCGTCAATAATTATTGGGCGGATGGATTGATTGTGTCCACTCCAACAGGTTCTACGGCCTATTCGCTGAGCGCTGGCGGACCGATTGTCATGCCGGGATCGGAAGTGCTGTGCATCAATCCCGTAGCCCCGCATAACCTGAACAATCGCCCTCTCATCATTCCCTCCGAAGGGAATCTGCAGTTGATTGCGGAAGGCCGAGAGAATCAATTTTTGCTCAGTTTGGACTCCAGGATGTTCATACTAGAAGGGGGCAGAAAGGTTCAATTGACCACTGCTCCGTTTCGTTTGTTCCTCATGAACCTCGAGCATCAAGAATTTTTTAGCACTGTTCGTGCGAAAATGCATTGGGGAATCGATCCTCGAGAGCGTTAAGAATGGTTGAAAAACTTCGGCTGTATTGGAAGTTTTTTTCAATTGAGTTCGGACAATCTCTTGTAATTTCGTGCGTTACTGTTCGGATGGACCCAAACAGACCCTAGGTCGTTGCTAAATAACTACTCCCATAAGATTCATGCTTTCGTTGCCACTATGCTGGTGTCGGGGATTTTCTTGGCTCCGCTTGCGCAATCACAACGTCAGTTCCAGCAGTCAAAAGAGCTAGGACTCGCGCTTGGCACAGCCTATTATCTGGGAGACATCAACCCCGGAAATCATTTGGGAGGTCGTCTTTCGGCAGGTTTTGGCGGTTATTATCGCCATAATCTATCTACCCGCATTGCCATTCGAGTCAACTATTTCAATTGTCGGATTGAGGCATGGGATGCCGATAGCCGCGACGAGTGGCAACAAAACCGAAACCTCCATTTTCGAAATGACATTGGGGAGCTGGCAGCGTTGGTTGAAATCAATTACCTAGATCATCAACTCGGCAACGCCGGAGATCGCTTCACGGCTTTTTTGTACGGAGGAATTGGGGTATACAATCACATGCCTGAAGCGGAAATCGACGGACAGTGGATTCCGTTGCAGCCTCTGGGTACGGAAGGCCAAGGAACGTCTTGGGCAGAGGCCAATAGTATCGATTCATATGGAACAACAGGGGTTTCGTTGCCGATTGGATTTGGCTTCAAATCCAACTTGGGTCCGTTTGCGACGTTTTGTTTTGATTGGGGAGTCAGAAAAACTTGGACGGATTACCTCGATGATGTCAGTGGGATCTATGCCGATCGGGAGGTGTTGATGCTGGAAAGCGGACCGATGACGGCATTGATGTCGGACCGATCGGAAGTGCCAGAAGGGGGCAACGCAAATCAAGCAGGACTTCAACGCGGAGACCCCTCAAGATCTGATGTTTATGGTTTCCTCTCGGCCTCACTAAGCTTCCGAATCAGCAAACGACCATCCACTTGTTGGAGCTACGATTAATGGAACAAAGTAAGGCAATGGTAGATCGGTGTGTGTCTCTGGGACTGGATCCAAATCGGATTCCGAAGCATGTTGCAATCATCATGGATGGAAATGGACGCTGGGCAAAGGATCGGGGTGAGTCAAGGGTGTTCGGTCATATGCATGGAGTAGACTCAGTTCGCTCGGCTATTGAGGGCGCTATGGAGTTGGGTGTACGCTATCTCACCCTTTACGCCTTCAGCACTGAAAATTGGAATCGACCAAAAGAAGAGGTGGATGCCCTGATGAATTTGTTGGTTGATACCTTGCTCAGAGAAGTCAAAGAACTTTCGGACAAGGGAGTTCGATTGAGAACGATTGGCGATGTAGCCTCCTTGCCAAGCTCTTGTCAGGAACAATTGGCGCTTGCGGAGAAGTCAACAGAAAATGAAACGAATCTGGATTTAATCCTCGCGCTCAGTTACAGTTCCAAGTGGGAAATGGTTGAGGCCATTCGCAAGATGATTGCTTCAGGTATTCGCTCCGAGGAGATCAATCCTGAGGTGATTTCTGAAAACCTATCGACTCATGGAATTCCGGATCCTGAGCTGATGATTCGCACCAGTGGTGAACACCGCATTTCGAATTTTCTTCTGTGGCAAATGGCCTACACGGAGTTCCATTTCACATCGGTTCTTTGGCCAGATTTTCGAAAAGAAAATTTTTACGAAGCAATGCATGATTTCCAACACCGCGAAAGGCGATTTGGGGGACTAGCGGATACGAATCACAACGTGCAAATTCAATGAACGCATTCTGGAAAAATATCGCCATTGGTTTCAGCATGCTGATTTTGGTCTGGGTGTCGTCGATGATGGCTGTTTGCCAAGCGAATGCGCAATCCTTCGCCGCTCCCGATTTTGATAAGAAATACACCCTTGCTGGATTGACGGTGATGGGTGCCGACTACACCGATGCTCAGGCAGTGAAACTATTCAGCGCCCTTCAAATAGGCCAAGAGTTGACCATACCTGGAGAAGAAATTACCAATGCCATTCGAAACCTATGGGCTCAAAATTTATTTGAAGACATCAGCATAGAATTGGCTGAGGTTCAGGATAATCGGGTGTATTTGGTCATACGGGTGGATGAACTTCCTCGATTGACGCGTTACACTTTTGAAGGGGTGGGACGATCGGAGCAGGAGACCCTGCGCGGAAAAATTGAGTTGTTGACCGGCCGAGTCGTGAATGAAAATGTCATGGTCACGGCGCGAAAGCGACTCCGAGATTATTACCATGATAAGGGATATTGGGACGCTGCAATTTCCATCGTTCAGATTCCGGATACAGCATTTGAAAACGGAGCGAAATTGAACATTGTCATTGACAAAGGAGAGAAGGTCAAAGTGGGTGAAATCATTGTGGATGGGGTGGTTCAACTAGAACCAAAGAAGGTCATGCGATCCATGAAGGATTTGAAAGAGAAGCGATGGTACCGCATCTTCAAGTCGAGCAAATTTGTCGAAGCGAATTTGGACAAGGCGCGCGATGAGGTCATCGCATTGTACAACAAAGAGGGATATCGAAACGCACGAATTTTGGGAGATTCTATCTATCGGCTGCCAGAGGGATTGGTGGGCATACATTTTGATGTAATGGAAGGGAATCAATTCCATTTTGGGGAGATCAGTTTTACGGGCAATTCAAAATACCGGAGCACCCAATTGGATTCAATCCTTGGAATTCAACGTGGTGAGATTTACAATCTTGAACGGCTGGAAACTCGGGTTTACATGGATCCAAAAGGCATGGACTTGAGTTCTTTGTACCAGGATGATGGATACCTCACATTCCAAGCCGTTCCCATCGAAACGCGCATTGAAAATGACACCATCGACATTGAGGTGCGCATGATGGAGGGCAAGCAATTTCGAATTGGCAAAGTTTTGGTACAGGGGAATACCAAAACCAACGATCACGTGATTTACCGTGAAATACGCACGCGTCCAGGAGATTTGTTCAGTCGCACCGATATCATTCGTACACAGCGGGAATTGGCCCAATTGAATTATTTCAATCAGGAGGCGTTTGGCATCAACCCAATTCAGCATCCCGAAGACGGCACCGTGGATATTGAGTATACTGTTGAGGAAAAGCCGTCCGATCAAATCGAACTATCCGGTGGATGGGGCGGGGGCCGAGTGGTTGGTACCCTGGGGGTAAGCTTCACCAATTTTAGCGCTAAGAACATGTTCAAAAAAGGCGCTTGGAAACCCATTCCAACCGGAGATGGACAACGCTTATCCATTCGGGCTCAGTCCAACGGATTGTTCTTCCAGAGTTACAATTTGAGTTTCATGGAGCCTTGGCTTGGGGGTAAGAAGCCCAACGCCTTGAGCTTTTCGGCTTGGCGTTCCATTCAATCAAATGGACAACCAAAACGGGTGGAAGGGGCATTGAATGAATTGCGTCAATCGTTAGAAATTACGGGTGTTCAAATGGGTTTTGGACAGCGCTGGAAAAAACCAGATGACTGGTTTACCATGAACTTGGCATTGAGCTACCAGCATTTCAATATGGACAATTACGGAGTGTTTTTCAGCTTTTCGAATGGCGTAGCAAATAATCTGGCCGCCAATTTTGTTGTCGCTAGGAATTCTGTTTCCGACCCGATTTATCCGGTGTGGGGCTCAAACATTTCAATCTCGGTGAGAGCCACGCCGCCCTACAGTATGTTTCGGCCAGAGGACACGGATTACTCCGATTGGACTGACCAAGAGCGTTTTCGTTGGGTAGAATACCACAAATGGAAAATCAAGGCCGAATGGTACACGCCTTTAACTCAATCTGCAGGGGAGAATCCGAGGACGTTGGTTCTGAAAACACACGCCGGCATGGGATTGATTGGTCAATATAACAGAGAGGTTGGCCTTTCGCCGTTCGAGCGTTTTTACCTCGGAGGTGTCTTTTTGAGTGGGTTCGTGCTAGACGGGCGAGAGATCATCAATTTGAGGGGCTTTGACGACTTGTCCTTGACCATGCCCAACCAAAACACGGGCGCTCCTGTGATTGCTAAATATGGAGCAGAATTGCGTTACCCACTCTCGACCAACCCAAGCGCGACCATCTTCATGCTGGGATTTGTCGATGCAGGAAAAACTTGGGCGGATGCCAGGGAGTTTAATCCTTTTGAGGTATATCGGTCTGCGGGTCTCGGGATGAGGATCTTCCTTCCTATGTTTGGGCTTCTTGGATTGGATTACGGATGGCGTTTGGACGATGTTCCCACCCAGCCCAACATGTCGAGGGGACAATTTCATTTCAGTATGGGCATGAATATGGGAGACCTCTAAATCAAATTTGATGATGAACATGAAATACTTTTCAATTGCAATTACCGCTGGAATCATTTTGATGACGTCTGCGGTCAATGCGCAAAAATTTGCTTACGTCGATACAGATTATGTTCTCTTGCATCTGCCTGAATATTGGGATGCACAAACCGAATTAAATCAACTCGCAGTTGATTGGCAAGTAGAAGTCGAGACCAAGCTAGAGGCGGTGGAGCGAATGGAATTGGCCTATCGTGCTGAACGAGTGCTTTTGACAGGAGAAATGCGATCCAAGCGAGAGCAGGAAATTCAGACGAAGCGCCAAGAGGCGAGGGATTTGCAGAAGACCAAATTTGGGGTGGAAGGAGAATTGTTTCAGAAAAGGCAAGAGTTGATTCAGCCAATTCAAGAAATGATTTTTGAGGAGCTTAAGGACATTGCGGGCTCAAGTGGTTACATGGTTATTTTCGATAAAAGCAACCAAAGCAACATGTTATACACAAACCCCAAGTATGACATATCTGATCGTTTAATCAAAAAACTGGGTTATGTACCAGGAGAAACCCTTGAGCCAGAAGAAGAGGACGACAAGTCCATTCAAGACAAAGCAAAAGATGCGATGAACAAAGGGAAGGACGCGGCTACTGATCGAATTCAAGGAGCGGGTGCTGGAGTGCGAGGAGGAGGAAACACGGTCAATAGCAAGAGCAAGAATTAAGGCACAAGAGTTACTTTTACAAACTGAGATCACAACTTAAGATCATACCATGAAGCAATTATCATTGTCCATCATCTTGATGGGATTGTTCGCGCTTACGGCTTCTGCCCAAAAGTTTGGACACATCAATTCGCAAGAGATTTTATCCAATATGCCGGAAAACGCAGAAATGCAGGCATCGATTGAATCCCAAACGGAGGAATTACGAACCGAACTCACGCGCATGCAACAGGAGTTCCAGACGAAATTGGCTGAATACCAGAGCAAAAGTGCAACGTGGCCTAAAGCCATTTTGGAGCAAAAGGAACGCGAATTACAATCACTTGAGCAGGGGATGCAGGAGTTCAGTGTTACTGCCCAGAATGACTTGGTTCAGCTGGAGCAGTCCTTGTTGATGCCAGTGATTGAAAGGATTCAGGCTGCAATTGATGAGGTTGGATCTGAAAACGGCTTCACATACATCTTTGATACCACCGCTGGAGCAGTCGTGTATACAGGGGGGGAAGATGTTGGTCCTTTGGTACGTGCGAAACTGGGCATGTAAAGCGGATTGACCGCGCATGAAGCCCATAGGGATTTTTGATTCTGGTATTGGGGGATTGACCGTGGCGAGAGCTGTGGCAAAATCCTTTCCTGAGCATTCGATTGTATACTTTGGTGATACTGCCCACCTCCCCTATGGAGAAAAAAGTGCAGCGCTGATCCAACGGTATTCCTCGAGAATTACATCCGAACTTCTCGAATTAGGATGCGGAGCCATTGTAGTGGCGTGCAACAGTGCTTCGAGCAATGCTCTGCACCAAGTCAAGGAGTTGGCTGGAGATGAAGTCCCAGTCATTGATGTGGTGACGCCTGCTGTAGAGAAAGTAACAAGTCTTGTTCAATCGGGATGTCAAGTTGGCGTGATTGGAACGCGTGCGACCATTTCTTCCAATTGGTATCAACAGCTTTTGCATGAAAGGGGATTCAATGCTCACGCGAAGGCTACCCCATTACTCGCCTCTGCCATTGAAGAGGGCTTTCATAATGGTCAGGTCTCTTCTGCTTTGATTGAAGCCTACTTGGGACAGGGGGAATTTGAAGAATGCAATGCCCTGATATTGGGTTGTACCCATTACCCCCTTATTGCAGAACAAATCAGGGCATTTTTGCCGGATCATGTGATGCTCATAGACAGCGCCAAGGCCGTAGCCGAATCATTGATGAATGAGCTTGGCAACGAATCATTGAACGGGGACGTTGAAATGAAGCCTCCGAATCTTCAGTTTTTGGTCTCCGATTTGACCCAGTCGTTTGCCCTGGGTGCGGAACGGTTTTTTGGTGCTCCGGTTCAGCTTTTGGAGCGAAAGCTTCAAGACTGATTCCGAAACCAATTTGAATATTCGATATAGCGCAGCGCTGTTGCTTCCAGCTCAGTCCGCAATTCGTCTTTCACAGGACCCTGTAATTTGGCCGGGACTCCGGTCCATAGTGTAGCCGGTGCAACGATGGTGTTGGCTCGAACCACAGCTCCTGCTGCAATTACGGCATGCTCTCCAATCACAGCACCATCCATCACGATGGCCCCCATACCGACCAGCGCGCCTTTTTTTATGTGCGCCCCATGTACAATCGCCCCATGACCAATGCTCACGTCATCTTCTATGATGGTACAGCTTTTTTCAAACGTGCCATGGATGATTGCGCCATCTTGAATGTTCACGCGGGATCCAATGGATATCGAAGCGACATCCCCGCGAATAACGGATTGAAACCAACAAGAGGACTCACTCCCCAAGGTCACTTCACCAGCGATGGTTGCGTTTGGCGCAATCCAACACGAGGGGTCAATTTTTGGCGATTTTCCTCGACAGGATAAAATAGTTCCTTGGCTCATGATCGGTTCATTTTGGTTGCGTCATTCTTGAAGTCATCATATTGAAAGGATCGATCCCACCATCGTGGCCGGTCGAATAAACGCAGATGTCCAGCAAATATGGCGTCTTCTGGTTCAATTGTGAAAGTCTGATTTGGGTTAGCAGCATGTGAAAGAAGCTCATGGTGTCTAAAAATAGCATGGAGCCTTGTGATTTTTTCAAGCGCTTGAATTCCTCGATGAGATGATTTGTGACGCGTGCGATGTTGTTGGATGCATTGCTGCGCATGTGCCGTCCATCGATATTTGGTGCTGGGATGCATCCAATGATGTCGGATTATGCGTACAATTTCCCGAGTTTCAGCTAGGCTTGGTCTCGGATGATGATGTGAATCTGAGTAGGTGGAAGTTTCGACGTGCATCATGAAACGATCGGCTACCGGACCTGAAATTCTACGCAGGTAATTTTTGATTTGGCCGTTGCTGCAAGAGCAGTATTCGGCACCGGAATGAAAGTGGCCGCAAGGGCAGGGATTTGAGGTGGCAACGATGAGGGCGTCGGCTGAAAAATGAGCAGATCCTGCTGCCCCACTCAATGACACAGTGTCTTGATCCATGGGGCCTCTCAGCGCTTCGATGCTATTCCGTGAAAATTCGGAAAATTCATCGAGGCACAGAATACCGTGTGCGGCCATGCTGAATTCTCCTGGCATGGCGATCCCGTTTGGTCTGATTGAACCGATAAGGCCATGGGGGCTGGTCTGGGGATGTGGAATTCGAAATGGAGGACGTTCCGAAAGCGGAAGATCCTCGCCCTTCATGAGGCAAATTGACCGGACTGCTTTGCCTTGGTCCAAGGAGAGTTTTGGAAGCAATTGATGAAGCGCTTTCGCCATTTCAGATTTGCCAGATCCGGGACACCCAATTATGAGAAGTGAGAATCTTCCGGCTGCAGAGAGGATAAGAGACTTTACTTGAAGTGGTGTCAACTTCAATTTTTCGAATGAATTATCCTGCTTTTCCGGGTCCCATCTTTTTCGTTTTTGCCATTGATTTGGGGTCTTGATCAATGGAAGCGGTTTGGAGTGTTGAATGTGTTCAATCACTTCCAAGAGGCTTTTGATTTGAAATGATGGAAGAGATGTGTCGGATTGATCGAATTCAATCAAGGAGCAACCCGAGGGTAACAGGCCGTATTTGATTTCTTGAAACGAGGGGTCTTTATTGAGGGTAATTTTTGTTGAACGCGCATTGGCCCCCCATTCTATTTTTCCATCCAATTTGATGGATCCGACTGACAAAAGCTCAGCGATGCGATGGGGAGCAATGATCCCGCAAGAACCCAATAAACTCAGTGCGATGGGGGCATCAAGAAGTTCAGTTGATAAGATGTCATGAGTGCTTCCAAGATGCAATGTAAATGCACCTGATGGCCGCTGGATCTGACAGCTTTCAAATGCGGCATAGATGCGTGAAAGGGCATCCTGAGCATCACGCCATCGAATGCCGGAAACATGAAATCTTGCGCCACGGGTTCGGTGCAATTGAATGAGCACGGCACGACTGTGGTGATTGGAAATTCCAATCCCATGGGTTGACACAACCATGTAGCGGCCTTTTTAGGCTTGGCTTTCGATGAAGTCAATCCAAGCGTGGATCACTTTGATATGAACCTCTTGGATGCGATCGGCATAGCCTTTCCAAGGAACATCGATGACGATGTCGCAATGAGTGACTAGCTCTCCACCGCCTTTCCCAGTCAGCCCAATAACGACCATGCCCAGGTCCTTTGCCTGTTCAGCTGCTTTGATGACGTTGGCGCTATTTCCGCTCGTTGAAATAGCAAGCAAGCAATCTCCTGATTTTCCGAGAGCTTGAATGTATCGAGCAAAGATTTGGTCAAACCCGTAATCATTTCCAACGCAAGTAATGTGGCTTGGATCGCTGCATGCTATCGCAGCCAAACCAGGACGATCATCTCGGTAACGACCACTCAGCTCCTCTGCAAAATGCATGGCATCACTCATGGAACCGCCGTTGCCGCAAGCGATGATTTTGTTGCCATCCTTGAGCGATTCGCTCATCATGTTGCCTGCCTTCAGTATTGCCAGCAACAAACCCTCATCGGTCCTCACAGCATCCAATAAAGAAGCGGCTTCATCAAAGTGCGTCTTTATGCGTAATTGTTCATTCATGCATGCAAGGTGTTCAACGGATTGGAAGCGTATATGACGAATTTACTGATGGTTGGTCGCAGTTTGTCAATTGGCCTCGAAAGTGGCGATGCTCAAACGCAAAAATTCGATGAATTTCTCAGGGTCGGGGTCGTATCCTACGCCAGGACGCAGAACGTTTCCTTCATGGTCAAGCATGATGTAAAACGGCTGAGAATTCGTGTCAAACTTAGAAGCTTGTAAGTAAGACCATTTGTTTCCAATGGTCTTGATCTTAAATGTCTTACCACCGTATGATTCTTCTCGTTGTTCTTCTTTGGGTAGATCAATGCGTTCGTCTACATACAACGAGACAAGCACCACATCTTCATTGAGAATTTTGGAAACGGTTGAATCAGGCCATACTTGTTCCTCCATTTTTCGGCAGTTGACGCAAGCCCATCCTGTAAAATCCAATAGCAAGGGTACGCCCCTCTCCTTCGCTGCTGCCATGCCTTCGTCATAGTCAAAAAACTCGGCTTTGACATGGTCAATTTCGATAATGCTGTAGTCCATTCCTGGCGGAAAACCACTGATCAGCGGCACATCCTTCCCCCAAAGTCCAGGAATCATGTAGGCAGAAAAGAGCACAAATAACGCTCCCAACGCGACACGGACTCCTCCGATTCTTTGCATTGCAGAATCGTGCCAAAACCGAATCCATCCGAATAAATATGCTGCCGTAATCAATGATGTCAAAATCCATATGCCGATGAATAATTCGCGTTTGAGTAATCCCAATTGCCATACCATATCGGTATTGGACAGGAATTTGAATGCGAAGCCGATTTCCAATAAACCCAAGACCACTTTGACGTTATTCAGCCATCCTCCGGATTGTGGAAGGGAATTCAACCACCCTGGAAAGGCAGAAAACAACATGAACGGAAGTGCCAACGCCAGAGAAAAACCGAACATGACCGCAATCGGTGCCGCATAGGATCCTGTTGCAGCCCCAGCTAACGCACTGCCTACGAGTGGACCTGTGCATGAAAAGGATACGATGGCCAATGTTGCAGCCATGAAAAAGATTCCGATCAATCCACCGCGGTCTGCTGCCTGATCCGTTTTATTTGCCCAACTGCTGGGGAGCTGGATATCAAATGCACCAAGGAAACTCACCCCAAAAACAATCAACAGCGCAAACAAGAACAGATTGAAGTAAGGATCCGTGGAAATGACATTGAGGATGTCAACGCCGAAGAAAGCCGTCAGCAGCAACCCGAGTCCGGTGTAAATGAAGATGATGAAAAACCCATAGATGAGGGCATTGATGATTCCTTCGCGCTCTGTTTTGGATTGCTTCGTGAAAAAGCTCACGGTCATCGGAATCATTGGAAAAACGCATGGAGTCAGGATTGCAGCAAAGCCCAATAACATTCCCAATAAAAAGACACCGAGCAACCCTTCTTCCTGCGGTGCGCTTGATGAAGCATGTTCTTGTGCAGGACATAGTTCGGGTCGTTCTGAGGCCGGTAACGGTGATTCAAGCGAAGCGGTAAATTCCAAATCCGGCGGGAAAATGCATTTGGTGTCATCGCACGTCATAAACGTGATGGCGCCGGTGATGAGCGAATCGGGAGGCGCGGTTCCGTTAAAACGTTGCACGAAGTACACCTGATCTTCGAACATCTTAACTTTCATATTGAAGTTGGGGTCGAACTTGGTGATGGGCTCGCATTCCTCAGTTTGACCTTCAGGGTTGAGCCCGTCTGGCCAATTGACGCGGAATTCTGTTGGCATTGGGCCGTCGAATCCTTCGATGTGTTGACTGTATAAATGCCAGCCGTTATCAACGCTGGCATGATAAATCAATTCGAAAGCGTCAGACTGATTTGCGATTTCATAAACTTGGACATCCCATTTGACTGGTTCTAGCAGGCCTTCTCCTTCGTGGCCGGTGTTTTCGCCATCTTCAGAATGACCATCACACAGGTGTTGAAGCGGAGGGCAGTATGTTTCAAGTGCGGGTTCTACCTTCGAAAGGTCAATCGAAAAATCGATGTCTTCGGGGGGCAAACAACGTGACGCGTCGCAAACCATAAAGCTCAGAAAACCTGAAAGGGTTCCGGAGGTTTTTTCGGCCGTTTTCACGCGCTGAACCCAATAGACCTCTTCTTCAAAGAATTTGAGATCCATCATGAAATTTGGATCGTATTCAATGATTGGATCGCATTCAACTACGTTTTCAATGAGTTCAACGCCCTCGGAAGCATTCACCTCAAAATAAGTAGGAAGGGGCCCATTCGGATCATCCAGGAATTGGCTGTAAATGTGCCAACAGGGCTCAACGCTCGCATGAAATACCACGTCAAACTCACCAGGGACGGTCGTTTCATGTACAGAAAATGCCCATTTAACAGGATCGAGAATTTGAGCAAAGGTGCTTTTTACCCCGCCCAAAATCGATAGCCCAGCAATCAACGAAATGAGGGATACCGTTCGAAAATTCAGTCTATTCATAGCACCGCGAATATAAAACCGGTAAGTCCGGTTTCCTCCTATGACTCGCCAATGACTGTTACAGCGCCCTTACAATGCAATTTCTTCACCCAATTTCAATCCAAAAGGACGGCGGATTAACCAGCTACCGATATAAACCAGTGGCGTATCCAACAGGGCCACCAGCATTTTAAAAACAAATCCATGAAGCAATAGAGTCGCAAACAGAGACCATTCAATTTGGCCTAACGAGCACATCAACAAAAGGACCGTACTGGTATCGATGAATTGCGATGGGATGGTGCTTAAGTTGTTTCTGAGCCAGAGCTTTTTTCCTCCCGTAAGGGATTTCCAAAAATGAAAAAGCCGAACATCCAGAAATTGGGCAATGAGGTACGCAGCCATAGAGGAACCAACGGCTACGATGGTAGAACCAAAAACGTGGTCAAATTGGGCATCGCTGACGGGAGACCAATCTGCCGCTGGAACAGCCTGACTCACGCTGATGATGACCAGGGTAAAAAGACTGGCGAATAGGCCAGCAATGACGACTTCATTGGCCCGACGCTTTCCAAAACATTCCGAAATTAAATCGGTGACCAAAAATGTTATGGGATAAGGCAGCAATCCAACGCTCTGTTCAAAGGTCAATCCCTCGATGGGGTTCCAATGAAAGAATTTTCGAAAGATCAAATTGCAAGCGACGAGACTGGCCATAAACAGTGCTGCGAGAATCAAATAAATTCTCAATGCGCGTTGCCTGTCCTGATCTTTTTGCGGATCCATGATGCCCTCAAGTTAGAGCAACCCAGCGAAGTTCTCCTCTGATTCGGACAATCTCTGCCTGATTGGTGCTGAATTTAGCGCCAGATTCTACACCTTCAAGGGTCAACGCTTCAATGCTAGATACTGCCTTGGCGCTGATTCCATATTTCAATGCCAGTCGATGCAGCAGCTCCATTTTCAATGGTTCTTTTTGCCAAAGAGCAAGATTCAAAATTCCTTCATTTGGCTCCTCCGTCCAACACCGATCCTTGGCGGTATCCAATTCCAATTGAATGAAAGCTGCGAGCGGTTGAAAACGTTTTGCCCAATGCGCAAGGTGAACTGAGCTGCCTTCCCGAATCGACTCAAGAAGTGGCAGGCCTTGGAGCCTGATGCGATTGCGCAGGTAATCGGTTTTTTCGTTGGAAGCGTCATTGCGATGTTCCAACTCCCATTCGATGGCGTGATGGGTCAAGTCCTCTTTAGAGAAACTCAAAAATGGCCGGGCGATGCATCGTTTGGCATCCCACTCAACGATTCCAGCCAATGCCAATGGGTCAGCAGCTCTGATCAGCTGGAGCAGGATGGTTTCGGCTTGATCATCAGCATGGTGCGCAGTGGCAATAAGGACCAAGTTTCCAGTCGTCGTCGCTATTTCTGATCGAATACGTTCGAAAAAGGCGAAACGTTCTCTTCGAGCCGAGGATTGAATCCCATCATCTCCTGCAATGAAGTTGGGACGATGGAGATGGAATGGAACTCCTTTCTTTTCGCACCAGGCCTTGACAAGCACTTCGTCTAGGTCTGATTCTTCCCCTCGGAGACCGTAATTGACATGAGCGATCTCTACGTTTAATCCGGCACGGTGACAAGTCTCTGCAAGCACCATTGAATCGACTCCAGCGCTCACGCCAATGATGAAGGTAGCGGATGAAGGAATCCCATGCTTCCGAATCCACAAGCGCATGTGCTGAACCAAAGCGCTTCGATTTTCAGGCTTCATCGTCCAGTGCTTTGAGAATGGCTTGGGCCTTGAGTAAGCATTCTTCGTATTCTTTTTCGGGTTCGCTCAATGCCGTAATCGCACCGCCAACGTGCATCGAAAGTTGCGGTATTCGATCATTGTAGACCAAACTTCGAATCACCACATTCAAGTCAAAGGAGCCATCGGGTTTGAAGAATCCGATGCTCCCTGAATAGACGCCTCTCTGGGAAGCTTCCAATTCGTCGATGATTTCCATGGCCCTGATTTTTGGGGCGCCAGTCATCGATCCCATTGGGAATGTTGCGCGAAGAATCTCTTCCACCGAACAGTCTTCTCGTTGTTCGCAGCGAACGGTAGAGATCATCTGATGCACCGATTGAAATCGATGGATTCCAAACAATTCAGGCACGTGCACGGTTCCGGGTTTTGCGATGCGACTCAGGTCGTTTCGAACCAAATCGCAAATCATGACATTCTCTCCTCGTTCTTTCGGATCGTCCTGCAACTGTTGTGCTAAAATGTTGTCCTCTTCTTCTGTTTGACCCCGGCGAATCGTTCCTTTGATTGGAGAGGAAGTCAGCACGTTTCCTCGTCGATTGAGAAATAATTCAGGAGAACCACAAAGCACCTGAAATTCTCCGGCTTTGATGTAAGCGGAGTATGGAGATTGGGTCAAATCGTGCAAGCGCGCAAAGACATCCCACGGACTCTGTAATTGAACTTTGGCGGTCCATTCTTGACAGAGATTCATTTCATAGATGTCACCTCGCTGGATGTGCTTTTTTACCCGATGTGCTTTTTGAAGGTAAGTGCTTTCACTCCAACGAGGAGAAAGCTGAACTCCTGGACCATTTGGTAAGTTGGTGACGCGGGTGTTTAAGGCGTCCAACAATTCTTGAGCATCCGGTTCATCGCGCCCAAGGACGATTTCTGCAGTTGCAAAATCGCATCCCCATTCGATGACAATCCGCGGTTCCATCCAACAAATCGACGGAATTTCGAGGGTGTCTTTTCTCTGAGATTTGAGGGATTCAATCCCATTTTTCAAATCATAACCAATCCATCCATAGGACCATTGGTTCGTCCCATTTGGATGGAGAAATTGGTCGAAAGCGGTCAAGCTTTTTGAATCATCACCTTCCCAAACAAAGGACCTCCTCGCGCCAACGGCTAGTAAACACTTGCCTGATGGATGATTGTCAAAATAGAGTCCTACGTGCGTCTCCCGTTCGAAAAGAAATTTCAAATCTGGAAGATCACGGAGCGAACTCATGGAATGAAATTAAACATGAAGGGCGCGATCACCGGTAGCAGCTAGAGCAGCTTCCTTGATGGCCTCAGTAAACGTTGGATGCGCATGTGACATTCGACTGATGTCTTCTGCGGTAGCTCTGAATTCCATGGCTACGACGGCTTCTGCAATCATATCGGCTGCCCGTGGTCCGCACATATGCACGCCAAGAATTTCATCCGTTTCGGCATGAGCCAATACTTTGATCGATCCATCGGTATCCATTGAAGCTCGTGCTCGTCCGCTCGCCTTAAAAGGGAACGAACCAGCCCGATAGGGAACGCCCTCGGCCTTCAATTGTTCCTCGGTTTGGCCAACGCCTGCTACTTCAGGCCATGTGTAAACTACGTTTGGGATCAGGTTGTAATCGATGTGAGGGTGCTCGCCGGCAATGATTTCAGCTGCTGCCACGCCTTCCTCCTCAGCTTTGTGGGCTAGCATTGCACCGCGCACTACATCGCCAATGGCAAAAATGTGAGGGACTGCAGTTTGCATTCGGTCATTCACTTCAATGCGACCTCGCTGGTCTGCCGTGAGTCCAGCAGCCTCTAAATTCAATCCTTCCGTGTATGGTGTTCTTCCAACAGAAACCAAACAATAATCGGCTTTCCATGTGACTTCTTTCCCTTTTTTATCGTCGGCTTTGATCGTAACAGATTTTGCAGACGCTTTAACCTCCTTCACGCCGTGTTGTAAATGGAACTTGACGCCAAGCTTTTTCATGCTGCGCATCAGTTCTTTGCCCATTCCCCTGTCCATCGTTGGAATGATGGCATCCTGATATTCAACCACATGCACCTCGGTGCCAAGGCGTGCATAGACGCTTCCCATCTCCAATCCAATGACGCCTCCCCCAATCACCACCATGCTTTTTGGCAGTTCATTTAAACTCAAGGCTTCAGTGGATGTGATCACTCGCTTTTTATCAATCTGAATGAATGGCAATGAACCGGGCTTGGATCCTGTTGCGATGATGATGTGTTTGCCATGGATGCTGCTGTGTTTGCCTTTTGCTGGGGCAACTTGGATCGTATTGGCATCAACGAAACTGCCCATGCCATGATGGACAGTGATGTTGTTTTTCTTCATCAAGAAATCGATCCCAGCCACGGTTTGCTGCACAACCTCAGCTTTACGCTGAATCATGCGTTGGAAATCCAATTTTAAACCTGAGACTCCAATTCCGTGCTCCTCAAATTGGTGGGCGGCTTGGTGATAGTGTTCCGAGCTGTCCAACAGTGCCTTTGAGGGAATGCATCCAACATTCAGGCAGGTTCCCCCCAAAGAATTGTATTTTTCAATCAAGGCAGTTTTCATGCCCAATTGCGCGGATCGGATGGCTGCTACATAGCCTCCAGGTCCGCTACCAATGACGATGACATCGTAAGATTCCATGGTGCAAAGGTAACGCTTGCAATCAGGATGCGCATTCAATTTTTGGGCCGTACTTTTTCTCTTTACTTTGCATTTCTTTTTAAACAAAGTAGTCGGGGCCCATCTCGGCTTACGCTTAATGTTGAAGATGCAGTTAAACTCACCAAGCCCAACCCTATGTGGAATCGCATCGCAGCGGTATTGATCCGGCAACGGTGGTTGTTGCTGATCATCCTTGGTGGAGGCACATTGTTTATGGGGCTTCAAATTCCCAATGTCAAGCTGCAATACCAGTTTGGCGGATTGCTTCCAAGTTCAGATTCAACGGCAATTGCATACGAGCGTTTCAAGGAAGTTTTTGGTACAGAAGGCAATGTGATGCTCCTTGGAGCAGACATGGATCGCTTGGAGACACCGGAAGGGATCAAGGCATGGGATGAATTGGCGGAAGCCATTCGAACCATGGACTGCCTGAGGGACACCACAGACGATGGAATCGATAATCCGGTTCAACTTCCTTTGATAGACAGCGTCTTTTGCTTGACACGGGCCTTTGATGTGGTGAAAGACACTGCAGAAAGGCGTTTTGTCACACGGCCATTGATGGTGAGGGATTCGCTCATTCATGTGCCGTCCAAAGCGACCGTTGATGGGTTTTATGCAAGGCTTTATGACATGCCGTTTTATGAAGGATTGCTGTACAATTCCGATCATGATGCGACGCTCATGACGGTTTTTATGAATCCTGAGCTTTTTGATTCTGAACGACGAGGACGGGTGGTAGAGGACATCACTGCCATTGCAGATGATTGGAGTGAAGCTCAAGGAATTCCCATTGCATTGAGCGGACTGCCGTTCATAAGGGTGGAAATGACCAACAAGGTCAAGGATGAAATTGGGTATTTCATCGGAGCGGCTTTTCTGGTAACAGCCTTGTTGCTCTTCCTGTTTTTTAGGAATCCCATCGTCATGGGAGTCAGCATGGTGGTAGTGGCCATTGGGGTTGTTTGGTCGGTTGGAAGCATGGCGCTTCTGGGATACGAGCTCAACCTCATGACGAGTTTAATCCCACCTCTGATGATTGTCATTGGGGTGCCCAATTGCATCTACCTCATCAACAAATACCATGCTGAATTCAAGCGTCATGGAAACAAGGCGATGGCGCTTCAACGAATGGTGGTCAAGGTGGGAAATGCAACGTTGCTGACCAACTTTACTACGGCATTGGGTTTTGGTACTTTCATTTTTACCCACAGTGAGGTCTTGAAGCAATTTGGCGTTATCACCGGATTGAACATCATTGGAATTTTCGTCATTTCGATTGTGGTGATTCCCGGCCTCATGGCGGGCTTGCCGGCGCCAAAAATTAAGCATACTCGTCATCTAGACCGACGTTGGATGTTCTCGTTCGTCAATCAATTGACGCACGTCGTTCAGGCAAGAAGGACAATGGTGTACGTGGGAGCATTTTTGGTGCTGATCTTCAGTATTTCCGGAATTCTGCGAATGCAAACCACGGGCAATATCGTAGATGATATTCCCGATCGCGACCGTGTGATTCAAGACCTGCAATGGGTAGAAGGCAGGTTTGGCGGGTCCATGCCATTTGAGGTGATGGTCGACACTCAAAAACCGAACGGGGCAACCACCGCTGCATTCATGAAACGGCTGGAAGCCCTTCAGGTTATGCTACTCGATTATCCCGAATTTTCTCGTTCGGTGAGTGCTGCGGACGCCACGAAATTTGCGTTTCAAGCTTTTAAAAATGGGCATCCCAAAAATTATCGGCTTCCGAAAAGAGCGCAAGAAAAAACCCAGTTTGCCCCATGGATACGGGGATCTGTAGAAAACGCATCGGGGTCGGCTGTGGCTGAGGGGGTTGCCGCCAACTTTTTTGACTCAACCAAGGCTGTGACCAGGGTGAGCGTGCAAATGGCGGACATAGGCACATTGGAAATGCGCAAATTAATGGATGAGGTCCGTCCAGAAATTGACAGCATCTTTCCTCCAGACACCTATAAAGTAGTCACTACTGGAACGAGTGTGGCATTTCTCGAAGGGACAACGTACCTGGTTCAGAATCTTGGGATTTCAATCATTTTAGCCATTATCGTTATCGCATTGATGATGGCCATCCTTTTCCGCTCAGGACGAATGGTAGGAATCGCATTGATTCCTAATTTGTTCCCCCTTCTATTTACTGCGGGCTTCATGGGTTGGTTGGGCATTCCTATAAAACCTTCAACGGTGTTGGTATTTAGCATTGCATTTGGCATATCCGTTGATGACACCATTCACTTTTTGGCGAAGTATCGCCAGGAATTGAACCTGAAGAGCTGGAATATCCGTGAAGCGGTCTTGCTTGCCCTGAAAGAAACGGGGGTCAGCATGATGTACACGAGCATTGTACTTTTTTGTGGCTTTTTGATGTTTGCATTGTCAACCTTTGAAGGCACGCGTTTTCTTGGTGTCCTGGTGGCCATTACTTTGGCTGTAGCCATGTCGACTAACTTACTTTTGCTGCCCTCACTGCTTCTGCAATTCGAAAAATCGTTGACAACGAAGTCTTTTGCGGAACCGTTTTTTTCCATCTTGGATGAAGAAGAAGACATCGAATTGGAAGAATTAGAAATTCAAAAAGGCCTTTCTCCAGGCAAGGGGGAGGAACAACACATTGACCTAGTGAATCGACGAAAACCATCATCATGAAAGGAATCATTCTTGCAGGAGGCTCGGGCTCGCGACTATGGCCATTGACCAAAGCCATATCAAAGCAGTTGATGCCGGTTTATGACAAACCCATGATTTACTATCCGCTATCAACATTGATGCTGAGCGGAATTCGAGAGATTCTGATCATCAGCACTCCGACAGACTTGCCAGGATTTAAAAGGCTATTGGGAGACGGGACGGACTTGGGTTGTTCATTGACCTATGCGGAACAGCCGGAGCCCAATGGGTTGGCCCAAGCGTTTGTCATTGGTGCAGATTTCATTGGTTCGGATAAAGTGGCTTTGGTTCTTGGGGATAATATTTTTTATGGTAAGAGCTTCGGTCGACAGCTGCGCTCGAATACAGATCCCGACGGAGCCATTGTTTATGCCTATTACGTCAATGATCCTGAGCGTTACGGCGTGGTCACATTTGATGAAAATGATCGAGCAGTGAGCATCATTGAAAAGCCTCAGAATCCGCCATCCAATTATGCCGTTCCTGGGTTGTATTTCTATGACAATGAGGTGGTTGAAATTGCCTCGAATTTGAAGCCGAGTGCACGAGGGGAATATGAAATAACGGACGTAAACCAAACCTACCTCGAAGCGGGAAAACTGTTTGTTTCGAAAATGGATCGAGGGATGGCTTGGTTGGATACGGGAACACATGAATCCTTGATGCAAGCCTCGCAATATGTTCAGGTCATAGAAGAACGGCAAGGTTTAAAGATTGGCTGCGTTGAAGAGATCGCCTGGCGAATGGGTTACATAGATGATGCGCAATTAGAAAAGGTGGCAGAGCCATTGCGAAAGTCGGGGTATGGGGATTACTTGCTCGAGCAGTTGAAGCGCGGGTTGGGGACTTTTTGATTGTATGAATCCATGTCACATCCCAATCTTATCCGTTTAAAAAAGCACGTTGAACAGGCGGTTGGTCAATTTTTGAATCAATGGCCCGAAGGAGTGGGTGATGGCTTATACGATCCCATCCATTACCTCATGCAACTCAGGGGAAAGCAGCTAAGGGCCGTCATGGCGCTATCTGCAGCTGAAGCTGAAGGACAACATTTTAGCGAGGCGATGCCGGTTGCCCTCGGTGTCGAGCTATTTCACAACTTTACGTTGATGCACGATGACATCATGGACGCGGCTCCCATACGACGTGGCAAAGAAACCGTGCACGTCAAATGGAACGAAAATGCAGCGATCCTATCAGGTGACGCCATGTACACCCTTTCTCATATCGCGTTATCGGAGTTGAATCCAAGCTATGTACCTGCTGCACTGAAGCTGTTTAACAGGACTGCGTTGGAAGTTTGTTTGGGTCAACAATCGGACATGGCGTTTGAAAGTCGTCAAAATGTAAGGGTGGACGAATACCTAGAAATGATCCGATTGAAGACTTCAGTTCTTGTGGCCGCTTCATTGGCTTTGGGAGCGATAGCTGCGGGAAGCTCAGAAGAACGCGTAAAAATTTGGTATGAATTAGGTGAACAATTGGGATTGGCCTTCCAGATGCAAGATGATTTGCTGGACACTTTTGGAGGTGATGCTGTCGGAAAGCAAATTGGCGGAGACATCCTCTCAGACAAGAAAACCTTTCTCAGAATTCACGCCTGGGAAAATGGAGATGACGCTGTGCGACAAACGTTGCGCAATTGGGATGGTAATAGAACCGATCCAGTTTCCAAGATCGAAGCCGTTCGATCGTCTATGATTCAGGCGGGTTCGGATACCGCGGCAAAGGCAGTCATGACGACTCAGATTGATCGTGCCAAGGCCTGCATCGACCAACTTCAACTCACCGAAGACCATGCCGAATGGTTCAGATATCTGGCGAGCTTGGTTACCCAACGGGACTCATAATGGATGAAGCCTTGTCGCTTTGGATTGAAGGTCGCACCATTCCAAAATCAAGGGATTTCGCGGCTTTTCGTGTTGAAGTGACCAATCAACTCATCAAAGATTTTCATTGGGACGCATCGAAGGTGAATGCGTCGAAGTTGGAGCTTCTTCAATTGCTGGAGGGAGAAATCGAATGGGCGATGGACCGCGATCCGAACGGATTGTTTGCAGGATTTTATCGGTTGGATTTGGGAGAGGAAGTGATCCGAGAAATCCTCGAAAGCCATGATCGTCCACGAGCTGTTCAAATGTTAGCAAAGCGTTCGCTCGAACGCGCGGCATTCAAAGTTTGGACTCGTTGGACGTTTTGAAGGTCGAAGGGACCTGACAGTTCATGAAGCTGGAATCAGGAATCCTTCTCCATCTGAGGTGGTAGGTGTATCTTTGTTCATCGAACAACCGTATAGTCCGCATGGACCCGTTAGATTTTATCAGCCAAGCTGAGCCCCAAGCCGTAGAGTCACTGTATCAGCAGTACCGAGCTAATCCTGAATCCGTTGACGCGAGTTGGCGGCTTTTTTTTAAGGGTTTTGACCTGGCCACCGCTAGCTATGGCGAAGATCAAGGATCTCCTCAAACATTGAAGGAATTCCAAGTAATTGGACTGATTCATGCTTACCGAGAGCGTGGGCACCTGTTTACCCAAACCAATCCGGTCCGTACGCGTCGGTCGTATCATCCGAATTTGGAATTGGAGCATTTTGGCCTCACTCAATCGGATCTTGATACGGTGTTTCAAGCGGGGACAGAGGTAGGGATAGGCCCCTCGACTTTGCGCAACATCATTGATCATTTGGATCAGACGTATTGCCATAGCATTGGCATCGAATACATGATGATTCAGGATGTTGATCGCCAAGCTTGGGTGCGAGAGCACATTGAATTGGCCAATCGGCCTCGCATCGAAGTCGCAGACCGAGTCCAAATTTTGAAAAAGCTTGCACAAGCAACCCTTTTTGAAGAGTTTCTGCAAAAGAAATTTGTTGGCCAAAAGCGGTTTTCATTGGAAGGTGGCGAAACATTGATTGCCGCATTGGATGCCGTCATTGAAGAAGGCACCCGACATGGGGTAAAAGAAGTGTTCATTGGCATGGCGCACAGGGGGAGGTTATCCACCTTGGCCCATATTCTGGGAAAGCCATACGAGGAAATATTCTGTGAATTTGAGGGAAAGGCTTACGATGAGGAGGGAGAATTCGACGGGGACGTGAAATACCATTTGGGGTACTCTCGCACCCTTCAAGCAGACTCTGGCGAACCAGTGAGCATTTCACTGGCACCGAATCCTTCACACCTGGAATCTGTGGGACCGGTTGTCGAAGGGTTGTCTCGCGCGCGCATTGAGGCCTTGGATCAAGGTGAACAGGCCGTTCTCCCCATTTTGATTCATGGCGATGCAGCGATTTCTGGTCAAGGGGTGGTTTATGAGGTTGCTCAAATGGCTCAACTTGATGGTTACCGAACGGGAGGAACGGTTCACATCGTCGTCAATAATCAAGTTGGGTTTACTACGAATTACCTAGATGGCAGAAGTTCAATCTATTGCACCGATGTCGGAAAGGTGACCCAGTCGCTCGTGTTTCATGTCAATGCAGATGATGCCGAAGCGGTCGTTCAAGTCATGCGCATTGCCTTGGCCTATCGTCAGCGATGGAACCGAGACGTCTACATTGACTTGCTGGGCTATCGAAAGTATGGCCACAATGAAGGCGATGAGCCTATGTTCACCCAGCCGCAACTTTACAAGGCCATTTCAAAGCATGACAATCCATTGAAAATTTACATGGATAAGCTGATTGAGGATGGATCGATGCAGGCAGAAGAGGTGGAAAAGGTCAGGGATGAGCAGTTGTCCCGAATGGAAAAGGCGTTTGAAAAAGCACAAAAGCAAAGCACGGCTCGGGTCGAAGATTTTTTAAGTGACATTTGGAAAGCTTACACGGCACCCAATGATGCTGCCCTGCATGCAACAGTGAAAACGAACGTTCCGGAGAAGCGTATCCGAGAATTGGCTACGGCCATGTCGACGCTTCCCGAAAACAAGGACTTTTATCGCAAGGTCAAAAAATTGATGAAAGATCGGATCAAGATGATTGAAGAAGATCGTCTTGATTGGGCTTTGGGTGAGTTATTGGCTTATGCGACGTTGCTGACGGAAGGACATCCAGTGAGAATTTCTGGACAAGATGTGGAACGCGGAACATTCTCTCATCGCCATGCTGTCTTGAAGACTGAGGAGAGTGAGGAGGAATTTATTCCGCTGAATCAACTTTCAAAAGACCAAGCAAAACTCACCATTTTCAATTCTTTATTGAGCGAATATGCTGTGGCAGGATTTGACTATGGGTATGCTTTTGCCACGCCGAACGGCTTGACCATTTGGGAGGCGCAGTTCGGAGATTTCAATAATGGCGCTCAGATTTTGTTTGATCAGTTTCTGAGTGCAGCAGAGGACAAATGGAGGACCATGAATGGCCTCACCCTGCTATTACCGCATGGTTATGAAGGCATGGGTTCGGAGCATAGTTCGGGTCGAATGGAGCGCTTTTTGCAGCTCGGAAGCGACGATAACATGTTCATCTGCAATGTGACGGAGCCGGCGAATTTCTTTCATTTGTTGCGTCGGCAGGTCAAGTTGAACTTTCGCAAGCCGCTTGTGGTATTTACGCCGAAGAAACTACTCCGGTATCCTCAAGCTGTTTCTAAAGTCTCTGACTTTGCAAAAGGCAACTTCCAAAAGGTGTTGGATGATCCGCGCATGACATCGACCAAAAAGCGAAGTGCGGTGAACACGGTGGTGCTTTGTACCGGCAAGATTTATTACGAACTAATAGAAAGACTGGAGGAACAGCCGGCCGAGAATTTAGCATTTGTACGCTTGGAACAATTGCATCCGCTGCCTGAAGCAGAGTTGAAAGGCATCATCAAACAATATGGTTCTGATGCGAATTACGTGTGGGTCCAGGAAGAGCCAGTGAATATGGGAGCGTGGTCATACCTGTTGCAAAATTTCATTGATGTGCCATTGAGTGTTATTGCCAGGAGCAAAAGCGCCAGCCCGGCATCAGGAAGCTCTGAAGTGCATGCTCGCCGTCAAAAGGCCATCCTTGATGAAGTTTTTTCACTTGCAGGTGGTGAACACTAGCATGGTGAACAATTCCCCTTGGAGAGGTTCGCACTTGTGAATCTTCCTTCGTTACTTGCAACATTCAGGAATTTGTCCAATTAGATTAGTATCATGTCCCAACTCGAAATGAAAGTACCCAGTCCCGGGGAATCAATCAGTGAAGTTGAAATTGCCGCATGGCTGGTATCTGACGGTGATTATGTAGAAAAAGACCAAGCCATTGCTGAAGTTGATTCGGATAAGGCAACGCTTGAATTGCCGGCAGAGGCAGCAGGTGTGATTACGCTGAAAGCAGAGGAAGGAGACACCATCGAAGTTGGAGCTGTATGCTGTCTGATAGATACAAGTGCTGCTCCGCCTAAGGGAAAGAAGGCTGAGACAAAGAAAAAGACGGATACAGCAACACAGGAGCAGGCATTGCCGACTCCCGCACCTGCTCCCGTGGCAGTAGTTGCTGAATCCAGCAGTCATGCAACAGGACATCCGTCTCCTGCGGCCAAAAAGATGCTTTCAGATCTGGGCATTTCAACGACCCAAGTATCGGGTACGGGCCGGGACGGTAGAATCCTTAAGCAAGATGTACTAGCGGCAATGGCTGACGGTTTTGACCAAAGTAGCGCTCAATCATGGGGGGGAAGTCGTGACTCGAGACGGGAAAAAATGTCCATGCTTCGTCGTAAAGTGGCGGAACGATTGGTCGGAGTGAAAAATGAAACGGCCATGCTGACCACATTCAATGAGGTCGATATGAAGCCGGTAATGGACCTACGGGCGAAGTATAAGGATGCATTTCGGGAAAAGTATGGGGTCGGACTGGGATTCATGAGCTTTTTTACAAAAGCCGTGACCCATGCAATTGCTCAATTTCCAGCAGTCAACGGAATGATTGACGGAAAGGAAATTGTGTTGCCTGAATACGCGGACATTGGAATCGCGGTGAGTTCACCTAAAGGACTCATGGTTCCTGTCCTTAGGAATGCCGAGACCATGAGCTTGGCACAAATTGAAGCCGAGATAAAGCGTTTGGCCATTCGAGCCCGAGACGGCGAGCTTTCGATCGAAGAGATGCAGGGAGGGACCTTCACCATAACGAATGGAGGGGTCTTTGGCTCCATGCTATCCACTCCGATTATCAATCCACCGCAAAGTGCAATCCTGGGTATGCACAATATTGTGGAAAGGCCAGTAGCAGTAAATGGAGAGGTGGAAATACGGCCGGTCATGTATGTCGCCTTGAGCTATGATCATCGAATCATTGACGGAAAAGAAAGTGTCGGATTCTTGTATGCTATCAAGGAGATGATTGAACAGCCGGAGCGGCTATTGTTCACCGGTAAAAGTCCAGAGGAGGTGCTCCTAGGACTGTAAAGTCTCAATGGTGTCGTAAACAAAAAAACCCTTCGCCTTTAGACGAAGGGTTTTCAGGTTTGAATGTTTTGCGGGCTCCGTTTATGACGCATTAAAAAACCCATTGCGTCAGCAGGACTGTACACAATGGGTTTGAAGGGTCATTCTAAACAAAGCACGTGCAAATATACGAAATTTAGCCGCTATAATCCAAACGTAATCAATAAAAATTTCGATGAATTAAGTATATATATCGATTAACGCAAAACTGTAAATCGCTCCGCATCCAGGCGTAACAAAATGAAAATGAGTAAGGTAAATCCAATCAACGAGGAACCTCCGGCACTCACAAACGGAAGTGGAATTCCAATGACTGGTGCGAGTCCAATGACCATTCCAACATTGATCAGATAATGCATGAAAAGAATGCTCGCAACTCCGTAAGCGTATATCCTGGTAAAGGCACTTCGTTGGCGTTCGGCGAGCATCAAAATGCGCACTAGTAACCCCGTGAACAAAATGAGCACGAAAGAGGAGCCAAAGAAACCCCATTCTTCTCCGATGGTGCAGAAGATGAAATCTGTTTCTTGTTCTGGGACAAACCCGTAGGCCGTCATGGGACCTTGCAAAAAACCTTTGCCTGTCCAACTGCCAGAACCAATCGCGGCCTTTGAATGTCGGATGTTGTAATCCGCATCTGGATTTCCCACGTCGATCCCGAACAAGACATGAATTCTATCTCTTTGATGAGGTTTCAAAACCTTTTCCATTCCGCCGTGCAGCATGCCACTGAACCCGATACTCGCAATGCCGGAAATTAAAATGACACGTCGAACAAATTTTCTTCTACGCGGAACAATCCAGTAAGGAGTTGTTATCCAAAGGATTAATCCAATTCCCAAAAGGACTCCCCACAACATAAATACAGCGGAATGGCTCCCGATTACAGGGTAATTGAGTTGGTTCGCTCCTGTTAGGATGGTGGCAACGGTAATCAGAAGTGCAGAGAATACACCCATTAACACGTTGCCCGAGAGGCCTTCGCGATAAAAGACAAAAATCAAACCGCCAAAAACCAGAACTGTACCGGCATCAGGCTGAAGCAAGATGAGTCCCGCGGGAATTCCTATCACGATGATGGCCTTGATTAGGTTGTCGCGAGTTGCAATTTTTTCTGAAGTTCGACTCAATAGCCAGGCCAGCATCAGGGCAGTCCCTGTTTTGGCAAATTCCGAGGGTTGGATACCGACGTTGCCGAAAGAAAACCAAGATTTCGCACCTCCAATGGTTTTACCAATAGCCAGGACCGCTAGCAGTGTCAGCAAATTGAATCCATAGTGGATTACAGCAGTTTTGATAAAGAATTCTCCTTCAATGAGTAGGATAGTGGCAGCGAATAGGATGCCAATGGCGACCCATATGATTTGTTTTCCCTGTTTATTGCCCCAATCAAACCAATCGACTGCATCAGCGCCAGAAGTCGCACTTGCCACATTGAAAAGGCCAATGATCATCAAGGCCATTACAGCGGCAGCGGTAAACCAGTCGATTCGTTGAAAGATTGGGGCAGTCCTCCTCATGGGAAATACTTTGGAAATGGATACGTCGTCCTGATCATTCGCCGCTCTTTTTCCTTTTGAGTGACTTCACCGTTCAATTGCTTTTCGATGATCAAACTGGCAATGGGTGCAGCCCAATCTCCTCCGGATCCTGCGTTTTCAACATAAACACTCAATGCGATTTGAGGGTTTTCCATGGGCGCAAAGGCGATGAATACGGAGTGGTCAACTCTCTTGGTTTGGACGGTTCCTGTTTTGCCGCAAACGGTAATACCAGGCACCTGCGCTTTTTTACCTGTGCCGTCGATTGACGTGACTACGGATTGCATGGCCCGGATGATCGAATTAAAGTTGCTCGGTTTGATGTCCGTTTCAAATCGCTCTGGCTTAAAAGAATCATCGATTGAGTCCCCAACAGATTTCACAACATGAGGCGCGAAATAATGCCCGTGATTTGCAATGATGGCTGCGAGATTCGCCATGTGGAGGGGCGTCGCAAGCAATTCTCCTTCGCCAATGGAAATCGAGTAGATGGTCGAATAGGCCCAGCGTTTTCTTCCGTACATCTTGTCATAGTCCGCTGTGTCAGGGACCATTCCCGTTCTGAGTGATGGAAAATGACCGCCTAAATCAGTTCCGAATCCGAAATTGCGCACGGACTCTGCCCAATCACCAAGGTTGGAATGCGCGTCACTGAATACACTTCCTGTTGAACCATCTTGAATCATGCGTTTCATCACTTCATGGAAGTATGGATTGCATGAATGAGCGATGGCTTCTTCCAAATTGTCGAACGAATGATCTCCATGGCAACCGATAACCATGCGGTCGCAGAAGATGCGGGTCGAAGGCGAAATGGCGCGGCTTTCAAGTGCAATCAACCCCTGAACCATCTTGAAAATACTGCCTGGTCGATAGGTCGCGCGCATGGAGCGATTGAACAATGGTTTGTTTTTGTGATTGAGCAGGCTGTCGTAGTTATTGCCGCGATCCCGCCCAGTCAACAAGTCCGTTTCATAGGTCGGGGCACTGACCATGGCCAGGATTTCTCCTGTGTTGGGATCGAGTGCTACAATTGCTCCGCGCTTATTCGCCATGATTTTTTCAGCGTACGCTTGAAGCTCCATGTCGATGGTCAGGTGCAAATCGCTCCCCGGAATGGGTAAGGTATCCAGTTCACCTTGTTGGGCAGATTCCCTATAATCATTGCGCAAGTCGACAATGTGTCGTTTTATTCCGGGTTTTCCCCGCAACACTTCTTCCCATTGGAATTCCAATCCAGACTTTCCTTTGTAGTCCCCCAGGCGATAACCTTCATTGGCATCAATATCGTTTTGATTGACCTCTCCATACTCACCAAGCAGGTGACTCGCCAAGCCCGAGGGATTGGTGCGGATGGATCGTCGACGTGCTTCAATTCCTGGATACCGCCAGAGATCTCCAGATATCTTTGCATAATCTTCAGCGGGCAATTGCTTGCGAATGTTTGACGGTCGGTATGAAGCATAGGCATTCGCGCGTTTGAATTCTCGTTCTAATTCTTCCCTTGAAATACCCAGTAGCAATGCGAGTTGATTGGTATCCAATCCTCCTGCCGCCGTGCAGACTCTTGGCGTAAACCAGATATCATAACCGGCTTTGTTATTCAGGAGAATGTTCCCATTCCGATCCAAAATGAGTCCACGAGCTGGAGTCAGGGTTTCCGTTTCTTCCGTGAGTCGCGCAGCGTAATCTTTCCATTCATCGGAAAAAATCTGCATTTGCATCAAACGACCCAAAAAAATCAGGGTGATCAACAAGAAAATTCCGCTGATGATCCATTGCCTTTCTCTGAGGTTCATCGTCCTTTCGTTTGGCGTTGGGTCAGGAGAACGATCAAGGCAAATGCCAGGGTTGAGAACAGGCTCGAAGTGAAGGCTTTACCCCAAGCAGAAAAAACCAGGCCCCATCTGGATGCTTCCCAAGTGAATAGCCACAGGTGATGAATCAGCAATAAAGTGGCAGTGCGGATGATAAACCATGCCAAACCCATTGATGCGATGGTGGGTTCATCGGAATTTTCGTACCCTTCACGTGGCGCCATCAATCGATTGATCACAGGGATGGCTAATCCCATAATCAAACCCGAAGACATGAACAATCCTCCTTCATATGCAGCGAGATCGACCAGCGCTCCAACCATGCCGCACAACAACAAAATGAACAGGGGAGAGCGTTGCAAAGGGATCAGCAACATTCCGAGCAAATGGAACCCCAGAAACCACCATCCATTCGCTAGTATCACGTATTGAAAGAATGCCAAGTGCAAAAGCACCGGGATAATGATCCGTCCGTATTCGATGAGCCGATTGTTCATTTTCGAGAAGAATCCGAGTTTGGAATCAGGGATTGGTATTGCTCTAACTCATTTCCGATTAGCACTTTCACATAATTCATGGAGCGAAAGTCTCCTGCAAGAAGGATAGGGATTTGCAAGAACTGCCCGTCGAAGTAGGGTTCAGAATCATCCACTCGACCTATCAGCATCCCTTTTGGGAAAAACCCTTGAAAACCCGAGGTGAATATGGAGTCTCCAGGGGAGAAGGCAGTGCTTTTCGGGATGTCGTGAAGTGAGGCAATGGTGATGTCTGTTCCATCCCATGAAAGCCGACCCACTGGCCCATCCTTGCCAATGCGGACACTCCATTCTACCTCTCCGTTGATAATGGGTACCCCCAATGCATAGTGATCTGACACTTCTGCGATTCGGCCCAATGCGATTCCTTCGTGGCTAACGCCTTGACCAATGGCAATACCCTCCTCAATTCCTTGATTGATGATGAAGTAATTCGCATTGTTCGACCAGGTGAAACGAACGACTTCTGCCGATTGGATTGTCGAAGGGGAACGTTGATTTGCAGCGAACAACTCGGCGCGCAAAGAGGCATTTTCCGCTAACAGTTCTTGGTTCAGTTCGGCCAATTCATTTAACCTTGTCCACTTGGTGATTTGCTCATTCCAACTGCCCTGCCATTCCAATGTGCGCTTTACCCATTTGCCTCTCGGGTAACCGTTCCGAGTGACGTACCATGAAAGCGCAAAAAATTGCAACACGCAAAACAGGAGGATTACATGGTATTGAATGATGAAGTTCCAGAGGTTGCGCATTCGAACCAGATCGGGGTTTAGTTGCGCATTAAGAAGGTAAAGCGATCAATGTTTTTTAATGCAATCGCTGTGCCCTTTGCAACAGCATGCAATGGATCGTCGGATACATGCACAGGCAATTTCGTTTTGGAAGAAATCCGCTTGTCCAATCCTCGAAGCAACGCACCTCCTCCAGCGAGGTAGATGCCAGTTTTGTAAATATCGGCGGACAATTCAGGGGGGGTCTGCTCCAAAGCGCTATGAATGGCTTCTTCAATTTTGGAAATGCTTTTGTCCAGTGCTTGAGCAATTTCAACGTGAGAGACCAAAATTTCTTTTGGGATTCCGGTCATGAGATCTCGTCCACGAACAGGATAATCCTCTGGTGGATTTTCGAGTTCGGGGGTTGCTGCTCCTACTTCTATTTTGATCTGCTCCGCGGTGCGCTCACCAATCAAAATATTGTGTTGCCGGCGCATGTACTCCTCGATATCTGCTGTGAATTCGTCACCAGCCACGCGGATGTTTTTGTCTGTAACAATTCCACCCAAAGCGATGACGGCAATTTCTGATGTTCCCCCTCCAATATCAATGATCATATTCCCCATCGGCTCTTCTACATCGATGCCGATTCCTATGGCTGCAGCCATGGGTTCATGAATGAGGTATACATCCTTACCCCCGGCGTGCTCGGCGCTGTCGCCAACCGCTCGCTTTTCGACTTCGGTGATTCCTGAAGGAATGCAAATGACCATTCGAAGGGATGGGGTAAACCACGATTTCCGGTTGTTGATCATTTTGATCATGCCCTTGATCATTTCCTCCGCTGCCTGAAAATCGGCGATGACACCGTCCTTCAGCGGACGAATCGTTTCGATGTTTTTGTGGGTCTTACCATGCATTTGTTGGGCCAATCGTCCGATGGCTACCACGCGATTCGTGGTACGATCTTTGGCCACAATGCTCGGTTCATCTACGACAACTTTGTCTTCGTAATAAATGATGGTATTTGCGGTGCCTAGATCGATTGCGATCTCTTGCATGAAAAAATTAAACAATCCCATGGGTGGACGATGGATTTTTGAAGACGTAGTGACCACTCAAATATACGTAAGTGGAATTGGCAATTCCCACCGAAAGTTTCACAAATTCTGGGCGTTCCGACGACGCTCGCCAGGCAACTCGACTTGATCAGTGACGGAAATGACGCACACCCGTCATGTACATGGCGATGCCGTTTTCATTGCAGCAATCAATGCTCAACTGGTCTTTTACCGAGCCACCTGGCTGAATGACCGCAATAATTCCTGCCTCGTGTGCCAATTCAACACAATCCGGAAAGGGGAAAAATGCATCAGAGGCCATTACCGCATTGTTCAAATCCATACCAAATGCTTTCGCCTTGATCACCGCCTGCTTTAGCGCATCCACACGGCTGGTTTGACCTGTTCCACTTGCCATCAGTTGCTTATTCTTCGCGAAAACGATGGTGTTTGATCGGGTATGCTTGGCAAGCTTCATCGCAAAAATTAAATCTTCTATTGCTGGAGCGCTAGCTGAAGTTTTCGTGACCAATTTCAAGTCACCTTCTTGTTCTGTCTTCGAATCAGATTCTTGAACCAGATAACCATTCAATGCAGATCGGGTTGTCACCGATGGCCATTCGCAAGGTTTTTGAACCAAGAGAATTCGATTTTTCTTTGATTGCAAAACTTCAAGCGCTTTAGGATCAAATCCTGGCGCAATGGCTACTTCAAAGAATAATTCGTTCATCGATTTGGCGGTCGATTCATCGATTGGCCGATTGCAAATGAGTACACCTCCGAACGCTGAAACGGGGTCTCCCGCCAATGCGTCATTCCATGCATCTGACAGGTTGCTGCGGGTGGATAAACCGCAGGCATTGTTGTGCTTCAATACGGCAAAAGTGGGTTCGTCATTTTCAAATTCGCGCATCAATTGAACGGCAGCATCGATGTCCAATAGGTTGTTGTAGGACAACGGTTTTCCATGCAGTTGATCAAAAAGACGATCCAAATCACCAAAGAATCGCCCTGCTTGATGAGGATTTTCTCCGTACCTGAGCGTCTTGGAATTGGTTTCGGATCGATTTAAGACATCCACGCTCAATCCTCCATTCATCCATTCGTGGATTTTGCTGTCGTAATGGGCGCTGACTCGAAATGCTTGGGTCGCGAGCGTTTTGCGTTCCTCGAGGGTCGTAATTCCCTCGCCATTTTCAAGCAGGTCGAACAATGTTTGGTATTGGTCTTGGCTCGAAACAATGACGACGTCTTTGAAATTTTTCGCTGCGGCGCGAATCAAGGAGATGCCGCCAATATCAATTTTCTCGATGATTTCATCATGGCTTGCACCTGCAGCAACGGTAGCTTCAAATGGATACAGGTCGACGATGACCAAGTCAATGGCCGGCAATTCGAATTCTTCCATTTGTGCAACATCATCTGCATAGTCACGCCGGTTCAGGATTCCACCAAAAACTTTTGGGTGCAATGTTTTGACCCGACCACCGAGGATACTCGGATAGTTCGTGACATCTTCTACCGGAATGACCTCGGCACCCAATGATTCAATTGCGGTTTGTGTTCCTCCCGTGGAGTACAAGGTTACACCGAGTCGTTGAAGCTGTTGGACGATGGGTTCCAATCCATCTTTGTGAAATACGGAAATGAGGGCGGACTGAATGCGTCGTGGAGCGGTCATGAAAGATTGGTTAAGGCGGCGAAAATGAAAGGACAAAATTACAATTAAAGTTTGACTAACAGGGAAGGATGGACGGAAGGAATTAGCTTTGTTCCATGTTGTGGTTTCGATTGATTCTGGAAAGTTTTGCATTCGCTTGGACGGCGATTGTGACGAATCGATTGCGCACCTTTTTATCCCTCCTTGGAGTCATGGTAGGGATTTTTATGATTACGGCAGTTTTTGCAGTTGTCGATTCCCTGGAAGACGGATTGAAGGGAACGTTCAATATGTTGGACGATGAAGTTCTATTTATCCAGAAATGGCCTTGGGCCTTTGACGAAGATTATCCCTGGTGGAAATATGTGCAACGTCGTGAGGTCAGCTTGGGCGATGCTGAACTGCTAGAGGAGCGGTTGACTCAAGCGAAAAAAGTCGTTTTTCAAGCAAAAACACAACTCGCTTTGGAATCACAAAACAGCCGCATGGATGGGGTAGGCATCGTCGCTGCTTCTGAAGGATACGAGGATGTTATTTCATTGGACATCGCTGAAGGCCGCTATTTTTCCCCCATGGAGGAGGCTGGTGGACGAGCGGTCGCCATTGTCGGTCATGACGTAGCGGTTGAATTGACAGGAGACCCAAAAGCCATCGGGAAATTCATCGAGGCCAAAGGCCAAAGGCTTGAAATCGTTGGGGTCTTCGCCCAGCAGGGGACCTCTGTCATCAATGAGGGATTCGACCGAGCGGCAATCATCCCTGCCAAATTTGGTCATCGGGTGATGGATTTTGACTTTGGAACGAGCATCATGGTGAAGCCCAAGGACGGGGTTTCAACGGCAGAGCTTTCAGATGAAATTGTTCAGCATTTCAGGTCGGTTCGTAGGCTTCGTCCGCGTGAAGAGGATGATTTCTCAATCAATCAAATCGATATGCTCACCTCAATATTGGATAACATCTTTGCCCAAGTTGAATACGGTGGTTGGTTTATTGGAATTTTTGCAATTCTTGTCGGCTGTTTTAGCATTGCCAATATCATGTTTGTCAGTGTGAGAGAGCGGACAAAAATCATCGGAGTTCAAAAAGCGATTGGCGCCAAATCCAGTTTTATCATGTTGCAATTCCTGTTTGAAGCCATTGCACTTTGCGTCATTGGAGCGCTGGTTGCCTTGTTAACCATTCAGTTGATTGTCTTGATTTTGAACCAAGTGGACATCGGATTCGTGCTGAACGTACATTTCTCAAGAATTGCGATTGCCCTCGCTGTAGCGGTGACTTCTGGTCTGGTGGCGGGACTTGCTCCCGCCAAGCGCGCGGCCCAAATGGAACCTGTAGATGCAATGAGATCCAATGGCTGAGCAAACCCCTGCAAATTCAAGTTATCGTAAAGTACTGGTCACGGGCGCCAATGGTCAGCTGGGTTCAAGGTTGACTGAATTGGGCCAAAAACCGGGGTTGCATTGGGTTGGCTATGGCCGTCCAGAATTGGATATCACGGATGAAGAACGGGTCGGAAAAGTACTCGACCGGGAACGCCCTGATGTGCTGGTGAATGCCGCTGCTTACACGGCCGTCGATCGGGCAGAGGAAGAACCCAAATTGGCCCATCAAATCAATGCGATTGGTCCAGCTGTTTTGGCAAAAGCTTGCGCAGAACGAGGGATATCATTCATTCACATCAGTACAGATTATGTTTTTGACGGAGCACAACATCGCGCATACTTGGTTGCTGATGAACCCAATCCTCAAGGGGTCTATGCCCGGTCCAAAAGAGCAGGTGAGTTGAACGTGGAAAAGGCATTTGAAAGATGCCGTGAAGCGAGTTGGTGGATTATTCGAGTGGCCTGGCTCTATGATGTTCGAGGCAAAAACTTTTTCCGAACCATGGTCCAATTGGGCGAATCGGGAAAGTCCCTGCGCGTGGTCGACGATCAATTTGGAGCACCAAATGCGGCACGTCCTTTTGCTTCAACAATCGAGCGGTTAATCCAAAATTTGGAAACGGTACCCAGTGGCTATTGGCATTACAGCACGGAAGGACCAACCTCATGGTTCGAATTTGCCAAAGCCATCTTTGCGTTGAAGGGATTGGAAGTTGATTTGAGACCTTGCACGTCAGCTGACTACCCCACTGCCGCTCCTCGGCCTAAATTTTCGTACTTAGATGGTCAATACTTTGCGGAAGTGTTAAGGGTTGAAAGGGTGCATTGGGAGCAAGAACTAGAGCAAGAATTAAAAGAGAATTGAGTTATAATGAGTTCGACTGATTCAAAAGAAGCGGCATTAAATCGTGCGAAGCGATGGGCCCAAGAGCCTTATGATTTTGAAACAAGGGCACAAGTGCAAGCGCTGATTGATGAGCTTGGAGAAGAATTGATTGAGTCTTTTTACACCGATTTGGAATTTGGAACAGGGGGATTACGCGGACTCATGGGACCGGGAACCAATCGGATGAATAAATACACGGTTGCCCAGGCTACCCAAGGTCTTGCGGATTATATCAAAAAGGCTGACCCAACATCCGGTTCGATAGCCATTGCACATGATTCCAGAAATAACAGTGCTCATTTTGCTCAAGTGGCTGCGGAAGTCATGGCGGGTAACGGAATCAACGTTTACATTTTTGATGCCCTCAGACCCACTCCACAATTATCCTTCACCGTCCGGCATTTGCGATGTACTGCAGGAATTGTAATCACAGCGAGTCACAATCCAAAGGAATACAACGGTTATAAGGTGTATTGGAATGATGGTGGGCAAATTGTTCCGCCTCATGACGCCAACATCATCCAATGCGTCAGAAGTGTTTCGAATCCTGCTCAAGTGCAATGGGGAGATGAACTGACCGCAAAAGAACGGATCCACTGGCTAAGTGGATCTGATGATCAACCATACCACAACGCAGTTTTAAATCTGCGATTGAGCGAAGACTTACGTCAGAGCGGATCGGATTTGAGTATCGTCTACACGCCTTTGCACGGTACCGGGTCGGTATCAGTCATTCCTGTTTTGCAGGCTGCAGGATTTCGAGCCGTTCACGTCGTTGAGAACCAGCGCGAACCGGACGGTGACTTTCCAACGGTGCACAGCCCAAACCCAGAGGAGGGGGCGGCCCTTTCAGCGGCGATAGAACTGGCGAAAACCGTCGGGGCGCAGTTGGTCCTTGGCACGGATCCTGATTCCGATCGAGTTGGAATTGCCGTTCCTGACACGTTCGGAACTTGGCGATTGCTGAATGGGAATGAGACCGGAGCGCTCCTGACGGACTATGTTGTCACTGAGAAGGCTCGATTGGGTCAGTTGATGCCAGGAGATTTTGTCGCAAAAACAATCGTTACATCAGACTTGATGGCTATGATTGGAAGTGCAGCAGAATTAGACGTCTATGAGACACTGACCGGCTTCAAATGGATTGCCGACGTGATCAGACAAAAGGAAGGCAAAGGCAAGTTCATTGTAGGGGGCGAGGAGAGTTATGGTTATATGATTGGTGATGAGGTTCGTGATAAGGATGCCGTAGCCGCAGCTTGCATGCTCTGCGAATTGACGCATGAATCCAATCGCCAAGGCACGGATTTGTTGGGGAAGCTTCGTGAAATTCACTCCAAACATGGAGCTTTTAAGGAAGCCCTCGTTTCATTGACAAAACATGGGCGAACTGGAAAGGAAGAAATTGCAGCGATGATGGAGCGGTTTCGCTCTGAGCCGCCAACGGATTTCATTGGAGAATCCGTAACGGAAGTGCGGGATTATCGAACTGGAGAAATTCGGCACTTGCCGAGCGGAAAAATCACAACCATCGATTTGCCATCATCCAATGTGGTCCAATTCAAAACGGCAAATCAAACCATCGTCACCGCTCGACCAAGTGGCACAGAGCCCAAAATTAAATTTTATTTTTCTGTACGAATGGCCCCAGAGTCATGGGAGCAATTTGGCGGATACGATGGAGCGATGGATGAGTTGGAGCAAAGATTAATTCGACTCAAACAACAGCTGGCCGTCTCCTAATCTTTGCTTTCGCGAACAGAATCAATGGCATCCTCAATTCGCTCTTCTATCGCATCCAACGGGCTTCTTTTGGTCAATTCTGGAAGCAGAAAATCGGTTGTTTGTTCCATTGAGGGATAGAACAATGAGTCCTTGAATTGTTCCTTGGGCAGCCACTGTTGGTAGCCCAAAGCGATGTTCATGGCACAGGCAATTGCACTCACAAGTAACCAGCTTTGTCCCAAGCCCATGACCATGCCTCCCAATTTATTTACGAGGCTCAAGGACGCCAGATCTACCACTTTTTCGAGCGCTTTGGCAATCATATGAACACCGATTACCACAGCTAAAAACGTCGTGACAATTGCCATGGTGTTGGTTGTCTGTTCGGACCAATCAAAGGTTTCATGCAACCAAGCGGCTGAAAATGCTGAGAAATGAAATCCCGCGTATACTCCTAGCCCGAGGGCCACAATGGATGCGACCTTAATGATGAGTCCTTTGCGAAACCCATTGAACATGGACCATGCAAAAACGATTGCTAAACCGATATCCAAAGCCACCATTGATTCCAGGTTCATGAGCGAAAAATAGAAAGAAACCCGGCTCATAGATCAGTTTGGGGTTATGACGGATAACTTTGCGTCATGAGCGAAACAAATCCTGCATTTACCATTCGAAAGGGCACCGCTGAAGATGTCGAAGCGGTACATGGCCTGATTGTCGAATTGGCCATTTATGAGCGCGCGGGAAATGAGGTCACTAATGATGTCACTCAGCTTCGAGCAGATGGATTCGGGCCGAACGCCATCTATGAATTATGGGTGGCGGAGGTTGGGAACGAAGTCGTAGGAATGGCCTTGTGGTATGTCAAGTACAGCACCTGGAAAGGGAAATGTGGGTTCCTCGAAGACTTGGTCGTCCGGGAGTCCCATCGAGGATTGGGGATTGGTAAGTCCTTGTTTTTGGCCGTTGCGCAGGAGTGTGCCCAGCGCAATTTTGGACGGATGGAATGGCAGGTGTTGGACTGGAACGAGCCTGCAATTGCTTTTTATAAGGGGCTTGGAGCTGAGCTGGACCCAGAATGGCTCAATGGAAAGTTGACCCACGCGGCGCTTCAATCACTCAAGGATGTTTGACTGCTAGTATTCGTCTTCGTTAAAGAAGAAATCTTCTTTACTGGGATAGTCGGGCCAGATGTCTTCGATGGTTTCAAACGCATCGCCTTCGTCTTCCAGTTGTTGTAAGTTTTCGACTACTTCCAACGGAGCTCCTGTTCGCATGGCGAAATCGATGAGCTCGTCTTTGCTGGCAGGCCAAGGAGCATCTTCAAGGTATGAGGCTAGTTCAAGTGTCCAATACATGGTAAGCGTCTTCAGCGCGCAAAAATAGAAGATTCGCTTTTACATCCAAGAAAAACTTCAAAAACCATTAAGAATCATACACAAATACGACAAAAATCAGGTTAATCTCCTGAATTCCAGGGAATTTCAGGAATGTTAAGGTCTTTGTGCAATGCTCGGCTCCACACAAAAAAGAGGTCGCTTAATCGATTCAAATAAGCGATCAATCCTTCGGGTATTTTTTCGCTTCGTGAAAGGGCGATGACCCGACGCTCTGCGCGACGGCAAACCACTCGACATTGATGCGCATCTGAAATGGCAACATGACCGCCTGGAATCAAGAATTGTTTCAATTCATCGAGTTGATCATTCTTTGCATCCATCCATTCTTCCATGGCCGCAATTCTCTTTTCAGGGACCCTGGGCAAATGGGTCATCATTTCCGGATCGACGGTGGCGAGGTGGCTCCCCCAAGAAAAAATATCGGATTGTAGGGTGCGCAAAAAAGGCAAGTCGTTGGATTCAAGAATGATGGGATGCGAACCAAATTTTCCCATGCAGGAGTTCAGTTCATCGAGTGTACCGTAAGCTTCGATTCGGACGGCATCTTTATCCAATCGAGATCCTCCGAATAGAGAAGTTGTTCCGTCGTCACCGGTTCGCGTGTAAATGCGCATATCTGATTCTTTCTGAGTAGCAAGCTACAACGCAACGCCTAGAGACCTAACTTTGTTCAGCAAATTATCGCCTTGTGGAGAACACCGCTCTATCATCCAGTGAAATTCAAAAACAACTTCGTTACGATCAAGCGTACATGCGGATGGCTGTCGAGTGGGCGCAACTCTCACATTGCGTCCGAAAAAAGGTCGGGGCATTGATTGTGAAAGATCGAATGATCATTGCGGATGGTTTCAACGGGACTCCCTCAGGTTTCGATAATTCATGCGAAAATGATTTGGGGGAGACGAATTGGTATGTTTTGCATGCAGAAGCCAACGCAATCACCAAGTTGGCTCGGTCCAATAACAGTGCCGAAGGGGCGACTTTATACATCACGATGTCGCCATGCCGCGAATGTTCAAAGTTGATCCATCAGGTGGGAATCAAGCGATTGGTGTACCGCGACGAGTACAAAGATCCCCAAGGCCTCGAATTTCTTCGCCAGGCCGGGGTGGAATTGGTTCATTTAGAACAACCCGTGAAATTGAGAAGTTAATCTGTCCATGGAAGAACTCCAACGTCCAAATCGAACTGCACCTTCTTGGCAACCTTTGGCTTTTTCAGTGGTATTGATTTTGGGCATCATGATCGGAAGGCAATTTGCTGGAGTGCCAGAAGTAGGATTGGGATTTGGAATTGGCTCCAAAAGCGCCTTATCAGGAGTGCTGGACCGAGTGGAGCGTATGTATGTCGATCCAGTGATTCGCGCTGAACTAGAGCAAATAGCACTAAAAGCAGTGCTCGAGGAATTGGACCCACATAGCGTGTTCATTTCTTCGGAGGAATTGGCTGAACTAGCAGAACCCATGGAAGGCAATTTTGAGGGAATTGGGGTGGAGTTTATCATTCAAGATGACACCTTGATGGTGGTGGCCGCTATTCCTGGAGGGCCTGCAGAAAGGGCTGGCATACGAGCTGGAGATCGCATTGTAACGGTCGACAGCTTAGAAATCTCCGGTCCGGAATTGACCAACCGCCGGGTCATGGAATTGCTCAAAGGTCCCAGAGGCACTCAGGTAATGGTGGGATTGGATCGAAAGGCAGGCCCCAAAAAGGTCGTTTTGGAACGAGATCGAATTCCGATTCACAGTGTTGTCTGCAGCGCAAACTTGGATGGTGAACGTGGATACATTAAAGTAGTCCGCTTTGCCCAGAATACAGCCATTGAATTTGACCAGGCGATGCAAGCTTTAAGTCAACAAGGGCTGCAGGAGGTCATCATCGATTTGAGGGGGAATGGAGGAGGCTACCTCAATGCGGTGGTTCCCATGGTTGAATCTTTTTTGGAAAAGGATCAGCTGGTGGTGTATACCGAGGGAGAGCACGCCGCCCGCCGTGTTTATGCTTCCAAGCGAAATGGGGATTGGAAGGACTGGGATTTGGTGGTGCTTGTTGATGAGTCTTCGGCATCGGCATCAGAAATTTTCGCCGGAGCCATTCAAGACCATGATCGGGGCCCGGTAATCGGAAGAAGAACGTTTGGAAAAGGATTGGTACAAGAAGAATTTTCCATTGACGACTTGGGCGCATTGCGCTTAACCGTGGCTCGTTTTTATACGCCAACCGGTCGAGCGATTCAACGTCCATATGGTGAAGGGATTGATTACAGCGGTGATTATTTTGATCGATATGAAAGTGGCGAACTGTTTCATCAGGATAGCATTGCGTTGGCAGATTCTCTGCTCTTTCGAACACCCAAAGGAAAATTGGTGCACGGCGGCGGCGGAATTACGCCGGATGTATTCTTGCCGCTGGATACCGCGCGGCTGTCGGAATACCTGTCGGAATTGAGTTGGTCTGGAATATTGCGCGATGCGGCATTTTCATATGTGGACGAGAATCGCGACAAATTGCTCAGCCAAGACCAATTGACATCATTGTCAGAACCATGGAAAAAGGAATCCCTGGAATTCCTGTTTCAATACGCAGAACAAGCGGGACTTCCACAAGAGGCGGAGATGAGCCAATTGGAAGAAGATGAATTGGCCAATCGCATGTTCGCTCAAATCATTCGCAACATCGCTGGTGAGTCCAGCTATTATGAATACCTCGCTTCTGAAGATCCAGCAGTCCAAGAAGCCCAACGATGGTTAAAAAACAAAAGAAACATCTCAGTCGTCGATGGACGATTAACTTTGTTGCAATCAGAATAAATACCGAATACCACAACCAAACACGATAAAATAATGGCTTTTGAACTACCTGCCCTACCCTATGCATATGATGCACTTGCGCCACACATTGATGCCCGTACAATGGAAATCCATCATGGAAAGCATCACGCAGGTTATACCAATAACTTGAATGCTGCCATTGCAGGAACTGAGATGGAAGGAAAATCAATCGAGGCTTTACTGGCTGAACATTCCGATAATGGCGCCGTTCGAAATAACGGAGGGGGATATTACAACCACGGATTGTTTTGGAGCATCATGTCGCCAACCGGTGGGGGGGCTCCCTCGGGTGATTTAGCTGCAGCCATTGACCGAGATTTGGGCGGTTGGGAAGCGTTCAAGGAATCATTTGCCAAAGCCGCTGCCACGCGTTTTGGTTCAGGCTGGGCTTGGCTTTGTGTCAAAGAAGGAAAGCTCGAAGTTTGCTCGTCTGCAAATCAAGATAATCCTCTGATGCCAGGTGTTGGATGTGGGGGTACGCCAATCATGGGGCTGGATGTATGGGAGCACGCATATTACCTGAACTATCAGAATCGACGCCCTGATTACATCGCGGCATTTTTTAACGTCATTGACTGGGCTGCAGTGGGAGAACGATTTGCAGCGGCAAAAGGGTGAAACGCTATGTGATCATCGTTGCTGGTGGGACCGGTACCCGGATGGGGCGGTCTGTTGCAAAGCAATTTTTGATGTTGAAGGGTCTGCCATTGATGTGGTGGACCCTTCGACGTTTTCGAGAAGCAGACGAACGATTTTATATCGTTTTGGTACTTCATGAGTCATTGCTGGATTCGTTCAATGCCCTCGAAGTGGAATTTGGTCCTGCTGGAGCAGATGAAGTGGTCATAGGAGGACAAGAGCGCTGGCATTCAGTTTTGAGTGGATTGAGGGCCTTGCCGGATGAAGGAATCGTTGGCATTCATGACGCCGTTCGACCATTCGTCGCAGAAGCAACCATTCATCGCTGTTTTGAGCAGGCCGAGCAATCGGGATCCGCAGTTCCGGTAGTCCCAGTCAAAGACAGCATACGTGAAGTACACGGTGCCGGCTCGCATGCTTTGATACGCGACCGATTGCGGGCGGTGCAGACCCCGCAGTGTTTTGATTTGAAGGAACTCAAAGAGGCCTATGGGACTGGATTTCGAGAAGAATTCACTGACGATGCGAGCGTCTTTGAATTCGCAGGTCATTCCATCCGTTTGGTTGAGGGCAATCTTGAAAACATCAAAGTAACAACTCCTGAGGATTTACTTTTCGCAGACGCGTTGTTCACTGACTCACAGTAACATCGGTAACCGGATGGTCATCTGTCCATTTCCCTAATTTACGTACCCATAGGATTGCAAGCACGCCAATCATCAAGGCAACAATCGCGACCAAAAAGTCTTGATAATCCCAAGCAGAAACGGCATTCATCTCTGTTTCAATCCATTCTGGGCCCATATAGTAGGCCATGAAAATCGCTGCGAAGTTGTTGAAGAAATGCGCTGCAATTGAAGGCCAGAGACTTTGGCTGTATACAACCAAGTAGCCCAAGCCAGCTCCTAAGATCATTCGCGGAAGGAACCCTTGAAATTGCAGGTGAATGGCACTAAAAAGCAAGGCGGAAACCCAGATTCCTAGGTGCGCATTTCCGGTCCATTTTGAAATGAGGGGTTGTAAAACACCACGAAAAATCAGCTCTTCACAAACGGCAGGTAACACGGCAACGGTCAAGGCCGTTGCGAGAAATTGCCACGTTGTATCAAAAGTGAGCATGGACCTCGTTATATCTGTTGCAGTAGCCTCAAGGTTGTATATGGTCTCTGCCCAAGCATCAGGTAGAAAGGTGATGAGTCCGTCATTGAGTCGAAAGGTCAAGTCAATGAGTGGTTGAGCGGCCCAAGCAAGCATGATTCCGATGATCAACCATTGCCATGATAAAGAACGAAAGGTGACAAAGGTTCGTTGTGAGAACAACCAGCCGACAAAGCCTGCCACGAGACCAAATGCAAACAATTGATTGAGTCCATTCACAAACAGATTGTAGTATTTCCCTTCTTCAGAATTTGCAGAGGAAGCAATCGCCATGGCTTCTTCGAGTGAGTGACCCAATGCCGCTGAAACAAGAAAAAATCCAGAGAATGAAGCCACGGCCATGCCAGAGAAGATCAAGCAAATAATAAAAATGAATTGGAGGAATGGGTGCATTCGTTGAAATGAGGTTCGAATCATGGCGTAATTTTGCGGAATCGTTTCAATTGCAAGTTCGACGAAATCAAGCGAAAAGTAGCATCAATAAATGGTGAGAATCGGAGACATAGAAATAGGCGAGTTCCCTTTTTTGCTGGCGCCGATGGAAGATGTCAGCGACCCGCCTTTTCGGGCGCTGTGCAAAAAGTACGGGGCAGATTTGATGTATACGGAATTTATCAGTTCAGAAGGACTCATACGAGATGCTGCCAAGAGCCGGGCCAAGTTGGATATTTTCGAATACGAACGGCCAATCGGGATACAAATTTTTGGCAGCGAGATTGAATCAATGCGGCAAGCCGCAGAAATAACTGAGGCGGCAAATCCGGATTTGATCGACATCAACTATGGATGCCCCGTCAAGAAAGTAGCATGCCGAGGGGCGGGAGCGGGAATCTTACAGGACATCCCAAAAATGGTCGAAATGACCAAGGAAATCGTCGATACGTGTTCATTGCCTGTTACTGTAAAGACCCGCCTGGGATGGGATGAAAACTCCAAGTACATTGTTGAGGTGGCTGAACGACTCCAAGATGTCGGGATAAAAGCAATCAGCATTCATGGTCGAACGCGAGCTCAGATGTACAAAGGGGAAGCAGATTGGTCCTTGATAGCTGCCGTGAAGGAAAATCCTCGGATGCACATCCCAGTCTTTGGCAATGGTGATATTGATTCACCGCAAAAAGCCATGGAATATCGCCGGCGCTATGGTGTTGATGGCATCATGATTGGGAGAGCGAGTATTGGGTCACCATGGGTGTTCAGGGAAATGAAGCACTTTATGGAAACCGGAGCGTTACTGCCTCCGCCTGATATGGAAGAGCGGATTGCTGCAGCAAAGGAGCATTTCGAAAAAAGCATAGAATGGAAAGGCGAGCGCCTCGGGGTGGTGGAAATGCGTCGTCATTACGCGAATTACTTCAAGGGGTTACGAGACTTTAAGCAACATCGATTGGCGCTGGTTACGTTGGATGAAGCGCAAGACATCCGTGATAAGCTGGATGAATTGGCGACCATCTCATTTGAGGCGGCGTGATTCAATGAACGAATCGACGCACGAGATTGCGGACCATCCAACCCGATCCAATTCCTCCGATCAGGATGACGACTCCCAGCGTGCTGACAACGTCAAGAAATGCCAATTCCACAGGATAAGCTGGAATCACAGATCCCTCGAGCTTGACCCAGCCGAAAGTCTTCTGACCCAACACCAACCCAATTCCAAAGAGCATCCCAATCACCCCTCCAATGGCATTGATGATGACGCCTTGCCAAGCGAAAACTTGCTCCAAACGCCACCCCGATAATCCCATTGCATTGAGCACTTCGATGTCCTGTCGTTTTTCGAGCAGGAGCATCGTCAAGGATGCCATGACATTGAACGCAGCGACAATCAATATGAAGCTCAATATGATGAAGGTTGCCCATTTCTCTGCTCGATTGGTTTGGGTGATAAGGGCGTTTTTCTCGGCCCGGGTTCGAATTCGAATTGGAACGCCCTCCAATTCAGCAAGCGCTTCAATTTCATTTTTGAGTTCTTGTTCCGAGTACTGAGGGAGTCCTAAGATTTCAATTCGATTGATCGATTCGGGCCGTTGAAATAACTCTTTCGACAAGGATAGAGGAGCCAAGATGAATTTCCGATCGATTTCGGCATTCACAGATAAGACATCACAGGCAAAAGCGACTTCTCGATTGAATGCACGCTCCTTATGTCGCATGAGTTTCTTCCCTCGAATGGGTGCTTGAAGAATGAGCGGCTGTGCACTTTCCTGGTCATTAACCAACCCCATGCCCAAGGAGTTCCTCACTCCCATACCCAGTGCTACGCACGGATCACCATTTGGCATCTCAGGAAACCATTGCCCGCTGCGAAGAGAAGGCTCGATGTCGGCCATTTCCAATAAGGCGGCGTCAAAACCCAAAACGGTTATCACTTGTGGGTTATTTCCATTCCAAGAAATGACAGCTTCATCTTCAATGATGGGAGCAGCTGAAACAATACGAGGGTTCGGAGATTCGGGTCCCAATTGATTCATCAGCCATCCGCATGTGCTGTCTGGAAGTGCATTGCCTTCAATCGGCAGCGCCGCGATTGGCGCATCGAGCGTTCCGAACAAATCCGTTACAACGGATTCTATTCCATTAAACGCACTTAAAATGGCAATCATCGCAGCGGTCACGGCGGCGATGACAAACATGGAAATTCCAGATATGAGATGGGTGAGGCTTTTTTGCCTTCTCGTCCAGGCGTATCGCCATGCAAGCCTTATCGGAACATTCACCTGGCGGGCTATTTTTTGAGCGCTTGGTCTATGGCCTCGTAATAGTCGAGACTATCGTCGAGGTAGAAATTCAATTCAGGAATGATCCTCACTTGTTTTCCGATTTTTTCTCCCAATGCTTTGCGCACGCGCCACCCTTCATCGCGCACCGCTTGAAGTGCAATTTTCTTATCGGGAACCGCCATGAAACTGAGGTAAACCTTGGCTAATCCTAAGTCAGGGGCCATGCGCACTTGAGTCACTGTAATGAACATTCCGGCAAACCAAGAACTCGCTTGACGTTGGAAGATGACGCTGAGATCCCTTTTGATTAGCTCAGCCATTTTTTCTTGTCGAATTCCTGCCATGGGTTAAAGGTCGGAAAGTCCGGTCAATACAAGAAATTATGGTACGGGTATCGCTTCACATGGATGGACTTCACGGTTTCAAAAAGTTCATTGCGCAGTTCAGTGAGTCCAGTTTTTTCTTTGGCAGAGATGAACAATACTTGGCAATCGTTTCGTTCAAACCGCTCACGAATGCCGTTCATCTGATCTTCTCGGGTGGGTCCAAAGGGCTCGACAATCAATTGGTCAATTTTATTGAAAATGATCATCGTGGGTTTGTCGGCACTCCCAATTTCGGCGAGCGTAGCCTCTACCACTTCGATGTGATCCTCAAACTGGGGGTGACTGACATCGACGACGTGCAAGAGCAAGTCGCTTTCTCGTGTTTCATCCAAAGTGGATTTGAAACTTTCAATCAATTGATGAGGAAGCTTTCGAATGAATCCAACTGTATCGCTCAACAGAAAAGGGAGGTTTTCGAGCACGACTTTCCTAACCGTCGTATCCAGCGTCGCGAAAAGTTTATCCTCGGCAAAGACATCGCTTTTGGACAACAAGGTCATCAATGTACTTTTCCCAGCATTGGTATATCCGACAAGTGCAACCCGTATCAATGCTCCTCGATTGCCACGTTGGGTGGACATCTGCTTATCGATCGCTTGAAGCTGCTTCTTTAAGTGAGCGATGCGATCTCGAATGATTCGCCGGTCCGTTTCGATCTCTTTCTCGCCTGGCCCTTTCATCCCGATGCCCCCTTTTTGTTTTTGGAGGTGCGTCCACATATTGGTCAATCGCGGCAAGAGGTATTGATACTGAGCCAATTCCACTTGCGTTTTTGCATGTGCTGTTCGCGCTCGTTGAGCAAAAATGTCCAATATGAGGTTGGGCCGGTCGAGCACCTTTTTTTCAGGAATTTCTTTTTCGATGTTTCTTAACTGGGTCGGCGTTAACTCGTCGTCAAAAATCAATAGGTCCACCTCGTGCTCTTCGACATACATTTTGATTTCTTCGAGTTTGCCTTTACCAACAAAGGTCCGGGTATCCGGCCGGTCGAGGCTCTGAACGAAAGTTCGTAGGTGATGAGCCGAGGCCGTAGTGGCCAAAAAGGCCAATTCATCCATATGCTCTTGCACCATTTCCCGGGATTGCCCGCTTTGAATCAATCCGATGAGAACACACGTTTCGGGCTCGAGCGATGTGGAAATGAGCTTTTTTTCAAGCATTTGGGACGTTACTTGAACGTTTCGATGTACTCTGCGATGCCGCGTATTGTTTGGATGTCCAGGACTCCGTTGTGTGGAGGCATGGTTCCTTTGCCGTAACGAATGATCGCGATTCGTTCGTCCAAATTCATTTCTGACTTGCTTAAATCAGGGGCTCTTGAAGCCATCAATTTTCCGTCAGCTCCGTGGCACAAAGAGCATTTCATGGTATACGCTCGTTGTATGGTGGCCAAGGTTGGCTTGGGTCCTTCTTCAAGAGGCGGTTCACTCGTTCCACATTGGATACACCAAGCAGATAGCAGCACGCCCATGGCCAAAGTTGCGGTTTTTGATTTCAAATCCTTCATGGATTAGAACCAACCGCTGGTCTCAAATCCAGGGCGTATGGGCCATGGAATGCTCGCGAGAATCAGAATCAGGGCAATGCCAAAGTATATCAGTTGTCTTCGGTATTTGACGGCATCATCCGATGCCCTTTTGACCAAGCTATGTCCCAATGTTCCAAAAACAATGGCAATGAGCATTCCCGCTAGATGTTCAACCGTAAAGAACCGATCGCGGGTGACTCCCATAATGCTCGAATCACCCAACTTCGCCATCCATCCTTTTTGTACATACAACACCAACCCCAACAACAATTGTACATGGATGGAAATCATCGTGAACAGGCCCAGCTTGGCTTGTTGCACATTGAAAGAGCCGCTCCGGTTCGTCCACGCTCGAATGAGGGTCAAAACGAGCAGTATCAAGACGACCCAACGCAGCGTGCTATGTAGGTGTTGGATTCCAGTAATCATGAACACAAAGATAGCTCTTGCGGGTCTTGACCTGACAGGTTAAACGACGCCCTGATCAATCATGGCATCCGCCACTTTCACAAATCCGGCGATGTTGGCACCTTTTACGTAATCAACGTAGCCGTTCTCGTCTGTTCCGTATTTGACGCATTGGCCATGGATGTCCTTCATGATGTTGAGTAGTCGCTCGTCGACTTCCTCGCGGGACCAATTCATGCGCAAACTGTTTTGCGACATTTCCAGACCACTCGTAGCTACCCCGCCTGCATTGGATGCTTTTCCTGGAGCAAACAAGATTTTTGCTTTTTGGAACGCTTCGATGGCTTCAGGCGTGCTGGGCATGTTGGCACCTTCAGCGACCACTCGGCAACCATTGGCAATCAATTGTTGCGCTTCTGCTTCGTTCAACTCATTTTGGGTAGCACAAGGGAAAGCGGCTTCGCATTGAACACCCCACGGGCGTTCACCGGCATGGAAAGTGGCATTGGAATGAGATTCGGCAAATTCTGCAATGCGTCCACGACGAACGTTTTTCAAGTCCATGATCCACTCCAATTGAGCTTCAGACATGCCGTCCGCTACGTGAACATAGCCTGATGAATCAGACATCGTGACGACTTTTCCACCCATCTGCATCACCTTTTGTGCTGCGTATTGCGCGACGTTTCCGGAACCCGAAATCGCAACCCGCTTGCCTTCGAAATTCTCTCCTTTGGTTTCCAGCATCTCTGCAGCAAAGTAAACTGCCCCATATCCTGTAGCCTCGGGTCGAATTAACGATCCTCCCCAATTGAGTCCTTTTCCTGTGAGAACGCCTGTGAATTCATTGCGAAGGCGTTTGTATTGACCGAACATGTAGCCAATTTCTCGACCGCCGACACCGATGTCACCTGCCGGCACATCCGTATTGGGGCCAATGTGTCTGGCGAGTTCCGTCATGAAGCTCTGGCAGAACCGCATGACTTCTTGATCGGATTTTCCTTTGGGATCAAAATTGGAACCTCCTTTACCGCCGCCCATTGGAAGCGTTGTCAAACTGTTCTTGAAGACCTGCTCAAACCCCAAGAATTTGAGGACGCTCAAGTTGACCGTGGGATGGAATCGCAAACCGCCTTTGTATGGACCAATGGCAGAATTGAATTCAATTCGGTATCCTTTGTTGACATGAACATTTCCATTGTCGTCAGTCCACGGAACGCGGAACATGATGATCCTCTCGGGTTCGACCATGCGTTCCAATATTCGGTGATCCGAATATTTTGGATGATTGGCGATAAATGGGATTACGGTTTCGGCGACTTCTTGCACCGCCTGAATGAACTCGGGTTCATTCGGATTTTGAGCTGCAACCTCTGAAATAAAGGCGCTAATGTGCTCGTGGTTAGGGTTAGACATTAACGTATCTATTAACGTTTTGCGGCACAAATCTAATTCACAAGGAAGAAGTTCGGCCACCGTCTACAGGTAAATTGATTCCTGAAATGTAACTTGCTGAAGGAGAGGCTAAAAAGGCGATGGCTCGACCAACTTCTTCGGGTAACCCTGTCCGTTTTAACGGCACTGCAGAGGCCATTTCTGCGCGAATTTCGTCCTCTGGCTTGCCAGTTTTTGCTGCTTTGGCCTGCACGATTTGATCAAGGCGTGTCGTTTCCGTGGCGCCGGGCAACACATTGTTCACCGTGATTCCGAATGCGCCGACTTCGTTGGCCCAAGTTTTTGCCCAATTGGCCACGGCTCCCCGAATGGTATTGCTCACGCCCAAATTGGCAAGAGGTTGCTTCACGCTGGTGCTGATAACATTGATGATCCGACCGTAGCCACTGGCCTTCATGCTGGGAAGAACCGCTTGAGCTAGAATGTGATTGCAAATGAGATGCTGTTCGAAAGCGTTTTGAAAGGCCTGTACCTCCGCTGCGGCAATGGGTCCACTAGGAGGCCCACCGGTGTTGTTGATCAGAATGTGAACCGGTTCGTTTTGAACGATTTTTTCGATGGCCTCCTTGACTTGGTTGGGCTGGCTAAAGTCCGCTTCAACTGTAGCATGACGTCCAGGCTCCGTGAGTTGTTCTAAGGCTTGATTCAATCGCTCCGCATTGCGCGCAACCAAAATGACACGGGCTCCGAGTCCCGCTAGATGCTGTCCCGCAGAAAAGCCAATTCCTTGAGTCGATCCGCAAACAACTGCGGTTTTGCCTTTCAAATCAACAGGGAGCCAATCGTGGTGTGAAGAGGTCATGCAACGAAGGTAGCAATCGAGGAGTCAATCGATGTATTTTTGGAGGAAAGGTCGACCATGAATAGAATCGAACACATTGGAATCGCAGTGCGAAATTTGCGTGAGGCAGAGCGTGTGTTCGAGGATTTATTGGGCACTGCGGCGTATAAACATGAACGCGTCGACTCAGAATCAGTGGAGGTCGGATTTTTTAAGATTGGAGAAAGTAAGATCGAATTGCTTTCTTCTACCACTGAAGATGGTCCCATTGGAAAGTTTGTCCAAGAACACGGCCCAGGATTGCACCACCTGGCTTTTCATGTGGATGACTTGAAAGGTGAACTCGAAAGGTTAGAGGAATTGGGTTATCGGGTGATAAGCGGACCAAAACCGGGAGCTGACCAGAAAATCATTGCGTTTTTGCATCCAAAGGATACATGCAAGGTACTCATCGAGCTCTGCGCAGATGAAGGGCGTTGAGCTCAGCGATCTTACCAGCGCCGTCGTTTCTTCTTGCTTTTCTTCTTTTTGTCCTTCTTCTTTTTCGATTTTGTCATTTCGTCACCAAAAAGTGATTCTCGAAATCCATCGCCTTCCCCTGGTGGTTTTCGTGGGTTCTGCTCACAGAGTTGGGGCGGAAGCTTTGAAAGCAAATCCCAATGAATCGTGACATTCCAGGGAACATATTGTCCTTCGAACCATTGGACACGGCCGTCGCCTTCTTCCGCAAACGGCCGAAGTTGAAGCGCATCAACCGTTCCGACTATCCGCAAAAATCGACCTCCCCATGTATGTACACCAACGCCAACGCCCAGTTCGAGTGCGATGCGATCTGAGCTGGGGTTTGACCGTGTAACAAACATGGAATCTGGGCCGATTCTTTCATGGTATGCACCCCATTCATGATCCCATCCCAGTCCAATGTGTCCTTCCGCGAAGAAATCGGGGATGATTTCAAAAGCCCGGTGTACCCGAAAGGTCAATTCAGTGGTCAAAAAAGATCGGCTCGAATCAACAAGCACACCTCCAGGATTTAAGAATCCGCTGGAGTCGGCAATCGAGCCGGTAAATTCCGAAATGGCTCGATTTCGGGTGCCATCCAATTGGAGACTCCACCTGTCCCATATGACGGACTGAGGTGATTGCCCCCAGATTCCGATTCCAAGTTTCAATGCCCTATTGCCTTCATGATTCCAACCCCCAGAATGCAGGGTGTCAAGGCCGACATTGGGTTGAATAATCTGATAAAGGGATGGCACCGTGTCCGGTGCTGCGCTGAAACCGTGCAATCCAATATTTGCGGTCCAACCAGAAGTTTTATAATTGCGAAAGGTCCGATAAAATGGACTGTTTGATTGGGCGAATGCGGGAATGAGGGAGGAGGACCAGCACGTCACAATCATCAATGATGCAAGCGAGCGCATTATCCGTGTGCTTCCCATTGGCTGATTATGGATTCGAAAACTTCAGGTCGATCCCAGGTGCTCTCAATATTGGGCTGAGCCAGAATACTCTCCATGATCCGATCTTGGCGCTGCCCTGCCGACAGGGCTTCTTCATAAGGAATGTGACTGAAAGTAACTTGCGAATAAAGCGGAAGCCACCTTCCAGGATAGGCTGTAGCTAATTTGGCTTCAATCTTTTTCCTCAGCAGGAATTTAGCATCGCCTGTTTTATCCCTCATTTCAATGTAGTTCCTTAATGCCAATTCCAAGATGGCATCCCCTGAGGGTCTCCGCACAGCACTGTATTTGTCCAGGACTTGGCTCCATTCGCTATCGTGGTTCATCTCGTCCATCATGTCAATGAGCACTGAACAATCTTCCATTCCACTGTTCATTCCTTGTCCATAGAAGGGTACGATGGCATGGGCTGCATCTCCCATTAGGCAGACCTTATCGCCGAAGTGCCATGGATTGCACTGCGTCATAACAAGCGAGCTTGTGGGGTTTGCAAGCCATTGGTCGGCAAAATCCGGTATCAAGGGAATGACATCAGGGAAATGACGCTGGAAATAGTCTTCGACACGTTCTTTGCTAGTCAAGTGGTCTAAGCCGTTTTCTCCTTGGTAGGGGGCGAAAACGGTGCATGTGAATGTTCCATCGGGATTTGGGAGGCCCATGAGCATGAACTCTCCTCTAGGCCAGATGTGCAAAGCATCAGACTCCATTTTAAAAGAACCATCATCTTTTGGACGCATTTCAATCTCTTTATATCCATGCTCCAAATAGCGTTGACTGAAATCGAAGCGATCGGTTTTCATCAACCGCTCTCTCACTGCGCTGAACGCCCCATCGGTTCCGAACACTCGATCAAATTTTGAGGTGATGTGCGTCTTTCCATCATGCTCTAAGGTGAGTGTGGCGGTTTCGAGGTTGACATCCTCACATCGATGGTCAAAGTGATAGGAAACATGGGGGTGTGCCTCGGATTCTTCCACGAGTAACCGATTGAGCAGGGCACGAGAGACAGAGTAAATACACTGTGGGTCCTCAAATTTTCCTCTTGCGTCAGGCAAGCCATAAGGTTGTCGGGTTAATGCCCCGTCAGTGGCATGCATGGTTCGATGGGTGATGGGCAAGGCGATGGCCCGAACCGATTCGGCGATTCCGGCCTTTTCAAGGGCTCTCCACCCCCGATCACTCAGCGCGAGATTGATGCTTCGGCCCCCTTTGTAAGAACCAATTCTCGGGTCCGGTCGTCGTTCGAAAACATCGACCCGATGCCCTCGTTTGGCAAGGAGCAACGCCCACAGGCTTCCCACGAGACCAGCACCGATGATGGCCATGGATTCTGGGGGTAATGCGTGAGAGCGATTTTGTTCCATTGGGAGAATTTATTGGACGGCGATGGAAATGGCTTGTTCCAAATCGGCGATTAAGTCGTCAGCATCTTCAACGCCAACGCTGATGCGAATGAACCCATCGGATATCCCCAATTGGGCTCGGATTTCAGCGGGGACACTTGCATGGGTCATTGCTGCAGGATGCTCAATCAATGATTCCACTCCACCCAAAGATTCTGCCAAAGCAAAAAGCTGCGTCGATGCAACCAATTTCTTGGCTTGTTCTAGATTGTTTCCGTGAATTTCGAAGGCAATCATACCACCGAAGTCGTCCATTTGCTTTTTTGCCACTTCGTGTCCAGGATGCGTCTCAAATCCTGGCCAGTAAACCTTTCCAATTTTTGGATGAGATTGCAGCCAGTGGGCGATTTTACGTCCATTTTGACAATGTCGTTCGATACGCAGGTGCAGGGTTTTCAGACCTCGGAGCACCAAAAATGAATCAAATGGTTGTGCTATGGCGCCGCAATTGTTCTGTATCGTTCGCAATTGAGCATCAATCTGCTCATCTTCAGTAATCAACGCACCCATGACGACATCGCTATGACCGCCTAAGTATTTTGTTACGGAATGCATGACGATGTCCGCGCCGTGCTCCAAAGGACGCTGAAGCATAGGCGAGGCAAAGGTGTTGTCTACAGCCAACCAAATTCCTCTTGGCTTCGTAATCTTTGCGACTGCAGCGATGTCAGTAATCTGCATGAGCGGATTGGTTGGGCTTTCTAGCCAAACCAATTTGGTTTTATCCGTAATGGCAGATTCGACCAATTCGGGTTTTTGGGTATCCACAAAATGAAAAACGATGCCCATGGGGGCGTGGTTGGTTCGGAACAGACGTGCCGTGCCACCGTATAAATCTTGACCCGCTATGACTTCGTCTCCAGGCTTCAATGTCTTGAGCACGGCGTCAATGGCGGCCAAACCAGAGGCAAAGGCCAAACCATATTTTCCATTTTCCAATTCTGCAAAAGCGGATTCCAGCGCTGCCCGGGTGGGGTTGTGACTTCGAGAATATTCCCATCCTTTGTGCACACCAACAGCCTCTTGCACATAGGTCGAAGTTTGAAATATGGGCGTCATAATCGCCCCCGTTGAGGGATCGGGTTCTACACCAGCATGCACTGCTCGCGTCCCTTTTCCAAGGTGTTTCAATTCATTCATTCTGATCCAAAGTTAAGTCGGTACGCATGGGTTAGGATGGATTTTTTTTTCTAGAATTTGTTCTGACCAACCATTGGGGTAGGACCAATGCGCCAAGCACCAAATAAAGAAAGTAGGTGGCCATCCTCCAAAGGATGACAACCCCAGTGATGTATGCCAGACCTGTTATATCGGAGAGGAATAAGGGCAAACCGAATTCTGCCGCGCCAGAAGAACCTGGGGAAGGGCTGATGGTCAGCACCACCCATAAAACCAATTGCCTGGCAAAAACTGCTGCATGCGAAAGGGACGGATAGAAAATGAGGAGCACCATATTGAGCGTCAAGAATCTAGCGGTCCAACTAACACAGGTGGCACCAAAACCTTTAATCCAATAATTTCTTGGTGCTTTTCGAATGTTGACTGATGCTTCCAACAGATCTGAGGCCCAATTCTTCATCCGGTCTTTCCAACGCCTCAACGCCCACGTTTCACTAGCGCGAAGGATGAACTTATTGGTGGTTTTTGGCCGGATAATCAATCCAAAAAGCATTAACGTCGTGAACCCTGCAATGACACTATATGCAATCCAAAAAATCGTCGAAACACCCATTGAAATACCAGCAAAATCCGGTGGCCATTCTGGAAAAACGGGATGACCGCTGACCGCCGAAATTCCAAAAACTATGGGCACCAAGATGAGGTAAAACGCCTCATCCAAAAGCGCAGTTGCAAACACCGTGGCCAGGCTTTTTCCCCAACGCAATCCGTCGCGCTTCAGAATTACGACGGCGATTGCCGACCCTCCAACGACACTCGGTGTCAATGCAGAAGCCAGTTCCCATAAAAAAATGTTTTGAGTGGCTTGTCGCCAGGTAAACGATTGAAAGGAGAGTGTTTTTAAACGATGTATGTATCCCAAATCCCGAAGCACGACGCAAGCAATCAATCCCATCATGGCCCATGTTGAGCGCCGCGTCCATTCGAAAGAAAATAGCAAATCCAAGGAATTCATTTCGGCTCCAGTGTCTGGGTCGATCACAGTGCGCTGGGCCATGAACCAAATGACTGCAGTGGCCGCGCCTATTCCGATGAATATTGGCAAAATCCACTGTTGCCATTTGAAAATAGACGCTTGCTTCATGAATCCATGACTATGGAAGGTTTATGCATAGGCGTGGCTGCCTTCTGAACAATTTTGGCACATCTCCAATTGTGATCGGTGAGTGAAAATTTGCTGACGAAAGCGCTGGTACGCCTCGCCGAACCAAATAGATGAAAAGGGCGTCTCTCCAATGATGCCCATGGAATGGTGGGCATCTTTGTCAAAGCAGCACGGTACGATTTTGCCGTCCCAGGTCATCACGCATCCTTGCCACATCCTCCAACATTCGTTTTTAAATGGATTGCGGAGCCTCCAAGTACCATCCCCTTGGCGATCGTAGCGTCTGTAATTCGGGTCGTTCGTGAGCAAAGGATGGCCGTCTTCAGGGTTTTCAATTTGCGCTGTTTTGATGACGAGTTCATCCACTCCAATCGTTTGTGCTTGTTTGCGCACGGTGTCAATTTCATGTTCGTTGGGGCCCACCACCAAAAACTGCCAAACAAGGTGTGGTCCGATACCTTCATTTTCACGACGTGCCTCAATCATGTTTTGCGTTCCTTCAATGACTTTTTCCAACTGACCACCAATTCGATAGGCAGCATAGGTTTCTTGAGTCATTCCGTCAATGCTGATGATCAGTCGATTGAGGCCGGACCGCACGATTTCCTTGCAGCGATCGGTTCTTAAGAAGTGGGCATTTGTTGAAGTGGAAGTGTACAAACCTCGACTGCTTGCTTCCGCGACCAATTCGTCAATTTGGGGGTGCAAAAAGGGCTCTCCTTGAAAATACAAATTCAAATAGATGAGGTAATCGCTCATTTCATCCATGGCTTTTTTCATCAACTCCAAGTCCAACATTCCAGTCGGCCTTTTGAATGAGCGAAGCCCGGAAGGACATTCAGGACAACGAAGATTGCATGAAGTGGTCGGTTCTACGCTCAAGCTCATCGGCCAGGCGGTTTGTTCAGCACGGATGCCTCGTTGATTTTTTGCATACAGGCGATACGAAGCCCAAGCATTTTGAAGCCTTTTTCGATTGAGCGGTGACAATCGGCTCATGCGGTCTTTGAATACCGCTCTCTTTTGTTTCCAACTCGACTTCATACTCAAATTTAATGCGCAACTGAACGGTAGTGAAGGTTCGGCCCGAACGATTTAATTTCGCCGTATGATCGCGATTGGTGAAACCTTGATTTCCGAGGACGTTTTTGACACGATGTTTGCTTGTGATATTCAACAATGCAAGGGTGCATGCTGTGTTGAAGGAGAAAGTGGTGCACCACTTACAGCGGAAGAAGTGGATCGATTGGAGGAGGCATTTGAAATTGTGAAACCGCTCTTGCGACCGGAAGCGCTCGAAGTCATCGAAAAGGTTGGTTTGTTTGAAGTTGATCAAGACGGGGATTTTGTGACACCAATCATTGATGGCCGCGAATGTGTCTATGCAACGTTCGATGAACGAGGAATTGCGAAATGCTCTTTCGAAACGGCATGGAGAGAAGGAAAATCATCTTGGCCGAAGCCGATATCGTGTCACCTCTATCCCATTCGTTTGAAGGAGCTCCAAGATTTCACCGCGTTGAATGTGCATCGCTGGCCAATTTGCGACGGAGCGCGAACATGCGGTGCGGCCAATCAAATTACCGTCCTTGAATTTTGTCGTTCGGCTTTGATTCGACAATTTGGGGACGATTGGTATGATGAAGCGTATCATATTTGGACCGAATGGAAAAAACAACAGAGGAATGAAACACATTAAACCCTTCATTTCTGGCATTTCCTTGGTCATCCTTTTTGCGGCTTGTCCTGAACGAATTGCAGCATCCTCAGGAGATTCTACCGCATTCATTCCGATCAAGTCATTGAATACAACGGGCGATGAATTGTTGGTGGGTTGGGATGGAACTCAACTCTTTTTTCAACGTTCTGAAAAACAGACCGGTGCTGAGCGATCAGAGCTATGGTTTATGAACACTGGATCGGTTTACTCTTCGAGACGAGAAGGCAATGAAATTGAATTTCTGGAGCCCGAGGCAACAACACTGAGGGTTTGGTCCGACGCTGCTTGGTCTGAGATCGGAGAAATTCAACATGTCTCGATTGATTTAAAGCGCGAGGTCCTCATCTTCAGTGCACTCATGCCTGATGGTCAATGTGATTTATTCATGGCACAACGCAAAAATTCGCGTTGGCTAAATCCCATTCCATTGGATGGCTTGAATACAGCAGGGAACGAGATCTTTCCCAATTTCGAAGATTCAGGAGACCTGTTGTTTGCTTCCAATGGACAAAGCGGACAAGGGGGATATGATATCTGGAAGGCGAAGCGGGAGCATTTTTATGAGCGTGTGGAATCAATTGAAGGGGTGAACACATCCGGTGATGAGGTCAGCGCTGTGCCGGTTGGTCAGCATGCGGATGCGGGGTACTATTTGTCCACCGCACGGATGCCAGGTGGTGGTCTGGACTTGTGGTGGTTTGGTCAAAAAGCCGATGGAGTATCAACAACAACCCTCGGGATGGAACTCAAACATCGGAGGCAAGCATTGCAGGGAGCAGTGGTTACCATTCGTGAACGCGGGGGTCGGGTGGTTGCTAGTTCCAAGACGGACGCTCAAGGACGCCTCACTTTTGAGGACATTCGATTGGACGCTGCGGTGGAGGTTACGGTAGCATATTCAAACGGACAGCAATTGCCTGACGGTGTGATTTGTCATGTTTATGAAGCATGTGATGACGGATTCTGTTTGAATGAGTCTTGGTCTGGTTGGAAGCGCATTCGGAGTTATCGAATGGAAGGAGGGGGCATCTTTGTTTTTGACTTGCTTCCACTTGATGCATTGACGCGTTGGCCCCGACCACCTGATTATGACGGGGCTTCGTGGCTGGATAGCGAAGGGAGTTTGAAATTGCTTTTCTCCTCAAATTCTGCGGAATTGGGTTCAAATGGTCGACGTGCTTTGACCCAATGGTTGAATCAATGCGGTTGGAAACTTGAATCTTCTGGGCAATTTCACATCAGCGGATTCACCGACATGACTGGCGAGGTGGTTCAAAATCATGTGCTAAGCAACAAACGCGCAATGGCGGTGGTGGAAGCGCTGAAAAGCGCAGGGGTTCAAGCGGACCAAATGAACTGGAATGGTTACGGAATGGATGAAGCCGCATCGAATGAAAACGAAGCCAGAAGGGTCGAAGTAGTTTGGATCCCAAGTTTGCATTAAAGCCATTCCTGAATTCTTATTTTTGCGGCCATGTTGATTACGTTATTGCGTTCGAAACTCCATCGCCTCAGGGTAACAGAAGCCGATTTGAATTACATCGGCTCAATTTCATTGGATCCAGATTTGTTGGAGGCGGCAGGGCTTTTTGAGGGAGAAAAAGTTCAAATCGTCAACATCAACAATGGGGAGCGGTTTGAGACGTACACCATTCGGGGAGAGCGAGGCACGGGGCAAGTGGGACTCAACGGCCCAGCGGCTCGTAAGGTTCAAGTTGGGGACATCATCATTGTCATTGCTTACGCGCTAATGACTCCTGAAGAAGCGAAATCTCATCAACCGGTATTGGTTTTCCCTGATTCCGAAACGAATCGATTGAAGGCCTAACTTTCCGGAATGAAGATGCGGAAAATCCTCACCTACGTTTTATCGATTGGTCTGAGTGTGGCCCTCTTTTATCTAGCGTATGCGCGAATTGACAATAAAGAGGATCTCTGGAGTTTGATGAGAACAGTGCGTTGGGAGGGAGTGGCTTTGTCTTTTCTAATGGGATACTTGGCCATCGTTAGCCGAGGATTGCGATGGGAACTGTTACTGAAGCCCTTGGGCAGAGTTGCGCCCCCGGGAAGAAGGGTGAATGCGGTCATGTTTGGATATTTTGCCAATACGTTCATTCCGAGGGGAGGTGAGCTGGCGCGGTGTGCCGCACTGAATCAGACCGATGATATTCCTGTCGATGAACTATTCGGTACTGTCATCAGCGAGCGGGTGGTCGATTTTGTTTTCCTAGGTTTATTTACACTGATCGCCCTGCTGGGCAATTCAAATGCATTTATGGCTTTCATTTCGAATGCAACGATGCCAGACCAAAAGGTCATTGTGGCAGGGTTGATTGTATTTACGTTCATCATTGGCTTGCTTGTGGCCTTTCGCAAAGCGTTGATGCGACTTTCAATTTTTGAGAAAGTATCTGGGTTTCTCAAGGGGGTTTGGAGCGGATTGAATAGCATTCGGAAGATGGAGCGCAGGTGGCTGTTCTTGACCCATACGTTGTTTATATGGAGCATGTATTTCTTGATGGCATGGGTCATCATTCGGTCCTTTGAAGATGCAGGAGGAATGCATATTGTGGAGGGCATGTTCATTGTTGTGGCAGGCGGATTTGGCATGATCATACCCGCTCAAGGAGGAGCGGGTTCGTATCAATTTGCGGTCATGTCTGGTTTTGTAGCCTTAGGTTATCAAGAAGAGATGGGAATGGCCATTGGAAACGTGATTTGGTTTACCCAGACGGCCATGATCATCATCATGGGAGGGTTGGCTTATTTGATGTTATTCCGGTATCGAATGAAAAAAAATCGGACATGAACCAATCAATGCTCAGTCCAGATCAATCAGCCATTCTCAACGACTGGCGAAAAGCAGGAGAGGTGATAGCATTCACCAATGGCGTTTTTGATTTGTTGCATGCGGGCCACGTGACTTATTTGGCGAAAGCAAAGGCCATGTGTGATCGACTGGTAGTGGGTCTGAATTCGGACGCCAGTGTCAAGACGCTCGGCAAAGGCCCCAATCGTCCCATCAATCCAGAACAAGACCGCAAAGTCGTCCTAGAGGCGCTGAGATGTGTTGATTTGGTGCTGATTTTCGAGGATTCAACACCGGCACAGTTGATTGAAGCCATTCAACCTCAGCTGTTGATCAAAGGAGGAGATTATGATCCTGATTGCACGATCGAGACGGATGCGCGTTACATCGTCGGTTCCAAAATGGTGCGTGAATCCGGAGGAACGGTGACGGTGATTCCATTGCTTCCGGGAAGATCAACAACGGGAATGATAAAAAAAAGCCAGGGATGACCTGGCTTTTTTGAATCTTTCTGGATGGAGTCTAAACGGTTTCTTCTTCCATGAATTTGGTAGTAAAGTCACCGCTTCGAAAACGTTCATGTCGCATCAGGCGCTGATGAAACGGGATGGTCGTTTTAACTCCTTCAATGACATACTCATCGAGTGCTCGCTGCATTTTCAAAATCGCTTCCTCCCTTGTTTGAGCAACGACGATGAGCTTAGAAATCATTGAGTCATAATAAGGGGGGATCTGATAGCCAGCGTACACATGGGTATCAAGCCGAACACCATGACCACCTGGAGAATGATAATCGGTGATGCGGCCAGGGCATGGAGCGAAATTGCGATCCGGGTCTTCTGCGTTGATTCTGCACTGAATCGCATGCATTTGCGGGTAGTAATTCTTCCCGCTGATGTTTTCTCCGGCGGCCAACTTGATTTGTTCCTTGATCAAATCGTAGTTGACGACTTCCTCCGTGATGGTATGCTCAACTTGGATCCTCGTATTCATTTCCATGAAATAAAAATCGCGGTTCGCATCCACTAAAAACTCAACTGTTCCTACCCCTTCGTATTTAACGGCCTCGGCTGCTTTGATGGCTGCTTTACCCATTTTTTCACGAAGCTTATCCGTCATGTATGGCGAGGGTGTCTCCTCAACCAATTTTTGATGCCGTCGTTGGATGGAACAGTCCCGTTCTGACAAGTGACAGGCCTTTCCACGCTGGTCGGCAGCAATTTGGATTTCGATGTGACGTGGCTCTACAACGAATTTCTCCATGTACATTCCGTCGTTTCCGAACGCAGCACCAGCTTCTCTTCGAGTTGATTCCCAACCTTCAGCCAATTCTTCAGGATCATTGCAGACCTGCATGCCCTTCCCGCCACCTCCAGCAGTGGCTTTTAACATGACAGGATAACCAATTTTCTTGGCAATTTTCTTGGCTTGGTCCAAGCTTTCCAAGATGCCCTCGTTTCCGGGGATGGTTGGAACACCGGCAGCTTTCATGGTGGCTTTGGCAGAGGCCTTATCACCCATTGCTTCGATCATGGCCGGGCTTGCACCGATGAATTTGATTTGATTCTCTGCACAGATGCGCGAGAATTCTGCATTTTCAGATAAGAACCCATAACCAGGGTGAATGGCATCTGCATTCGTGATTTCAGCCGCGGCAATGATTTTGGGGATGGCGAGATAGGAATCCACACTTCTTGGTGGGCCAATGCAAACCGCTTCGTCGGCAAATCGCACATGCAAGCTATCTGCATCCGCGGTTGAATAAACAGCGACAGTCTTGATGCCCATTTCCTTGCACGTGCGAATGACGCGTAACGCGATTTCGCCTCGGTTGGCAATCAGGATTTTCTTAAACATGGTGAGGATGTTTATGATGGATCCACCAAAAACAGCGGCTGATCATATTCCACAGGGCTGTTATCATCAACCAAAATCTTTACGATTTTGCCGCTGAGTTCCGATTCAATTTCATTGAAAAGCTTCATGGCTTCAATGACGCAAAGGGTATCCCCCACTTTGACGGAGTTGCCTACTTCAACAAAAGGATCCTTGTCCGGCGACGATCGACGATAAAATGTACCAATCATTGGAGATTTGACCGTGATGTAATTGTCGGCGTTTTCTGCTGCTTTTGGAGCAGCATCGGCTGCGGGTTGCGGGGCAGGAGCTGGTACAGCTGCAACCATAGGAGCGCTAGGCACAGCAGCGACTGGCATAGGGACCTGGATGGTTGCTTCCGAGAGCACCTCACCTTTCTTTTTAGGCATTTCAGATTTGATGGTAATCTTGAAATCCTTTTTTTCAATTTCAACCTCGGTCACTCCCGCTTTTGCGATGAATTTGATGAGGTCTTGAATTTCATTAATGGTCATGTTGATGACGATTTAGTGGGCAAATTTAATGTGTTTTTGGCAGTTGGTCGCCTCGGGGCCTTTCAACTGTTGTATGCCCATTGCAGATATACTGCACCCCAGGTAAATCCTCCTCCAAAAGCTGCGAGGATGATGTTGTCCCCTGCATGGAGCTTTGATTCCCAATCCCTGAGGCATAAAGGAATGGTTGCCGCAGTGGTGTTTCCATACTTCTGTATGTTAATCATTACCTTTTCTGCTGGCAGCCCCATTCGCCGTTGGGTTGCGTCAATGATTCGCAAATTGGCTTGGTGAGGCACGAGCCAGGCTACATCTTCTGGAGCCAAGTTGTTTTTCTGCATGATCTCATAGCTGACGTCTGCCATGCCTTTGACAGCAGCCTTAAAAACGGGTTGTCCATCTTGATAAATGAAATGCTCTCGGGCGTCAACGGTTTCATGAGTTGGCGGATAAAGTGAGCCTCCGGCCTTTTGTCGTAGATAATTGGCTCCACTCCCATCAACATGCAACTGGTGATCGATTACGCCGTACTCTTCTGAGGGTTCTAACAGCACAGCGGCTGCTCCATCGCCGAAAAGGATGCAAGTGGTTCTATCCGTGTAATCAATGATCGAACTCATCTTGTCAGCACCAACAATGATGACTTTTTTGTACTGGCCACTTTCAACGAATTTGGCTCCTGTAGTGAGCGCAAAAATGAATCCTGAGCACGCCGCGCTCAAGTCATATCCCCAGGAGTTGGTGGCTCCTACTTTATCTGCAATCAAGTTAGCAGTAGCAGGAAAATGCATGTCCGCTGTAACCGTTGCGCAGATAATTAGATCAATTTCTGTTGCGGCAATTCCTCGTTTTTCTAACAGCTCTTTGACTGCTTCGGCTCCCAAATCTGAGGTTGCCTTGGTCGGATCTTTTAAAATCCTACGTTCTTCAATTCCGGTTCGGGATCGTATCCACTCATCATTCGTGTCAACCATTTTTTCCAAATCGGCATTGGTCAACACATCATCGGGTAAGTATCCCGCTACAGCAGTAATGGCAGCTCGCATTCTCCGTTTCGTTTTGGTTTCGAATAGCCGGTAAAGATAGCCCCTGCATTCATGCCATTTCGGGTAAGTTTTCCTGTATTCATCAAAGAATTGTGGATGAATTGACCATTTCAACCAAAAAAAGGAAGCGCAATGCTTCCTTTTCTTTCGCAGATTCCATTGAATGGAATCATCAGACATCAAGTTTGTTTTCTACGCCTCTTCCTTTTCCATCACCACTTTCCCTTTGTAGTAGAGTTTCCCCTCATGCCAATGGGCGCGGTGAAATAGATGAGGCTGTCCTGTTGTCGGACAAGCCGATACTTGAGGAGCAGTCAGTGCATCATGTGTCCGGCGCTTTCGCGTCCGGGCTTTGCTTTGGCGTCGTTTGGGATGTGCCATGGTGTTTTTATTTCAAGTCTTTCAATGCGTTCCAACGTGGGTCTATTCCATCATTCTCATCATTTCCTTCTTCATTCGACAAACCCTGACTGTCAGATGAATTTCCCGGGTTTCCAACCAAATACTTCGTTACGGTAGAATCGCACAAGGCGTCTTGCTCGTGCAAACGCCTCGAAGGCAGATGCAAATGAATCCATTCGAACAGTGGTTGACTGAGGTCCAATTCATGGCATTCAGGCCCCAATGTCCAAATATCGTCTTCGGTATTGGTGGCTTCTCCCAGTTGAACAATCAATCGTTCTTGGAAAGAAATTTGAATTGTGACATCTTCTAAACACCGATCACAAGGGAGAATGGCCTCACCCGTGAAGGTGATTTTACAATCCAACTTGGAACCAAGTTTATCCAGTATCACGCCAGCCGTACCTCGAATTTCGTCGGTCTCGGATGAAGGAAAAGAATCAAAGAACAAAGAATCCACCTCCATTTGGAAGTCGTGCTGACCGGGCTTTAGTCCCACGAATGGGATTCGAAAGGGTGCCAAGTGATCCACTACCACCTCATTTTGGGGAGGGCAAAGGTAGTCAGAACAATCCGGTTGAGCAAATCTGCATCGAATCAATCAAAACCATTGCCAATTCAAGGTTTGGGAGTGTTATTACCGCTCTTTGCGACGCGGCATTTCAACTTTCAACGGATTTTCGGTGAGGTTACGGTGTTCTATTCGATTGAAACGAACGTCGCGTGCGAGATAAATGGCCGATCGAAGTGAATCAGGATTGGAAAGTCCTTTCCCAGCAATATCGAATCCTGTCCCGTGATCAGGGCTGGTTCTTACAATGGGCAAACCCGCCGTGAAATTGACACCATTTCCAAAGCTCAAGGCTTTGAAAGGTCCCAAGCCTTGATCGTGATACATGGCTAGGACCCCATCGAATTGTTTGTGCGCTCCCGAACCAAAAAAGCCATCCGCAGGATAAGGTCCCATAGCCAAGCAGTTTTCACCGTTGATTTCACGGATGGCAGGTGTGATGACGTTTTTTTCTTCGTCGCCCATCAATCCGTTATCACTCGCATGTGGATTTAATCCCAGAATTGCAATCCGCGGCATCGCAATGCCAAAATCTCGAATTAACGAATCCCGCATCAGCCGGGCCTTTTTGAGTATGGTCTCTTTGGAAAGGAGTGAGGAGACGTCCTTTAATGCGACGTGCCCAGTGCACATTCCTACCCGCAAAGAACCCGATACCAATAGCATCAAGACCTCATTCACATTGGCAAAATCAGCCAGGAATTCGGTGTGGCCGGGATGTTTGAACGACCCCATGCGCATCGCTTCTTTGTGGATTGGAAGGGTCACCAATACATCAACCTTGGTGCTTGCTAGGTCGTTTACAACCATTTCCAGTGACTGCATCGCAAACGCGCCAGCTTCAGATTGCACCTCTCCCCACTTGATGGTCCAGGGCAATTCTTGAATTTCGACGACATTCAACTGGTCGGGCTTTGCGTCATCTGCAGATGCAATGACATTCCATTCCAGCTCAGTTTCTTTTGCGCATTCACATGCCGCCTCGACGAGGTTGGCCGTTGCATACAATACAGGTGTTGCTTCTCGAAACATCCTGTTATCAGAGAACACTTTGACAAGTGTCTCAACACCGATTCCGTTGGGATCTCCGCAACTGAATCCGATGGTTGTTGGTTTTTTTTTGGAAGCCATTTGAGCTTTCAAAGTTAACAGATGGCTTCCTTGTCCTAACTTGCATCAAGATGGTTTTTCAACGGATGATGGTTGCGTTTTTTGGTGCGCTTTTTCGGTCCTGTCCTGGTTGGATTTTGGGCGTTAAACTGTGCGCCCTACTCGTGGTCAATCAACTGTCTATCAATGAGGCCCAGGCGACCCACAACCGAGCAGGGGAAATTACCTATTCCCATGTTGAAGGGCTTACTTATGAGATTCTCATAACGACTTATACCAAAACAAGTGCTCCAGCAGATCGCCCTTGGCTTTATTTGTACTGGGGAGATGAGAATGACGAGCCCATTGACAGTTTGGAAAGAGAAAGCATTCAATTGCTTGAAGATGATATTCAAATCAACTTGTATCGCGGAAATCATACATATGGAGGTCCGGGTGTTTTTGAGATCAGGGTGGAAGATCCCAATCGCAATCAGGGAGTCCTGAATATTCCAGGTTCTGTAGACGTCCCTTTTGCAATCAGTAGTTTGTTGATCATTGACCCCATTGCAGGACACAATAACTCCGTTCAATTGTTGAATCCAGCCCAACAAAACGCTTGTTTGTTTCAAACATGGATCCATAATCCTGGAGCTCATGATCCAGATGGGGATTTGTTAACCTATGATTTGGTTCCATGCAGAGGATTCGACAGTGACATCATTCCTGATTATGTGCCACCCGATGAGGTCAGTCCGAACGAAGACACCTTCGAAATCGATCCAACTTATGGCGATGTCACTTGGGAAGTTCCTCAAATCGCAGGAATCTACAATGTCGCTTTGCGAATTCAAGAATGGCGATCGGTAGAAGGCCAATTGATCAAAGTAGGTGAAGTCGTTCGAGATATGCAGATTACGGTGGAGTCTTGTACCAACCAACCTCCAGTTATTTCTGCCATTCCGGACACGTGTGTTGTGGCTGGTTCCTTTTTATCACTCATCGTGAATGCCCAAGACCCGGATGGCGACAACCTGGATTTAGATGCCATTGGGGGGCCCTTGTCGGAAGTTGAAAATCCTGCACAATTTACAGATTTGGGTGCTGGTATCGGACAATTCGTTTGGTCTCCAGAATGCCCAGAAGTGCGGGAAGCCCCCTACCAAGTCGTTGTAAGGGCTGAAGACAATAGCAATCAAGTGCAGCTCATGGATCTGGAATCCTTTCAGATTCGCGTGGTCGCTCCCGGGGTTGTGATGAACGATGTTACGCCCATCGGTAACACCATGGTTGTTGATTGGAATCCGAATGAATGCATAGGCGAATTGCCTGCATGGAAAGTGGATGCTGGAGTGTATTCGGTGTATCGCAGAGTGGATTCATTGGATTGGGATCCTGATGCTTGCGAAACAGGCATTCCTGATGATTTGGGTTATGAGTTGATTGGGACGGTCGAAGGACTACTCAACACAGAATTCATTGATACCGATTTACTCTCATTCGGGGCAACCTATTGCTATCGAATCGTCACTGAATGGCCGGGGAGTGGTGAATCGATGGCTGGAGATGAAATGTGTGCTACTGTTCGCAAAGACATTCCGGTCATCACTCGAGTATCGGTAGAATCCACTGATGAAGACAATGGCATCATAGAAGTCAGGTGGTCTCCTCCGACTGATGCCGACACGCTCATTTTCCCTGGACCATATTACTATAACGTTTGGGGGTCGACAGAGGGTTCTCCAGAAGAAATTCAATTTCATCAAACAGCCGAGTCACCCTTTCTCAATCAACCCGAGCAAGGCTGGTTCCATGAAAACATCGACACGCAAAATCAAAGCTGGACTTACCGATTGGAGTGTGTCAGCTCCAGCGGATCCATGGGGTATTCTTCTCCTGCTGACAGCCCATGGTTATCGATTGAGCCCGATGACAATCAGTTAACCCTGACCATAACGGGATTCTTCCCTTGGTGGGTAGAAGGGTATCGAATTTTTCGCCTCGACGCGTCTGGTGAAGTGTTGATTGGCGAGTCTTCACAGGCCACTTACTTCGATACGGGATTGGTCAACAATCAAAGCTATTGCTACCGGGTGGAGACCCTGGGAAATTATGATGGCGATGCCATTGAAGGGCCATTATTGAATTGGAGTCAAGAAGCGTGTGCGAAACCCTTTGATTATACTCCTCCATGCCCGCCTGATTTTTTCTTAGAGTCCGATTGCGTGGAAGAGATCAACCATTTCGCTTGGGATAACATCGTAGGATGTGCGGATGATGTCATGGGCTATCAGCTCTATTGGGCGCCCGTTCTTGGAGATTCTTTGTCGCCTATCGTCCAGTTTTCGAACCCAGAATCGTTGACTTATACTTGGAATGAATGGGGAAATCGAGGCACTTTGGCTGGATGCTTTGCCATTACAGCCTTGGATAGTTTGCTCCCGGGTCCTGATGGTGAATTGCGTCGGAATGAAAGCCTGATGAGTGATACGATTTGTGTAGACAATTGTCCTTACTATTTCCTTCCGAATGTATTCACTCCAAATTTTGATGAGTACAATGACTCATTTGAGGCGTTTCCTTGGAAGTTCATTGATTCTGTCGATGTGCGAATTTTCAATCGGCTGGGAGAAGAAGTGTTTCAAACCACCGATCCATGGATTCGTTGGGATGGCAGGCATCGAGATGGGGGGATGTGCGCGGATGGGGTTTATTTCTATACGGCCAAGGTCTTTACCATTCGACTCATTGGAATAGTTGAAGAACAATTTAGTGGCGAGTTGCATTTAATCGATGGGGTCGGACCCATCAACGAGTAAGCATGTTTACTGGAATCATTGAAAGCATAGGTCAGGTGGTGAGCATCCATTCGGAAGGCTCCAATGTTCATTTTGGTGTGGCGTGTGATTTTTTATCAGAATTGAAAGTGGACCAAAGTGTAGCACACAATGGGGTGTGCTTGACCGTGGTCGAATTGCATCCAGAACATTTCGTTGTTACCGCGATTCAGGAGACCCTGGATCGAACGAATTTGGGCCACTGGAAAGAGGGAACGCTGGTCAACTTGGAACGATGCACACCACTCGGAGGTCGATTGGATGGGCATATCGTGCAGGGCCATGTCGATGCCACAGGGGTATTGAAGGAGGCGACTTTTCACGACGGCAGCTGGATGCTGCACATTGAACATGTTAAAGATCCTTCATTCATTACCGTATCCAAAGGTTCGGTAACAGTAAACGGCATTAGCCTTACAGTGGTTGACTCGAATCCACAAGAATTTTCAGTAGCCATCATCCCCTATACTTGGGAGCACACCAACCTTCATATGTTGGAAGTAGGGAGCCTTGTCAACTTGGAATTTGACATCATCGGGAAGTACGTCGCCCGGATGCTGTCAAAGATGGATTAACCTCAGGAGGCCGAGGAATTAATTTTTGATCGAAGGATAAAATTTTGGCCTAGGTAAACCCGGCGCACTTGTTCATCCGAAGCCAATTCTTCAGCGCTGCCGTGTTTCAATATTTTTCCTTCAAAAAGCAAATAGGCCCGATCGGTGATGTGCAATGTCTCTTGAACGTTGTGATCTGTGATCAAAATCCCAATATTTTTCGATTTCAGTTGCTGAACAATGCGTTGAATGTCTTCAACAGCGATGGGATCAACACCGGCAAAAGGCTCGTCCAATAAGATGAATTGAGGATCGGTAGCAAGCGCGCGTGCTATTTCAGTTCGCCGCCGTTCGCCTCCGCTCAGAACGTCTCCGTTGGATTTCCGCACTTTTTCTAACCCAAATTCGGATATCAAAGATTCGAGCTTTTCGTGTTGCTCGGTTTTCGTGATTCCTTGCAATTCGAGGATAGCCAAAATGTTGTCCTCAACAGACAATTTCCGAAAGACCGATGCTTCCTGTGGCAGGTAACCAATACCCATTCTTCCTCTCTGGTACATCGGCAAGTGGGTGATTTCGGTCGAGTTCATAAAGACCTTTCCAGCATCCGCCTGGACCAATCCCACGACCGTATAAAAGCTGGTCGTTTTGCCTGCACCATTGGGCCCCAACAATCCGACTACTTCGCCTTGAGAAACATGCAAGGAAACGCCGTCAACGACTCGGCGTTGGCCGTATTTCTTCACCAGGCCTTCAGCTTTGAGTGTTTTTTTTGGGGTTGATTTCATTGTCCAAAAGTTACGGGGAATATTGAATCAGATATCGGCGCTGATCCCGATTCGAATTCCCCAGCTATCCGGATCAGACAGCGGTTTGTCAGCGCGCCAAACGCCGTCTATTCGAATCACTTTTAAAATGTTTTCCAGACCAGCACTGTACTCAATGTAAGAGCCATTCAATCCAGTGGTTCCGTCAGGCAAAGCCAACAGTGATTCATGTTTTGAATCCCAGCTTCCTTGAATTCCTTTTGCACTCAGCACCTCTCGAAAGCCCAATCTTCGAATCAATGGAATATGATTCAACAAGATTCCTTCTCCATGCCATTCTACAGAACCCATGACCCATTGATCGGTGACGTTTTCAAACACCCGCAACATGTTGAACGATTCAGGTGTCATTATAATGGTGCCACTGGTCGGAACAGCCTCCAGCAAAGGGAATGGTGCGGATCCAAAATACCTGCCTGCTTGTGCAATCCAATTGATTTGTCCCCACCAACCGAGCCTGATTTCGTCCTCACCTTCGAGTGTGCAACGGAGGTATTGGTATTGTGACCCTAGGATATTTGGGATTCCCCAGGTCACATTTGCAGTCAAGATGGGCCATTCCGTTCCCAGACTGAACCGATCGAATTCGCCACCAACAAATCGCTCTCCTCTAGCGTAGCGAACAATTCCGGTCACTTCGGAGGTCACCAATCTGTCAATGGGGAGTGCCGTGGAGGGATCCAGAAACTCCCAAGTCCCGCTCGTCCGGACTTGTCGATGACGCCACTCGACAAATCCTGTAAAACCAGGGCCGAACTCATGAAAAATTGAAGCTTCGGCGCGATGAACTTCTGAGAGTAAGTTGGTCGTGTCCGTCCGAAATGCCGAAGTGAACGCTTCGCCTTGGTTAAGCAATCCGGCCATTCCAAATTGCTCGAGGTCGCGTTTGAATTCAATATAAGCTTCGGTTCGCGGACTTTTTCTCATGATTTGACGGGCACTGAAGCCTCCTTTCCAGCGATGGTCGTAGGTTCCATAGGCTCCAAAAACGCTGGGCATAAACCGTGTGCTGAAAGCATTAGAAGTTCTTACATCCAATCGAAATCGCTGACCTTCAGTGGGGTTTGTGGTATATGAGGACCACCATGCCCCGAGCTCAAGAGGTCCCGTTAAGATGTATCCAGTGCCGAGGAAATAGCCCGCTCCTTTGACGAGCCTCCATTGGGGTTTGGCGGTGACGGAGTCGGTCATCACCGAAATATTGGATTCCCTTGGAAGTAAGGGTTGAATCCTCAATGAATCCCATTCTTGATCCGTACGTTGGGTCGCCAATGAGTCGAATTGTAAATCCCTTCCACCCCTCCATGAATCACTTGCTAACGCGGTGCCCCATTGGTGCTTGTCGAAAGAGTTCGTTCTCCGCATGTAAGCGCCAATGGAACGATCTGCGATGCTCAAGTCAAATAAAATGGACTCATAACTTAACATCCATCGCTCTTCTTTCTTCAGCCCTTCTTCAGAAGCAACGGGAATGTAGGATTGCTTCCATTGCATGTCGCGCACGTAGTTGATGTTCGCGCCAGGACTTAATCGAGCATCGACCTCGACCAGCGCCAAACTCATGGTATCAACCAACAACTCACCTTCAAATGTCATTTCTCCTTTTCTCCTTGGAACAAAAGCCAATCGCATGGTCGCTCGTCCGTCTCGATCCAGCGTATCCAGGATGTAGAATCGATAATGAGCGCTGGCTCGATCGTGCAAGGGAGAGGTAAAAACCCGATCGAGCATCAACAGATGATTCTCGTACAAATTGATTTCAGGAAACCGGCTGTTCATCTCGGAAGCGGCCATGTCACCTCCACTTCCAAGTTTGCCCGATACTTGGGTTGCGAGAATTTGGGTTTGCTTTTTTTTGGGCGAGGAGGTCCATTGTTCTTCAGCCACGAATTCCCCAAATAGCACGGGAAGCGCTACCCTGGGCTCTGAGTAATCGATGTAATCGAAAATGAAATCAAAAGATCCCCAGTACCAGGCGTTGATTTGGCGATCAGTCAAGTCATTGATGTCCACTTCCATGCGCGCGTGAACCTGATGGGAAGCTTCATTTAAGGATTGGGGATTGTTTCGTTCTTTGGCTTCAATCACCCTTTGCATGAAGGGCTTTGCAGGGTTTTTTTCTTTTTTGTTCGGACGAACTTCTGCTGCCCCAAGATCAAAGGCCTTGGGCTCTAGGCTGATGTCGATCCGTTGTTTTGCTCCTCGAGTCACCTCGAATGATTGGGATGAATAGCCCAAAAAAGTTGCGGTCAATCGACCTGGTCGGTTTTCAGTTGACAAGGAATACCGGCCTTTTTCATTGGTCATAGTACCGGTCCCAGCGCCAACGAGCACCACGTTTACGTATGGCAGAGGATCTCCAGTGACTGCATCAAACACATGGCCCGAAACTTCCGTGATTTGAGCGCTCAATCCATAAGCATTGACCATCAAGCCAATCAGGCATATCCATCGTCCTATCGGAAAGGGGTGATTATTGGGCATCTTTCTTCTTGCGATGCACCCGTTTGGATATGATGATACTCACTTCATATAATGCCAATACCGGCAAGGAAACCAAAACTTGACTTGTTACGTCTGGAGGGGTAATCAATGCTGAGACGATAAGAATCGCCACCAATGAGTGCCGTCGGTATTTGCGTAAAAGTTCGGGCGTGACCAATCCTGCTTTACTCAAAAAGTAAACGACCACGGGTAACTGAAAAATCAATCCAGAAGCGAGGGTGATGGAGGCAACCGTTTTCATGTAGGACATCACAGAAATCCGGGATTGAACGTCACTCAATTCATAATTTCCCAGGAATTGCAGGGATAACGGGGCGATGACGTAATAACCGAATAGGACGCCCAGGAAAAATAAAAAGGAAGAACTTGCGCCGATGCCGCGGGCGGATTTTCGTTCTTTCTCCTTTAACGCGGGTCGAACAAAGAGCCATGCTTGCCAGAAGACCGCTGGAAATGCCACAATGAAGCCTGCAATGGCGGAGACCAAGATGTGTGTGGTAAAATTACCGAGCATGGTGGTGTTGATTAGCTCGTAATTGATGCTTGTGACGCAGAGGGAGTCACCTGCACCGACCCATTGAGACAATTGACAGAATGCCCGAAAAGTGACGAAATCAACTCTTCTAGGGCCAAAGAGAACAACATCAAATAACCAATCTTTCGATAGAAAGAGTACGATTCCACCCATCAAGATGAACGCCGCTCCGAAAAAAATACGTTTTCTTAGTTCCTCGAGGTGGTCGAGAAATCCCATTTCTTTATCATGGGTTTCATTCCCATCGGATTGGTCAAGCGCCATAAGACAAAATTAGGATTTCAAAAGATTCCTTCGCGCAGGATGTCATGCAAATGAACAATCCCTAGGTACACATCACCATCATTGACGATGACTTGGGAAATTGAGTGTTGTTCCATCAGTTGAAATGCGCTTACTGCCAAAGACTTTCCTGCCATTTGTTTTGGCTTGTCGTTCATGATATCCCGGGCTTTCACCTCCTCAGCTTTTTGATTGCGTTCCAGATGCCTTCTCAAATCTCCGTCCGTGATTACGCCCAGAATGTTCCCATTATCAATCACAGCAGTCGCTCCGCATCGACCCGCACTCATCTCAAGTACGATTTGGGCCATGGTGGCGTCTGGCGAAACCTGTGGCGCACGTCCCTCCTGAACCAGGTCCACTAGACGCGTGAACAATCGCTTTCCCAAGGCTCCACCAGGATGCATTTGAGCGAAATCTTTTGCTTCAAATCCCCTTGCTTCCATCAAGCACGTGGCCAAGGCGTCTCCCAGTGCCATTTGGGCTGCGGTGCTGGATGTCGGTGCCAAATCCAGTGGACAAGCTTCTTTCGAAACGGTTGAATCCAACACCCAATTTGCCTGCTGGGCCAAATGAGAATTGCGGTTTCCAACAAGCGCGATAATCGGGATGCCCATGCTTTTGATTACGGGAGTCAAAGCCTTAATCTCAGGGGAATTTCCGCTTTTCGAAATGCAGATCACGACGTCGTTTTGCTGGATCAATCCCAAATCCCCATGAATGGCATCCGCAGCGTGCATGAAGACGGCAGGCGTTCCAGTTGAATTGAAAGTCGCCACAAGCTTTTGGGCGATGATGGCACTTTTCCCAATTCCACTGATGATGACACGGCCATGGAGATTGAGAATCAACTCACCCACTTGAACAAATGATTCGTCCAATCGATCAATGAGTCCCGCTATTGCCTCGCTCTCAAGTTTCAGGGTCTGACTAGCACGATGAATCCAGTTCATGATCAAGGATTTAGGGATAATCTTGGTTTGTTAAAACGAACGTCGAGCATACCTTTAAATTGCTTATCTTTAGTAAGCGCAAAGCTAAAGCTATTCGCCCGGTGTATGCCGGTACCAAATGTCTGATTGATGAATACGACTGAATTGACGCCGTCCAAGGCGCTCAAGCACTTTTTTGGATTCGACGAGTTTAAAGGAGAGCAAGAGCAAGTGGTGGAGTGCGTTCTTGGGGGAAATGATGCCTTTGTCATCATGCCAACGGGAGGCGGAAAGTCGATGTGCTATCAATTACCGGCGCTGATGATGGAAGGCACGGCCATTGTGGTTTCGCCTTTGATAGCGTTGATGAAGAACCAGGTTGATGCAATTCGTGGTCATCACGAAGCGGATTCGATTGCTCATTTTCTGAATTCCAGTTTGTCTAAGGCGGAGGCTACGCAGGTGAGAGAAGATGTGAGTACCGGTTTGACAAAGTTGCTGTACGTTGCGCCTGAGAGCTTGACCAAAGAAGATAACATCAATTTTCTGCGGAGCGTTCGGATCAGCTTTGTCGCAGTAGATGAGGCGCATTGCATTTCCGAATGGGGCCACGATTTTAGGCCTGAGTACCGTCGAATTAGGAAGATTGTCAATCAAATAGCTGAAGTCCCCATCATTGCATTGACTGCTACGGCTACGCCAAAAGTCCAAACGGACATTCAGAAGAATTTGGGGATGAAGGATGCACGATTGTTCAAAGCCTCCTTTAATCGTGAGAATTTGTTTTATGAAGTGCGCCCGAAAAAGGATGCATTGAAGCAAATTGTGCGTCACGCCAAACAGCAAGTGGGCAAGAGCGGGATCATTTATTGTCTGAGTCGAAAAAAGGTTGAGGAAATTTCCGAGGTATTGCGGGTGAATGGGGTGAAAGCACTCGGTTATCATGCAGGCATGGATGCTCAACAGAGGAGCAGGATACAAGATCAATTCCTCATGCAAGATGTGGATGTGATTGTTGCCACCATTGCTTTTGGAATGGGGATTGACAAGCCAGATGTTCGGTACGTCATTCACTATGACATGCCCAAGTCTCTGGAGAGCTATTACCAGGAAACCGGTCGGGCCGGTCGGGATGGAGGTGAAGGCCACTGCATCGCTTTTTATAGTCACCGCGACATTGAAAAGCTCGAGAAGTTTCTTCAAGGAAAGCCGTTGGCAGAGCAAGAAATAGGAGCACAGTTACTTCAAGAAGTTATGGCATATGCTGAGACTTCAATGAGTCGGAGAAAATTCTTGCTCCATTATTTTGGGGAGTCGTATGATGAAGTGAATGGGCCTGGGGCAATGAATTGCGATAACATGACCAACCCCCCGAAAATGCGGGATGGTCAAGAAGAGGTGCATTTGATATTGAGTGCGGTTTTCGAACATCAGCAGCAGTTCCGTGCCCCGTTTATTACTGGGGTGCTTTGTGGTGTTGAAAACCGAGAGATTCAGGATTATAAGGGGACATCAAGCTCGTTTTGGCGTCGCGGCGCCGATAAGGACCAACGGCATTGGAATGGGATCATTCGTCAAATGTTGGTATTCGATCTATTAAAGAAGGAAGTGGAGAGCTTTGGCACCCTCAAAATCACCGAAGAGGGCATGGAATTTCTTTCCAATCCTCGCCCAGTTATGATAGCAGAGGAACGTGATTATTCTGATGTCGATGCGATTGACAGCATGAGTCAAACACGTTCGAATCAGGGGGGTGCGACTGATGAGAAGCTGCGGAACATGCTCAATAGCCTACGAAAAGAAGTGGCTGATGACGAGGAGCTTCCTCCTTATGTGATATTCCAAGATGTCAGCTTGGATGAGATGGCGATTCATTATCCCATCAATGAGGAGGAATTATTGAGGATTTCAGGAGTCGGTTCAGGCAAAGCAAAGAAGTATGGCGCGCCTTTCCTTGAATTGATTGCAGAATACATCGAGGAAGAAGGCATTGAGCGTGCATCAGATTTGCTCGTGCGCTCAACCAGCTCCCGCTCCTCATCAAAAGTTCACATCATTCAACGAATTGATCGGCAAATTGAGCTAGCGGATATAGCCCATGATTTGAACTTAAGCCGAGAAGAAGTGCTTGGTGAGATTGAAAATATCGTGGCGGCAGGCACCAAAGTCAACCTCGATTACATCATTTCAAAGAGTTTAGATGAGGAAAGCCTTGATGAGTTATTTGATTTCCTCAAAGAGTGCGAAGATGAAGGGATGGAAGAGTTGATTGCTGAATGGAACGATGTTTACAGTGAAGAGGAACTGCGGATGGCGCGCATTAAGTTTTTGAGTGAATTCGCAAACTGATCGAACGCAAACTGATCGGACTTAAATGGGATTTAACTCCCTGGATTCAAGTCCTGCCATGACTTCATGATCAAGCGGGTGGCTGCAATAATCATGAACACGCCAAACACCAATCGGACGATTGATGGATTCAATTTCAATGCCCATTTGCTTCCAAGCCATGCGCCCAAGACAAATGCAACAGCCAGAACTGCGGCAAATCCGAAGTTGACCTCTCCCGCTTTGTAATAACTGTAAACCGCAAAAATTCCAATCGGAGGAATCATCATGGCCAGCGAAGTACCTTGTGCCATATGTTGACCCAGCCCCAATCCAAACACCAGGGCTGGAACAATGATCAAGCCACCCCCAATCCCAACGAATCCACTGGAAATCCCGGCTAACAAGCCAATCATGAGCAAAAGGATGAGCGTTGTAAAATCCATGGATCAAAAATTCAAAAGTCGAGATGAAGTGAAAGGTTGAAGAGTCGGTCTTGCCATCGCCCATCATCGACGCCCCAACTCCAGTCGGTACGAAGCCAGTAACCGAGCACCTTTGCCCTGAGGCCGAAGCCCGTTCCCCAAATCACTGGTTCACGGTTGTTATCAATGGTGACAGTTATGGGGTTTTGTGTGACTGTGACTTGATTGAACGTGTTGTCACTGTCGTAGGGATGTTTGCCGTTCCAAGCTGAACCCACATCTGCAAACCCGACGAATTGCAGGGTTTCCATGAGATTCGATTCGACGGGTTTGTTACTCAAGGTGCTCCAAATCGGAATTCGAATCTCGCTATTGATTAGTGCCATATGGGAGCCGTTGCGGGCATTGGCATTGAATCCGCGTAACGGCGCCAATCGGGTTTGGTAGGCGTAATTCACGTTTGGATCAATCGGCGTCTCGGCATTGGGCGTTAAGGACAAAACATTATCCACTCCGCCGAGTAAATGCAATAAGCGTTGCTCTCCGATGGACCAATCAGCACTGAATCGATTGGCCCAAATGATGTTCCTCCAAAGTTGCCGATACGTTCTAAAATCGATGCCGATGGTTCCGAATGTCTGAGAGCGTTGTGCGGGATTGCTATAGTACTCAAACCAAGCGCGGTAACGCGTTCCTTCAGGAATGTTGATCATCCGCTGCCTCGTGTTATCGAGGACGTAAGCGACTTGGATTCCGACTTGATTATCAAAGGTGATGGGTTTTGTCAGGTTGAACGCATCGGTTGACAGTGGAGTGTTGCGGTCCAGTCGAAACAAGCCCTGGATGCGCAAACTTCTCACTTCATCAATCGCGTATTTCCATTGCCGTCTGAGCAGATGAATGTGCGTATTGACATAGGTTTGATTGTTAACCGGTTGAGTCACTCCCTGCCGTTCGAAAATCCAAGAACGATCCCATCGCAATGCTTGATCGGTAAACGACAACATGTACCGGCTGTTTTCAAGTGAACCGGAAAGCCTAAAACCCGCTGTGAAAATTTTATTCTCGAACAAGTCGGTCATTGAAATGCGAGATAGCCCTCCAAGCCCGGGTTGCACCGTGATATTGCCGTTGTAGGCTTGATAGAAATTCGCGCCATATGAGTTATCCAATTGACTGGAGATGGATTGTATGGTGTATTCCGTCAGGTAATAACTGGATCGAGGAATGACGAATGGTTGCCACTGTGCGTCTTCAGTTCCCTCTTCTTCCATTGCTTGGTCGGATTCATCATAAACCTCGGCCGTCCCAAATTCATAATTTCGAAAATCTGCCTGATGCGCCTGAGGACGCCATTCCCAATCGAGGATGACATCGAGCTCATCAGCTGCGTCATTGATGTCCAATTCGATGCTGCCCGACTCAAAAGAACGCAACTTCGTGTTTTCGAGGAAAAGGTGGCCATTCAATTGGTGTTCCTTTACCAGCTGATTTTTCGCCCGAATCAAGTGGAATCTTGCAATGGGGTTTTGAAAAGTCTCTAACGTTTGAGATTGAATGACGTACCGGTAGTGAATGGTGGTATCGATAAAAGCCACGACGCTGTCTCGCCAAAACACATCGCGGCGTTGGTTCCCGCTGAGGTTTTCCGTCAAGGTCGTTACCTGTCCGTTTTCTAAAATGACAGGGAACCTTTCATCCGAATTGGGAGTGGACGACCATTGTTCGATCACAGCTTCTTTGCCATTCCACTGCAATTGAAAAACATCATGATTCTTGGAAAGGGGCTTGCCAAAGACATGCGATTGCTCAGGGTCTGCGTTCGGTCGGTTTGAAGTAAACCAAATGGATTGGCCGTCTGCAGCAAAAACAGGATCTAAGTCGTCGTAAATGTCCGCAGTTTTGGACGTTAAGTTGTTGCCCAATACGTTATAGCGAAAGATGTCGGACCTGCCTTTGCTTACTGCGCTCATGGCCATTGAGAGGCCATCAGGAGCATACTCCATAGCGATGACCTTGTTGATCTGCGAGAGGGGCTTGGTGCTGAAAATGAAGTCGGTCAGGTCCACACTTACCAGCATCGGGGCCGACTTGATCAACACCGAATAAGTCAAAAGATTCCCGTTGGGGTGCCAAGCCATGGGTACAGGATCGGCATCCTGAATTCGGTCAATTTTGTTCCCATAAGTATTGAGCTTTTTGACTTCTCCAGTTCGGTTATCCCCGAGCCAAATGGTCAACTGGCCCATTTCATTTTCGGACCAGGCGTACCGATGTCCATCGGGATGGAACGTGATGGAACGAATGGGAGAATCGGCATGAACCGGCATGTTCCAATCTCCTGTTTCGTTTCGTGATTTGCGTAACGCTTTTCTCGAATTGAGCGGCGGATACAAATCTGTGGTGGCCGATTGTTGTAACAGGTATTGACTGGCTTCAGATAAAACCAAATCCATAGGCATTCCTGTAGCGTATTGCAGGCCATCGTTCAGGCTATTCGACACGCGAATCATATACAGAAGGTTGGCAATCACTCCCTTCCCGTAGACATCCGTGATGTATTTCCAGATTCCGTGACCAACATATCGCGCATCGTCAAATGCAGTTCGCTGTGCATTTAGAATTTTATTGCAGCGCGCTGCGTCTTCAATTTCCATTGCCAATTCTGCTGACCAAGGTTGCGAAATGAAAGAATGTAAGCCTTGATCAAACCACTCGGGAAATTCCAATCCTGACGTCGAATTTCGCAAAGCTTCTTGCCAGTTGCCTCCATAGAGGATTTGGTTGAAAATCAGCTCGGACAGGTTTTTTTTGACCAGTGCCTCGGTATGCTCCCACGTCCCATCTGCAAATACAAACACCTTTGATCCTACCAGTGTCGCGGTGCCGCCGATGTTATCGGCGGTTTCCATACTGCTACCGATGTTCGACTGATAAAAATCACTGGCGCTATTAAATACCAATACCTGCACACCACCCGTCAATTTTCGGTCGTACATGGACTCCACCTCCTTGATCCAACCATTCAACTGCGACCCCACTTGGTAGGCAAATTCTTTGCCATTGGTGTAATAAAAAACTTGGGAATTGTCTACCGAAAAGTACTGCCATCCAAAGGTTCGATACTGCACGCGGTTTTTTCCGAATTGCATGTTCGACCCGTCGTAAAACTGACCGTGGAAAACGCTCGTAAAAAAAAGCGAAGTCAATACAAGTGTTACGCCAATGAAATAGCTTTGTTGCCGCATGCATGACCAATTTACAGCGAGATGATTGAACTCCACACTTTCACGTTTAATGCTTTTGGTGAGCAGTCGTATCTGTTAGATCACGGAAATGGAGACGCGACCGTGGTAGACCCAGGGATGAGCAATTCGGTCGAGCGCGAGGAGTTTGCATTTTTTTGTGAAAGCAAGGCTCTTCGCATTACACAAATGTTGCTGACCCACGCTCATTTGGACCATGTATTGGGTGCAGCGTGGATTACCGAAAAATGGGGGGTTCACCCATTGGTTCATCCATTGGATCGTTCCACCTATGAAGCCGCACCTCGCTCGGCGATGGTTTATGGAGTTCCCATGGATCCATTGCCTGCTGCGGATTTTTCGCTTGAACATGGTCAAACGATCCATTGCGGAAATAATCAGTTAAGCGTGCGGTTTTGTCCCGGGCATGCACCTGGACATGTGGTTTTTGTTTGTGAGGCGCATCAATTTGTGCTCGGTGGGGATGTGTTATTCAAAGGAAGTGTTGGTCGAACAGATTTACCCGGTTGTAATCCTGGAGATTTGGTAAAGAGCATTGAAACCCAGTTGTTTTCATTACCCGACGATTTTGTTGTTTGGCCGGGTCATGGTCCGTCAACGACGATAGCCGAGGAAAAGTCAGGGAATCCTTTTGTCAATCGATCAAAAACGGGGATGATGCAACAATCCGACTATTCGGATTTCGCAGATTGAAGAGCGTCGAGGTTGTTTCGCTTTTCAACTGCCGTGTCGAGGTTTACCAGCTGAAAGGAGAACGTCGTTCCCTTCCCAAGTTTGGATTTGACTTGAATGGTTTGTCCATGGGCTTCAACAATGTGCTTCACGATGGACAAACCCAGCCCCGAACCTCCAGCATGGCGCGATCTGCTTTTGTCAACCCGATAGAATCGTTCGAATATTCGATTCAAATCTTCAGCGGCAATGCCGATTCCATCATCCTCGACAACAATGGTCACCAATTCACCATGATTTTGAACCATCAAGCGTGTTGTGCCACCCTTTTTTCCGTAGTGAATGGAATTTACCAAAAGGTTCGTAAGAACTTGAATGATTTGGCCAGGCCCACATAGAACATTCAAGGTATCGGGGTTTTCCTCGGGCAATATCAATTCTAGCTGAATGGCGTGGTTTTCCGCTTTGGATTCCGCACCCTCAAGCGCCTCCTTGCACACATCAATGATATTACAGGGATGAAGTGTGAGGTTCAAACTATCCGATTCCAGCTTCGTTATAGCATCCAAGTCTTCTACTAGGGCTGTCATTCGATTGACATTTCGATTGGCTTTGCTCAAAAATCGCCTTACAATATCTTCATCAGAGAGGTCTGATTCCATCAATGTCAAAACATACCCTTGGATATTAAACAGTGGAGTTTTGAGCTCGTGTGCAAGGTTTCCAATGAATTCTTTTCGGAAAGAATCTTTTTCTTTCAGCGCTTTGATGTCTGCAATTTGTTGATTAGCCCAATCCAAAATATCATCGATGGGTTGCTCCGAAATTGGAACAGTTGTGGTTTGGTTGGATTTAGAAAGCGCTTCTGATAAATCTTTAACGCGTCTTTTGAGGGTCGCCTGGACAGACCATTCGATGATGACATAGCTCGCCGTTTCCGTCAGGAGACTGGCCAAAATTGCCAATGCCCATAGGTGCAAAGCGTCCAAAGCATGCAACAAAACGAGTGTGGCCCCGCCACTCAATACAGCGAGGATTGGCGAAGTTTTTTTTGCTAATTCTTGAGGCGTAGAATCTGGACTCACGACCCAAATTTATAGCCGACTCCTTTGACTGTAACAAAGAGGTCCTCTCCTAATTTACTTCGGAGCTTTCGAATGTGCACATCAATGGTTCGGTCTCCAACCACAACGTCGTTGCCCCAAACTTCACTCAAAATGTTTTCACGGGTAAAAACTCTGCCGGGCTCTGACCACAACAGGTTCAAGAGCTCAAACTCTTTTTTAGGAAGGGTGAGTTCCTGCCCATTGTAAATGACTGAAAAACGCTTGCGGTCAATGGAAACACCGAACCGTTCGTTTTGGTGCGGTTTGCTTTCAGTTCGGTTCGAGCGACGCAAAAGCGCCTTGACTCGACTCATGAGCACTTTGGGTTTGACGGGTTTTGCGATGTAATCGTCTCCGCCAGCTTCCAATCCTGCAACTTGACTGTAGTCTTCGTTACGAGCCGTCAAAAATGCGATCGTTGTGTCTTTGAGATTGTCATCCGCACGAATGATTGAACATACTTCCATGCCATCCATTTCCGGCATCATTACATCCAAAATGATTAAGTCAGGATTCACCTCACGAGCTAAGTCGATTCCGGCTTGACCATTGAGTGCAGTGTGCACTTCATAACCTTCCATTTGAAGATTGTATCCGATCAACTCTAAAATATCAGGCTCGTCATCTACTAGAAGTACTTTCTTTTTCATTGATTCAAAGGTGCTTCAAGCTGGATAGAATTTTTGCAAAATCTGGGTAAACACAATATGAAGAAATCGTGACCAATTATTTATCCTTAATCCTACTGAAGCGCAGCGCCTTCAGCATCCATCTCGGGAGCGGTTCGTCAGCGCCACGTTTTTGCACATTTAGAAAGAGGCCCCATTTTTCGATGATTGGTACTTTATGCACCTCAATCATTTCAAGCCAGCATTCGTCCGGATCGTCGATGTAAGTGCAATGCACCTTTGTTTCGCCCATGCCAATTGCATCTGCGGTATCGCATCGAAACCCAAAATGTTTGGCGTCGAGGGCTTTTCCTAATTCATTCATCCCTCTCACATCAAAGCCCAAATGAGCAAATCCTATGTCACACCAAATGCGGTCTTCGAAAATAAATCGGCCTTTTCGATCAAGCGCTTGAACGAGCTCGATGTATGTCCGGCCTGTCAACGGGCCGAAGCCCCCAGCTCCGGGAGCAGATTGAGTTAGCCGTGCCCTGCGAAAAGACTCCTTTCCATTGGGTAAATCCTCCCAATCTGCGAAAGTCCCGGTCTCGTCAAAGAGTACTTCATCAAACCCCAAGATATTGGCATACAACTCTAGGGATTTTTCCATGTTGGTCACACCGATTGTGCACCCTAATACCCCACCTGATGGATGACCATTGTTTTCAAACCAATCGCTGGCCTCCAAAACTTGAAATCGATTCTCGTCGGGATCTGAAACGTAGAACGTCTTCTGTCCCCATGGGGTGTTTCGAATGGAACGATCACAAGCATCTCCGGCGATTTTCATTGCGTGCGCATGCATTCGTTCGATGTCACGGGTTTTCATTTGTACCGTCGTAATGCCCAAATCGCCCTGACCAAGTGTCCAAGATGCTTTGACCGGTTCAAATGAGTCTGCACGCAACACCTCGAATGCACAGCCTCCTTGTAAATTCATCACCATGCTGGCACGCTTGGTGATGGTTTCGCCTCTGGTATGGCTGTCCATTAGTGGCGCGGCTTGAACGGAATCGAAAAATGGGATGTCCATTCCAAACAATTGACGAAAGAACCGAAGCGAATGATCCATGTTTGAAGTTGCGACACCAATGTGTTGCATCCCTTGGATTCGATACGGGGCATTTGTTGCAGTTTGAGCCATGGACTGTTCGTTGTTACGGGTTTTCTGAGAGTTTTTTTTCAATCACATCGAGGTATTGACTCCACGCTTCGGATTGGGCGCGATTGGAATAGGCTTTTTTCGCCTTTCTAGCGCCATTCCAGTCGAGGAAAGTCCCATACCACCATCCGGCAACCCGGCTTCCGACGGCGTTGAAAAGGTAGGCGGGGATGATGCCCCATCCCATCCAAGCTCCCGTCACCATCCAGGATATCGGAAAGGCCAAAATCAACCAACACAGCGGGAACAAGGCCATTCCGGCGGACACTTTGAAGGTGCTAACAAAACAAGGGTCTTTGATGGTCTTTTTAGCTCGAGATTCGAGCATTTTTGACAAGGGCCAAGAACAAAGGCCACCGATTACTGCAATGGGAGTAACCAGCACAAACCACCAAGGAACAGATCGGATTTGTTCGGGGCCAAATCCCAAATCTTCTGCTCGTACCTGTGCCATCAAATCGGATTTCGTCAGCGACTCGAATGCCTTTTCAATTTCCTCTAGTGCCGATTCGGAAAGTTTGCCCAATGATTGGATTTTTTCCCGAGTTTGATTCCAATTGGGTTGCTCGGCGGTCCGCATGGCCCGGACAAAAGGGAGCAACTGAGCATAATGAGACTCCGGCTGAATGTTGACCATGAGTTCATTCAATGAATCGTGTATGCGACTCAACAAATCCCCTGGTGCAATTTGGCCATTGTCTTCATCAATCAAGTCATCAAATCGGATGGGTTGCCCAAATCGATAAGTCAGGCGCCTTCGAAAACTTGCCATTTCCTCATAATCGATGCCCACGGGAATCAATTGGAGAGATTTAAGCTCTGGGTTCAATTGGAGGGATTCGTTTACCATATCAACAACACCACGGCGAAGGGGCCTCAATGACTTAACGGCCCGGTGATTGCCTTCAGGGAACAAACCAATGGAGGCTCCAATGTTCAGTCGCTCAGCGCAGATTTCAAAGATTCGCTTATTGCGTTCACGGGCATCTGTCAATCGGTCCCTTTTCCGGTAAATGGGCATCTGGTTGAACGAAAACAAAAAACTACGGGCAATGGGATGATTGAAGATGTCGGCCCGAGTGAGCCAATGAATTTGTTGTGGACTTTTTAGCGAGCAAAGCACCAAGGGATCCATTAGACCATTCTGATGATTGGCGATAAAAATGGTGGGAGCCAATGACTCGCCTGAATGTTCAATTCCCTCTATTCGCTCTATTCTATGAAAACGAGTAACGCCTGCGCGCACCCAATGAACGGCTGTGCCATATCCGACGTGTCGTCGCTGTATGGGAGGTTCGTGAAACTTTTTATGGGATGAAGATGCAGCCACTCGATTCAGTTTTATTCGCGCAATTTTGCTCCTGTGTCTTCGATGATTGCGTTTAAAATTCTCTGAACAGACTCATCAATTCTTCGGTCGTCCAATGTTTTTTCTTCGTCTTGCAAAACCAATGAGACCGCACATGAGACTTGATTGGGTGCTAGATTTTCACCTGAGTAAACATCAAATAGCCCGACGCTTTTGAGTAGTTTTTTCTCTGCTTTCTTCGCTGCATCTCGAATGGAACCGAATGGGATGCCCTTATCAATTATCAATGACAGATCTCTGCGAACTGCTGGAAACTTCGCTATTTCCTTGACTTTTTTGTTTGTCCGTGTTGCGGCTTGTGTCAACATGGCGATTGAAAGGTCCGCCCAATAAACGTTGCGTTTGACACCTTGCGCATTGGCAACCACTTTCCGAATCTTTCCGAATCGACCAATGCTTTTTCCTTGACAAACCAATTCCAATCCTTCTTGAATCAATGGCGATTCCATTGGTCTTTCTTGAATGGCTTGGTCAGAAATCCCCAACGAAATCAGCAAATTTCGAACGACTCGTTTCATTGAAAAGGCATCGGCCTCAGAAGCCACTTCGTTCCAATTTTCGGGATGCATCTTGCCCGTAATAATCAAGGAAAGACGTTCTTCTTCTTCAAATCGGTGAGCAGCATTTTCTGAGGCATCGTCACTTGCTTTTTGGTGCTGATATACGCGGCCTATTTCAAAAAGATTGAGATCGGGTTGTTGATGATTGGTGTTATGTAAGATGGCTTCCAACCCCTGAAACAAAAGCGATTGCCGCATAACACCGAGGTCCGAGCTCAGTGGATTTAACAACTCAATTCGTCTTTCCAACTCCCAACCATCTTGTCCAGTTGCACCCAAGCCATCTGTATAATTCGATCGGGTCATCGAGTTGTTCATCATCTCTTGAAATCCTCTCGATACCAAGAAGTTGGCAATTTGGGTTCGAATTGTCTCCTCCGGAACATTTGATTGATGTGACGCTGTCGAAATCATTCGCTTCGGAAGCGGAACCTTGTCAAATCCGTAGATCCTTAATACCTCTTCGATGAGGTCTGCTGGACGGGTTACATCGGCACGATAGGCCGGAACGGAAACGGTCATACTCTGGTCATTGATTTGTTCGGGTTCAATGTCCAAATCCTTTACAATGGCAAGGACTGTTTCCTGAGGAATTTCCATCCCAATCAGTTGATGCAAGGAACGCCATTCGAGATCAATTGATGCACCTTCGGGCAATGGGCTGGAGGTGACGGAATTCCATTCAACGGCTTGTCCACCACTCCATTCGCCAATCAATTGAACAGCTCGTTGAAGCGCAGGGATGAGCATCGCAGGATCTGCGCCTCGTTCAAAACGAAAAGATGCATCGGTCGAAATCCCATGGCGCTTGGCCATTTTACGTGTGACAACGGAATCGAAATAAGCAGACTCAAGAAAAACTCGGTTGGTTTTGTTGTTGACCCCGCTTGTTTCTCCGCCCAACACCCCTGCAAGGCACATCGCTCGCTCTGCATCGCAAATTAATTGGTCTTCAGGATGAAGCTTTCGCTCAACACCATCCAAGGTGGTCAGCGATTCACCTGGTTTTGCGTGACGGATATGAACTTGTTGTGCCCCGATGGTGTCGGCATCAAACGCGTGCAATGGCTGTCCCAATTCATGCAACACAAAATTCGTCGCATCCACAACATTGTTTTGGGGCTTGATTCCGATTGCTTTAAGTCGTCGTTGTGCCCATTCAGGAGATGGGCCAATTTTCACCCCCTCAATCAACACGCCATGATAAGCTGGGCATCCATCGCTGCTTTCGATGACTATGCCCATTTGTTTTCCTGGATTGGGGAGGTTGGCCACTTTCGGAAACGTCAGCGGGTCGACGTTTTCTTGCACACCTTCAATGGTTTCATGAATCAGTCCAGCACGGAGGTCGCGAGCGACCCCCCAGTGACTCATCCCATCGGTGCGATTTGGGGTCAATCCAATTTCCAAGACTTGATCTGACTCCAAATTGAAAACGCGTGCGGCTTCGGTTCCAGGTTGCCAAGTGTCCTCTAACTCGATGATTCCCTCATGGGAAGTACCAACCCCTATTTCATCTTCTGCACAAATCATCCCCATGGAAACTTCGCCGCGGATTTTCCCTTTTTTGATGATAAAAGGCTCTCCTTCGATGGGATATAACTTGGCCCCAACTGTGGCGGTGATTACATGGAGACCTGGTCGCGCATTTTTGGCGCCGCAAACAATCTGGAGGGGTTCATCTCCACCCACATCAACAGAGCAGAGCTGCAATCGATCCGCATTTGGGTGCGGCCCACAGGTTAGAATTTTTCCGACGACTAGACCTTTGAGTCCTCCGGGCACACTCTCAACGGTTTCAACCCCTTCAACTTCCAATCCAGTTGCCGTCAATACGGCCGCTGCGTTTTCAACGGTTGTTTCGATGGGCATAAGGCTTTGCAGCCATTGAAACGAGATTTTCATGGAGTGCGTTTTGGTACATGCAAAGTTAGCGGTGAAGCTCGGCTGAACCATAAGAAATCCATGACTTTTGAGAATCAAATTGCGTTTTATGCCAAGTCAAAAAAGAAAGTTGAGTACCTTCGCCGTCCCAATCGCAAGAGTGGGGCATCGGGATGTAGCTCAGTTGGTAGAGTACGCGTCTGGGGGACGTGTGGTCGCTGGTTCAAGTCCAGTCATCCCGACTAGAAACCCAGGGTCAAAGCTCTGGGTTTTTTGCATTTTGGATTGCACTTTTGGATTGCACTTTTGGATTGCACTTTTGGATTGCACTTTTGGATTGCAAATCCGTGAATGCAATGATGAAGGACAATTTCCGATTAACACAGAACAAGGCAATTTCATGGATTATACGTTTGAGAAGGATTGGATGCGCTTGGAGCAATTGATGGAAAGCCGTTTTGGCGAACCGCCGGATTTGACCACCATGATTTTTACCGTGGGATTGCAGGAATGCGGACAAGCTTATCGCAATTTCAAAAAGGACGAGAAGGTCGCCATCATGCATGTAGGCGTTTGCACCTTGTTGGAACCGCTTGGTTTTTACAAAGCGCTTGGCACCGATGAAGAAGGGTGGCCCCACTTTGAGCGCACTTCAGAAATACCTGCTGTTTCAAAGCAGGAACAAGAATTGCTCATGAAAAGGGCGTTGGTCGATTATTTTGCTGCTTGGATTGCAGGGGGCTGACGCGATTTTCAGTTTCGGCGTTCGCCTCAGGCTAATCGTGATCAATCACTCAATGAAGACGGTTGCTTCATTGGTCATTTGCTCTTCAATCTTAATCAAACCTGTTCCGAATAACGCGGCTTTTGAGGCTTCGATATCGAGGACGGCGAAGCCTGCCTGGCCCTCAACATAAAACTCGGAGAAATTGAAGGTGACCATTCCTGCTGCATTCGAAACAGCCGTTGTATCGAATCTAGGTTCGCCTCCATTGCCGCTACCTGAACCAAAGGCAAAAAGTCGAACAGTAGCTCCTTGAACGGGGGCTCCGAGGTCATTCAGGACCACGACATTCGCAATGGTCTCTTCCACTTCATAACAACTTGGGAGACTGAAAAACACGGTAAGTGCTATAACAGCTAAGGAAAAAGAGACTTTTCGCATCGGGTCGTCTAAATTTGCAGGTAACGAATGAACCCCAAATATCTTGAAAAAGTCATGAAATTCAATAAATCAACCCATTATCTCCTTTCAATGGTGGTTCTAGTTGGATCTCTCGTCTTGTATGGATGTGATTCCGAGGAAGCAGGAGAAGGTTCAGAAGTAGTTGCAGAATCTCAAGATGAGTCTCCCCTGCAGCGTGTCCGCATCATCACGAAATACGGTGATATGGTTGCTGAACTTTCCAATGAGACGCCTCTGCATCGGGATAATTTCATGTCACTTGTGGATTCGGGGTTTTACGATGGGCTGCAGTTTCATCGGGTTATGAAAGATTTTATGGTGCAGGGTGGTGATCCGAATAGCCGTAACGCTGAATTGTCTAAGACTCTGGGAAACGGTGGGCCGGGCTATACGCTCCCTGCAGAAATCCGGGATGGGATGCATCATTTTCGTGGTGCCTTGGCTGCCGCCCGACAACCGGATCGAGTCAATCCCAACAAGGAAAGTTCCGGAAGCCAATTTTACATTGTTCAAGGACGATCTTTCAGTCCTGCCGAACTGATGAACATTGCAGCGAGCAAAGCAAGAGCAGTTGGAGATACGGCATTTACAGTGTCGAGTCTGTATTCGGATGAGGATATAGCACGATACGAAAAAGAGGGGGGCACGCCATTTTTAGATCGTGATTACACGGTCTTTGGCCAAATCATTGAAGGAATGGAGGTGGTGGATTCCATCGCGGCCGTGCAAGTGACAGAGACGGCCCGTCCAATGGAACCGGTCCGAATGAAGATTGAGCGAATCGATTGAGATGGAATTGAAACAGCAAATTGAGCAATGGGCTGAAGAAGTCCGTCAATCGGAGTTTCATTCACCTGAAGAGGTGGAGCAATTTCGAATTGTGTGGATGGGCAGAAAAGGACGCATTAAAGACTTGATGGCAGCTTTTAAAGAAGCTCCAAATGAAGAGAAAAGGGATCTGGGTAAACTCATTAACGAGTTCAAGCAATTGGTTGAAGGTCGAGTCGCGCAGGGTGTTCAACTGGCTGAGTCTGCTGCAGACGAGCAGAAGGATGCAGAATTTGACTGGACCCGGCCTGAAGGAGGTATGCCTGTTGGTGCGCACCATCCATTGAGTGTTGTCCGTCGCGAGATCATTGGCATCCTCGAGCGGATGGGTTTTGTTGTCTCGGAAGGTCCAGAAATTGAGGATGATTGGCATGTTTTCAGTGGATTGAATTTTCCGCCTGAGCATCCCGCTCGGGATATGCAGGATACGTTTTTTGTCAACCGTTCCCCAGATATGCTGTTGCGCACACATACGTCTTCGGTTCAAGTTCGTGAAATGGAACGCCGCGATCCGCCGATGCGCATCATTATGCCGGGTCGGGTCTTTCGAAATGAGGCCATCAGTGCCCGAGCGCATTGCATGTTTCACCAGATTGAGGGATTGTACATTGACCGTGGAGTTTCTTTCGCCGATTTGAAACAAACGTTGTTGCGATTTGCACAAGAATTTTTTGGCGCAGAAACCAAGATTCGATTGCGGCCATCGTATTTCCCATTTACAGAGCCTTCTGCCGAGGTCGACGTTTATTGGGGACTCAAGACCGAAGTCGACAAGCGAATCACCAAAGGAACCGGTTGGCTTGAAATTTTGGGTTGTGGAATGGTTGATCCTGCGGTGCTAGAAGCTTCAGGCATTGACTCCCGAGAATACTCTGGCTTTGCTTTTGGAATGGGTTTGGAACGCATCACCATGTTGAAGTATCAGATAGGTGATTTGCGCGCGTTTTTTGAAAGCGACATGCGCTTTTTAGGGCAATTTCAAGGTCAGTATTGATCGCAGGATCAAGCCTTAGGCAACGTAACAGTCAGCCTTTCTTCAATCGGCGATAATCGCTCTACATTGATTTTTCCAGCCAACTTTCGCAATTGCGAATGCAACTCATTCCATCGGGATGAAGCCAAGGCGTCCTTCCCGTAAAAAAGCCCTTCCAATGCCCTTGATGCGACTTGATTTTGGCTGTGAAGGCTGAGTTTCCATTGACCATCTGCTGAGGCATTTTCGAAGTCTATTCGAATGCGTGAATCCGATGAGGTCATTTCTGTAACGCCTCGGAGCAGATTTCTTATGACCACACGGACTTCTGGGCCGATTGAAATCGGAGTTTTTCCGTTGAGGTCATACTCGATTCGAGAACGCAAGTCCTCGTCCAGAGCTTCTAAGAATAGTGCAATAGACTGGGACTCTTGTATGGTGTCTTGCGTGAATAAGATTTCACCGTTGGGCATCAGGCTGGTATCCCCCCATTCTTGTTGCTCGTCGGATTCAATTTTTCTCGCTGGTGCGTTGTTAGGGAGTCGGTCGGAGGGAACGAGTGATCTCAATCGAATGATGCGTCGACGTTCACGATGCAGAATTTTTTTGAGCTGTTTTTGTTTTCTGGCATACGCCAAGAGCCCAATCGCAAGGATGCCGGCAATCCATGGCCATTCGCTGGAGTGCTGACTGGAATGATGCGCGCGACTTGCAGCTAGGACTGCCTGATCAAAAGGATCTAACTCAGGCATGACTTCTTCACTGAATTGCTTGGGGTCGTTTCTAGAAGTTTTATTGAGCTGAGCAAGAAGGCGCGAATTGATTTGGTCGAGTTCGAAAAAAGCCTCCAAAGCATCTTCTTGATTGCCACGTTCTTTTTCAAAAAGTCCTTTTTGACGGAGAACTTCTGCGAGGAGTTGTGCATCATCAGATTCACGAGCGGCTTTGATGGCCTCGTGAAAGCCAATCATCGCGTCCAATGGTCGGTGAGCAAATTGTGCGCTATTGGCAATCCGCAAATGCGCTACGGCGAGCATCGCTTGGTCACTGGAATCGGTGTGAGCCAATATGGATTTCGCCCACTTCAACCCTTGAACATGCGAATTTTGCATGGTCAATACCAAATGAATTTGTTCACGGTGACTTTGGGCTTCCTCAATTGAAAGATTCGAGGTCAACGATTCAAAATGATGAATCAAGGAATCTGATGTTGGTTGATTTTGGGCGGCGTTGATCTGGATCAAAGCGCTGGTCCATTTTGAACGAAGGTTGAAATCTCCTTCATTTACCCGGTTCAAACATACTTGGTATTGATGACGCGCTTGATCCCAGTGTCCTCCCGTGAACCAGAGATCAGCAAGTCTCGCTGATAATTCGAGGTCATCATCCCGCAAGTTCAATTCTTGTTGGACCAACTCGATTGCCTTGGACTCTTGATTTAACTCCACCCAGATTTCGGACGCAGTCAGGGTCATAATCCTCCTGATGGAAGCGTCACATGCCAAAAACCCTGACTGGGCAGCTTCCAGTGCTTCCAGTGCTAATTCGGGATTTTGGCTATCTGTGTAGATCCGTGCAATGCCAATTCTCGCCCGTGCAATGTGGCAAGGGTCAAAGGACCGCTCTTCCGCTCCCCTGTACATAGCCAATGCTGCAACGGGTTTGTCGATTCTGAGCAATGAATCACCTCGATCCAACATCAATGTGGTTTCCGCATACAGTTCGTTATCTGATGAGGTCGATTGGGCGACACACCATGAGGGGCAGATTATTCCGATGCAACCAAACAGCCATGCGACCAGAATTGCTTGGAAAATGCTCGGAATCAAGGGCCTCAAATTCATTCTACCAATCTAGATCTTGGCATTGAAGCTCTTTCGCGATTCCTGCGAAATTGTTCACACGATTCCGAGAATAAAGCAAGGTTCAAGAAGGCGCTCAAGCGACTCAATCGTTCCATACGACATGCAGCACAGTATTGCCGACAGCCTCGAGTGTTGTTTTGCTGATGATTTCAAGATTATCAGCATGGGTATGATGGAATGGACCATATCCCATGGGGATCACTTCCACCTGATAGTGCACAATATTCGCTGAGGGGATGCCGGCAAATTCAGAAATGAACAAGTTGTCATCTATCGTTTCCGGCGTAACGTTTGTTTGAAAGAAATTCTGGTAACCTAAATACGCCGCTGAAGACCAGATTTTTCGAACGAGTGATGGCGCGTATGCCATGGACGTTCCTTCTTTATTGAAAACGGCATTTTCAGCGCCGACCATATCGAGCAGGATTCCGTATTTCGCCCGGTACCCAATGCGGTGGGGTTGGTTTGCCCAAAATTGGCTTCCCAAGCACCAAGTCAGAGCAGAATTTACATTGGGCTTAGCCCATTCAGGTGCTCCATAATCCTCAGCATCAAAAAACATGATGTCGATGCCCACATCCAGGGTCGTGTCTTGCCCCAATATGCGGGCAATTTCGAGCAGCACTCCTACACCAGAAGCCCCGTCATTGGCTCCGTCAATGGGCTCACGGATGCGAATGGTGTCCTTGTCTGCAAATGGCCGGGTATCCCAATGTGCGAACAACATGATTCGTTCCGGATTTTCTGGGCGGTATTGCCCGATGATGTTGCGGATTTCGAGCACCGTGCCATCGAAGGCCCGAACCCTTCCAGGCTGCTCAATCACCTCAGCACCGTGACGTGTGAGTTCAGCGGCCAACCAATCTCCGCAAGCTACGTGCGAGTCAGAATTTGGAACCCGAGGACCAAATTCGACTTGGTTCGCTACATAAGCATAGGCCGAATCTCCGTTAAATGCAGGTGCTGAAATGGGAGTTGATTCAGTATTTTCGGCACCTTCGGAAGAAGCGCTCTTTGGTATGACTGGCGCGTCGTCCGTGCAACGAATCATCAGCATACAGCCCAATGTGATGAAAACAACCCAATGCAGATTTTTCAATCCCTTTCCCATGTGCTTCCTTCTTTGCTGTCTTTGATTTGGATTCCCATTGCTTTGAGCATATCCCGAATGCCATCGGCCGTCGCCCAATCTTGATTTGCTTTTGCTTTTCCGCGCAATTCAACAAGAAAATCCAGCAACCCTTCCGTTTCCCCTTCGCCTGAATTCTCCTGCTCTTCGGGAGTCAATCCTAGCACATCATAAACATATCCGTGCAAAAGATTGGTGAGTGAATTGTACTCCACCTCACTCAGCGATTCGCTGCCATCCGCGACTTTATTAATCAATTTAACAGCATCGAAAAGCACGCTGATCAGGATGGGTGTATTGAAGTCATCACCCATGGCCTTTTGGCAGCGTTCTTTCAATTTTTCAATCGTTGTGTCATTGTCGCCTGAATTTGAAATAGGCAATTCCGACAACAATTTCATGGCTTTCATCAATCGTTCCAACCCCTTTTCAGCCGCTTGAAGCGCTTCGTTTGAAAAGTCCAAGGTGCTGGCGTAATGTCCTTGTAACATGAAAAATCGAACGGTCATTGGAGAATATCCTCGCTCGAGCAAAGGATGGTTCCCCGAAATCAATTCTTCGGGTGTAAATCCATTGCCCTCGGATTTTGCCATTTTCTTTCCATTCACAGTCAACATGTTACCGTGCATCCAATAGCGAACAGAATTTGACTCTCCAGTGGCCCCAGTATTTTGGGCGATTTCGCATTCGTGGTGAGGAAATTTCAAGTCCATCCCACCACCATGGATGTCAAACTGATTCCCCAAATATTTCGTGCTCATCACAGAACATTCGAGATGCCAGCCGGGAAAGCCCTCGCTCCATGGAGAGGGCCAGCGCATCAAGTGCGAGGCATCGGCTTTTTTCCAAAGAGCAAAATCCAAGGGGTCATGTTTTTCGTCTTGCCCGTCGAGTGTTCGTGTGTTATTCAACAAGTCATCGATTTTTCTCCCCGAAAGCTCACCATAGGGATATGCTTCGCTGTATTTGCGAACATTGAAATAAACACTCCCGTTGGCTTCATAGGCAAACCCTCGATCCAGGATGGCTTTGATCATTTCAATCTGCTCGACAATGTGGCCGGTTGCACTGGGCTCAATGGACGGCGATTGCATGTTGAAGACCCGCATCACATCATGAAAATCATTGGTGTAGCGTTGCACGATTTCCATCGGCTCGAGGTTTTCGAGACGGGCTTTCTTTCCAATCTTGTCTTCTCCATCATCTGAGTCCCCAGTCAAATGGCCCACATCCGTAATATTTCGAACATAACGGACTTGGTACCCCAGGAAGGTCAAGTAGCGATAGACGATATCAAAAGTCAAAAATGTGCGCACGTTACCCAAGTGCACATTGCTGTATACCGTTGGCCCGCAAACATACAAGCCCACGTAAGGGGCATTGAGGGGTTGAAACAACTCTTTGGTGCGAGTTAAACTGTTCTGGATGTACAACTCGGGAAAGTCCGCCATTACCAATTCTGTTCTGAACTGTTCAAATGAACAGCTTGTCTATCTTGATTGCAAAGAAAAGGCATCGCTGTCAAAGGCCCTCGATTCAGCCGGTGACTTCGTGTGCTTTTGCTGAAATCCCATCCAACATGATTTGTGTCAGTTCGGTTAAACCGATTTCAGGATTCCATCCCCAGTCGTCACGCGCTTGTTGATCATTGATGCTCTCAGGCCAACTTGATGCAATGGCTTGTCGATGATCGGGGGCGTATTCTATTTGAAAGTTTGGCACGACTGCGCGAATGCTTTCTGCTACCGCCTGAGGCGTGAACGACATCGCTGCTAGGTTGTACGAAGTGCGAACCCGAATGGCACTTTTTGGCGCAGCCATCAATTCCAATGTTCCACGAACGGCGTCATCCATGTACATCATTGGCAGCGTCGTTCCGGCTTCGAGGAAGCAATGGAACACTTCATTTTTGACGGCAGCATGGTAGATGTCCACCGCATAGTCTGTCGTTCCACCTCCGGGCAAAGAACGGTGGCCAATCAAGCCAGGATACCGGATGCTTCGCACATCAACACCATATTTATCGTGATAATATCGGCACCAATATTCGCCTGCAAGTTTACTCACGCCATAGACCGTTGTAGGATCCAAAGCGGCGTCTTGAGCCACATTTTTTCGAGGGGTTTTCGGACCAAAAACGGCGATGGAACTGGGCCAAAAAACACGCTTGACATAACCTTCTTTGGCTGCTTCAAGCACATTTAAAAGGGATTGCATATTTAGCTCCCATGCCGATAACGGACGTTTTTCGCCCGTTGCACTGAGCATGGCCGCAAGGTGATAAACTTCGTCATAGTTGCCCTCTTCGAGCAGTTTGAATACGGAGCTTTCATCGGTCGCGTCAAGATGAAAAAAACGGCTTTGGAGAACAGTTTCATTTTCCGGAACTCGGATGTCTGAAATATGAACTTCATTGGTGCCCAGCTTAGCTTGGAGGGCAAGAACCAATTCAATTCCCAATTGTCCGGCAGATCCGATTACGAGCGCTTGAGCCATATCGAAACGAAGGTAAGGAATGGAGGTTCAATTTTGTCCGGTTGTCCTCAAATCAGAATGTATTTTTGCTCCATGTTCAGCGAGGGAGCGATGCAATCAAGTTCATTCGATTACGAATTGCCAGAAGAGGCCATCGCAATTCATCCAGTTGAACCGAGATCAATTGCCCGAATGTTGGTATGGAGAGGAGGTGTTGTGGAGATGGATTATACCTTCAAGGACCTCCCCAATTTGTTGCCTTCAGATTCGCAATTATGGGTGAATAACACGAAGGTCATTCGTGCCCGTTTGATTCTTCAAAAGCCAACAGGGGGTCGATTGGAAGTCTTTTTGCTGGAGCCAATGAACCTCACGATGGAGCAGGCCTTGTCCTCCACTCAACCCGTGGATTGGAAATGTCTAGTGAAAGGGGGTAAACGATGGAATGATGGAACGGCTTTTATTGAAGTCGAAGGATCCGGAGGGATTTGGAGCGTTCAAGCCAAACGTATTGGTGCGGATGAAGGCGTGCGATTCGTTCAACTTTCGTGGACATTCCGTGACAATAAATCTGAGAAAAGGTCGGTGTTGTGTTTTTCAGAGCTCCTCGATGTGCTCGGTAAAATGCCTTTGCCTCCCTACATGCGTCGGCAAGAGGAAGCACAGGATGCCGTTGACTATCAAACCATCTATGCGGAGGTTCCTGGGTCAGTTGCGGCCCCAACGGCAGGACTTCATTTTGATTCTGAACTTTTTGCGGAGTTGAGTGTGGGTTGCACCATTCACAATGTCACCTTACACGTTGGGGCTGGCACGTTTAAACCGTTGGTAGATGGATCCATCACCGATCATTCGATGCATGGAGAATCTTGTCTTGTTTCGAATGATGCCATCCAGTCGTTGTGCAAAATGGGAGTGCATCGCGTTGCGACAGGGACTACGAGTCTACGCACCTTGGAAAGCTTGTATTGGTTGGCCATCAAATGGAAAACATCGGGAACTCAGCCGCATGAATTGAATCAATGGGAGTGGCGGGACGAATTGAACGAAGGTGCACGTTCACTGAATTGGAACATGGAAACTGCCATGCAGTGGTGTGCTGTCCAATTGGATGGTCGTGATTGGCATTTTCACACCTCGATTATGATCATTCCTGGTTATGAAATTCGATCGGTTCAAGCACTGATCACGAATTTTCACTTACCCAATAGCACCTTGCTCTGTTTGGTCGCTGCGGCCATCGGCGATTCCTGGAAGTCGATGTACGAGGAAGCATTGGACTCGGGATTTCGATTCCTGAGTTTTGGGGATGGGAGTTATTTGGAATGGAATTCGAAAGGATAAAAAAAGCCCGCTGTTAAGCAGGCTTTTCAGTGAATTTCTGTTCAGGATTAATTGCGATTGTCTTCCAGCCCTGCAGCCTCGAGCATGGCATTGTTCAATCGAATGGTTGCGGCTCCTCGAGCTCGATTCAACAGGTTTGTTTGTTCTGTCAAGAAATCTGTCTTTTCCACGGCTTCGGAAACCTGAGTGGGTGCGATGACCCAAACACCATTGTTTCCAATGATGGGCGCAGAAATGTTCCCGACTGGAATTGCAAAAGCTTTGCCCACGACTTCAGGCTCACCCAACGATCCCGCTTCCGAAATTCGAGGGTTTTTGAGGCTGATGCCAGAAGCAGATTCTACCGTGCTTGCGACAGCTTCCGCGATTTGTTCCAATGTTCCTTCAGCCATTTTTGCAGCATACAACTCGCCCTTAGCTTGTTTCACAGCACCTGTTCGCATCTCATTTTCCACATATTCAAATGGTGGAACACCTTTTTCCGTGATTCGGTCTAAATAGCCGACCACGTAGTTTTTGTCGATGAGTACTGGATTTGATACTTCATCAACTTCGGCGTTGTATGCCCAACTGACCAACTCGCCAGCATTTCTCAGACCTGAGATATTGGTGGCATTGCGTTCAATATCCAATGCTTCACTTGTAGCATAGCCTGCGTCTCCTGCGGCTTGCATAAATTCTTCTTTGGAATTTGCCGCAATGGCAAAATTCCTTGCGATGTTAAAGGAAGCTCGAGCTGTGCTTAAAGAGGGCTCAATCGTTCGTTCGATCACTGCGACGCGAGCTCGCTCAATGCTTTGTGTATGCTCCATCACCTCAATCACGTGGACGCCAAATGAAGTCTCAACTGCACCAAGGGTACCCGGAGCATTTTCGAAACAAAAGTTTTCGAACGGTGCGACCATTCTCCCTCGAGGGAAGAGATCATAAAAGCCTCCAGTTGATTTGGAGCCGGGATCTTCACTGTACTCGGAAGCCAATTCTTCAAACGATCCTCCGCGCTTTAATACACGCTGTAAACTGTCAGCACGTTGCATTAATTCGGCCATTTCTGCTGAGTCAGCAGGATTGGTCGCTTTCAACAAAATGTGTCGGCAAGAAGCGCTATCTGGCTCGCTATATCGCTCTGTCACACGCGACAAACGATAGGTTTGATTCTTTTTGTAAGGGCCAATGATGGAATCTTTCGGTGCGGTAAAAAACTGCGCCTCGTTCACATCTATTTCTACGTCAGCGAGTTTGAAAGAAGCAGCTGTGAAAGCTTGATCGTTTGCCGTTGCGACAAACAAACTGTCGCTGTCATTTGAGCTTAGCCAAGCTGCGCGCAATGCTGACAAATCATCCTGTATTGCCTGGGCATCCTCTGGTGATGCTTGAAGTGGGATCCGAACAAAGGTGATGTTTCGGCCCGCCTTTTGCGCATATTCCGCGTCCTCTTTGTGCGCGTTGTAGTATGCTTTCACATCAGAATCTGTTACTTCGACTTCGGTGTCTTCAATTTTGTTGAATGCCTTGAGAACGTAATTGAATGTGGCTTTTTCACTGCCTCCGATGTAGTCGTATTTTCCTTCGAGGGAGTTGGAATAAATACCTGGAGTGACCAACTTTTCATACTTCTCTTTTACGCGCTTTTTGACAATCAATCGCTTGTAAGCCAAAAAATCGCGGACTCCTTTATCACTCAAAAGCATGGCCCGGAAATTTTCTTGCCAGAAAGCTTTGGTATCTTTATTCGAGTAGAATGCCTGATTGAGGTAGGCTGAGAAGGCAGTTCCGAAAAGCATTTCATCATATTCTTCGTCACTAACCATCAATCCTAGTGATTCGATGTCTTCCCGAAGAACAATACCCGTGGTCATATCTGACCAAACTTCATTCGCCAACTGGTCACCATTGAAACCGATACGGCGTCGCTCTTGGACTTCCATCTGAAACTCCCTAGCGGAAATGGATTCGCCGTTGACTTCGCCAATACTATCAGATGAGCCTTGATTGTTTCCACTAGAGAAAAGGTCACCCAAGATAAAGAGCCCCATTCCCAATCCAATGACGGCTACCAATAATCCTTGTCTGTCTCTAATTTGTTTGATGATTGACATGGTTTGCGTGTCTAGTTTTTAAAGGTTTGCGAAGATAAGGTTTTTCCCGAAAATGCGGGTGATTCCTAACGCACCCTTGCAAATTACGGATATCGTGGGAGGATTGTTTCAGAAATCGCCCTCTGGATACGATTGAAGGATGACGGTTTGAATCTTGCTGCTGCTCACTTCCTCCACTGTAAAATGCACGTTTCCAATGGTCACGGTAAACCCACTCTCAGGAATTTCTTCAGCATGGTGCAGAAGCAAACCTCCGAGGGTTTCATAGGCGTCATTGAGTGGTAAGTTGAGGTCAAATCGTTCGTTCAGGTCCTCCACATCCATTCGGGCTGAAAATCGCCATGTTCGATCATCTAATTCCTCTTCTATCAACACTTCACTGTCATGCTCATCTTCAATGTCGCCGATCAATTGTTCCATGATGTCTTCCATGGTCAGGATGCCTGAAGTACCGCCAAATTCATCGACCACTACAGCTAAGTGCCTTTTTCGCTGAATGAATCGCTTCAAAACATCGTCAGCAGGCATGGGCTCAGGAACAACGAACGTGGGATGCAGAATGGTTTTGATGGATTCTGGATTTTTGAATAAATCCTTCGAATGGACATAACCAATGGTCTGGTCAATGTCATCACGATAAACGACCACCTTACTCAATCCGGTGGAAATGAATAAATCCTTTACCTCTTCCAACGGAGTTTCGAGATCAACCGCTACGACTTCATTCCTCGGAATGAGGCAATCTCGGGCCAGCACTTTGTTGAACTCCAGGGCATTTTGCATGATTTGCAATTCATGCTCCAGTTCTTGTTCCGGTTCCATTCGACCACTCATTTCGCGAATGAAATGATCCAAGTCCGTGGCTCCCATTTGTTCACCTTCATCTTCACTGACTTTTCGTCCCACCAAGGCGATGGATAGCTGACTGAGACCAACCACCACCAACCCAGGAATCATCAAGATGTAATGAATGATCAATAGCGGAAAGGCGAAGAATTTGAGCCAGAAGTTCGGATGACTATGAAAAAGCGCTTTTGGGATAAATTCGGCTAGGATGAGGATGACCAAGGTTGTCATTATGGTCTGTGTCGCTAAGACCAGGAGAGGTGACGTGGATTCTGTCCAATCGCTTACCTGAAAAATCGCCTCACTGATGATGGCACCGGATTCCAATCCGCAAAAAACCAAGGCCAAATTGTTACCGACCAACATGGTCGCTATAAATAGCTTGGTACGCGAAGAGAGGTGTGTCAGGATTTTGCCGCGCCAGTTGGTTTTGGCGTCCAGTTCCAGCTGTAAACGATTTGCCGAAACAAATGCCATCTCCATTCCAGAGAAAAAGGCAGATGCCAGCAGCGATACACCGATGATGATAATTGAACTCGAGGGGTCAGGATCCATGGTCAGGGTCTATTACAAACCTAATCATTTTGTCCAGCACTTCCTCGTTCCAGTTTTTTTCTAAAAAACCGCCGGAATCCATACCATGCTGCAGCAAGTAATGGGAGGACGACCGTTTGCTTTTGTTGTTCCCACCCGTCGCGCCAGATGAAATACGATGTAGCAATCACGCAACAAAGGATGATTAAGAGCCAGAAAAACTCAGCGATTTTGTTGACTCTCAGTATTTGTTCTTGGTTCATTGCGGCTGGAAATGGAATGCAAACGGTTGCGAAATTACAGGTTTTCAGCTCCTTCAAGTATCATTTCTCCCCTGGGTTTGAGAATTTGATAGTTCTCAAAACGGGCATCTGATTCCAATCCATCTCCATAAATCAACCCTTCATTGGTTTGAATGGTTACCGGACGATTGGTCCAAACCCGATTCGAATCTTCGGACCAAACCAAATATTCCGTTTTCAGGACATCACCGGCGGTATTTCTCAACACAACGCCGTGCTTCGCGACCAGTCGAAGTGTTTTTTCATCAAGCGATGCCCATGCAGCAGAGAGGTGCGCTTCATGCGTTTGAGCATTTCCACCAATAAACAATTCAAATCCCGAACGCACTTCGACAACATCTTCCGGATTTTGTGCATTTCCACCTTCTTTTCTTCGAAGCTCACCAGCTTTTAATTCGTGGACGATTTGGCCACGCTCAGAATACGTGAAAGTACCATTCGTAATCACCTGGTTTGGAATACGCTCATCGGATTGAACAGCTGAGATTTGAGCGTCATCGTTGGAGCAAGAGGGGAACAAAAAAACCACCCACCCCAAAAGCAATAATGCCCTTGATGGTGAGTGGTTGGCAGTTGTTAGAGCTGAGCCCAATCTCAAAATCGACTGTTAACGCACGCGAATGGTGGTAGTCTCGCCTGAGCACGGACATCCCGAAATTGACGGAATGGTGACTGAATCTCCGTTACCCTTTCCGACAGCAAAAATCTCATCCATGCTCGGAAATTGTTTTGAGTTGGCGCTTAATTTTTTCCGAGCTGTCGCTTGGGTTTCCGCATCGCCACGGCTGATGGCCATGTTGTAGTAATCGCAAGCTCTTAAGAAGGCAAGGCGTGCCCCCAATGCTCCATCATCGCAATCTTTTGCGGATCCTGCAATGGCGTCTCCTATTAACATGTATGCCTCGGCACTTTCACCATTGATTGCAAGTACTTTTTGCGCGTATGAACGGGCTGTGCTGGAGCGACCGAGGTATGAAGCGATCTTTCCAGCGATGAGCAAGTAAGACTCTTTTTCATCACAATCACCACACAATTCAACCGCTTCCTCCATGTAAGTGAATGCCTCGGAAAAATTCTTTTCTTTCGCTTGTCGGTTTCCGATGGCATAAGCTGAAGGATGGCTAGGCGTTTCGCGGTGCACATCCATTGCGACTGGGAGATACAATTCGTTATCGACGCAGTCTTTTTGATTGAGCAAGCGCAGAACTTTTTTCTTCAGTTCAAAATTCTCGGGGTCAGATTCAACTTTTCCGGTCAATACAGGAACCATGTCGTCACACTGTGCAATGGCCACGAAAACTTCATCCAGGTTACCTCGTGCTTTATCAAAGTCTTCAACACCATCAGTATCTCCAGCCGCTGCTGCAGCCGCAGATCCCTCATCGATGTAATCCATAAAGGTGAGGTATTCGGTAAGCATTTCTCCGAGTTTGGCCTTTGCTAGCTCCTCATTTTCCATGGACTTCATGGTGTAAAATGATGTAACGTAGTATGTGCTCAACGTGGCTGGTGAAGATTCGGCTTGTAGGCAATCAATGCTTTCTTTGAACATGGCGTTGGCCTCTGGCGCTCCCTCTTTGCCGTAGATGCGATAGTAATCTGTGGCTTTGTATGCTAGGATGATGCACTGGTTGTTAGGTCGCTTGCTCGTTGCAGGGAAAATCTCCATGCGCTGATCATACAACCAAAAGATGCTGTCTTGGAGAATTTGCGTGCGGGCAGCATCATCGGTTTTATCCAATTCATTTTTAATGAAACGAACCCCATCTGAATACATGCCTTCTCGGGCATCTGGAGGGCACACATCGCATGCTTTTTTCCACTGGATGTAGGCTTCTTCGTAATTCTTTTGCTTCTTGTAGCTCGAGTATACACTGATGGCTTCTTTGCACAAGATTTGTTGCTCTTCGGTTTCTCCGTAGCGGTCTTGTGCCATTGAATTCAATGGGATTGCCACAAGCATCGCCAATAATGTGCGGGTGATCAATTTCATTGTTCGTGGTTTTCTGTCATTAATCATATAATCTCGGTATCAGCCAATTGTTCTTGAAAAAGGGCATTAATGAAACACCAAAGTGAATTCTCATGAATGATTCTTTTAATGCACCTGCTTCGGTAGTTCTTTCTCCAAGTTCCGTGCCGAAATGAATTCTGCTCATTGATCGGCTGCCCACCATTGGTATGGTTACCCCTCCAGTAAAGGATTGTGCAAGAATCGGTGACCCATTGATTTGGTAGGGCTGATATTGTTGGTTCATTCCCAATCGGTAGGTTGCTTTTCCCCACGTGGGGTGGCGTTGTTCCGGATTCCCTAGATTGAATGAGAGACCCATGTGAAAGGATTCTGAATCAACCCATTCCATTCCTTCTGCCAACATGCCGGCTGGCAAATCAGCAGAGACTTGACTCCACCGCGTGGATTTGAACTCCACACCTGCAGCCCAACGCATCCCGTCAGCGCGATCGAAATGGACGCTGCTCCCGATGCTCAATGACTGTGGCATTCGGCCGCGAAATCCAATTTGTTCGCTGAAGAAAGCGGTATCCAAACTCACCGGAATCCCACCCAGTGTTTGGGTTGTCTCATCGATGGTTCTGACAGTGCTGTGCAAATTGGTCTCTGGAGAAAACACTGCCCCCATTCGGATGGAACAGCTTTTTTCAAAATCTTTCAATGCGTTGTAACGTGCAAAGAGCAATTGGTTGTAGATGACTCCAATATTGGCAGTAATGCTTCGATGCTGAGCGGCAAATTGGCTTCGGTGATCTAGGAAAGTTGGGTCGATGATATCCACCGTGGAAGTCCGGCTAATTTGCCCAAAAAGGTATTGGGTTTGTATTCCCAGGTGAAGGGCATTGCCTTGAATACGGAGGCTGTCATTGGGTCCAGCTTCTACAAAACGTGTTCCTTGAATTACATGAGCCCACCCCAAATTAAAATTATTGAGCCCACCTTCGCCTTCATAGCGTTCCTGCGTCGTTCCGATACCTTCGATATCGGTATTGCGGGTTATTACAAAACCTGAATTGCTATATGGACTTGCTCCCAGTATGAAAGCGTTTTTCCCCGATTGTTTTTTGACCACAAGTCCGAATGGGCCAGGAGAACCAAAGGCAGCTGTTGCATTGGGCGCATCACCTTGCTCCAATCGCATCCGTGATCCGATTGCGGAAGATTGAAAAGTAGTCTGATTCAGGAATGTAGCCGAGGCAGGATTGTTTGGGTTGAATTGATATCCATTGACGAGCGTCGTTTCCATTCCGCCCAACCCCGCATATACCGGGGTGTGCAATTGACCAATCAAGCCGAATCCATACCGCGAATAGGGCGAAAGTTCGGATTGCTGACCCCAAGCATTGGGCATGAAAAACAAGAAAGCGATCAAACTCAGTGTCAACACTTTTGGCGACCACAATTCCCCTTTGGCTTGTGTTTCAAAGGCAGCGATTTTTGGCGTTGTTTTCGTTGACAGCATGGGCTCAATTCTGCTTGATCAGGCGTTTATACAATTCAAAATACCCTTTCAAGGTCAGGTTTGGGTCGGCAAAAATCGTGAAGTCCTCGTGGAGTTGCAAGTATTTTGCGTCTCCACCCGTCAATGCAACTTTCATGCCCGGATATTCTTTTGAGAATGCGTGGATGCGTTGGATGAGTTCAGATTGAACACCCCCGATGGCTCCTGCGATTAGCGCGCTTGTCGTGTTGTGGCCGAGGTGGATTGCAACTCCTTCCAAAGCGATGTCCCTCCAATTTTCGATATAGGGCAATTGAGCTGTCCCTGCATACATGGAGCGAAGTCTCAAGTCAATTCCAGGGGATATGGAGCCGCCGATAAATGCCTTGTTAGAGACCAAATCTGCGGTGATGCATGTGCCCATGTCGATGATGAGCCAGTCGGATTCATCATCAACTGCTGCTGCCCCTGCGGCATTGGCTAGCCGATCCAACCCCAATGTGGCGCGGGATTCGTATTCCACTTGAAACGGGAGTTCATGTGCATTGCTCACTTGAAAGACCCGACAATTTTTGGATTCATCCTGTTTCAAGAAACCCAGCATTTGCTCCCATTCTTCGCTCATGGTCCCGGTACATGCGACGAAAATGTCTCCCGGCAGTTGCTGGTTTTGTTGGGCCAATTGAGCCCGTTCAAGTGCATCGTCATTCACCCAAGCCTGAACAAAATCGCCGTCGACAAATTCAGCCAACTTTTGGCGGGTGTTGCCAAAATCGATGATCCAAACGGATTCATTCATGATGTAATCCAGTTCAAGGATTCGATGAGGTGAATGATGTCCTGAGTGACATGATTCAAGGAAGGCTCTAAGCTATCAGGATTTGGCAAGTGGTCGAAATACAAGGATCCGCGCATAAAATTCTGGACCGAGTCCGTTGCAAAGAAATGAACCGGACTTGCCACAGGCCCTCCAAGTTCATACATCAATCCACTCACTCGGCGGTCTGGAAATTCGAAGGATTTCGTTGCGATGGATGTAGCCTTGATGTCATGAGAAAACACTGCGCTGTGCGATTCTTCAAAGAACGTGTTGAGTTGGTCTGTATTGTCCAGAGCGAAGTATGTGCAATGCACGGTGGCTTGGAAGCGACCCAGTTCCAGGTTTAACCAGCACGAAGAATTCGAGTCGTTTGTTTGCCAAGGATTGGTCACGTGTTTGATGCTGCCATAACTGGGGATTTCCATGGCAAATCCGCAAGAATCCGTATGAACGCGGTATTCGTGTTCTGGCAAATCAACTCTGGGGTATCCATGAGGCTTCGGGATGGTTGGTTCGCTGCAGCCTTGAGCAAAGAATAATCCAATTGCTGCGACAGCATACACCCAGTTCAATCCCTTTCGACTTGGTCTAGGCATCCTTTTCGCTTTCGGGAAGGGTGATTTTGACACGGAGCAGTTTTCTCGGTGTCGCCGCATCAATTTTCAATTCAACCCCCTCAAAAAGGATGGATTCGCCGTTCCTGAGTATCCGACCGGCTTGCTCGGTGATGAAACCACCCAACGTGTCGCTTTCTCCTTTCGCGGCTTCCCACATTTCGTCTTCAAGGTTGACAATTCGATACACATCGATCAGAGCAGTTTTTGCTTCAATTACAAACGTTCGATCATCCAGTCGAGAGTAGGCGATCTCTTCTGCATCAAACTCATCGGAGATCTCACCAACAATTTCCTCCATGATGTCTTCCAAGGTAATGATTCCACTGGTTCCGCCATATTCATCAACCACAATGGCAATGTGGGTTTTACGCTCTTGAAACTCTCGCATCAAGTCGTCGATTTTTTTGTTTTCAGGAATGAAATAAACCGGGCGCATCAACTCCATCCAGTTGACCTCTTCATCACCCAAGTGTGGCAATAGATCCTTCGTATGCAGTACTCCTAAGATCTCATCCTGTGATCCGTCGTGGACGGGTATCCTCGAATAGCCTGATTCAATGATTTGGGCGCGCAACTGGTCCCACGATTCCGAAGAACTGATGGATTCCATGTCTGTTCGCGCAGTCATGATTTGCTTGGCGTCTTTGGTGCCAAGGGTTACAATGCCTTCAAGAATTTTCTGTTCTTCGTCCGTCCTTTCCTCATCTGCTGTAAGATGAAGGGCTTGCTCGAGGTCAGCGGCTGACAAATCAGCAGTAGGGACTTCGACCTTTTTCTCCACCCAGTTCCCCAATTTTACTAGGGGCTTCCAAACTGGAACGAGCATTTTCCGGCTAATCATCAAGGGCCCGGACATGAATCGTGCGAATTGAACGCGATGCGAGGTTGCGTATACTTTCGGAACGACTTCGCCGAACAAGACAATCAAAAATGTCACCGCTCCAACATGCAATGTCCAATACACCCAAGGCTCTAATGAAGTGACTGGGAACAGTTGCTCCATGACCACGGTAGACACAAGAATGATGATGATGTTGGTCAAGTTGTTCAAGACCAAAATGGTTGCCAATAAGTGCCTTGGTGCGCGTTCTGGGTCCGGCCTTTTGAGTAATTCAATGACACGTTCTGCAGAGGGCGATTGGTCGGATTCTTTTTGTCCTTCGAGGGCAGATAAATCAGCAGGAGTAAGACCAAAAAAAGCCACTTCTGATCCGGAGACGAGGGCACTAATGATGAGCAATATCCCGATAAGCACAAAAGGAGCTACCGAAATCAATGCTTCAGGAAAAGATGAAAGCAACAATGCCAGGGCGAGGAATTTCACGAATGCATCCTGCGATTAGAACGGCAGATCGTCCCCTGGATTCGAATGCTCGGCAGGGGTGACGGGACTCGAGACAGCTTCAGATTGGATGCTTTCTGAAGGCACGTTCGTCGTCATCCGTGCATCTGGACCGTTGCTCGTGGTGGGTTGATTTGGACGATCGAGCAACTGCATAACATCCGCGACGATTTCTGTGGTGTAACGCTTCTGACCTTGTTGATCTTCCCAGGAACGCGTCTTGATTTTTCCTTCAATGAAAACTTGTGATCCTTTCTTGAGGTACTTCTCTGCAGTTTCAGCCATTCCCCTCCAAATCACAATGTTGTGCCATTCTGTTTGGGTGATGCGCTCGCCGGTGTTTCGGTCCTTGTAAGTTTCAGAGGTCGCCATTGGAAATGAGCATACAGGAACCCCGTTTGGAGTGTATCGCATTTCGGGATCTTTACCCAGGTTGCCTACCAAAATTGCTTTATTAATGCCAGCCATAATTCAAATGTAAATCAACAGTCTTTAGCTCCTCTCGTTTTGCCGATGAGAATTTTCAATCTCATGCCAAAATCTGTCAATGGCCTGAGGAATGGGCAACGCTCTGGCTTCATCCCATGATAGCCACAAACCTTCTTTTGGATTAAATCCGGCATTGGTTTTCCAAACCCAGAACTCACACGTTAGTCGCCGGTGGCTGAGAATGTGTTGAAAGGGAGTGTTCCATTTTCCAATGCCCACAATAGATGATTTTCCTGGCTTAAATGGAAAATCTGGAAAATCGGTTGCTTGTGCTGATTCGGTTGAAGGGAATTCCCAAAGCTGCGCCCAGAAACTTCCATTTCCCCTTTGGCGCATCCAAACCCTTTCACCGTCAGTCACAACGTGAAAAGCAATGTGCAACGGTTTCACGGGCGTTTTCCCAGCTTTTATCGGTGGCATGGGTGTTGTTCCCGGGGTGGTTTGAAAGTTTTTACATCCTTCTTGAAGAGGGCAGTCAAGGCACTTGGGATTGCGTGGGGTACAAATCAAAGCCCCTAGCTCCATGAGGGATTCGTTGTGTTTGCCTGGTTGATTTCGGTCAATCCATTCATTGGAAAAGTCCTCAATGGGTTTTTTACCGGCCGGTCGATCAATAGGCTCAACAACATCGAGATACCTGCTTAGGACTCGGTAGACGTTCCCATCGATTGCTGGAGTGGCCTCTCCAAAGCAAATCGAGCTGATTGCTGCAGCTGTGTACGGACCAACGCCGGGGATTTTTTGCCATGCTTTTGCGTTGTTGGGAAATTCACCGTTGAATTCGGTAGAAATCATTTTGGCGCCTCGGTGCAGGTTTCTTGCGCGGCTGTAGTAACCGAGCCCTTGCCACATTTTTAAAACGTCATTCTCATCGGCATTGGCCAAGTCATGAACAGTGGGCCATTGTTCGACGAATCGATTCCAATATTCCATGCCTTGATCGATGCGTGTTTGTTGCATGATGATTTCGCAAAGCCAAATGGTATAAATGGATGGAGTTTCCCTCCATGGCAGGGAGCGCTGATTCGTTTCGAACCAATTCAATAATCTATGGCGGTCATTTATCCATTCGCTTTTGGGATTTTTCGATAAAATCTCTCGCATCACCTTTTTCGTTTTCAGCGGAATAGCCCTATTTTTGCACCCCTTTTCAGAGGAGGGAGAATTATTTTAACGAGATAAACCTACGAACCAAGATGACGAAAGCGGATATCGTTCACAGAATCGCCGAGGAAACCGGTATGGAAAAACACGATGTACAATCAACAGTAGAGGCGTTCATGCGCTCTGTTCGAGATAGCCTTGAAGGCGGAGAAAATGTGTACCTGAGAGGGTTCGGTAGTTTTGTGATTAAAACTCGGGCTGCAAAGACAGGGCGAAATATCCTGGCGAAAAAATCAATCCAAATTCCAGCGCACAACATACCGTCGTTCAAACCAGCGAAGGATTTTGTAGACAATGTGAAATCGCAGGTCAAAGTCGATTGATGATATGAGCCGTCAGACGGAAATCATTCTTACCGTTGGTGTTGGTGCCATCCTGATCCTTGGAGTAATGTTAATGCCGAGGAAACCGGCAGTGGCAGAAACAATGGAGTCTGTGGCGCCATCAATGGAAATGATTTCGGAAGCGTCGGCGTCAGCAGGAGAAGTTGATCCAATTGAAGCTGCAGTTGCAGGAGAGGCTGATCCAGTCGAAGCTGCAGTTGCAAAAGTTTCAGGAGAAAATCCCATGGAAGGGATTCTAGCGCTAAGAGAATTGGCTGAAGGGGATCCCCCGAATGTTGATGCTGTGGTTTGGCTTGGAATTTTTGGGATTCAAAGCGGACAGTTGGATAAAGCGCGGGAGCGATTTTCAGAGGCTCTGACAATAGATCCTAGCCACCTTGAAGCGACCTGGCAGCTTGCACTGTTGGATATGGAGGAGCTTGCTTACGACCGCGCGGTGGTGGGTTTTGAGTCTGTGATGAAAGCAGATTCTTCGTATGCAAACGGTCTGTTTTTTACAGCGCGCTGTTATGAAGCAATGGGAAAGGCGGAGGCAGCAATCATCCGATACAAAGAATACCTACCTTACGCACCTGATGCGGTTGTTTCGGCAAGGGTAGAAGAATTCATTTCAAGATTAGAATCTGGCAATACAGCCGGAACAAACGAATAAAAAATTAGATCATGCCAAGCGGTAAAAAACGTAAGCGTCATAAGATGGCGACTCACAAGCGGAAGAAGAGATTGCGCAAAAATCGTCACAAGAAGAAGTAATGTTCTGTCGGGTTTTTCCCGACAGTTCATCACTTTGATGTGATTATCCGATTCCTGCGTGAGCAAAGAATTGGTCATTAATTCCACTTCAGGGAAAGTGGAAATTGCCTTGTTGGAAAATGGTCAACTGGTGGAGCTCCACCGTGACCAAGGCAGCAATGGCTACGCGGTTGGAGATATATTCTTGGGCCGAGTCAGGAAGGTATTGCCCAGTCTTAACGCGGCATTCGTTGATGTGGGCCACGAACGGGATGCCTTCTTGCACTACCTCGATTTAGGACCGCATTATCGAACGCAACAGCGTTATGCCAAGCGGGTTATGCAAGGCAAACAACCTGTTCCGGATTTGGGGAATTTCACAAAAGATCCCGAAATCGATAAGAAAGGTAAAATCAAAGATGAAGTTTCAGCTTCTCAGTTGGTTTTGGTGCAAGTCGCGAAGGAACCCATCAGTTCGAAGGGACCAAGGTTAACGGCGGAAGTGACTTTGCCCGGTCGCTACATCGTTTTGGTTCCTTTCAGTGACAAAGTTTCGCTGTCTGGAAGAATTAAATCGGAGACCGAGCGCAAGCGGTTGAAGCGTTTAATGATGAGCATTCGTCCTCCAGGCTTTGGAATTATCATTCGCACAGTTGCTGAAGATAAAGGCGCAGCCGATCTCCATACCGATTTGGAAGATCTCGTGAAGCGGTGGGGAGAAATGCACAAGAAATTGCGGAACGCCAAACCTGGAAAACGTGTTCTTGGGGAGTTGAACAAAACCAATGCAGTTCTTCGTGATGTCCTCACTTCTGATTGCACGAGTATTCGTGTGAATGATGAACGAATTGGTGATGAGATCAAGACTTACTTGCAGGGCATACGTTCTGACAAAGGAGACATTGTAAAGGTTTCTCGTGACCGGGATTTGTTTAATACCCTTTCCATTCACCGTCAGATTAAAGCGGCATTTGGAAAGCAGGTGAATCTCAAGAGCGGAGCGTACTTGATCATTGAACAAACCGAAGCTATGCACGTCATCGACGTCAACAGCGGTGGAAGAAAGGCTGGAGCCAAAGATCAAGAAGAGAATGCCCTCCAAACGAATTTGGAATGTTGCAAAGAAATCGCCCGGGTCCTCAGATTACGTGACATGGGTGGTATCATATGCATCGATTTCATCGATATGGCCAAGCGTGAGCATAATAAGGAGCTGCTGACTGCTTTGAAAGAGGCGATGAAATCGGACAAAGCCAAACACAACATTCTAGCTCCGAGTCGTTTTGGAGTGGTGGAAATGACGCGACAGCGGGTGCGTCCCGTCGCCGAAGTCAAGACTTCAGAAAAATGTCCGACCTGTGATGGAACCGGTAATGTGCAGGCTTCTATCCTGATTACGGATTCAATCGAATCGGCCATTCACCAAATAACATCAAAAGGATCGCATCAGCGGCTCACGGTCATGCTCCATCCCATCATTGAAGCGTATGTGAAACAAGGATGGTGGAATAATTTGCACAGGCAATGGCAGCGTAATTATGGAATCAAGCTGCACATCGAATCCAACTCGTCGATGGAGCTCCTGGAGTCTCACTTCTACAACAATGATGGGGAGGAAATCGAAGTCAATCCAAGGTCAACTCCTTAGGATAACACACAAACGATTTCGCTACGCTCCGCATCAAAATTTCGCGGCTCAATTGGTCTGATGCATCGGCAAAGTCGGCGAGGCCTCCTTTTTTCAATTGGATGGAGATTCCACCGTATTCGTACAATTGATTGCTGATGCGGTCATTGATGATGAAATAGGCGGCCTGATCAACTGGCAGATCCAATTGATTGGAGGCTTGACGAGTCCAATTTTCAATTTCAGCATCTCCAAAAGATTCTCGTTGAAGCTCGATTCGGAATAAATCTCGATGAACAATCCGCCTGCTTAAGTCGCTGAGAACGAAGTCTTCGTGGTTCTGCCAAACCTTCAGGCAAGTCAAAACATCGCTATCATCCAGGTCACAGAAATGCTGCAAGATTTGTTCATCTGCGAGGAATTTTGCTCGATCCAGGGATTCATGAATGAAAACCCCCAAAGCTGGAGTAGTGAAAATTTCATCCCCTGCTTGGGCCAATTCTTTTGCTCGTCTTAAGGCGTTCATAAGCATGAATTCGGCGCACAAAACGGTTCGGTGTAAGTACACTTGCCAATACATCAACCGCCTCGCCATCAAGAATTTTTCGATTGAATAAATTCCCTTTTCCTCAACGACAATTTCGTTATTCTCCACCGCGAGCATCTTGATGATGCGGTCGCTTCCAATTTTTCCTTCCGCGACACCTGAATAAAAGCTGTCTCTTGCCAAATAATCCATTCGGTCCATGTCCAACTGAGAGGAAACCAATTGATGAAGAAACGCCTTGGGATGATGATCATTGAAGATAGCGATGGCCGTATCAAGTGCGCCATTGAATTCATCATTGAGCTTGGCCATGATCAGCGCACTGATGTCTTCGTGGTGGACACCTTTCACAATGCTGTGTTCGAGGGCATGACTGAATGGACCATGTCCAACGTCGTGAAGTAGGATAGCCGCACAAGCGCCTTCCGCTTCGTCTTTGCTGATCTCAACCCCTTTGGCTCTTAAGACCGCTATCGCTTCTTGCATCAAATGAAGTGCACCAATGGCATGATGAAATCGGTTGTGGACAGCTCCAGGATACACCAAATGGGATAAGCCGAGTTGGGAAATTCTTCGCAGCCTTTGAACATAGGGGTGATTCATTAAATCGAAGCTCAATTCATGTTGAATCGTGACGAACCCGTACACCGGATCATTGAGGATTTTGTGTTTGTTGTGATTTGTCATGGGATCACGGCATATGGTGCTTGAAACTTTGGCGTTAATACCGCGTGCAAGTTAACTTGACATAGCGGGTACCGCCGTATTTTTGAACTCACCTTATTCCAAATGCAACGAACACCAAGAATCCTATGGGCGGATGATGAAATAGATTTGCTCAAACCGCACATTTTGTTTTTGGAAGGAAAAGGGTTTCACATCACACCTGTGAATAGTGGAGTTGAGGCACTTGAAAGGTTGCGAGAAGAGGTGTTTGACTTGGTTTTTTTAGACGAACAAATGCCAGGACTGAATGGGATTGAAACCCTTCAGCGATTGAAAGAGCACCGGCCGCACCTGCCAGTAATCATGATCACCAAGAGTGAGGAAGAACACATCATGGAAGAGGCAATTGGGTCGAAAATCAGTGATTACCTCATCAAACCGGTGAATCCGAATCAAATTTTGTTGGCGATTAAGAAAAATCTGGATGAAGGGAGATTGATTTCAGAGAAGGCCATGTCCGATTACCAAAGAGAATTCAGAGACCTGTCGATGCAATTGATGGGCCCCTTGAGTGCGAGTGAATGGGCGTCAATTTTTCGGCGTTTGGTGCATTGGAAATTGGAATTGGAAAAGTCGGAAGATGATGGAATGAAGGATATCCTGGAGATGCAATACAAGGATGCGAATCGCCAATTTGGAAAGTTTTACGAGCAGAATTATGCCGAATGGATGGCGGGTCCAGGAGAAGGGGTTCCATTGTTATCGCACCGATTGTTGCCAGAGCGATTGCCAAGGGTATGGTCGGAATTGAAGGATGGGCAGAAGGTATACCTCGTGGTCATTGACAACCTTCGTTTTGATCAATGGAAGATGATTGAACCGCTTTTGCTAAGTCGTTTTGATGTGGTTCATGATGAAACGTATTATTCGATGCTCCCAACGGCTACGCAGTACGCTCGTAACGCGCTATTTGCAGGTCTGTCTCCAGCAGAAATTGCTCGGGTGTACCCTCAATTTTGGATTGGAGAAGATGAAGAGGGAAGTAAAAACAAGTTCGAAGGAGAGTTGCTTTCTGCATTGTTGAACCGGATGGATTTTAAGGGCAAGAGCACCTACCACAAGGTGGCTAATTTAGCTGCTGGTAAGCGCTTCATGGACCAGTTTCATCAGACCAAAGACAATGATTTCACCGCTGTGGTCTACAACTTTGTGGACATGCTTTCCCACGCTCGAACCGAAATGGAAGTGCTCAAAGAGCTCGCCGAGGACGAAGCGGCTTATCGTTCATTGACTTTATCGTGGTTTGAGCACAGTGCTCTCAAGGAGTTGCTAGGCCGAATGGCAGATCAAGGTGCCCGAGTCATCATCACGACCGACCATGGAACCGTCCGGGTGAACAATCCCATCAAAGTCAAAGGTGAGCGCTCGACGAATACCAATCTTCGCTACAAGGTGGGCCGTAATCTGGGGTATGATGGAGATGATGTTTTTGAATTGAGGGATCCAGAAGCGGCAGGGTTGCCGAGACCTCAAGTGAGCAGCGCGTACATTTTTGCTCGTGAAGACGACTTTTTGGTTTATCCGAACAATTACAATCATTTTGCCCAGTATTTCCGGGATACCTTCCAACATGGAGGGATTTCACTCGAAGAAGTGATCATTCCATGGATTGAACTGGATCCGAACTAACTGCGGGTCATGGAAACTCAGATACTACTCAAAAAACTCTGGGAGTCGGCTTCATTTGGGATTCGAGAATTGCCCTCGGTGGCGACTGAATTGAAGTCAATTCTCACTGGCGCCTTGGGATTTGAAAAGGATGGCTTCCCTTATGGTGTGGTGGCCTTACAAGGAGAAATGGGTGCGGGAAAGACCACGCTGGTCAAAGCGATAGTCGATGCATGGGGATTTGATGATGAAGCGGTAAGCCCCACCTTTGGTTTGGTACAATGCTATGTTCAAGGTGCGAATAAGATTTATCACTTGGATCTATACAGACTCGTTGATGAAGAAGAAGCATGGGATTTGGGACTAACGGAATATTTCGATGATGTTGCTTTGAATTTTGTGGAATGGCCGGAACAAGCGCCAGGCTTGCTTCCAGAACAAACGATACTGCTCCAAATAGTGGTAGAAGGCGAACAGCATGATGGGAAAAGAAAACTAATTCTTTCAATTCGAGATACGGAGCAATCTCCTGTGTAGTATTTTGCCCTCGATGAGTAATCAAAGCAAACGAATTCAATCCCTTGCCCGTGAGGCTGCTTTGCTTCCACAAGAAGAGGTGTTGCAGATTTCTGAGCGCAACAGCGAATTGGTTATCGGCATTCCAAAGGAGGAGAGTTTTCAGGAGAAAAGGGTTGCACTGGTTCCAGAGGCTGTAGCACTTTTGGTCGCTCGAGGTCATCAAGTGTTGGTCGAGACAGGTGCTGGAAATCAGGCTCATTACACCGATACCGATTACAGTGAATCGGGCGCACGTATCGTTTATGATCGCAGACAAGTCTTTCAAACGGGCATGGTCATCAAGGTTGAGCCACCGACTTTGGAAGAGGTTGAATTGATGGGCATGCGCCAAACCATCATCAGTGCCTTGCAGTGGACCGTTCAATCGGAGGGACTGCTGGAAGCCTTGATAAAGAAAAAATCTACAGCGATTGCATGGGATTTCTTGCAAAACGATAATGGCATTTATCCTTTGGTTCGGGCTATGGGTGAAATAGCGGGAAATTCGGCTGTATTGATTGCCGGAGAACTCTTGGCGGGGCCAGAGGGTCGAGGAACTTTGTTTGGAGGTGTCTCTGGCGTGCGACCGACGGAAGTGGTGATTATCGGTGCGGGAACGGTTGGGGAATTTGCAGCTCGCGCAGCAATCGGTTTAGGTGCAGCGGTCAAGGTATTTGACAACAGTCCGCATCGCCTGATTCGATTACAAAATGCCTTGGGCCAACGGTTGTGGACTTCGACGGTTCAACCTTCCGTTTTGCAAGAGGCGCTGAAAACGGCGGATGTGGCCATCGGTGCCATTCGTGGGTCTGGTCAACGCGCCCCGCTCGTCGTTTCTGAGCCGATGGTGGCAGGGATGCGTCGGGGTACAGTGGTGGTGGATGTGACCATCGATCGTGGTGGATGTTTCGAAACGAGCCGTGTCACTTCGCATGAACGACCGACCTACACGGAATTGGATGTGATCCACTATTGTGTTCCAAATATGCCGTCGAGGGTGAGCCGCACGGCGTCAAAAGCGCTAAGCAACATCATGGCTCCGCTGCTCTTGGATTTTGCTGCGGACGGGGGTGTAGAATCATCGATTCGGAAGAATCAATTGGCCCGCTCCGGGGTCTACATGTTCAATGGTTGTTTGACCCATCGAGGTTTGGCAGAAGAGTCAGGATTGCCACACAAAGAGCTGGATTTGTTGCTCGCAACACTCTGACATTCCAAAATTCAGACGCGTTTGGTGGAATTCTTTGCTCCAGCTACTACACGCTTTATTTCATTCAATTTCATCAAGGCCTCAACGGGGGTAAGGTTATCGATATCAAGATCCAATAATTGGTCGCGCACTTGCTCTAAAACCGGATCATCTAACTGGAAAAAACTCAATTGAACCTCCGTGTCTTCCACAGATTTTTCAATCGCGACTTGTGGCGTTTTCTGGGATTCTAAATCCTTTCGGCTTGATTCCAATTGTTTCAGAACTTCCTTTGAGCGTGTCAAGATTTGCTTGGGCATGCCAGCTAGCTGCGCAACATGAATTCCAAAGGAGTGATTGCTCCCTCCTGGCTCTAGCTTTCGAAGGAAAACAATGCGACCATTGACTTCACGAACCGTTACGTTTAGATTGACAATTCGGTCAAACTGATCTTGCATGGCATTTAACTCATGGTAATGCGTAGCGAAGAGTGTCAGCGCTTTGGAAGGATGTTCGTGAAGGTATTCGGCGATGGACCAAGCGATGCTCACTCCATCATAGGTGCTCGTTCCGCGTCCGATTTCGTCCAGAAGTACCAGGCTGCGATCGGTGAGGTTATTCAAAATCGCAGCCGTTTCATTCATTTCTACCATGAAGGTTGATTCACCTGATGAGATATTGTCGGAGGCCCCGACTCGAGTGAAAATGCGATTGAGCACCATCAGATCTGCGGCACTTGCTGGCACAAACCCACCCATCTGCGCCATTAGACAGATTAACGCAGTTTGCCTCAACAGAGCTGATTTTCCCGCCATGTTGGGACCGGTGATCATCAGGATTTGGGCACCGTCTTTTCCAAGCGTTACATCATTGGCGACATAGGTCTCGCCGGGCTTGAGCGTTCTTTCAATGACGGGATGGCGACCATTTTTGATGTTGATGCTTGTCTGGTCGTGAAACCTCGGTCGCACATAATCGAAGTCGACGGCTACCTGCGCCAGGCTGGAAAGTGCATCTAAATCTCCAATGACCTGTGCATTTTCCTGTAAATGTTGAATTTCGGCCGCTGCCGCAGCAACCAAAGCATGGTAACACTCCAATTCCAATTGTGCCACCCGCTCTTCGGCGTCGAGGATTTTGATTTCAAGCGCTTTGAGTTCTTCTGTGATGTACCGCTCTGCTTGAGTCAAAGTCTGCTTTCGAATCCATTCCTCAGGAACTTTGTCCTTGTGCGTATTGCGGACTTCTAGATAATATCCGAAAACTTGGTTGTAGGCGATTTTCAGGGAAGTGATTCCTGTGGCTTCCATCTCTCTCCTGCAAATCTCATCCAATGTAGCTTTGGCGTTGGACTTAAGAGAGCGCAACTCATCAAGTTCTGGATGAACTCCTTCCCTGATGATCATTCCCTTTGAAGGATTCATCGGGGGTTCTTCTACCAGTTCGCGATCCAATCGTTCATGCAATGCATTGCAGGGAACCAAGCGTTCTAGGTAGGGCAATAATTCTGTTTCTCCCTCTCCGATAACAGCAATTTGTTGAACAGAATGCAATCCATTTCGGAGTTGACCAAGTTCTCGTGGATTGATTCTGCCTGTAATTGCTTTGGAGGCGAGGCGCTCCAAGTCTCCCGTTGACCGGAAAACTTTTTGAAGCGATTCGCGGATCAATTCATTTTGATTGATGCGTTCAACTGCATCGAGACGTTCATTGATGGAGTTCATGTCGGTTAGCGGCATGATAATCCAACGACGCAATTTTCTTGCGCCCATGGGTGAACCGGTGCGATCGATGGTTTTGACCAAGGACGTCCCATCCGGATGATTCGATGCAACAAGTTCCAAGTTGCGAATGGTAAATCGATCCATCCATAAGATGCCGTCCTCACGCAGAATGCGAATGGTCCGAACGTTTTGTGGCCTCTCGTGTTTGGCATGATTCAAGTAGTACAATACTGCTCCTGCTGCAAGCAAAGCGAGGGGCCGTTCGTCCAGTTGAAATCCTTTCAATGATTCATTTTCAAATTGCTTTTGAATGCGCTCTTCGGCGTAATCAGGTTTGAAAATCCAATCATCCAAACGGCTCATGTGCCAATCGGCACCGAACGAATCTCGAAATTCGGTCACCTGGTTCTTGAGGCAGAGGACTTCGGTAGGTTGATGGGCTCGTAACAATCGGTCGATGAGCGACTTGGATCCTTCAGATACCGCGAAGTCCCCAGTAGATATATCCAAAAGAGCCAGACCATATTGGTCTTTGTTCCAGTGCACGGCCGCGAGGTAATTATCCGATCGAGCATTCAGCACTTGGTCGTGAAAAGCAACACCTGGAGTGACCAATTCGGTCACGCCCCTTTTCACAATTCCTACGGCTTTTTTGGGGTCTTCCAATTGATCACAAACGGCCACTCGATGACCTGATCGCACCAATTTCGGCAGGTAATTGTCCAACGCGTGATGCGGAAATCCAGCAAGTTCGACTTCACTGGCGCTGCCGTTTCCTCTTTTCGTTAGAACGATGTCCAGTACTTCGGCGGCCACTATAGCATCTTCTCCAAAGGTCTCGTAAAAGTCCCCCACCCGAAATAACAACAGCGCTTCCGGGTATTTTGATTTCACCCGATTGTACTGCTGCATCAATGGCGTTTCCTTCTTGGCCATCACTTCTTAGGCCACGCGCAACCCTGTTTGCTGAGCATCATCAAATTGACGCTGTGCGAAATTTCGAGTGACTTTTAGTTCTTTTTGGTCGCTGCCAGGCAATTCGAACATGGCATCATTCAATACAGCTTCCATGATGCTCCGAAGTCCTCGCGCTCCCAGTTTAAATTCAACGGCTTTTTCTACCATGTAATCCAATCCGGAAGCATCAAAATGAAGCGCGATGCCATCCATGCGAAACAATTCGATGTACTGTTTGCAAAGGGCATTTTTGGGCTCGGTCAAGATTTGGCGCAAGGCACCTGCATCCAATGGGTTCAGATAGGTTAATACTGGGAAGCGACCAATCAATTCGGGAATCAAGCCGAAACTTCGAAGATCCGCTGGAGCGGCAAATTGGAGCAAAGCCTCCTCGGCAATTTGTTCTCCTTTTTGCTGATATCCAATTGGGGTGCGATTGATGCGGCGCTCGATGATCTTCTCAATGCCTGCAAATGCCCCGCCACATATGAATAATATGTTTTTGGTGTTGATGGTGATTAGCTTTTGCTCAGGATGTTTTCTTCCTCCCTGAGGGGGGACATTGATTTCAGCACCTTCGAGTAGCTTGAGTAATGCTTGCTGTACGCCTTCGCCGCTCACATCCCGTGTGATGGACGGGTTGTCACTTTTGCGCGCAATTTTATCAATCTCATCGATGAAGACGATGCCACGCTCCGCTTGCTCTACATTGTAATCTGCAGCTTGCAATAACCGGGTCAATACACTCTCAACATCCTCTCCAACGTAACCTGCTTCGGTGAGTACTGTGGCGTCTGCAATGCAAAATGGCACATCCAACATTTTTGCAATGGTGCGTGCCAAAAGCGTTTTTCCCGTGCCTGTTTCACCCAGAAGTATGACGTTCGATTTATCGATTTCGATGTCATTTACTGTTCCAGGATTGAGGATGCGCTTGTAATGATTGTAGACCGCTACAGAAATCGTTTTTTTCGCCTCATCCTGACCAATGACGTAGTCGTCGAGGTGCGATTTGATGTCCTTGGGAAGTTTGAGCTGAAAATCACTTGATCCAGACTCGGGCTTGCGCTCTTCTTTTAAAATTCCATCAGCTTGCTCAATGCACAAGTCACAGATATGTCCCGTGACTCCTGCAATGAGTACGTCAACATCTTCCTTGCTTCGACCGCAAAAAGAACAATGAATGGATGGATCGCTCATGATCTAGTTTATTTGCGCTCGAGTACTTCGTCGATCATGCCATACTCCTTCGCCTCAGAAGCAATCATCCAGTAGTCACGATCCGAGTCATTCCAAACCTTTTTCTCAGTTTGTCCGCTGTGATGTGAGATGATGGCATAAAGTTCTTTCTTCAATTTTTGGATCTCGCGAGCCGTGATTTCAATATCTGATGCTTGTCCGCTAGCTCCGCCCAAAGGCTGGTGGATCATGACACGGCTGTGTTTGAGTCCGGTTCGCTTCCCAGCCGCTCCGGCACAAAGGAGCACCGCCCCCATGGATGCCGCCATACCCGTGCAGATGGTAGCGACGTCGGGCCGGATGTATTGCATGGTATCATAAATACCTAAGCCGGCGTAGACCGAACCTCCTGGTGAGTTGATGTAGATCTGGATGTCCTTGCTCGCATCTGTTGATTCTAAGAACAGTAATTGAGCTTGAACCACATTGGCGATGTAATCATCAATGCCCGTTCCCAAAAAAATGATGCGATCGGCCATCAATCGTGAGAAAACATCCACCTCACGAAATGGCATTTGTCGCTCTTCAATTACAGTTCGGGTTAAATTTTCTGGACCATAAGCGTGCGAGATATAATCTCGAACGGTTTGGCTGCTCATGCCACGGTCCTTTACCGCGTACTTGAGGAATTCGTTGCGATCAGTCATGAGTCCAAAAATACACCTGATTGGTTTCTCATCAAGTGCCTTTTGCCCACGGAGGGGATGGTTTTGTGAACGATTCGAAGAAAAACGAGGATTGCGGGCGACCTATCGCACCGAAGCGGCCACTTTTGCGAACTCCTCAAAACTCACGGACTTTTCTTTGATGGTCACGCGAGGCAAGAGATTATCCACGACTTTCCGCTCGATGACGATGTCGGCGATTCGACGACGCTCCTCTTCATTGGAAAGTGCATTCTTCGCGAAATTGTCGAGCATCTCACCTTCGAGCGGCATGCCATATTGGGCATACTGCGCTCCAATAACTCGTTTGGCTTCTTCCTCAACTTCCTCCATCGTTACGCGCATGTCGGCGTCCTTCATTACCGCTTGTTGCAGCAACTGCCAGCGCATGCTGTCGGCATAACTAGGGTACTCCTTTTCCAACTGCTCATCTGTCAATGGATTTTCATTGTTCATCTGGATCCAGCGCTTGAGAAATGCATCAGGCATTTGGATCTTCATGTGTTCAATCAAATCAACGACAAAGCGACGTCGGAAAATCTGTTCGGCATCGCGATCAAATTGTTGATGAAGCTCTTCGGAAACCTTTTCTCGAAAGTCCTTCTCGGAATTGACGACATCCTTTCCGAGTACTTTGTCCCAAAGGGCTTGGTTGTTTTCGTGAGGAGTCAATCGCTTAATTTCTTTGACTTCGAATCGAAAATTTGTTTTGATGTCGTGTACTTCGGAATGGGTCACTCCTAGCATTTTTGCTAGGTCGTCATGTCCATGAGAGACTTTATGTGGATTGACATCAAAGGTATCTCCTACCTTTGCTCCGGTCAATTGCTTCTTGGATTTTTTGTCATCCAAATGCTCTAAAGCGATGTTTGAGTCGCTTTCAATTCCTCCTTCCAATGGTTCGTTGTTTCCATCCAATTCGGTGAAATGTCCGAGCAATAAATCTGTGTCGGAAGCGACTTCATGCTCTGAAATGGTTCCATGTCGTCGCTTGTGATCGGTGATTGCCGCTTCTAGGGCTTTTTTGTCGACTTTGATGATGTGACGAGTGAATTTGGCGCCGCGACCAAACTTTAGGTCAATCGAAGGAGCCAACCCAATCTCATAAGCAAACGTGAAGTTTTCCGGCTTTTCCCAATCGCCTGAAGCTTCTGTGCTCGTCTCTGGGATGGGATTTCCAAGAATATCTAATTCCTCCTTCTGGATGTAAGCACTAAGTTCCTCGGAAATGATCTTATTCATTTCATCTGCTAAGACTGGCGTAGCATATTGCTTGCGAATCAAAGCCATGGGAGCTTTCCCTTTTCGAAACCCTGGGTACTGTGAGTTTTTGCGGTAGTCGTTCAGGATTTTTTCAACCCGCGATGCGTAATCAGCGGGTTCTACGGTAACGGTCAATCGAGCAGTGAGCTCGTCAATGTTGTTCCGATCAATCTGCATGGGCGAGATAAGAAATGCTCGACATTGACGTTTGAGAGGTCGAAATGGTCAAGGTCAAGCGGTTGGTTTTTCAAGGTTTTTCTGAATGGTGCGGGTGGAGGGACTCGAACCCCCACGCCTCTCGGCACTTGATCCTAAGTCAAGCGTGTCTACCAATTTCACCACACCCGCCCGTTCAGAAAGGAACGCAAAGGTAGGAATACGAATATTTCGACAGAACTTGCAGGCGATGAATTTCACCGGGATTTGCAAAAAAATATTGATGACCCTCCTCCAAGGCCTGTTATTGCTAGCTTTTGGAGAATTGCATGCCCAAAAAAATCAAGGTTTTCAAAAAGTTCAGATCATCCAAGCCGATTTGCAATTACGAGACCAATCCCAGCCGGATATTCAGCGGTTATTGGGGAATGTGGTGCTCGGCTTCAATGAAGCACGGTTGTACTGTGACAGTGCTTGGAAATACGATTCAGGTGAATTTAAGGCTCTGGGAAATGTTCGATTACAAGATGGACAACAGGAATTGCTTGCGAGCCAACTCAGTCTCAATCCAAAAGAACAGAGAGCGCTTGCTGAGACCGTCGATGAGTTTCCAGTCCGAATGACGGCACAGGCTGGCGAATTGACAGCGCCTTTGCTGGTGTATTTCTTGAATTCGAAAACGGTGGTTTTTCCGAAAGGAGGAGAGCTTTTGAAGGAAGAACGTCGGGTTGAATTTGGAAGTGGTCGTTACATCGTTCCGGCCTCAGTGCTCAAATTGGGGTCTGACGTCAAAGTGGTTACGGCGTCGCATCAGTTGGATTCTGACAGCGTGCACTGGTACGATTCCAAGCAATCCTTTGCCTTCATGGGGCCATCTCATTTAAGATCGACGGATGGTCGGTTCGAACTGATTTGTGAGGTAGGAGAATTTGATGAGCGATCTGAGTCGGGTTGGTTTGGAGGGAAAAATCACCCAGGCGCTCAGGTGAGGAATGATGCTTTGTGGTTAAAGGCGGATAGCTTGTATTTGCCTTCCGACTCACTCGAGCCATCCACTGCTTCCGGTAATGTCTTTGTCCGTGATTCATTGGAAAAATGGGAGCTGTATGGCGCTTACATGGAGCGCACCATTGTGGATGGTGTTGATGAAGAAGAGCAACATGTTTGGCTGGTTGGAGATTCGATTCGACAGGCGATATGGATTGATTTTTCAGAGCGAGATTCCACCATTATTCAGGCGGATTCAATGCAATTGGCATCGAACAAAACCATTGTTTGGCCAAATGCGTTGTTTCAACGTGGTGATGTGTCAGCGTCTTGCGATACGTTGATTTGGGATGAAGATTTGGACCTCATTGAGCTCAAGGATGAACCCAAAATGTGGTTTGACGGATGGTTGTTGCAGTCTGATACGTTGCGATGGATGTTGGAGGATCATGTTCCCAAATTCCTCATGGGAAGTGGGCATTCTGGTTTGATGATGCCACTCGACTCAGGATGTTTCCAGCAAATTTCGGGACGTGAGATCGAAGGTGAATTTTTGGAAGGCGAATTGCACACGCTCTATGTCAATGGAAATGCGGAATCGGTCTATTTCAATACCGAAGAAGATAACCCTTGTCGCGAGTACAACAGAAGTTTAAGCAGTCGAATGCGCATAGACTTGGCGGATAGCGAAGTGCAGCGGATTTCGCTGCTTGAAAGGCCCGAGGGCACATGGAAATCAGAAGAGGAAAATCCTCCAATTCTTGCAGGATTGCGTTGGACTTCGGCTCCAACGCTGAAGGTTCCCGATCGGAAATAAACTGGCTTGATCATCCTATAAATTGGTCGTTCCCCGCTGAACAGCGCCTCCTACTTTTGGGGGGTGTTCAAAGGATTTGAGGTGGTATTGGCGGGGGTGATTTGGCTGAATCAGTTTGCTGTGGGGCACGCTCAATTCCCTATTTGGACAATGTGCCCATTTGAAATGCATGATTCAGGCATCCAGCTGGGATCGTGGGCGGCGATGTCATCCAACGCCATTCAAATTCAAAAGTCCATCGACTCAGTATGGACCGTTTCCGGTAATCACCTTCAAGTTAGCAGCTACAGGAGTGCATCCATTATTGGGCGTCGTAAGCTCCGCTTAGGAGATGAACTGTTCTTGGAGCTTGGAATGGGCTTGGATGGTCAGAGTTGGTTCAATAATGGTCAAAAGTCGGTGCTCCGTCCGACGAGCCAATTGCACGCACGTTTTGATTTTGTTCGAAGCCAATGGGTGGAATGTTGGTGGGGATTTACTCCATATGGGTTGAGGCATAGGCAGCAACCGAGGGATGAGATCATGTTTCGTTGTAATTGGGGACAGAATCGGCCCTCGGGATATTGGTTGGGGACCTTAATGAATTCAATCCAAGGTTTTGCGGCAATCATTCAAGGGGCCCATCGATTGCATGATGGAATTTGGGTCGGATTTCAGCATCGTTTTGTTGCGCGCACATCGGGTTTGCTTGGTGAGGCGCAATTGAACAAGGGACGGATGCAATTGGCACTTTTGAAACGCCTAAGCTCCGATGGATTCATGATTGAATTCCGATGGATTAAAACGAATGAATAGCCTAGGTAGGGGGGTGTATGTCTTTTTGATGGGGTGGTTCATGCATGGTTATGGATTCACTCAATGGCATGGGTTGGAATCGTATCTGGACAAGGAGATTGAAGAAGGGTGGTGTAGCGTTCAAGAACGATGGTTAATACTCGATTACGTCGAACAACTGGGAGCGCCACAGGTCAAGGAGGAAGCTTGGGCTATCGAAGGGTTATCTGATGAGATGGCGGGAAGGCTCATGCAGAGCCCTCCATGGATGGACATGGTTCATGCATATGAGCGGAACAATTCCAACCAAAAGAATGGAGCGGTCGTGGAAATTCGCAGTGAATTACCGGAAGGCATTGGTCAAGATGCACGTTTTTCTTTTCGTGCAAGAAATTCGAGTAAGTGGGGCTTGCGAATGGAGCCAAGAAGTGATGCCGGGGAGGGTTATTTCACGTCGGGATACGTGACAATTCCGTTCGTTAAACCGACCTGGAGTGCCCTAATCGGTAGCCATCGATTAGGGTGGGGAAATCGCGTAATTGTATCGGAGCTTAATGCTTTTGGCAGCATGGATGATCCAGTCTTTGTGCTCCCTGTTCATTATGCATATCGCCCGGCGTGGGGGAACGCTGCAACCGCTTTTCGCAATGGGATTGCGCTCTCGAAGATGGTCAATCGCCACGAAATTGTCATGAGTCTGGATGGTGCAAACCAAGACGCAGCAGCATTGTGCCGCTCATTGGATCGAAATTTTGGGTTGATTGCGGTAAGTGAATTCAATGGAGATTGGCGGGTCGGGGCATGCAAAGACTGGAGTCATCACAAGGCCAATGGCATTTTGGAGATGGCTCTCACAAACAAAGGTTGGGGATTTGAATTCAACTTGCAGCGCGTGCCATTTCGAAGACTATCAAATTACTTCGAAATGCATTGGTTTCAGAACAATGATGGTGTTGTGCAAACTGGTGAATTTCAATGCGGAGGGCAGTGGTTTTCTTCAGAACGATCATGGCGAATAAGGTGGAGTGGGAACTGGGAAATGATCGATCAATCACTTTCATTCTCAATCCACATCCGTCGATGTATCACCCGAGAATCGTTCTGGGAAATTCGTTACGAGCAAAGACAAACGAACATGGTCAATCCTGTGTTGACCAGACCAAAAGTGAATTTTCGAGCCAAGGCTGCGTTCGCTCCGATGGATTTTCAATTGCGTTTGGAGCCAACGTTCTGCAAAGACGCTTGGGGTGGAATGGCCTGGAAGGGGACTCTTCCATTCAAATCGTTCAAAATCAAATGGGTCTTTGCTTCGTGGGATATGCCAGAAGATCGCGTCGGTTATTTTCCAAGTATCTCGATGGATGGAGTTCAATTCAGACCAATGAGAAACCAATCATACCAGGTTTCAATGGGGTTAAATTGGAGGGCGAGCAGCCGCATAATGATGGAGCTAATTGGGACTAGATCCCAACACAGTATCGCTTCAAATGAGGAGCTAGATATGTTGACATTGGGTTATGCACAAACTGCGA
>JAQBTQ010000011.1 GCA_027624855.1 Bacteroidota bacterium
GCACTTGACCGGGGAGCCGACCTCATCCGAGTGCACGATGTGGATGCCGCTAAAGAAGTGCTCCGATTGTACCGCAGCCTTCAGGGGTTCAATGGACGATGAATCGAACCGATTCGTTGGTTTCTACACCCTTCAAAACGTAGACTCCTCCTTTCAAATCAGAGATCAACAGGTTTAATCCCTTGGTCGTTGGTAAGTTTGACCACGTTTTGATCAATTGGCCCGTATTTGAATAAATCTCCAACGTTGAGCATCCTTCAAATCCTTCAATTTGAATGGATGAACTCGCTGGATTTGGGAACACGCGACTCACTTTGCTTGGCTCTCGTTCGCTAAGAGCTGAGGTGTTTGGTGCAATGTCATCAGAAGGTCGAACCATGAAAAAATGGGTGAACGTACTTACGGCCACGTTCCCGCTTGGAAAGAATGGAAAATTGCTCCATGTGCCATTGAATGAAGGTGCGTCCGACTCAGGATTGGTATCGAAGTATCCTACCAATTCGAGCGAACCGCTTTCTGCGTCAGCAATATCCAAGATGCGCAGTCCGCTCAAATAATTCGACTGGTACATCTTATCCCCTATAGAATACATGTTGTGATCAATCGATTCAACCGGAGCTTCGAAAAATCCAATGATTTGAGGATTGTCCAAATCGGCAATGTCCATGATGTAGGTTCGGGTGTTATTCCCAAAATTCATTTCGTCCAATTCGTCATTGAAAAAGCAATAGCGATGCCCTTCAGCAACCCATCCTTGGTGCGTGTAACCGGACTCAGCATAGGATAATTGCGAAATCAATTGCGTATCGGATTTATCCTCCACATCTACAATGGAAATTCCTGAATAACCATTGAAACAAACCACGATTTCCTTTCCGAAGTAATCGGAATCTGGTCCTTGATAAACAATGGGGTGAATGTCATGCGAATAAGCACCATCATAAGCACCAGCTAGTGCGGGGTTCAGCGGATCTTCTATGTCCAGAATATGCATGCCACCGTTGAAGGTGTTGGTCCCAATGGCATATGCAAATCCTGTTTCTTCATTGATCATAATGTTATGGGCATTTCCAAAACCGCCGTAATACGCATCAGGTTGAATCGTCGCAACCTCATCTGTTGAAAGGCTCATCAAATTGGACATGCGAACAATTTGCAGACCATGCTCAGACGCTTCAGAAACAATGAATGCGTAATCGCCATACACCTTGATGTCCCTCCAAAGGCTTGGATTGGATGCCGTTGGGAGGTTTGCAAAGTACTTGATATCCGTTGCATCCGTTACATCAATGAATGAAGTTCCTGTTGAACGGCCATACATAGCAATCTCGCGCCCTGAGACCGGATCCACCCATCCCCAACAATCATTACCATTGTCCCCTCCACCTACATTTTGCAAAGACTCAACATCCATCAATTCTACATTCATACAGGGATAACCACCTGAATTCACCGTGGGACCTTGAGGAGCTAAAATCACATCATAGAAAAAGTAGTAGTAATTAAATTCATTGTCCCCTTGGATGTTTGTTCCCGTAATTGCTCCATAGTCACCAATGGGATATGGATAATTGATCTCGCTGTTTAAATCATCGCGCCAGAGCTGAGGATTGTTCGATAGGCTACCAAGCCCAACGGTTCCGGGGCCCATGTCCCAATTGATCTCTACAATACTTTCTCCATCCGGAATATCAAAAACCTCAGCCATCAACACATCGCCATCGGGGGAAAACAATGCAATGGTTCTCGGCCCAGCACCGTTTGCAAAGACTTTGGCCGAAACGAGTGTGACGGGTTCATACAGATCGATGATATTGAAAAAGTTGCTGTTATCGTGGTACTGGCCAACTTGCATGTCTGACAACCCGCCCATTGCAGGCTCCCCTTCTCCTCCAGAAAGTTGACATGGAAAAGGCGATTGAGCAGTTATCGATCCAATCCAAGCGCATGACATCAAAGACAAAGCCAGGCAAGTTTTCATAATTTGTTTCATGAGGTTTCAATTTCATTCGGGAAACTCGCGAGCGAGAAGAGAGGTTGCATCAAATCACTCGGCACTGAGGGATTCAGCCTGATAGTCGTTGTTCAATGGCAAGAAACCATATTGCTCACTGTATCGAAGCATTTGGCTGGCAAAATCTTCAGGGTATGACAAGGTGACATCCGTGATTCGATTATCCACAATGCTCGCGGGTTCCATTTCTGGATTGATAAATCCTCCATATGGAGCAATCCCCAAAGCAGCAGATCGCGTCAACACTTCTTCATGAATTGCCGGATCTACTTTCACGCCGTAACCTTCGACAAGGGCCTTTGCAGCTGCATAATCACCTTGAGATTTGATGCGCTGCACCTCGCGCAATAACTCGCCAAAAAGGGTGCGAAGCGCTTGATAATCTTTGATGTCAAAAAACGTCTCACCGTCACGTGCGACCCGTTCAATGATTCCGCTTTCTTGTGCTCTTTCAAAACACCAGTGACTGATCCACGCACGATTCCGCATATGTGCTTCTTCAATATCGGCACCCTTTTCTAAACGACGGAGTTGCAACATCATGCCATTGCGGATGTAGCTATCGTATTCAGCCATGCCCGTCTCTAGCGTTTCCATCAGGCCCAACTCCAACATCTTTTCATCCATCATGAAGTACAGCGCAACCAAATCAGCCCTGCCTTCTTCCAACGTTGAGCTATACTCTTTGATGGTTTGCTTTGGTTCGCCTACCCCTTCTTCCAATTGACCAGAAGCATGTCCGATCACCTCATGCATTGCAGTGTGCAATTTTCCCGCCAAAGAACCATGGCTTTCTGAACGAGCGACTTCTACGTCATCATGTGCAAATTCACTCAACATGCCACTTCCACTCGCCATATCGTATGCGCTGACAATGTTGCCTAAGCTGACCGACTTTGACCCGTGTACCACGCGAATCCAATTGGAATTAGGAAGGTTGACACCAATCGGCGTGCTGGGCGAAGCATCTCCAGCCTCACCAGCGACATTGACTACGTTGTAGGTAATCCCAACGACCTCTTTCTTTTTATGTTCTGCCATGAATGGCATGTTATCTTCAAACCACTGGGCATTTTCCATCAATACCTTCATCCTGTCGCTTGCCTCGAAATCCTTGATTTGTACGATGGTTTCATAACTCCCTGTATATCCCAGAGGATCATTGTACACTTCAACAAACCCATTGATGTAATCCACATCTCCTTCCGTGGCTTGGACCCAATTGATGTTGTATTGCTGCCATTCTTTCAAATCTCCTGTTTCGTAGTAGAGAATTAAGTGTCGCAGAGCCGCTGCTTGATTGTCATTCTCAGCATACTGAAGGGCTTGATTTAACCAGAAAACCACTTGTTCAAGCGCCTCTCCATACAATCCACCCACGCGATAAACTTGTTCCTCAATTTCACCATTTCCATTCTTGACGAGCCTTGAGTTCAAGCTATACTCCACCGGAGAACGCGTTCCTTCAACCTCAATGCTTTTCAAATAGGCCTGAGCTTCTTCCGTACTCACGTTAGGGGCATAAAAATTGATTGCGGAAGACTCCACCAAACCTTTTGTTGCGTCTTGTTCGACCTTTTTCGCTTCGATTGCTGGATTGAAAATGACCCCTCGCAATTCCTCATCGACCTCGAGGTTCAATCCAATCAGCAATTCGTCGAAGTATTGCTCGGAAAATTCAGGTTGAATTTTGGTGTTGGCATAGTGATGATGAATGCCATTTGAGAACCAAATTCGCTTCAAATACGTTTCGAAACGCTGCCATCCCATGGTGTTTTTATCACCTTCAAATGAAGTGTAAATCGACTCGAGCAAGTTGCGAATTCTCAAGTTATAGCGATTGTTCTGGTCATACATGATGTCTCTGCCACACAAACCCGCTTGATTCAAACAATACACCAAAGCCTTTTGATCCGCTGACAATTGTTCCCACCCAGGAACTTGATATCGGATGATTTTGAGGTCCGCGAATTGTTCAGTTTGCCACACAAATCCATCTGCATCTGGCAATCCCTTTCCAGAATCAGTTGCCTCAACAGTCGACCAGTCATCGGGAGCGGTCTCAACTTCCTGGGATGTTTCTGTAGTGGTCGATTCACAACCAGAAAGAATGATCACAAATAGCAGTGAAAAAACTAAGGTGGGATTGCAAAATTTAATAGACATGTCAAGCGTTGTTGATTGGTTAGCGACGGCAAGTTACTGCATCCTATCTTTGAATCGTGAGACGTTTTGCTCGGCTCTTGTTAAAATCATTTCTAGCGCCCTTTGCGGTGACACTGCCCGTCGCATTGTTCATATTGGACATGCAGTTTTTATGGGTGTATGCAGATGATCTAATTGGTAAAGGCCTCGAGCCGTGGATCATCGCTGAATTGATGATTTATGCCTCAGCGAGACTGGTCAACCTAGCCCTTCCTTTGGCCATTTTGGTTGCTTCCATTATGGCATTTGGCGCACTTGCCGAGCGCAACGAACTGACGGCATTGAAATCAGCTGGGCTCTCCATTTTTCGCATTTTTCGCCCACTGATGATCACCATGATTTTGATTTCGATCGGCGCATTTTGGTTCTCAAATGCAGCATGGCCCGTTGCTAATTTGAAATTCCGAACCCTGCTTTTTTCAGTGACCCAAAAGAAGCCGACCCTCAATTTGGTTCCAGGAGTATTTTATAATGGCATAGAAGGATTCGCGATCCGCACAGAATCCAAAAATGATGATGGTACTTTAAACGATTTACTGATCCATGATCATCGTGAAGGAGAAACAGGAGTTTCGCGTATCATGCGAGCGGAATCAGGCAGCATGGCACAGGAGGGCAATCGATTGATTCTCACATTATCCAACGGACATTCTTATGAGGAGGATTTGGAACAGTCAAAGCGAAAAAAAGAGCGACTTCATCCACACATATCTTCTTCCTTTGAGCTTCAATCCTTCGAAATTGACCTCGCTTCCCTCGACTTCAGTAAAATGGATGAAGGATTGTTCAAGCGCGCTCATGAGATGATGACCATCCATCAGCTCAACATTGCCATGGATTCGCTTGAAGGTCTGGCGCAAAGCAGATTGAGTGAAATTCAACTTTATGGTGATCGCCAGACCACTTTGCTTCGAGATACCCTATCGACCAATGGATTAGAAAAAGCGGAAGGACCAATTTGGGAAGCATTGACTCCCACGCAGAATCGATTGGCATTTGATGCTGCGCGAAGCTTAGCACGAAATGCAAGACAAGGAATTGCCAACGGTGTGGAAGATGCGAAAGGAAGAAGAACCGCCATCGACCGCCATGCGATTGAATGGCATCGTAAATTTTTTCTAGCGTTGAGTTGCGTCCTACTTTTTTTCATTGGTGCTCCTTTGGGAGCCATCATCCGAAAAGGCGGACTCGGCATGCCCACCGTCCTCGCCATTTCAATTTTCCTCGGGTTCTACATCTTATCAATGGTTGGCGAGCAAATGGTCAAGGTCGGAACCGTTTCTCCATGGATAGGGATGTGGATGTCTTCATTGATTCTGCTTCCATTCGCTGTTTTACTGACCATACGCGCCATGCGAGATGCCAATCAATTCACATTCAATTTGACCAGCTTGGCCAACGTATTCAAGAACTTTAGCCGTCAATAAGCAACATGCGCATCTTACAACTTTGTCATAAACCTCCTAGACCAAGTAAAGATGGTGGTTGCAGAGCGATGGATGCAATGACACGTGGCATGATCCAAGCGGGCCACCACGTCAAAGTTTTGACCATCGCCACAGACAAACACCCTTGGCTACCAGAAGAACTCGATGAGGCCTATCGATCCGAAACACGGATTGAAGCCGCAACGCTTGATACAAGGCTAAATCGAATTGATGCTTTGTCAAGCATCATCACTGGAGATAGTTACAACATCAATCGCTTTTATGCACCCGCGTTTGAAGGCTTGCTCATTGAAGCACTTAAGCGCGAAGTATTCGACCTGGTAATTTTTGAAAGTCTATTCACGGCTCCTTACCTGAACGCAGTCCGGAGCTATTGCGATGGTCCAATGGTATTGAGGGCGCACAATGTTGAACATCTGATTTGGGAGCAACTAGCGCGTGAATCAAGTGTATTGTCTAAACGGATTTATCTGCAACATCTAGCGGATCGTCTCAAGGCTTTTGAAGTGAATGCACTTCAAGATTTTGATGCCATTGTCGCCATTACAGAGGAGGACAAAAGGCATTTTGAGTCTCTAGGATGTCTGTGCCCCATTTTTGAGTTGCCTTTTGGTCTGGATTCCGAGGAGATTCCACCTGAAAGTTCTGACCAGGCTGACCACGTTTTCCACCTTGGATCAATGGATTGGAGACCCAATATCCAAGGTGTCGAATGGTTTTTGGATGAAGTTTGGAGTGAAGTTTTGAATGAGGTTCCAACTACCGAATTGCGCCTGGCAGGCCGCAATTTCCCAGAAAACAGCTTTTCTGGTGCACCGAGGGTCAGCGTCTTGGGTGAGGTTTCCAATGCTTGGGAGGTAATGAGCGCTTCTGGAGTGATGATCATTCCCCTGCAGAGCGGAAGCGGCATGCGCATCAAAGCCATTGAGGCCATGGCCGTTGGAAGACCGATTGTATCTACTAAAATTGGAATCGAGGGAATTGGTGGTAAGGCTGATGTTCACTACCTCATTGCCGATGATGCCGCTGGATTTGCCAAACACGTAATTCACCTACTTCAAAACGGTTCGATGGCAAAAAGGATAGGAAATGAAGCGAGACAGTTGGTGTTTGAGAAATTTGAAAACAATCGATTGGTCCGTGATTTGATTGGATCTTTAGAGCAGCATTTTGAACTGTGAAAATCCTTTACCTCACTTCCCGGCTTCCATGGCCGCTCGATAAAGGTGACAAACTCCGAGCTTACCATCAAATCCGACAATTGTCTGAACGCCATGAGGTGTATCTATTCTCATTGACGGACAAAAACCCCTCGTCGGAAGACCTTGGAGAACTTCGAGCGATTACAAAAGATGTAAAGGTCTTCAAGCTGAAGACGAGGGTGCGATTGATGCGGCTCTTGTTCGCTTTGGTCAGTCGCCGACCTTTTCAATTGCATTGGTTTTATCAACGATCAGCGCAAAAGATGCTTTCCCGCTGGATACAGCACATTGAACCAGATGGGATATTTTGCCAATTGATTCGCATGGCTCCGTATGTGCAACATGCCTATCATATTCCACGCATACTGGATTACATGGATGCGCTTAGTGCAGGAATTGCACGTCAATCAAAGTTAGCCCCCTGGTATTTGCGATGGATTTATTCAATCGAATTCCAACGATTGAGGGCTTATGAAGGGGTCATCTTTGACTATTTTGACGGGAAGATGATCATCAGTGAAGCAGACAGGAAACTGATTTTCCACCCAGAATCCAAGCTTATACAAGTCGTGCCAAATGGGATTGACACAACTCATTTTTCGCCTCAAAGAGTATTTGAAGCAAAAGCAAAAGGCCACACGATTCTGTTTACCGGCAACATGAGTTATCCTCCAAATGTGGACGCCGCCGTTCAATTGGTCAACAAAATTATTCCCTTGTTAAAGACAGAAAATGTCAAAGTTGTCATTGCCGGGACAAACCCAGCTCCTCCTGTCCGTCGTTTGAAATCAACTTCAGTAGAAGTCACAGGATGGATACGCGACATCAGAGATGCCTACAGCAAGGCAGACGTATTTGTTGCCCCTTTGCGAATTGGAACGGGACAACAAAACAAAATCTTGGAAGCCATGTCCATGCAATTGCCTTGTGTAACCACGAAACACGTTTTGAATGGATTTCCTTCGCAATTGGATGAACATCCACCGTTCATTGTTGCCGATTCACCTACGAAAATGGCGCGCGAAATTGATGAACTCTTCACAGATCGTGGTCGAAGAAAAGAGCTGGGAGAATTATCAAGAAATTGGGTTTCAAAAAATTGCAATTGGCAACAGACCACCGACATTCTGGCGGATACCTTCGTATCTTACATCAAAGATTAACCGACTTCGAAAATGGAAAGCTCTGACACCAACATGTTAGCCGGAATTCCAACGCTTGATATTCAATCGTTCATCCAAGGCTCGGAAAAGGAAAAGAAAGAATTTGCCTCAGCTCTCGGACAGGCTTATGAAACAATTGGATTTGCAGCCATTCATGGGCATGGCATTCCTGATGAATTAATTGCCAAACTGTATTCAGAATCCGAATCTTTTTTTGCTTTACCAAGGGAAATCAAACAAAAATATGCGCGCCCTGAAGCGAACAATCAGCGTGGATTTGTATCGATGGGGATTGAACATGCAAAAGACAGCAAAGCAGCTGATTTGAAAGAATTTTGGCAAGTTGGACAACCCAACCCTCCTCAGGATTTTGAAGCAGAGCACTTTCCACCAAACGAGGCAGTCGCTGAAAGACCCGAATTTCAATCAACAGCAGTCGAAGCCTTTGAAGCGTTAGAGTTATTGGGCATCCATATGCTCCGGGCGATTGCCATCCACTTAAAAATTGATGAATTCTATTTCGACTCTTGGGTTAAAGGAGGTAATTCCATTTTACGTGCCATTCACTACCCACCGATTGTTGATGAACCTGATTCAGCAGTTCGAGCTGGACAGCACGAAGACATCAACTTGATCACTCTTTTGGTAGGTGCATCCGCTGCAGGCCTCGAAGTGTTGCGTCATGACAACCAGTGGATTCCTATCACAGCGTTGCCTGAGCACATCGTGGTCAATGTTGGTGATATGCTTCAACGTCTAACCAACCATCGATTGAAGTCGACTACGCATCGCGTAGTCAATCCACCTCGCTCGGAATGGTCAAAACCGCGTTTTTCTATGCCGTTTTTCTGCCATCCGCAGCCTGAGATGAGATTGGATGCCATGCCACATCTCGTTCCTGAAGGATCACAACCTGTTGATCCTCCGATCAGTGCTGGAGCGTATTTAGAGCAGCGACTGAAAGAAATTGGTCTCGCGAAATAATCTGCCAGCTCTTTAACGCCTGTTAGCAATCGCATTAGAATTTCTTTAGAATTTCTAAGAACTTCTTTTTCGAATCTACTCGTTCATTTGGTACTCGAAACAAGAGAACCTATGAAGCGACTCAACTTCTTTTTATTCGGACTTTTTGCAAGCATTGGTGGAGCGACTTGTGCGCTATGGCTTCAAAATTTCACATCGGAAAAAACGAAATTCGATGCTGGTTCAACGGCTCCTACCTATGCGTTTGCAGCTGCACCGGTCCTCAGAAACACTTCACACTCTCCCACTTCATTCACCGCTGCTGCGGCCCAATCAGTTGATGCCGTAGTCCACGTAAAAACCCTTCAGAGAACTCAAACCTACATGCATCCCTGGTTCGAAGCATTCGGATATGGCCATCCGGAAACCTTCGCTGCAGGATCAGGTTCGGGAGTCATCATTGACGGGAAGGGAATCATTGTGACAAACAATCATGTCATCAGCGGTGCTGAGTCGATCGAAGTATCCTTGAATAACAATCGAAGCTATGCGGCTGAAATCATTGGAACCGATCCATCGACAGACCTCGCCCTCTTGAAAATCCAAAGCGATGAAGAATTGCCGATCATACCATTCGGCTCCTCCGATGCAGTGGAAATAGGCGAATGGGTATTGGCCGTTGGAAATCCCCTTGATTTAACATCCACCGTCACTGCTGGCATTGTTTCTGCCAAAACCAGAAGTATCAATTTACTCAGGAACAATCCAGAGACCTTGGAATACCCCATTGAGTCATTCATCCAAACCGATGCAGCAGTGAATCCAGGAAACAGCGGCGGCGCGTTGGTCAATACCAATGGTGAACTCATCGGAATCAATACCGCTATTGCCTCAAAAACAGGCAGTTATACTGGGTATTCATTTGCAATCCCATCTAGCATCGTTCAAAAGGTTGCCGGGGATTTACTTGCATTTGGTGAAGTAAGACGAGCTTATTTGGGGATTCAGACTCAGCCCTTGGACGAAGCTTTGGCTGAAGAATTGAATGCACCAGATGCCATCGGTTGCGCGATTGTTGGGATCATACCAACAAGTGGTGCGGACGATGCTGATTTGCAGATCAACGACATCATTCGGACAGTCAATGGTATGGAAATCATAAATTTCCCAGCTCTGCAGGAATGCATTGCAAAATACCATCCTGGTGACCGAGTGGAATTGGGGATTCTGAGGGATGGACAAGCCAAGAATGTACAGGTACAACTCAAAAACCGAGAAGGTCAAATCAATTCTGGCGGTTCTGCTGAAAACACCTCAAATCCCAATCATTCAATTCATTGGATAGAAAAATGTCAAGCAGGGCTCACAACCATTTCGGAAAGCATGAAAAGGAGCTTGAACATTGATCATGGTTTACAAGTCGCCGCTTTAGGTGACGGGAAATTCAGCCGAGCGGGAATCCAAAAAGGGTTCATCATCACCAAAATCAATGGTGATCTTATTGAAAAAGCAGACCAAGTTCAATCCTATTTCATCCAAAAAGATGTCGGACTCTTGATTGAAGGGCTCTATCCGAATGGAAAGAGAGCATATTACGGTGTTGGCACAGAAAAATGAACTCTATCTGCATTCGCTTGTTAAAGGGGTGTGCGAGCCGCAGACTCCTTTTGTGCCTTGTTTCCTCTTACCATCTTGCCACTTCCAGGCGAGCGGATAAACTTACACATATTTGAGCCCCGTTATCAGAAGCTTTTTGACATGCTGGAATCGGCTGAATTGGAAGAATTCGGCATACCGTTTTTCTCGTCCGATCCCAAGCAAAAAGGAATGCTCTTTGGCGGGATGATGCGCTTGATCTTCTCGACTCAAGCGAATGAAGATGGCGAGCGAGACGCCATGATTCAATGCGTCGACCTATTCAAGATTGATCCCAGCACCATTGAAGATGCCAAGCATCCATCAAATTTCCCAAGTGGTCCCATACAGCGCCTGAGTCAATGGGAGGATTGGATGGTGCCCAATGTTGCTCAAAAGGAAGCCCAATTATTAACAAAACTGAACACCGAATATTGCAATCCTCCATCCAGCAATCGAATCATTGATTGGATGATTCATTTCCAATTTGCAAAAGAAGATCGTTGGAGTGTCCTGCACGAAAATGATTCCCTTTCTCGATCAAAATCCTTTGCTCAAATCCTGCGTTTCAAGCGCATCATTGCTGAGCAGATTGCATCTTCAAAAGGAGGTCAATTTCTCAATTAAGACCGTATTTTTGTCACATGAAGCGGATTACTATTGGGTTCGGCGGTTTCGTTATCGTCTTTTTGACATTGTTATTGATGGCATGCAAAGAAGGATCTGCACCACTGTATCGGTCCTTGGAATCGGAGCCAAGTGTGCAAGTCAGTCAAGATTTGAATCGTGACATGCTCGATTCAGTGGCCATTACGAATGAAGAAAATAGGTTGTTTGTCTCAATCGATACCTTGCAGGCTATAGCCACAGATTTGACGGGATACTTCAGGGCAACGAATGAAGCCCGATGGAACGATTTGTTGCATTATTACCCCCTCCACAAAACGCCAAATGATTCAAGCATGAGGAATAACATGACGAATCAAATGGACGAATGGACCAAGCGAGGTGTGAAAAACCGAACCGCTGCTGCTGAAATAATGTATGCAAGCAAGGTCTTTCTCGATGGTGATCAAGAAGTTGTTTTGCTCAATATGGATTTGCTCCATTTTGTAGAATTCTATCCAAACTATGACGGACCTCGACCTGACGGATTGAAAGGCATGATCAATTCCAGCTATGGAAAAAATAATGGGACCTACAAAGAAACGTTTCTTGCCCCTGGGGATTCCATGCCATTGAAATATTGGGAAGTTGATGGACTCAGTCGAATATGGGCTGTCAGCCACGTAGATTCGTCGCATTGGTGTTTCCTGCCTCCAAATTTTAATGAGACCGGCGCATCATCAATGATGGGAGGAAGTGCCATGGTGGAGGCCCTACGCCACAGGCGAACAAATGATCCCACAGCCGAAAAATAACAGGGGCTCCTGTTGACTTGAGCAACTTCAACCTGCATGATTCCTGTAGACTGGAACATTAAAGACGAGTGGCAACCGCTGGAGGCGGTAATGGTCGGAATTGGCCAAGGAATGGGCAATCCTCCTTCCTTGGATGACACTTACGACCCGCAATCAAGGCGTCATGTGCTGGCAGGCACCTTTCCTTCCGAATTTTCTGTATCCGAGGAGTTAGCCAAATTGGTTGAACTATTAGAAAACCGAGGGGTTCGAGTCTTGCGGCCAGATGCGTTGGGGCTCAATCAAGTGTTCACAAGGGACATCGGGTTCGTCGTAGATGACACGTTCATCATGACCCACATGGTAGAAGACCGTATTCCTGAACAAGACGGTTTGCAATCGATGTTTAACAGAAATCCTGGAATGGTCATCAAACCCCCTATCACCGTTCAGATGGAGGGTGGTGATATCATGCCTATGCGCGATGAAATCTGGGTGGGCTATGCGAAAGATGCTGAATTTCAATCGTATACCACAGCTAGAACAAATGAAGCGGCCATTGAGTGGTTTAAACACAAATTCCCTCACCGAACTGTCAGATCATTTGAATTGCAAAAATCTGATACGGATCCATGGAAAAATGCGCTACACCTGGATTGTTGTATCGCGCCTTTGGGCATGGGACATTTAATGATTCATAAGCCCAGTTTTAGAAACATGGATGAATTGAAGCCCATCCTTCAACGATATCCCGAATCGCATGTTTTAGAAATATCTGAAGATGAAATGCAGGCTATGCATTGCAACGTGCTCAGTCTATCCCCAAAAACCGTTCTCTCTGGAAAAGGATTCGACCGAACCAATGAGCAAATGAAACGTTGGGGATATGAAGTCATTGAGGCCGATCTTCGCGAAACTTCAAAAATGGGTGGTTTGCTAAGATGCACCACCCTACCGCTGCGCAGAACTCCTATCTCATGAATCAATCCAGTTCCAACGTCTTTATGATTCGCCCAAGCTCGTTTCGCATGAATGATGAAACAGCTACGAACAATCACTATCAAAAAGCGCTCGAAGGACGAAGTGAATTTTCAATCATTGAAAATGCCCAAGCTGAATTTGATGGATTGGTAAAAACTCTGATAAGTTCAGGAATAGAGGTGATTGTATTCGAAGAGAATGCCGACCACGATACGCCCGATGCTGTATTTCCGAATAATTGGATTTCTACCCATGAGGATGGGTGTGTTTGTCTGTATCCCATGTACGCCAAGAATCGCCGGCTTGAACGCCGGGAGGACATCCCCTTAATTCTTGCTCATCAGTACCATTTCAATGTTTCTGAAATCATCGATTTCACGGAATTTGAAAGTCACGAGAAGTTTTTAGAAGGAACGGGAAGTATGGTGCTGGATCGCAAGCACAAAAAGGCATACGCTGCGCTAAGCGAGCGCACGGACCAACGCGCTCTTGAGCATTTTTGTGAACAAATGGATTATACGCCAGTTCCATTCAATGCATTCCAAACAATTGATAATCAAAGACTTTCTATTTATCACACGAATGTAATGATGAGCGTTGGTTCTGGCTTCGCGGCCATTTGTCTTGATGCAATTGATGATCCAGTAGAAAAAAATAGTGTGATGCAATCCCTAAAGGAAGATGGACTGGAAATCATTGTGTTGGATGAAAATCAAATCAATCAATTCGCTGGAAACATGCTCGAGTTGGTTGGCACTGGAGGCCAACCTTTTGTTGTCATGAGTGAACAAGGCCTGAATTCGCTTCGACCCGCTCAAATAAGTGCCATAGAGGCCCACGCTCAAATCATCAGCGCTCCCTTGACTACCATTGAAACACTTGGTGGTGGAAGCGCACGATGCATGATTGCCGAAATTCACCTGGCCAGGTCTTAATCCACTTTCGATGAGAGAACTTGATCAACTGCTTACAAAATCTGCCATTCAAGCCATCAAAGACTGCTTTGGTGACAATGTAGATCCTGGCATCATTCAATTTCAACAAACACGCGTAGAATTTGAGGGTCATCGAACCTTGGTGGTCTTTCCTCTCACCCGGATTTCTAAACTATCTCCAGAAGCAACTGGAGAAAAATTAGGACAATGGCTCGTGCAGCATGAAGACTTGATTCAATCCTATCAAGTGGTCAAAGGCTTTTTGAATTTATCGGTGTCCGCAGACTACTGGACGAATCAGCTGTTGCGGGCATCAGCTATGAATCCCTATGGTTTTCAGGAGCCAGAATCCAAGCCGTTGGTCATGGTCGAATATTCTTCTCCCAACACCAACAAACCCCTGCACTTGGGTCATTTGAGAAATAATTTTCTGGGATTCAGCGTGGCACAAATCTTAAAAGCCGCAGGTCATCAAGTCAAAAAAGTCCAAATCATCAATGACCGGGGCATTCACATTTGCAAATCCATGGTGGCATGGCAACGATTTGGTGAAAATGAAACCCCCGAGTCCAGCGGGCTGAAAGGCGACAAACTTGTTGGCAAATACTATGTAGCATTTGATCGTGCTTACAAAGAAGAAATCCAATCTCTGTTGGCCAACGGTGCAGATGAGGATACAGCAAAAAAGGAAGCCCCACTCCTCATTGCCGCTCAAGAGATGTTGCATCAATGGGAAAAAGGCGAGCCCGCTGTAGTCGAGCTTTGGAAACAAATGAATGGCTGGGTATATGACGGATTCGATGCAACGTATGCCGAAATGGGGGTCGATTTTGATCACCTCTATTATGAATCAAATACCTATCTCCTCGGAAAGGATGAAATTGCTCGAGGATTGAAAAAAAATGTCTTTTTCCAAAAAGACGATGGTAGTGTTTGGATTGATCTTTCTGAGGATGGATTGGATGAGAAACTGCTGTTGCGCAAGGATGGTACAGCCGTGTATATGACCCAGGACATAGGGACAGCCATCAAGCGCTACGAAGATTTTCCTGGTCTTGATCGACAGATTTACACCGTGGGAAATGAGCAGGAATACCACTTCAAAGTGTTATTCAAGATCCTAGAAAAATTAGGTGTTCCCGGTGCCAACCGAAATTTCCATTTGAGTTATGGAATGGTCGAGTTGCCAGAGGGTAAAATGAAATCGAGGGAAGGAACGGTCGTTGACGCTGATGATCTTCTGAAGGAAATGGCCGAAACTGCCCAACAAATGGCAATCGACCTCGGAAAGGTTGAAGGCCTCGATGAAGAAGCCATCAAGACATTATCCAAGCAAGTTGGGTACGGCGCATTGAAGTATTTCCTTTTGAAAGTATCTCCGACCAAATCCATGATGTTCGATCCGAAAGCATCGATTGATTTTATTGGTAATACCGGTCCTTTCATACAATTCAATTTTGTCCGAGCATCCAGCGTGATTCGCAAATGCCAGGAAGCGGGCATAACGACTGACATTGGTGCCATTGACGCCGAGGCCTGGGACGAATTGGAACTTCGCTTGATACAAGACCTGCTGATTTGGCCTGAAACCCTGGAACTCGCTGCAGAACAATATGACCCGAGCATCATTGCCAATCACTGCTATGAAATCACTAAGGCATATTCTCGATGGTATCAAGATCACAGCATCTTGAAGGAATCCAATACTTCAAAGCAACATGCGCGAATTTCGTTGACCAAACTGTTCATTCATGAGATTGAAATCGCCATGAAACTTTTGGGTGTCGAAATGCCGGAAAGGATGTAAATGTTCTGGATTAAATCTGGTCTAGTCTGCGGTAAATACGGTGACCAGGAATTTCAATCACTATAGCAAATGCATCATTTGGAATGGAATGAAGACAGTCTACAATTGATTGACTGACCATTTCATCAAAAAATGGTTTCGATTGAATCCCTTTGTTCAGTTCAAAAAACATTTTCACTGGCACCGTTGATGGCACTTCCAGTGCCAATCGAATCTGGATTTCACCCGCTACAGTTCGATTCACATCTACCTCTTTCAATCCCCCCTGAACGGCTAATTCAACTCCCTTACGCATTTGGTGCGTCATTCGCTTCAACAGCACATAAAACCCCATAAGCACCAATACCAGCAGTAGAGCCCAGCTGGCTGTTTGTATCATATCAATGAATTGTCCTGATTCCATCAAAATCAAAGCGAAATGACACCAGGAATATTGGCTGCCCGTTCATAATGCTCAAAAACTTCATCAGCTTTGTGTACCAACTTCGTAATGGTGTGAGCAGTATACCGCCCATTTCGTGAAGGGCGCGATGAAAAATTCGAAGAGGCAGAAAAAATTGCTCTTAACTGCTCTTCTCCATCCCCATCAGTCGGAACAATGAATTTAAACGAAAATGAACAGGGCCATGTATGGGTTTCGTTCAATTGTTTTCGCAATCGCTCTTTTCGCTCTTCCGGTGTCTCGTCTTGTTGCATGAATGTATTGAAATCACTGTAAAATTAAAGCCAATTCGAAAGAGTGATGTCGGTGATGATGGAAAGTTCAAAAACGACAAGAAGGGACCGCACCGAAATGCAGCCCCCTCCCTAGGAATCAGTCTTGCCAGACTCGAATTCGCTAATTAGTCGTTTTAAACGCGGTGATTACTCTCCACAATCTTGTCCATAGAATTGGAAGAACTCCAACAAGTCACCAACATTGACGAGTCCGTCGTCGTTGATGTCACCAGGACAAGGATCTGGATAGTCACAACCACCAGGGTAGTTTGCATCCGGGTTGTAGTCATATCCGTCAGGATCCATACAACCTACAATCACACATGATCCATCATCGATTGTTGCCAATGGATTGTAGTTGGCCGAAGCCATATCAGTACAACCCGCATATTCACATGATCCATCATCTACAATCGCCGAAGGATCATAGTTTTCTGCATCCATGTAAGTACAACCAGTCGAATAAATCGCTGTGATGTTTTGTTCAATTGTAGTTGAATTGCCGCATGCGTCCGTGAAGACCATGACGCGGTGCAATTCATAACCTGTCAGGCTGTTTCCAACCCAAGTATCCGAAGTCGTGTAGGTCCAATCACTGCAAGCGTCAGCCACTTCAACTCCTTCGAAGTCATCCAGTTCGCTCGTTGCTTCATTTTCCAATACCACGTTTGCTTCATAGTTCACTACCGGTGGAGTGGTGTCTTCCAATTCAATTACTTGAGTGCCAGAAGCCATGTTTCCGCAACCATCAGTCACCGTCCAAGTTCGAGTGATGATGTTGTTTTCTAAGCAAGACCCTTCTGAGGTGCTGTATGCATCAGAGTACGAAACATCGATATTCGAACTGCAAACATCTGCCGCATCATTCACGTCACCGGTCAAAGAAAGATCATTGACATCACTGTCGCACTCGATTGTGACATGCGCAGGTACCGTGAATGTCGGTGCAACTGTATCGTTGTAAGTCACCTGCACTGAGACCGAAGACTCATTTCCACAGGCATCAGTTGCCGTATACGTTCGGATGAATGACATCTCTCCAGAGCAGCTCAAGCCTGTTTCAACATCAACATACGTTACGCTAACAGCAGAACAGTTATCCATTGCCACTGGGGCAGCTGGCATATCATCTCCGCACTGCAACTCAACTTCAGCAGCTACCGCTTCGAATGTTGGCGCTTCGTTGTCTTCCACTGTAATGGTTTGGATCGCTGTTGAGCTATTTCCACAACCATCCGTGAAGGTGTACTCACGAACCACTTCGAAACATCCGGCTTGTTCTTCTTCAACCGTAATGATGAGCGTGTAGTCTGTATAGGCATCAGGTCCTGCAGTCTCAAGACCTTCCTTGAACATCATGGTGTAAGTTCCATTTGAAACACCTCCTTCGAATCCAGCGATTTCCAATCCCATGAATTCAAATGGAGCTTCAAGGTCATCAAGGATTTCATCTCCAGGCGCTGTTCCAGGCATCACCCCTACCAACGCACCGCCAAACAATGCTGCCGTGGCTGCTGGGAAATCTTCCATTGAAGAGAGAACCGGCAATGAAGTACCCTCGCCTATCCCGATGAATCCGCCACCGCCCTCGGTTGGGAATCCATTGTGTGTGAATTCAGCCAAAACAATGGATGAAATGACTTGACCCTCAGCCACCTCGATGGTGAAGTACTCTGGATCTGAATTTACACTTTGGAAGTTGGCCATAGAACCTGCAATCGTAGTCGTTCCTAGTGGCAACGTTCCCAATACAGTTGGGTTTGATGCATCACTGGACAAATCACCTGATTCATCTTCGTCATACTCAAGTGATGAAGTCTCTGCTCCACCGAGTTCTACCCAAGAGACAGTCACCTCTGCGCTGCAGTTGTCCTCAACGCTGTACGAACCGAATTCAGCTGAAGCGTCATAAGCTCCACAATCAAGTGTTACATTCTCTACAGAGCCCATTGGTGCTTCAGTGTCAGTGAATGTGATTGTTTGCGTCGCAAACGCTGAGTTTCCACAAGCGTCCATTGCTTCAAACGTTCGGATGATTTCATTCAGACCAGTGCAGGTCATATCACCTTCTGCATCTGAGTAAGTCACCGTCACATCAGAACAAGCATCCGCTGCAGTTGCATTAACAGCAGGAATCTCATCACCACAAGACAACGTCAACCCTTCTGGCACACTGGTGAAGTATGGTGCGTTATCGTCAACCAACGTAATCGTTTGGTCTTGTGAACTTGAGTTGCCGCAGTCGTCTGTTGCAGTCCAAGTACGGGTGATCACATTGTTCGCGAAACATCCAGCTGTCGAGTAAGAATCGGAATACGTCACTTCAACAAACTCTGAGCATCCGTCCACTGCATCTGTGACATCCCCTGTTGCGTTTAAATCGCTCGCATCCGATGTGCACGAAATGCTCGCATCAGCAGGAACTGTGAACGTTGGAGCTGTGGTATCCACAACGTTGACCACTTGTTCAACCGTCGTGACATTTCCATTGTTATCCTCAGCAGTCCAAGTTCTCTGAATGGTCCACTCACCTTGGCAATCGCCAGTAAATACCACGTCAGAATAGTTCACTGTTACCATGTCATCGCAGTTGTCTGCAAAAACAGGCTCACGAACGTCAGTCTCAGCCTCTTCGCACGTTGTCGTGTAAGAAGCTTCCATTGCAATTACTTCAGGATTCGTTGCATCATACAAACACGTTCCTTCGCACGATTCTCCTTCGTTTGCATAGTAGCAGGAACCATCATCCGTCATGTTACCCTCATCGTAGTTACATGCCATAGGATCTGTACATCCACAGCTTGGGCTTCCGAAAGAAAGGTTGACGTAAAGCGTGTTTCCAGCTGACAAACCATCAGGGAAAATCTGAACATACAACATACCATGGATGGTGCCAGGAGTCGTCAATTGAGCCACCAAGACTCGATTGTCATCGCCTGCCACTCCATATTGACCCATCATATCGGCGTTCATGTACCAACCGCTACCTACAGCGTCGGTAATTTCAATGTTTCCGCCGTTTTCAAATTCCGTTACCCAAGCAGGCTCGTTTCCACTCGCTGTTGGAGGGAATGACATCGCATCAGCAGGAGTTTCTGCTCCAAGTGTGACATAAGAATCCGATTCGAGCAATGGGAACATCGCGAACAATGACATGGGCGATGGCATTGCCGACCCGGCATCATTCTGATAGATTTCGCTAGAAGATGCCAATACGATCGGATTCAATGCGTTACCCAAGATGGCATTCACCACATCCGAAGAACTTGGTGTTGTGACATACACTTGGTAACGAATTGCACCTTCAACATCTGTTGGTAATTCTTCGATTTCGATTCCGTACCCTTCGACACTCGATTCGATATTCTCGCAGCTGCAGTACTCACAGAAATCATCCGATGGGAATTCAACCCCAGGCTCATATGTACAAGCCATTGGATCGTCACACCCTTGTAGGATGTCGCAAATCAAGTCTCCATTCTCATCATCGCAGTTACCATCGCAATCGAATCCTTCTTCAGGATATTCACATGAACCATCGTTGAAATTAGGTTCTGGAATTACGTTTGGATTGTAGTTACATGCTGTCTCGTCGTTACAACCAATGCAGAATGGCGAAACCTGACACATCGACTCATCATGCTCGGTAGCTTCTGGATCGTAGTTACAGTTTCCTTCAGTTGTACACCCGTAGATTTCCAATTCGTCGCAAACACCGTCGCCGTCTGTATCACTGACGCATTCACCAGCACAGTCATATCCCAATTCTGGGTAGGCACAAGAACCGTCATCATACGTTGCTCCAGCATCGTAGTTACAGGCAGTTGCGTCAGTACATCCGCACTCGTTTCCACCGAAGCCGAGTGTCAGGTAGGTATCCTGGCTTTGATCTCCGTTCGGGAATACTTGGACATACAATTGTCCTGTTACCTCACCAGAGGTCGTCAACTGAGCAACAAGTACTCGTTGATCCTCGCCTGCATATCCATTGCTCGCAGTAATCAAGGCGAACCATGATCCTCCGAAGAAGCTATCGATTGTCAAGTTGCCGCCAGCATTGAATTCGCTCTGCCAAGTGTCTCCTGGCGCTTCTACAACAGTGATTCCACTCTGGTCACCTGTAGCTTGTGATTCAATGCCAATGGTCAACCAGCTATCATACATCAAACTTGGCACCACTGCAAAGAATGCAGGGTTAATGTTTGCCGGAGTAATTGCTCCGAATGGATGTTGATAGAAAGATGTTGTCGTATTCAAGTAAGCAGGAACGTTTACATCTCCAGAAACGGAACTAACAAAATCATCCGCACTTGGTGTGGTTACGTATACACGGTAAGTGTTCAATCCTACAGGTAAATCTGGGTTTGAACCATCGTGGTTGGTTACCAATTCCAATTCGAGACCAAATCCAGCTTCTCCACCTGACCCGCATGAGCAGTAGTCACAGCTTCCATCGTCGTAAGAGGCGCCTGCATCATAGTTACATGCAATATCGTCTGTACAACCCAACACTTCATTGACAGTGATGATTTGATCAGCGGAAACGCTGTTTCCGCAAGCGTCAGTTGCCGTCCAAGTTCGGGTAATCACTGTGATTTCAATGTTGCTGTTGTCTTGGCTATCACTGTAGCTGATGGTCACATCATTGCAATCATCGGATGCCGTTGGCTCGATGACTTCCATATCATCACCATAGGTGTATGTAACATCCTCAGGGAATGAAGTGAAAACCGGAGCTTCGTTGTCAACAATCATAATTGTTTGTGTGTGCTCGGAAGAATTACCGCACTCGTCGGTAGCTGTCCAAGTCCTGAAAATGGTGTAAGAATTTCCACAAGTTCCAGGCTGGATATCATCCGCAGGCTCAGAGATAGAGACTGCACCGCAGTCGTCTGCAGCAACAGATCCCATTGGAATTTCATCGTTGCAGCTCAACTCAAGATTGGCTGGCGTTGAAGTAAATTCTGGTCCTTCAGTATCGACGATGGTAAAGTATTGAACCGCAGTATCACTGTTATTACAGCCGTCTGTTACAGTCCAAGTTCTCATGATTCCAGCTTCAGCAAGACATGTAGAAACGTTGTCAAGCGTAAAATCAGCGGCATCCCCATCAGCATAAGTTGCTGTACCATCCCAAGTTACTGTGATGCTGTTTCCATTGGCAGTTGCGGTCAATTCCGCACCAGGTGCGATGCCGTTGGCAACAACCGAAATTCCAGCCAAGTCATCAACAGATAGGTTCGAGATCGTTACGATTGCATAGTCGTATTGATAAGGCGTACCCAATGTTCCATCAACATACATATTGATTGAAGAACCATCAATATCCACGTTAATAGCACCTCTGTGATTCGAAGGATTAGAGGTTTCATCCGCCAACGTAATTTCTGGACCCGCACCAATTGTTACTCCAGTAGCTTCAAGGATGTAAGACTGTCCGAAAGGACCGCCGAAATCTTTACCCATCTCAACATGGAAATCAGCCGTAGCACCCGTCAAATCGAATCCAGGCGTGTAAGGAGCATCAACATAAGAGAAGGTCAGATCGTCCGCGCAATTGTCATAAGAACTCGTTGGTTCCTCAGCGATGCCGGCACCAGGAGTCAAGTCATCCGAACATTGTACTGTCAAATCTTCCTGTGCAACAGCTACTGGAGCCTCGGTATCTTCCAAGTTGACCAATTGGGTCGCAGTCGCTGAGTTTCCGAAAGCGTCAGTGGCAGTGAATGTTCTAGTCAAAAGGTATCCACACGCTGCGTCTTCGACTGTTTCCTCCACAGTCACTGTTACTTCAGGAATGCATCCTTCGTCTTCTGCAGTGGCCATTTCCGTTGGCCAAGCGTCTGAGCAGCTTTGCGTCACATCAGCAGGAACCGATGTGAATACAGGAGCTACGTTATCTTCACTAGCATAACCAAATGGCAAGTGCACTTGAATTGGATTCTGCTGATCTCCTTCTGGGAACATCTGCACAAACAATTCACCACTCAAGATACCGTTGGTCGTGAACTGTCCGACCAAAATCCGGTTGTCATCGCCAGATAATCCGTTGGTATATGTTCCGGCAGTTTCATCCCAAACAACAAACCAACCATCACCAAAAGGACCTTCCATTTCGATGTCTCCACCACTGTTGAAGACCCCTTCCCAACCCGTAGTAGCTGGTACAACTTGAACCGCTGATTCGGTTGGCGACAACAAGTTGTTTTCAACACCAATGGTTACCCAGCTGTCGTAGGCCAGTTCTGGGAAAATCGCAAAGAAAGCAGGGCTAATTCCGTTTGGAGTCACACCTGAAATCAATGGTGATTGATAGAATGGTTGAGTTGAACGGATGTACGTTGGATTGATGACATCTCCTGTAACTGCAGACAGCACGTCTGTAGTGTTAGGAGTCTCGATGTACATGCGCTGACGCGTTCCTTGTGGCGTCTCTTCCAAAGCTTCAATGATGATGTTATATCCTTCGACTGAAGCAGCTGCAGCACAGCAGTAATCACAGTTGCCATCTTCATCTGTTGCCGTGGCATCGTAGTTACAAGCAGAGGCATCGGTACACCCTGCAATCTCCAATTCGTCACAAACGCCATCGCCGTCTGAATCGTTCAAGCAGTTACCATCGCAATCTTCAAACGGATCAGGATAAACACAAAGGGCATTATCAGAATCTGCGGTTGGATCATCGTTGTAGTTACATGCTGTGGCATCGGTACAAGCTTCAACTTCATCCTCATCGCATACGCCATCACCGTCAACATCGTTCAAACAATTTCCATCGCAGTCATACCCTTCTTCAGGGAAGATACAAGCAACCAAGTCGGTTGGCGCAGCAACGTAGTTACACGCAGCTGGATTCAAACAACCTTCGATTTCATTTTCATCACAAACGTAATCACCATCTGCATCGTTTAAGCAGTTGCCATCACAATCCAAGTTTTCTCCCCAATATGCTGGGCCATCCTGACATGAACCATCATCCCACAATGCAACAGGGTCATAGTTACAAGCCGCTTCATCTGTACAAGCGCACAATGGAGAGGTCCATGAAATGTAGACCTCTTGTGATTGAGTTTGGTCTCCTTCCGGGAAGATTTGAACGTATAAATCGCCACTCAAGAAGCCATCTGTTGTGAATTGACCTATTAATACGCGGTTATCATCACCAGCGATTCCATTCGTGGATCCTGGAGAAAGGAACCAACCACCACCAGAACTTGTGCTGATTGAGATATCTGATCCAGCCTCAAAATCTGCTTGCCAAGTCTCGCCAGGAGTTTCAACCGTTTGTACCGAACCCTCTCCCGCTCCCGCATCTGGCGCTTGCGTGATGCCGATGGTTACGAACGAATCATAGGCACCAGCCGCGAATTCAGGAATCACACCAAAAGCAGAGTTCCAAGCGTTTGGCGTAACGCCACCACCAGGACCGAGGTACTGATAAAAATCTGTAGTCGTAGCTAAATTCATTGGGAAAGCTGCATAACCTGTTACTGCTGAAACGGCATCCGTAGGATTAGCTGTTGTGACGTACAGACGATACGTCTTCAAACCAGTAATCCCTCCTACTGCATGCAATTCAACTTCAACGCCATAATCTGGGTTAGAAGATTCTACCGCATCGCAGCAATAATCGCAACTTCCGTCATCATCATTGGCTTCCGCATCATAGTTACATGCGGTTGCATCGGTACATCCAGGATAGGTGCATGATCCATCATCCAACGTCGCAGCTGGCTGGTAATTCGTTGCTGTTGCATCCGTGCAACCACACAACTCATCGCTAAATGAGAATTGATGGCTTGAAGTCAGATTCGCGCCTTCATCATAAAACTCGATGAAGAACGATCCGTTCAAAGCGCCATCAGTGGTCACTTGCGCAATCATCACGCGACCATCTGCTCCAGCGTAACTATTGGTTGCACCTGCAGGCACAGACCAACCGCTTCCTGCAGCTGAGTTCGAGGCATCAATGCTCAAGTTGTTCCCTGCCAAAAAGCTTGGACCCCATGATTCTGAACCGGATAATGCAACAGAAGATTCTCCTGATTGAGCCTCTGAGTCCAACCCAATGGTTACGTAACTATCGTATTCCAATGCTGGGAAAAACGAAAAGAGACCGGGGTTGATGTCATTCACCGTCAATCCACCGAATTCGTTCATGTAGAACGACGTAGATGTGGTCAATTGAACTTCACCCGCAACTCCATCCGTGTATACCTTCGAGACATAATCCAAAGGAGAATTTGTCTTCAGGTAAATCCGATAAGTTGTAGATCCTGCCAAAGCCGCAAGTGCTGGAGATGATTCCGTGCCATCAAAAGTGGCAAATTCCTCGACTTCCAATTGGAAACCGTCAGGAGCGCTGGCGCCGGAGTCGTAGCCAAAACAAGCAGTTTGAGCAAATAAAGGGCTGGAAAAACTTGTAAATCCTACAAGCAGTCCAAGCAAGATGGAAAATTTCGTCTGCATCATTCCTAGGTTAAGCAACCGAAAATTACAAAATATCGTGCTTTAAAACAAGCACATCGATTAGAAAAATATTTCAATCGAGAAAAAACAGGGATTCAACGAACTCATAATTCACTGTATAATCAAGCATTCAGATGTTAAATTTGTCACAAAAAAAACATGTTCGATAACCTCCAAGAAAGGTTTGAAAGGGCCTTTCAAGTACTGAAAGGACACGGCCAAATCACTGAAGTCAACGTTAGTGAAACCCTCAAAGAGGTTCGAAAAGCACTGCTCGATGCCGATGTAGATTATAAAACGGCCAAAGAATTTACGCAGCGCGTGAAAGACAAGGCGCTTGGCCAGAAAGTACTTACTGCTATCAAGCCAGGGCAGCTCCTTATCAAGATAACCCACCAAGAGTTAACTGATTTGATGGGAACTGCTGCCGCTCCCTTCAAACCTTCGGGCAATCCTTTTAAAATACTTATGGCGGGTCTGCAAGGTGCAGGTAAAACGACCCATTCTGGCAAAATTGCTCAACTGTTAAGAAACCAGCACGGAAAAAAGCCGCTTTTGGTTGCGTGTGATGTACATCGTCCGGCGGCGGTCAATCAGCTGCAAGTCCTTGGTGAATCCATTGGAATCGAGGTTTACGCCGAACCAGGAAATAAAGATGCTGTAGCGATTGTCCAGAATGCGATGAATCATGCAAAGTCCAATGGATTCAATGCCATGATTGTAGACACCGCAGGGCGACTGGCCATAGATGAAGCGATGATGCAAGAAATCAAAGCCGTACGAGAAGCTTTGCAACCCGAAGAAATCCTTTTCACCGTTGACGCCATGACGGGTCAAGATGCCGTTCGAACAGCCAAAACTTTTAATGAGGCATTGAATTTCACAGGCGTCGTTCTCACAAAACTGGACGGAGACACAAGAGGAGGCGCAGCACTTGCCATCCATTCCGTTGTTGGCAAACCCATCAAATTCGTGGGAATTGGTGAAAAAATGGATGCCCTGGACACCTTTCATCCCAATCGAATGGCGGATCGAATCTTGGGAATGGGTGACGTTGTCTCACTTGTAGAAAAAGCTCAGCAGGTCATCAGCGAAAAAGAGGCTGCGCAACTCGAAGCAAAAATTCGTAAGAATAAGTTCGATTTAGAAGATTTCCTCAGTCAAATCCAGCAATTGAAAAAGATGGGAAACATCAAGGATTTGATGGGCATGATACCGGGAATGTCAAAAGCACTGAAAGGAATTGAATTGGACGATAATTCTTTCAAGCAAGTCGAGTGCATCATCCAAAGCATGACTCCAGATGAACGAGCTCGGCCTGAAATTCTTGATTCCCGTCGAAAAGAGCGAATTGCAAGGGGTTCTGGCACCGATGTTACCCAGGTAAATCGACTGCTGAAGCAATTCCAAGACATGAAAAAAATGATGCAAATCATGACCAAAGGCAAGGGTGGCAAAAGAAGCAGAATGGCGGGCCTTTCGTCGCTTGGTCGATGACCCACTTCAATCCATACAATTAGAACGATCCTATGAAATTACTCGACGGCAAAGCCACCTCTCTCGATATCCAAAATGAAATCAAAGTAAACGTCGAAGAATTGATTTCAGCAGGCCACAAAAAACCGCATTTGGCTGCCATTATCGTCGGAGACAATCCAGCCAGTCGAGCATATGTGGGCCACAAAATCAAGGCCTGTGCGCATGTTGGATTTGACAGCACTTTGATTGAACTATCTAGCAACATTGAAGAAGAACAACTGATCGATGAGGTAAATCAATTGAACCACAACAAAGAAATCGATGGTTTCATTGTTCAGTTGCCCCTTCCTGATCACATTGATGAACAAAAAATACTGCAAGCCATTCTTCCAGAAAAAGACGTTGATGGCTTCCATCCAGTCAATGCGGGTAAATTGAGCTTGGGCCTGCCGAGCTTTCTCCCAGCAACCCCTGCTGGCATTGTCGAGTTGCTCGATCGATACAATGTGGAAACGTCCGGTAAGCACGCCGTGGTCCTCGGGCGTTCGTCCATTGTTGGAACTCCCATGACCCTCCTACTCAGTAGAAATGCGAAACGAGGAAATTGTACCGTCACCATCTGCCACTCCAAAACACAGAATTTGAGCGACATCACGCGCCAAGCGGACATTGTCATTGCGGCCATTGGCCGTCCTCATTTTGTGACCGCTGACATGATTAAACCAGGCGCAATTGTTATTGACGTTGGAATCAATCGCATTGATGATCCCTCCAAAAAATCAGGGACCCGCCTAACCGGTGATGTTGACTTTGAAGCTGTTTCAAAAATTGCGGGAGCCATTACACCGGTGCCAGGCGGGGTCGGCCCAATGACCATTGCCATGCTGTTAAAAAACACATTAAAGGCTTCGCTGCTCAAATGAAGCAACCGATCTCCGACAAACTATTCATGGAGCGAGCTCTGCTCTTGGCAGAGCGAGGTCAAAACGAGGTTGCCCCTAACCCACTCGTAGGATGTGTCATCGTTTCCAAGCATGGCGAAATTATTGGAAAAGGCTGGCATAAAAGGTATGGTGGTGCTCACGCTGAAGTTGAAGCCTTTGATAGCGTGAAAGACGTTCATTGCACCGAACTCTCAGAAAGCACGTGGTATGTGACCCTTGAACCATGCAACCACGCGGGTAAAACTCCCCCATGCACTGATTTGCTTTTGCGCGTAAAGCCTCGACGTGTAGTGATTGGATGTCTTGATCCAAATCCAATCGTTCAAGGTGGCGGAGTAGAAACTTTGAAAAAAGCAGGCATCACGACCGAGGTGGGTTGCTTGGAGGAAAGATTGAAATGGCAGAATCGCCGGTTTTTTTGGAACAGCAATCACCGCAGTAGTTGGATTGTGCTAAAATGGGCGGAAAGTCAAGATGGTTGGTTAGACCCCCGACCGAAATCCAAACGAATCCCAGGAGCTGGCAGTTTCGCTATTACCGGTGGCGAAGCTCGCGCATTAACGCATGCCTGGAGGGCTCAAGAGCAGGCCATACTCATTGGTGCTAATACGGCGTTAGTGGATCATCCCAAACTCACGGTTCGAGATGCAAATGGAAAATCACCTCAAATCATTTTATTTGACCCTTCGAGCAAAGTCTCACATAATCATCCCCTTTTTCAAAACAATCCCAGCTTAATTCACATTTGTGGAAAACAAAATCAATTGAATTCAGCGAATCTCTGCCAATGGGACATTAGTGAAGGGTTCGACAAATTGTCTGAGCGACTTTTTGTTGATTTCAATATTTCCAGCGTTCTCGTCGAAGGCGGTGCTCAGGTACTTGAACTTTTTATCCGCCACAATAGATGGAATGAGATTAAGTTTTGGCAATCTTCTGATACGCTGGAGGCAAAAGAAGGATTGCGTGCACCCGTGGTTCCAGCATCGTCCATTTCGCCTCCAGAATTTGTTGAACGTCAGGGGCAGGCTGGAAAAGATCACTGGCAACATTGGATTCATTCCTCTTTTTCATGACCCAGGAAACACTAATTTCGTTCTAGGGATTTCTTCGACGTGCTTTACCTCATCACCAGCATCTTACTCTCAACAGGAATTTTTGTCCTGTTCCAGCGATTCCAGCATTGGGGAGTGCATACTTTTCAAGCCATCGTCATCAATTATGGAGTCGCGGCGCTGCTGGGATGGAATTTGGCAGGCGGCTGGAATCAGTTCAAAACGGTTTGGCCAGCCCAGTGGGTCATCATTGCGTTATTGATGGGAGGACTGTTCATCTACCTGTTTCAATTAATCGCAAAGTCCACCCAGTCAATTGGCGTGACCGTTACTTCAATTGCTGCGAAATTGAGTATGGTAATACCGGTCGCACTTTTTCTTCTATTCGACCCATCCGACTCTTTAACATGGCAAAAAGGCATGGCCATAAGTCTTTCTATACCTGCCATCATTCTTACCTCATGGAAACCTGAGCAACGCGGAAAGCAGCGAAAATGGCTCATTCCGCTGATCATCTTCATTGGCAGCGGCATGATTGATTTGATGTTCGCAGGATTTTCTGGCTCGAACTTTATGACTTCCGTCAATGACCGATACCTTTTCGCCTCCTTGCCCCTGATCACTGCCTTCATTTGCGGCATGGTTTGGTGGTTGATCAAATCTGGCAAATCCTCGATGAATTGGTTCCCCAATGCATCAACCATCGCGAGTGGATTGACATTGGGAGTCATAAACTTTGGTTCATTGTATTTCTTGCTAGAAACCTATGACAAAGTCTCGATTGACCGCAGTGCGGTTATGCCAATCAATAACCTTGGCATCATCCTAGCGAGTTCCGCGTGCTCATTGGCCATCCTCAAAGAATCGCTCTTTCGAAGGAACTACATTGGTTTGATCCTTGGAATGCTTTCCATCTTACTCTTGTTGTGGAGTGAGATAATCGAATAGATCAGCGGCCTTACATTAATTATTCATTCGATTCGCGCATTTCGGCATCCCGTCTTGAACGCTGCATTGGATTTTCACCTCCTCCCCATCGATCGCGTTCAGATTTGAAGATTTCAAAACGCGTCGGCTGTGGTCGAGGTGGCCAATAGTTATTCGTTACATCCACATCGGCAGTTTCCAGCATCGGATCCAAAGCAATTTGAACGACTGGTCGGTCCGTGACGAAAACCTTGGTTACCGTAGGCTCACTCATTTTCCAAATCTCTGCAGGAATGCGCCTCAACTCTGTTTCTCCGTCTTCATATTCAAATTGGACCAATAAAGGCATGACCAACCCGCCTAGATTTCGAAACGTAATCTCATAAAAATTTTTACCACTCTCAAGCAGGGCCTTCTCTTCATCACTGAGCCTGCCCACCTTTTCGATGTATTCAACTTTATCCAATTCAAGAACCATGAAGGGGTCTGTTGTGGTATAGAAATCATGCAAAGTTGAATCAGCTTCTAAGTAACTCGTTTCAATGAAAGTTTCATCCCTTAGCAGGGAAATGTCGTCAGGCTCATCCGCTTTTGCTTGACGATCAAATGCCGCTTCGGTTTCAGGATTTTGCGTATCGATCTGGTACCACTTCACCTCGTCTAAGGCTATATCGACATGATCGGTTGTATAGAACCAACCTCTCCAGAACCAATCCAAGTCCACGCCAGAAGCATCTTCCATGGTCCGGAAAAAATCTGCCGGAGAAGGGTGCTTGAATGCCCATCGACGAGAATATTCTTTGAAGGCGTAATCAAAAAGTTCACGACCCATGACCGTTTCTCTGAGAATATTCAACGCTGTAGCCGGCTTCCCATAGGCATTGTTACCAAACTGATAAATCGATTCTGAATTGGTCATGATGGGACTGATTCGCGACTTGTCCCCGCCCATGTAGTTTCTGATGTTACGAGCGCTTCCTCTTCGAGTAGGATAATTGCGATCAAATTCCTTTTCTGTCAAGTATTGAACAAAGGTGTTCAATCCTTCATCCATCCAAGTCCATTGCCGTTCATCAGAATTGATGATCATTGGGAAAAAGTTGTGACCAACTTCATGAATGATCACCGAAATCATTCCAATTTTTGTGCGTTCTGTATAGGTTCCATCGGCTTCAGGCCGACCTCCATTGAAGCAAATCATGGGGTACTCCATTCCGATCCATTTGGTGTGTACAGAAATGGCTACCGGATAGGGATAGTCAATGGTGAAATTTGAATACGTTTTGAGGGTTTGTGCAACTGCCTTTGTGGAGTACTGTTCCCAAAGCGGATTTCCTTCTTTCGGATAAAAGCTCATGGCCAAAGGAGATGCATCACCCACCTTCACAGCCATCGCATCCCAGATGAACTTACGGCTTGATGCCCATCCAAAATCTCGGACGTTCTGGGCATCAAAAACCCATGTCTTGGTGCCTTTTTTTCTTCCCTTTTCATTTTCTCTCGCTTCGGCCTCATTCACGATTAAAACGGGCTGGTCATAACTCGATCGAGCGGTCTGCAGGCGCTTTCTTTGTTCTGGCGATAGTACGGCTCGCTCATTTTGCAAAACACCTGTGGAAGCGACCACATGGTCTTCAGGAACGGTAATTTCGACGTGATAATCGCCAAAATTCAAAGTGAACTCACCGCTCCCCAAGAATTGTTTGTTTTGCCATCCTTCATTGTCCATGTAGACGACCAACCGGGGATAGAATTGTGCAATTGTATAGAGGTAATTGTCTTCGTCTTCAAAATATTCATACCCACTTCGTCCTCCATCCTTCATCCGGTCATTGATGTTGTACCACCATTCCACGTCAAAGACGAATGTGCCCCCAGGTTTTAATGGCGTCGGTAAATCAATCCGCATCATGGTCTTGTTGATCGTGTAGGACAGCGGATTACCTGATTCGTCACCGACGTATTCGATTTTGAATCCACCGTCGAATGAAGGTTCCAAATCCATGATTGCATCGAAACTATTGCGACTTTCAATTCTGGATTCCCTGATCTTGTAACTATCACTATCCAATGCCCGGACATTTTGATCAAGTTGTAGCCAGAGATACCTCAATTCATCCGGACTGTTATTACGATAAAGAATGCGCTCCTCTCCATCAATTCGCTGATTCTCATCGTCAAGCGTTACAGCAATGTTGTAATCAACTTGTTGCTGCCAGTATTCATGCCCCGGGGCGCCGCTTGCAGTTCGGTAAACATTGGGCGTTGGCAATTCCTGTCCAAGCTGGCGAAATTTATTGTCATTTACTCGGGAAGGAACATCTTCAAGCTCTTGCTGTGAATGACCCAAAAATGGACTGATCATTGCGCAAAAAATCAAAAAGGAAAAACGGATTTGAATGGAAGGCTTCATTGGATACAGGTTCTGCTTCAAATTTACATCAGAGCCGCCATATTGTTCATCCAAGGAACTACTCCCAAAAGAGCTGTCCGGAGCCCCGGCGTTCAAAAACGAATTCTTCAGGCTGCTGTACTCCACCAAAGACGTCGCCCGCAGTGACAATGGTCACATAGGCATATTCGCTCGATTGAAAGTAGAGCGGCTGAATCCCTGATTGATTCACATAGGACGCCTGCGCTTGCAACCCGCTTGCATCAATTCCTGAAAGACCCGAAGAATACATTTCCAACACATTCACCTCACCAGAGAGTTCAGCCAGACATACTCCAGCATGCAAACGAAGCCTCATGGAATCTCCTTGAGCAGCGAGCCGCATTCTTCCAGCATATGCATATGCATCGACATCAAGGACCGAAGTTGAATCGTGGATAGAAATCAAGGTTTCGCCTTGGCCGTGCAGCTCAATCTTGGGAGTTGTCGGTGCTTGTACAGTCAATTGAACCCGCTGAGATAAATTTTTGAAGCCCCTGCAGTATTCTTCATAATTCAATTCTAGCCACTCCTCCTCCCAATGAATGGTGGTGTTGTCAAGAAAATTTTCCGGACCAACAAAAGTGATGACAACCGCGCTTGAATCCCACGGTTCAAAGGTAAAATCAAGGTTTCCACTCACTCGCAGTCCACTCAACGATTGGCCATCAAAACTGGAAACGGATTCTACCTTTTCGCCGGCACGCTCGAAGCAATCATTCTCTAATTTGTCGCAAGCCGAAAAAAGCGTCACTGCAGCAAAGACGACGCAGACTCGAACCATTGATTTAGAGGAATTCATCTACTCTTTTTTATGAAACCGCTTTTTTGGCTTCATCCCAATGTCGATTCAATTCTGATAGCGTCATGTCAGTCATGGTCTTTCCTCCCTCCTGTGCTTCCGACCGTATCGCCTCCTCCATGTGCATGAACCGAGCTTGAAATCGCTGATTGGTGCGTTCCAATGCCTCATCGGGATTGATTCCTTTGAACCGTGCATAATTGATGAGCGCAAACAACACATCACCAAACTCATCCGTTGCTCGATCGGATTCAGCGGCAATTTCCGATTGAAACTCACGAATTTCCTCCTCAACCTTTTCCCAAACCTGATCCGCATTTTCCCAGTCAAAACCCACACCGCGCACCTTGTCTTGAATGCGATAAGCTTTGACAAGACTAGGAAGCCCTTTCGGAACGCCCTCGAGCACGGATTTTTTTCCTTCTTTGAGTTTAAGCTTTTCCCAATTCGCTTTCACCGCATCCTCATCATCTGCTTGAACATCTCCATAGATGTGCGGATGACGATCAATCAATTTGTCACAAATTCCATTCAAACTATCCGCGATGTCCCATCCGCCCTCATTCTTGTGCTTTTCACTCGCGATCTGGGCATAGAAAACCATGTGCAACAACAGATCACCTGTTTCTTTCCGAATTTCGTCAGAATCAGATTCCAAAATTGCCTCTGACAATTCATAAGTTTCCTCGATGGTCAAATGCCTCAGTGACTCCATGGTCTGCTTGCGATCCCAAGGACATTTTTCTCGCAGGTCTTCCATTATTCGAAGCAATCGCTCAAAGGCAGCCAATTTCTCATCTAATCGTTGCATGATGCGAAGTTAAGCCTTGCTAAATTCGAAAATTCATGTGCATCCAGATGAAACCCTCACTCATTGTTCTATTGTGCTTTTTTCTGACGCTCGCCGATCCCGCTTTCGGACAAGATGCACAATATGGCGGTCAGGGTTCATTTGGCTTTGTCTTGCCACATCGGGCGGAGATGAATGCCATTGTCACAGGACATTCTTGGAACGCTGGAATTCATCGAGGAAATTGGTCGGATAACGGATGGAGACGACCTTGGTCGCGATTTGGCCCCGTCTGGGAAGGACTTGAAATAGGGTGGCTAAATGGAGGCAGCCCTAATATTGGCCAGGTTGGCAGCGCCCTTTGGATGATTCAAATTCCATTTGCTACCAACAGTCGCGTGCAATTGGGTACGGGTGCTGGCTGGGCCTTTTCACCTTATTCATTGGAAGACCGACCTTTATCGTTTGCCCTTGGGAGTCACTTGAATGCCGGATTGCACCTATCCGTGCATCGAAAACTCTTTACGTTCCATGAACAAGAATTGAGTCTATCTGCCGGTATTACTCATTTTTCAAATGGAGCAATTGCACTTCCCAATCTTGGTATCAACAACTTGTTCGTTCGATGCAGTGTGTTTCCCTCTGCTGAGTCAAGCGAGACCCAGCGCAAAGAGCCTGAGTCATCAATACAATTTGAGGAAGTCCATTGGAAGGCGGCATTTTCAATTAGATCAGGAGTGCGAGATGTCAACCTTCCTGGCGGACCACTTCACCCCATGAGCACGTTAATCTTCCATTGGGAGCGCGCGAAACAAAATCATTGGGGAATGATTCTCGCTTCCGACATAACCTATAATCAAAGCCTCCGCGAAAATGCTGATCAGGCATTGACCGTGCCCGACCGCTTACAATTATCCAGTGGAATTGGTGCAATCCTTCACTTCGGGAATGTTGGTCTGAATATGGTCGAAGGTTGGGTTTGGACCAATCCTGATATTGCACTCGGCAGACGTCACCTCACGGCCACACTGGCTTATTCCGTCAATCCTGACATAAAAATTGAAATGGGTTTGCGTTCCTTTCGTTTACGCGCGGATTACGCCTTTGTTGGACTGAGCGTAGGATTGTGAGCAGATTGTCAAGGACAGATCGCTCCAAACGCACCCAAGAACATGAGTAAATCACCTGTATTCACCTGGCCATCGTTGTTGATGTCCTCTGGGCAGGAACTCGACGCAGGTAAAATACAGGAACCATCATCCCACATGGCTGCTGGATCATAATTGATGGCTTCACTCCACGTGCAACCTGCACAGCTGGTGACTTCACATGAGCCGTCGTCTACGGTGGCCTCAGGAAGGTAATTGCACGCGAAATCATACATGCATCCGGGAATTTCTGTTCCCGTTGAATTCCATTCACCAAAAAGCCCAAGCTGCTCCATGTAGGTCCAGCAAGTCAACCAATTGGAGCCGTCCCAAGGAAATGCGCCGATGTAGTCAACAGGATAAAACCAATCCTCGCTCGGTAAGAATTCAGCTGCAACCGTCATGGAATCAGACGCAGTTGGCGTGAGATTGATCGGTTCTGTGACAAAGCCATCCAAAGACTCAAATTGATAATCGAGTTGCGGATTTACTGCGAAGTTGTTGTTCGACAGAAAATGCGCTTCCACTTCCTCTTGTCCGTTGAAAACATAACCGGCATTGTAAAGAATCATTTCAGCCAATCCGGTTGAATCACCGATGTCCCAAAACCGGTTATTTCGAATTTGGGTCTCCCCAAACAAGAGTAATTCCCACGCGTCACAGGGATCCTCATCTTCAAAATCGATTCCCAATTCATGATTCAAAAACAAACTATTATGCATTCGAACGCCCGCCCCGTTGTGCATTCGAATCGCCGTCGTTTGTCCACGCCCCAAATACGTTTGATTGTACAGCAACGGGTTCGAATAAGGCATGAACGTCATGTCGACGTCGAACTCCTCATAATCATCGCCCTCGTAATCACCTCCATGTTCACCGATGCCATTGACTTCGTCAGTTACGACGAAAATGAATTGTCCATTTCCTTGCCATCCTTGATCATATTCCAAACCATCCTCTTTGTTAAATGCCAATCCCAAATGGCGGACATTCACATCACCCCCAAAAATTTGAATCCCGTCATCCGCACTTGCTACCGCTTCAATGAAATCAATCGTTGTTCCAGAGCCGACACCGCACAAAGTCAACGCGTTGGTCTCAAGGCCATTGCCAAACTGGCTGATACCCGCCGAAGTGGAGGCATGACGAATACTGATGTAAGTCAAAATTCCCGAATTCGTATGTTCCAATCCGCTTCCGCCATACACGTTGCGATTCTGTCCACTCTCATCTGTAATTCCCTCAACATCCGCTGTTCCATCGAAGGTGTTTAATGCTCCATCTCCGCAAAGAATCAAACCTCCCCAGCGTCCGGAAACATCATATCCTTGACTCCCATCCATCGGGTCATCTTCCCCGGTGAAAACAATGGGACAATCGGGAGTTCCTTGGGCATTGAGATGACCGCCGACGGCAATTACGAGGCTTCCTGCGACTTGGCTAAAAACATAATCCAATCGTGGGGATGGATTTCCGTTGGGCAAGGTATAGGTCAGGGTATCAACCACGATAGCTTCACGGCCTTTTACAAGCGTTCCGGGCTCAATCGTTAACGTATCACCCGAGTTAACGTAAACCGTCTCTGTCAACACATAAATCGTATCGCAACTCCATGTGGCTGTTCCAATTCCGAGGCCGCTTTGATCAGAAACTTCAAAGATGGGTCGCTCAGGCAAGGGGAGGCAATCACAAGGGCCAGATTGCGAGAAGACCATCTCATGCGCAATGAAAACCCATGTCACAAGCATCAAGAAGCGACAAACATGTCTCATTTATAACCGGTTAAGCATCTTGAATTTAAGGATTTTTCTGCAGAGTTGTCAGAAAACCTTGCGCCGAGTTCTGTTCAATCAGCCTAAATTTGTTTCATGGAATGGAAAGTTGTTGCGCTCGCGATCGGTTTGTTAGCCATTGGATTTGCTGGAATTGCGATTAAAATCTTGGTGAAAAAAGACGGGAAATTCGCTGGAACCTGCGCAAGCCAGAGTCCTTTTTTGAATAAGGATGGAGAAGCGTGCTCGCTCTGCGGGGCGAAGCCTGAAGAACAATGCCGCAGCCAAGAATCGGCCTAAGGCGTTCCTACGCCTATTAATCGAACCCTGGTCCGAATGGATTAGATGGAAACGGTGAGCATCGACCACCCTTCTGTTTCCCAAACCTCCCAATCAGTTCCACCTTGGTCGCTGATGAAATACGCCTCGATTCGCTCATCGGCATTTGAAGTCCGGTATGCGTTGATGAAGGCTTTACCGTTTTCAGGACCAAGCACCATGCAGGCAGTGGCCAATGCGTCAGCGATGGCGGCATTGGAAGCGTGAATGGTTACGCTCAGCAACCCATGATCCACTGGGTAGCCGTTAAATGGACTTATGGTATGCGACCGTTTCACTCCATCTACTTCATAAAACTTCCGATAGTTTCCACTGGTGCATACTGCAGCATCATCTACTTGAACAATGGTCTGCATTTCCCTAACCTCCAACGATTCGGATGATTCAATGGGACGATCAACGGCTATCCTCCATGATTCACCATCTTCACGACGACCTCCACAGCGCACCTCACCGCCTACCTCAACCATGTAATGCTCCACCCCCGATTGAAGAAGATACATTGCAATGAGATCAACCGTGAGCCCTTGGGCAATTCCATTAAAATCCAATTGAACAAGGGTATCCTTTTTATGAACATCAACAACAGAAACATGCCCCTTCGAGCCATTGTCAAAGTCCACCTTTATACCATTCTTGTTCAGGCCTACATGATTCAACGTCATTTGTACGCCTTCATCATTGACCTCCTGACGCTTTGACAAGCCAAACCCCCAAAGTTCCACCAATGGATTCACTGTTGGATCAAATGCCCCTTGACTCGCTTGGTTGAGCGCAAGCACCTGATTCCATAAGGGCAGCCACAAACCACTCGAATCCCTGAATGAAAGCAAAGAATCAGAAAGTCCATTGATTTCATTGATGCGCGACGCTGGTCTCCACAGGTTGAACTCCATATCCACGACCTCTAGGATGGAGTCAATGCCTGCCTGCTTCTGCAAATAGTCCGCTTCAGTTAACTGCTCATTTCCTTGATCTTGCGCAGGACTGATGTACTTAATATGATAAGTGGTCCCTTGGGTTTCGCCAGTATGAATAATATAACCCACTGCTGGTGCATGAGCCTGTGGCTCATGACCATCTCCGCATTGAGTCAAGGACAAGCTCAAAACAACTGCCCAGAACAACCACTCTCCGCCCAACTTCACGCGGCTGCTTTGAATGAACGATGAAGCGTGATCCTTAACCTCCAAAATCGTCGAAGCTGACATTCTCTGGAGGAACACCCCAGTCGTCACACATCTTCAATACAGCTTGGTTCATCAATGGTGGACCACAGAAGTAAAACTCAATGTCCTCTGGCGCATCATGGTGAGCAAGCTGATGCTCGATGACAGCATTGTGCACGAATCCCAAAAACCCATCTCCCTCGTCATTCACATCCTTTTTCACCTGCCAGTTGTCCTCATCTGCCGGTTCTGACAAAACCACATGGAAATCGAAATTGGGGAATTCTTGCGCAATCTTGTTGAAATCATCGAGGTAGAATAATTCCCGCTTCGATCGTCCACCATACCAAAACGTCACCTTTCGATCGGTTTTCAAAGTGTGAAACAGATGGAACAAATGCGAACGCATAGGAGCCATTCCGGCTCCTCCGCCGATGTAAATCATTTCAGACTCGGTCTCTTTGATGAAGAATTCACCATAAGGTCCAGAGATGGTTACCCTATCTCCTGGCTTTTGAGCGAATACATAGGATGAACAAATCCCAGGATTTACCTGCATCCAAGCATTTCTCGCTCGATCCCATGGAGGGGTAGCTATCCGAATATTCAACATGACAATGTTGCCCTCCGCTGGATGATTCGCCATAGAGTATGCGCGCACTATGGGTTCATCGTTCGTCATTTTCAAGTCCCATAATCCAAACTTATCCCATTCGCTCTGGAAGGTATTGGGATCTTTATGATGGTCGGGATGGGCGGTAATGTCCATGGATTTATAGTCGACCACAACTTCTGGAACATCGACCTGTATGTATCCGCCAGCTTCAAATTCGAGGCTTTCGCCTTCAGGCAATCGAACCACAAACTCTTTAATGAAAGAAGCCACGTTGTAGTTGGAAACCACCTCGCACTCCCATTTCTTGATACCGAATACCTCCTCGGGCACTTGGATTTCCATGTCCTCCTTTACCTTCACCTGGCACCCAAGTCGCCAATGATCTGCCACCTCCTTTCTCGAAAAATGTGGCTCTTCCGTTGGCAAAATCGACCCACCTCCTACTGGAACTTGACATCGGCATTGCACACATGTTCCACCTCCACCACAAGCAGAAGGCAAAAAGACTCCATTATTTCCAAGCGTACTGAGCAATGTGCTACCTCCATCAACTTCTAGGGTTTGTTCCCCGTTGATGACAATTTTGACCTTACCACTGGGAGAAAGCTTCGCCTTGGCAAACAAAAGCAGCCCTACCAAAAGAAGAATTACGGTAAGAAAAAATGCAATGGTTAAAACAATCGTCGTTGTCATCTCTATCAAATTTCAATGCCCATGAAACTCATGAAAGCGATGCCCATGAGTCCAGTGATGATAAACGTAATTCCAAGTCCTTTTAACGGAGCTGGAACATGTGAATACCTAATCTTTTCGCGAATCGCCGCTATGGCGACAATAGCAATCCACCAGCCAACCCCTGATCCCAAGCCGAAGACCGTGGCCTCACCAATACCGGGATACTGACGATCCTGCATGAACAATGCTCCACCTAAAATCGAGCAATTCACGGCGATTAGCGGCAAGAAAATGCCCAATGCTCCATACAAGGCCGGTGCAAATTTCTCAACGATCATCTCCACCAACTGCACCATAGACGCTATGACCGCAATGAACATGATAAAACTTAAGAAGCTCAAATCAACTTCAGAATAGCTTGGGTCTAGCCAACTCAACGCTCCCTCCTTCAAGACATAGTTTTCCAACAAATAATTGATGGGCACTGTAATTCCGAGCACGAAGATGACCGCCAATCCCAAACCATTTGCAGTCTTTACAGTCTTGGAAACGGCCAGGTAGGAACACATTCCCAAGAAATAGGCGAAAATCATATTTTCGATGAAGATGCCCTTTACAAAAATACTGATGTACTCCATTAGTTCTCTTCGATTAAGGCCTTATTGCGGCTTCTTTGAATCCAAATGATGATACCTACTGTCACCAATGCCATAGGAGGCAGAATCATGAGGTTATTGTTTTCATAAAAACCACCTTCACTCATGAACCAATCGGTTGGCAAGAATTTTACTTGACCCATCCCAGGCAGAGAAATCGCTCCACTTCCAAATACCTCACGGACAACCGACACAGCCAATAGTATCCATGCATAGCCCATCGCGTTTCCAATGGCGTCCAAAAATGAAGGCCCTGGCTTGTTTCCAAGTGCGAACGCTTCGAGCCTTCCCATGATGATGCAATTGGTGATGATCAAGCCTACAAAAACCGATAATTTTTCTGAGATGTCAGGTTGGAAAGCCTTCAATACTTGGTCCACAATGATGACCAAGGATGCGACAACCACCAATTGAACAATGATTCGGATTCGATCCGGAATCATGTTGCGCAGTAAAGAGATGATCACATTGCCGCCAATCATGACAAACAAAACCGACAAACTCATGATGACCGCTTGCTGCAATTGAACGGTGATGGCCAATGCAGAACAAATGCCCAACACTTGTACGGTTATCGGATTGGAGTCGTCCAAAGGATCGGAAAGCAACTTCCGATTCTTTTTCGAAAACAACGACTCTTTTTTCGTCGTTGCAGATTTGGTATCCGTGCTCATCGTTGCGCTTTTGTTTTTGATTCAAAGTAGCCCAAGTAGACAGCCAATGTTCGGTTGATCATTTCGTCTACCCCTTTTGAGGTGATCGTTCCGCCTGTTATTCCGTCGACACTGTATTCATCGGTTGGCGCTCCACCCTTGACAACACTGAACAAAGTTGACGCCCCCTTATTGAGTTGCTTCCCTTTGAATTTTTCAGTGAAGAATGTCTCCTTGATTTCTGCACCCAGTCCAGGTGTTTCCGTCTTGTGATCAAAATTGGCTCCGTAAATCGTTGTCATGTCATCTTCTAACGCGACATAACCCCAAATCGGGCCCCAAAGTCCTGATCCGACAACCGGGATAACATAAAGCGTTTTTCCATCTTGGCTCCGGCATTCAAACAATGGAAATCGAAGTCCTTTATCCACTAAAGCTTCATTCAATTTATCCGAATCCCCATCAGCTGCTTTCACCGCTGATTTTACAGCAGCTCGATAGTCCTTTTGCACGTCGATGGTAAATGGATCTTCCTTGTCCTTTGGATTGACTGGTTCGGTCGTAGCCGTCAATTGCTGACCGTTCAAATCAATCGCTACACGCTCAACAACGAACTCAGCGAATAACTCACTCGCATTGGAGCGATTGGCTTCTACTCCGATGGCTCCGAGGATATCAATCATCTTCTTATCCGCTGCATTTGCATCTTGGCGATCTTTTAGAGACAACGCGGTGAATGCCAATGCTGATCCAACGATGATTACCATCAAGATGGAAAACAAGAAAGTGTATCCTGTGCTGTTTTTATTAATGGCCATGGTCTTCTTTTTATGCAGTTGCACTTTGCGAAGCCAATGCGCGTTTTTCTCTGCGACTGATGTTGGCTTGAATCACATAATGGTCAATGAGTGGAGCCATTACATTCATGAACAGGATGGCCATCATTACCCCTTCTGGGTATGCCGGATTGAACACCCGTATCATGATGCTCAAAAACCCTCCCAAGAATCCATAAATCCACTTACCACGTTCGGTTTGGGCCGCACTAACCGGATCGGTCGCCATGAAAACCATTCCAAACATGAATCCTCCCATCACGACTTGGTGAATGGCGGGTAACTCCATGTAGGCGTTCAATCCCATCCAGTTGAATAAATAACCCATGGTCAATCCTCCAACCAAGAAAGAAGACATGATCTTCCAGCTTCCGATTCCGGTCCAAATAAGCAGAATCGCTCCCAACAAAATCGCAAGTGCGGATGTTTCGCCAATGGATCCTGGTATCAAACCAAGAAACGAATTGGTGAGGCTAAACATTCCGTCCGATTCGAACATGCTCATGACCGATTGCACTCCGGCTTCCGAGGGCAGCTTACCCACGGTCGAGGCGAGTTGACCAAGCGCCGTCGCACCCGTATATCCATCTGCTACCTGCAAGAGACCAGCATCGGCTGAAGCTTTCACATCATGAATCCAGATTTCTCCGGACAGCTGTTTTGGATAGGCAAAGAACAAAAACGCTCTGGCAGTCAATGCCACATTGAGGATGTTCATTCCAGTCCCACCGAACACTTCCTTCGCTATGATTACAGCAAATGCCACCGCAATGGCAACCATCCAAAGCGGAACGTCTACGGGCATGATAAGCGGGATGAGCATTCCAGAAACCAGGTATCCCTCGTTGATGCTATGCCCACGCATGCCAGCAAACAAGAATTCAATTCCCAACCCAACGCCATAACTAACCACCACAAGCGGTAGGACTTTCCAAGCTCCGATCAAAAGCTTATCCCAAATTGCCATGGTCAAGGGATCCGAGGTTGTGATTTCACCGATGGACAGCATGTATTGATGTCCTTGATTCCAGGTTCCAAATAACAACGCAGGAATCATCGCAACGATGACCATGAACATGGTTCGCTTCAAATCAACGCCATCCCGGATGTGCACACCATTCTTGGTGGCATGGCCAGGAGTAAAAGCAAATGTTTCAAGCGAATCATAGACTACCCAAAATCTTTTCAATTTGCCTCCTTCCTCAAAATGAGGGCGCACGGCATCTAGAAGTTTGTGTACTGCTTTCATCTTAACCCAATTCTTTCTTTAATCGATCCAGTCCTTCCCGCACAAGCGACTGCACGCCAATCTTTGAAGTGCAAGCGTATTCGCACAAAGCAAAATCTTCCGGAGCCACCTCATAAATCCCCAATTTTTCCATTGCATCTATATCATTGGCCAAAATGCTTTTCAGCAGGTGCACCGGATAGATGTCAAATGGAAATACCGCTTCGTATTGACCCGTCACGACGAATGCTCGTTCTTCTCCATTGTTGCAGGTATCCATTGTAAACTCTTTGGATTTTGGCAACAACCAAGTTGGGTAGCTCTTGGACAAACTGAATTTATCAAAACCCAACCCGAGCCATCCTTCTGTTAGAAGGAATTTAGGCTTATTCCCCTCTGGTAAAAGAGTCAATTGACGATGCAAACCACCCATATGGCCCTCTCGATTCACTCGAACACCGGTTAGTGGATTTCCGGAAATCGCGCGGTCTTCAGATTCGTCAAAATCCGGTCCTAAGAGCCCAGCGACTTCGCACCCGAGGGTAACCGAAGCATGGCCAGGACTGCTGCATGAGGAACCCGCAACAGAAATCGTTCTCTTGGCAATGTATGTTCCTGTTTTGATGCTTTCTCCCAGGTTTGCGACATCTTCGGGGTGCATGGACCAAACAACCTCGCCTTTGTTCACAGGCGCGGTATGATGAATCTGCACACCAACATTTCCAGCCGGGTGGGGACCTTGAAAAACGTACCGTTCAACACCCGTAATGCTATCAAAATCGGTTTGTCCTGCTCGCACTCCTAGGTGCACAGGCTGACCACCAACTACAACCCTCAAGGCATCAATTCCCTGCTGGAACGAATCCATTCGTCCGTTCAAGACCACTCCCATATCAGGAGCTAGCGGGGCACTCTCGAAGCCACTGATGTGAATGCTACGAGGCAACTCCGATGGGTCAGCCACCGTTGCAAAGGGTCGTTGCTCCATGAAAGCCATGAAGCCCCTCTTTTGCAATTCAGCGACCATTTCGTTGGGACTCAACGAACCAACATCGAGCGTGCCGAAGTTTTTCGCATTTTGCTTTCCATCTCCATCAATGACTACCGACAATATTCGCCGTTTCTCTCCCCGAATGATGGCTTTTACAGCCCCACTGATAGGACTCAAAAACTTTGATTCCGGGTGTTCCTTGCTGTGAAATAAGACCGACCCTGCCTCGACAGCAGCGCCTTCCTTTACTTCCAGTTTCGGAACAATTCCTTGATAATCTGGGGGTTGAACGGCATAAGTTGCCGTCATTGGAACGACCTCATGATTCGAGGTGGGACGACCCTTGAGTCGTATATCTGCTCCTTTTTTAATCCGTATCGTGCGTGACATCAGCTCACGAAGGTTTACTTTTCGGGGCGCAAAGGTAGGACTCCACTCGCACGTCTGCACCCTTTTTTTCAAAATTCTTGAATGATGTTGGACAACCCAATTCCCGAATCACCAAAAGGATCAACCAAGTCCACAATGTGGACTCTATTGTGCCTGTTTGTCATTTGCATGCCATTTCGCATGGATGGCCAGCGCGCAGGAATAGACGTGCCTCACACCATAACGGCAAGCGCAGCGAGTATTCACTCCTTGAAACTTCACCCCGTTGGCATGCCATCTTCTGCACCCATCATTCCGCTCGAGAATGGGCAATTGAGACTAAGTTTTGACGACTTCTCTCCAAACTATCGGTCTTTGGAACTGCGCATTCGGCATTGCACATTCGATTGGTATGATTCTCCCGACTTCTCAACCCTGGATTATATCAATGGCTTTTCATCTCTAACGTTTGATCGGACAGAACCCAGTTTTAACACCAAAACGAGCTACACCCATTATTCCACCACCTTTCCGAATGATTTGATGCAGTTGACGAAGAGTGGCAACTACATGATTGAGGTCGTGGATCAATCAAATCCTCATGAAGCATTGATTCAGCTCAGATTTGTGGTGTTCGAGTCGCTGGTAGATTTGGACATGCAAGTGCTGGAGTCCTCCATCATTCGTGAGCAGCGCACTCACCAAGAGGTGGCCTTGACCATTCGACATGATGCAAGCCTTTATCGCATTCGCGACGCCTATGACGAATTGCAAGTGGTCATCATGCAAAATATGAAATGGGAAACCGCCAGAATGGGACTTCAACCGCAATTCGTTCGAAATGATGAAGTGGTTTATGATCCAACAGGCGTCCTTTCTTTTCCCGGTGGGAATTCGTGGCGATTTGTCGACATCAAAAGCCTCAGGTTTGCCAGCCTTGGTATACAGAGAATTGTGGACGAAGGAAATGATTGGCACGCATACCTTGAGGCCGATCAATCCCGAGCCATGTCTTTTTTAGAGGCTCGGTCGGATCTGGATGGACATTTCGTCATCTCCAACGAACGACAAGATGATGATACGGGAGGCGAATACCTTTGGACTCACTTTGTGCTTGAAGCACCTTTTAAAAGAACCAATGAAGACATTTATATCTACGGTGAAATTTCAAATTGGTCTTATCCTGAATCCCATCGCTTGCATTGGAATGAAGCGACCAGTCAATATGAAGCTCAACTGTTTCTCAAGCAGGGCTATTACAATTATGAGTATCGCGTTCGGCCTTCTAACGACAGAGGAAAAAACCAATGGCATGACTTTCAGTCTCTTCCCTCCGACATTCAAGCCTTAGAGGGATCACACTCCAGAGCAGACACTCCCTACACAGCAATCATCTATTATTGGGATTTGGATGGATATGACCGGGTCATTGGTTTTGCCATTGAAAAACCGAATGGATGAAATAGGCCGATGCCCGCAATGCTTAATTTCGCTTTGTGAATTCATTACGTATACTCATCACTGGAGCTTCAAGTGGAATAGGTGAAGCGACTGCGCGTCTATTGGCTGAAAAAGGCCATCGTCTCTTTCTAATGGCCAGAAGCGAATCTACTTTAGAGCAATTGGCTCGGTCCTTTCCAACGGATCAAATTCAATGGCATGCCGCAGATGTATGCAATGAAAATGAGGTTCGGAAAGGGATCGACGAAATGGAGGCCGCTTGGGGTGGTATCGATGTTTGCATCCCCAATGCAGGCATTGGTATTTTCTCACCTTTGGAAAAAGCCGATTTCAAAGACTGGAAGACCATGGTCGATGTCAACATTACAGGGGTTCTGTGCACCTTGCATGCAGCACTGCCCTCGCTGATTAAAAACCACGGACATGTCATTCAAATTGGATCCATTGCAGCCCGAAATGTGTTTCCCAACAGCGGAGTCTATTGTGCAACCAAGCATGCTGTTTTGGCCATTAGTGAATCATTGAGAATTGAATTTCGAGATGAGTTGGCCATTACCACCATCAATCCCGGAGCTGTCAATACTTCATTCATTGACCAGACAACGAATGACGAACTGAGGGAATCTTATCGACCACAGTTTGAACAAGGAATGGAAGCCAAATTCATTGCCGAGGCCATTGCATTGGCCATTGAATCCAAAGGCAGAGGAGTATTCAGTGAAATAACCATGCGTCCTGATCGCCGATGAAAATTTGCATGCTTTCGAGCTCTACAGGCTGGGGTGGATTGGAAAGAAACTTGGTCAGGTATGCCTTATGGATGAGTGAATTGGGACATGAAGTTGAAGTGAATTGCGTTCCCGAATCACCTCTGGCAACTGCTGTGCTTAATCATCCCATTTCCGTTCGATTCATTCAGCGCCAGCGACGATATTACCCTTGGAAGGAAGCACTGGAACTGCGAAAATATCTGAAAAAAAAGGCTTTTGAATTTCTCTGGATTCGTGACCCAAGAGATCTCAGTTTGTGCAGTGCAGCAGTGCGAAGGACCTCAACGCATTTCATCTTTCATCAGGGCATGCAAATCCTGCACCCGAAGAGAAGTCCATTGCACAAACTTCGCTTTCAACCCATCGATGCCTGGGTGGCTCCGCTTATGCAACTCCAAGAGCAAATACGATTGAACACGCCTGTTTCAGAGGACAAAATCCACGTGATTCCGCTGGCACTGGAAGATGAGTGGTTTGATGAAAGAACCCATTCTAAATCGCAAGCGAGGGCTGCACTTAGTCTGCCAGAAAAAGCCAAAATCGCTGGTCTTTTTGGGAGAATCGATTCATTAAAGGGACAGGAGACTTTGATTCACGCATTGAAAAGCACCAAGGACGAGCATTGGCACGCTCTGCTCATCGGCGAAAACACTCCCAATGAGCCTGGCGACGAGCAAATGCGTTTAAAAATGCTCATTCAAAAACTTCAACTGGCCCACCGTGTTCACTGGCGTTCACCTTCGGAAGATCTCAAAACTGCTTATGACGCTTGCGATGCCTATACCATGTGCAGCAATTCCGAGACCATTGGTATGGTCACACTGGAGGCAATGGCTCGCAAGATTCCTATCGCCGGAACTCGATCAGGTGGAACACCTGAGTTGCTGGATTTTGGAAAGATGGGCGTCTTATTCGAACCGACGAATTCAAAGCAATTGGCAGGTCTACTTGATGACTTGTCGAGTTGGCCTGTAGCATCCGATCAATACCTCAAACCATTCCGGAAAAGTGAAGTAATAGAGAAGTGGTCGTTGCTATTGCAGAATCTTCGGAAATCTGCTTCGTAAATTCGCGCACCCATGGGAACGATTCAGGAAGAAATACAGAAGCGAAGAACCTTTGCCATCATCAGCCATCCGGATGCTGGTAAGACCACATTGACAGAAAAGTTCTTGCTTTTTGGTGGAGCGATTCAAACTGCTGGAGCCGTCAAAAACAACAAAATCACGAAAACGGCTGCCTCGGACTTTATGGAAATTGAGCGGCAGAGGGGAATATCTGTTGCGACGTCTGTCATGGCGTTTCATTACAAAAATCGACTCATCAATTTGTTGGATACGCCGGGGCACAAAGACTTTGCCGAGGATACGTATCGCACCTTAACCGCTGTTGACAGCGTAATTTTGGTCATTGATTGCGTCAAAGGTGTCGAAGCTCAGACTGAGCGGCTGATGGAAGTCTGTAGAATGAGGAACACCCCGGTTATCGTTTTCATCAACAAAATGGACCTTGAAGGGCAAGACCCGTTTGACCTTTTGGATGAACTCGAGGAAAAATTAAAAATTCAAGTCCGGCCATTGAGCTGGCCAATCAGCGGTGGTCAATCGTTCAAAGGTGTTTACAGCCTATATGACAAAGAACTTCGACTATTCAATCCCGATAAAACCAAAATCTCCAAGAACATCATTTCCATAAGCGACATCGGCGACCCTGAATTGAATGAGTGGGTTGGGGATGATCATGCCGAGCAACTGCGCACGGATACGGAGCTCATTGAAGGGGTTTACGACGAATGGAACGCAGCGCCCTATCTCGAAGGCAAAATGGCACCGGTGTTTTTTGGCAGTGCCGTTAACAATTTTGGCATCCAGGAGATGTTGGACACGTTCATAGAAATCGCTCCCGATCCGAGACCACGGCAAACGGATTTGCGCGAGGTCAATCCAACTGAAAATGCATTCAGCGGGTTCATCTTTAAAATCCATGCCAACATTGATCCACGACACCGTGATCGTATCGCTTTCATGCGCGTGTGCAGTGGTAAATTTCAGCGCAACACGTTCTTCCACCACACCCGCATCCAAAAGAAATTGAAATTTGCCAATCCCGCCACGTTTCTCGCGCAAGACAAGAGCGTAGTGGATGAGGCATGGCCTGGAGATGTTGTGGGGCTCTATGACACGGGAACATTTAAAATCGGTGATACCTTGACCGAAGGAGAAAACTTTACATTCCGCGGCATCCCCAGCTTTTCGCCTGAAATATTCAAGGAACTGGTCAATAAAGACCCAATGAAAAGCAAACAATTGGATAAGGGTATCCAACAATTGACCGACGAAGGAGTAGCGCAGCTTTTCATTCGAGAATTGGGCAATCGAAAAATTGTTGGTACGGTAGGCGAATTGCAATTCGAGGTTATCCAATATCGATTGGAGCATGAATACGGTGCCAAATGTGAATTCCAATCTAAGCCATACTACAAAGCATGTTGGATCGTTAGTAAAGACGAATCGAAACTGGATGAGTTCAAGCGAATTAAAGGAGCTGACATGGTCAAGGACAAGGATGGGAATGACGTTTTTCTCGCGCCATCAAAATTCTTACTTGACATGGAAATCGCTAACTACCCTGAATTGACCTTTCACTTTACCTCAGAATTCAAGACCGCTCAAATCCAATAAATGCGGAATACGCATTCGATGCGTAAATTTCACTGATGAAAATCCCCATACTCATACTGGCCCTTTTGGGACCAATCGCTTCGACTTGGTGCCAAGACTCTACTGGCACCGGTCCTGAGCCAGTAGAAGTGGTACAAATCAGTGGAATGGTCGTAACAGGGGATTCGCTCGCACCACTCCCCTATGCTACCGTATTCCGACTTCGCGATTTGCGGGGGACCATGACCGATTTAAACGGTTTTTTCAGCATACCTGCCTTAGCTGGAGACACCATTACCATTTCCTCTATTGGCTACCTTACCCAGGCATTCACCGTTCCAACCGACCTCGAATTACCCCGAATGAATGTAGTCCAACCTCTTGGACGTGACACAGTTGCGTTGGAAGAAGCCTTCATCTATCCTTGGCCAACCAAAGAGCGATTCAAGGAAGAATTTTTACAGCTGCAATTATCGCCTGATGCCTTTGCAATCGGCCAAGAAAGATTGGACCCCGCAGCATTGTATGATCGTTTAATGGAAGTTGGCAGGGATGGTGGTGAGGTGTACAATTACACGATTCAGCAGCAAGCTCAGCAGAATTATTATGCTGGACAGCTTCCTCCCATCAATGTCTTCAATCCCATTGCCTGGGCAAAATTCATAGATGCTGTGCGAAACGGATCATTGAAACAATGACGCATCCTTTCGCCCGTTTAATTCTAATTTTCTTGGGCTTTGCATATATGCACAGCATCAGCGCGCAAGCGGAGGTGGAATCTGGTGTGAAGGGAATGGTGTCCGACGAGAATGGAGTCGCCTTACCTGGAGCTACCGTGTATGACTTACGCCAACCGAATCAAGCAGTTGTCACCAATCAGCGTGGGGCATTCGAACTCAATTTAGCCCCGGGAAATCATCAAATCCGCATTGGTTTTGTTGGGTTTGACCCCAAAACCATCGAAGTCAGTGTGAATGCTGGGCAATGGACGGCTTTGAATGTGCGATTAAAAGCAGGAGTTGCACTCGGCACATCTGAAGTGATCGCGGATGGATCCCGAAGTGGACCCATTCAAAACATTGACCCTAAAGTGGCAACGCGAATTCCTTCTCCGCGTGGCACCATTGAGGATTTACTTATTCAAGCGCCCGTGAATTTCAATAGCGAATTATCCAGCAGCTACAACGTGCGCGGGGGAAGCTTTGATGAAAACCTCGTTTATGTGAATGAAATTGAGGTGTATCGTCCATTCTTGGTTCGTGCGGGTCAGCAAGAGGGATTGTCTTTTCCCAACCCAGATATGGTCGAATCCATCGAATTTTCAGCAGGTGGTTTCGAGGCCAAATACGGAGATAAGCTCAGTTCCGTATTGGACATCAGATACCGCAAACCCACGACCAACAGAATGCGTGTTTCCGGAAGCTTGCTCGGAGGACAAGTCCAACGAGATTGGGTAAGCAACCATGGTCCCAATGGACATCGGCGATGGACATTGAACAGTGGCATTCGCTTCCGAGACAACTCCTATGTTCTTGGCTCTCTCGATGAAGGTGGTGAATACCAACCCCGCTATGTAGATTTTCAAAATTTCATCACCTGGGATCCAGATGGTTACGGCCCTTGGGAGGTTGAAGCATTGGCGATTTATGGCCAGAACCGCTACCAATTCATTCCCGTGCGAAGGGAATCCAACGTGGGGAACATCAATGAAGCCCTTAAACTTACGATTTACTTCGACGGCAAGGAGAAAACCGCCTATTCAACAGGTTTTGGAGCGCTTTCCATCAATCACGTAACAGAAAACCATCGAATCCGATGGATTAATTCCGCTTTTCAAACGGCTGAGTCAGAAACATTTGACATCCTCGGAGCGTATTGGCTCGATGAACTGGAACGCGACCTAGGATCAGACGAATTGGGCGAAGCCGCCGTTAACCGAGGAGTTGGAGCATACCTCGATCATGCAAGAAATCGGTTATATGCAACCGTGTTAAGCAGTGCGCTTAAGGGATCAAGCTCATGGGGTGAAAAAAATCAATTTTTGGAATGGGGATTAAAGTGGCAGTATGAAGACATTGAAGATCACCTTTCGGAATGGTCATTGGTCGATTCAGCCGGGTTCATCACCCCACACCCGAGAGACAGCATTGGCTACATTGATGAGGGGCCAGATCAAATCATAATGTTGGATGATGTGATTCGCGCTTCCAATGACATTCAATCCCAACGAATTCAAGCATTTGCTCAGAACACTTGGAATTGGAGTGACTCACGCGGTGGGCAATGGGAAATGAACCTCGGATTCAGGAGCCATCTATGGACGTTTAATAACCAGTTGGTCGGAGGTCCTCGCGGCCGGATTTCTTTCGAACCAGAAACAGCATTTGATCAGCCATCGACCGTTTGGAACTTCGCAGCCGGGGTGTATTGGCAACCTCCCTTCTATCGGGAAATGAGACGATTCGATGGAACCATTAATGAGTCCATAGAGGCCCAGAAGGCGACCCATTTCGTACTTGGCATGGACCGCATTTTTGAGATGTACAACCGACCGTTCAAAATGGTTGGTGAGCTGTACTACAAAGATTTGGACATGTTGATTCCATATGAAATTGAAAATGTGAGGCAACGCTATTATGCCCGAAATAATAGTGCTGGATATGCAACAGGGGCAGATTTCATGCTCAATGGAGAGTTCATAGAAGGCATTCAAAGCTGGTTCAGGATGTCCGTTTTGAAAACCGAAGAAGACCTGAATGACGACGAATACTGGCAATTCTACAACAGCGATGGACAACCCATCATTGCAGGATACACGCTAAACAACGAGGCGGTAGATAGTACACTCATTGTTCCAGGGCTCATACCAAGGCAGACGGATCAGCGATTTAACATGAGCCTCTTGTTTCAGGATGAAATGCCCGGAAATGATGCCTACAAAGTATTGGTCAGTCTTTATTTTGGCACAGGCCTGCCATTTGGTCCTCCATCCTATGAGCGGTACCAAGACATCCTGCGCACACCAACCTATCGAAGGGTAGATATCGGGTTTTCGAGGGAATTGTTCGATAAATCCTCTTCTGATCTTCAAAATCGATCAGGATTCATTTCATTGGAAATCTTCAACATCCTTGGAATCCGTAACACCATCAACCACACGTGGATTGAAGATGTAAATGGAAGGCTCTACGCCATTCCGAATTACTTGACCAACCGAAGAGTCAACCTGAAAGTGGGACTCGAATTCTAGATTGTATGCTAGCTTGATTTATTCGATTGCAATTGCTGAATCAATTCAATGAATTGTTGTTCAGAGATGATCGGGATTTTTGATTGAACACATTTGGCATACTTCGAGGATCCCATTTTTTCATCCGCTACGAGAAAGTCTATTCCTTGTTTGATGAACCGCCGATTGATCAAGCCCTGTTTCACCCCAAGGCTTCTCAGCTTCACCTTTTTCGATTGTTCAAATCCACTCAACACGAATTGGTTTCCCACTTGTAGTTCATCCAATTCCGCAGTTGGTTTCCAAGAAACAAGTTCCTGGATGTAATCAGCTCTTGATCGCGGGACTTTGCTTTTTGAAGTAATGGTCAACCTAGACTGAAATTGTGGCACATGATGTTCTGTCCAGTGCAATTCATCGACCAGCCTATCCCAGCCTTCAACCTTCCGTTCCTCATAAACTTTTTGAACAATCTGGGCACAAATCCGCGCATCACTTTCTGGATTATGATGATCCAAATTCCAACCAAAATGACGGGCGACATGTTTGACTCCGTGCTTTGCCAAATCCGGCCATTGATTTCGTGCCAACTCCAAGGTGCAGAAAAACGAAGGTGAATGTTCATCATGCATGGCGTGGTGTGAAAATGCACGTGCAAGGTGTTTGCACTCCACCATTCCGGCGTTGTGCGCAACCACCGGAAGGCCTTGAATCAGCTCCATGACTTGCGACCATACCACTGGGAAACGGTTCGCCTTGAGGGTGTCTTTCAAGCTGTAATCAAAATTCCACCGTTGCCAATCCCCAAATTCTTCAATTTCAGGACGCACGAGTGATCGCATTCGATTGACCTCTGCACCATTTTCAAAAACGACCACCCCGACTTCACAAATGTTTCCAACTTCACTGGTTGCACACTCCAAATCCAATGCTGCAAATTTCATTTCAATCGTTGTCTTTTTGGGTTCCGATGATTTCAGTTAATTGATCATAGTTCCAAATCAGGACTCCTAAGTTCTGTGCCTTTTCGAGCTTGGACCCCGCTTTCTCCCCCGCTACCAACACATCAGTATTCCTGCTTACAGCGCTAGAAACTTTACCACCATGCAATCGAATCAGTTCAGCCAATTCCTCTCTCGAAACAGGATGGGTTCCTGTAATCACGAATGTCTTGCCATTGAGCGATTCACCAAGTGGTTTTCTGACCTCACCCAAGGTCATTTGCAATCCTGCTTTGGCAAGTTTCTGAATCAATGAGAGCTGATCCGCATCAGCAAAAAATGATTTGATGCTTTTGGCCATCTCCGATCCGACTCCATGGATTTCCAACAAAGCTTCTTCTGATGCCAACTCCAATGCTTCGATACTCCCAAAATGAGAGGCTAACAAATTCGCCGTTTCACTTCCCACATGGCGTATACCAATGGCAAAAAGTAACCGATCAAAGCTCCGCTCTTTTGATGCTTCAATCGACTGCAACAGATTCGCAAACTCGGTTTCTCCCAATCTGTGACGTGTTCTTGGCGTCAATCGATGCAGAAACAAGCGAAAATGCGCCCATTCATCCCCTTCAACCCCCCAACCATCTTGCTCATATGACAAAGCATTAGGACCCAATAACAATTCATCAGGAAACGTTAAACCCTTCGCTTTTTTCAAAATCTCATCGGCCATGGGAAAATGTCTAATCGCATCGGACAAGAATTCCTGCCAAGAGGCCTCATTGCCGGGTGCCCGATCCAGCCCATATAAGTCACCCCTTGGCGAATTGATCCATTGTTCAATCTCCGTTCGTCCCACAGGAGTCGCCTCCAAGCTAGAACGCGCACCAAGGGCAGTGCGGAAGTGCCAATTGGCCCAGGCGTGCAAGCGTTGAATGAATTCGTCAGTTTGTTTTGTGGCAGAGGAAAGCTTATACACAACCGTTTCCTCACGCCACTCAGATCCATTCTTGTTCTTTAATTCGTAAAGATCAGCCGCCGTTCGTACGCCCCCTTTGGCCACCAGCAGTTCTATGATTTCGGGACCCAGCCCTTCAATATTCATGGCCTTTCGTCCAACAAAGTGTTCGATTCGACCACGAATTTGAGGCGGACAGGCATTGGTGTTCAGACAATAGTGCCGGGCTTCACCTTCCTTTCGGACCAGCGGTGAACCGCAGTCTGGACATGCTGTAATGAATTGAAAAGGTTCAAATTCCGAAGATCGAAATGCTGGATTTACCCCTACAACTTTGGGAATGATTTCACCTCCCTTTTCAACGAAAACATGATCGCCAATTCGAACATCAAGGGCTGCAATTTGGTCGGCATTGTGAAGTGATGCTCGTTTCACCGTCGTACCGGCAATGAGAACGGGTTCCAGCTCTGCGACAGGTGTGATTGCGCCCGTCCGACCTACTTGAAAAGTTATGCCATTGATACGAGTGGTTTGCTGCTCAGATTCGAACTTATAAGCAATCGCCCACCTTGGAGCTTTTGACGTCATTCCCAATTCACGTTGAAATTCAAAAGAATCAACCTTAATCACAATTCCGTCGATGGCAAATGGCAGGTCATGACGGTGAACATCCCAATATTCAATAAAGGAGAGAATGCCCTCCACAGAGTCAGCCCTTTCAATCATTCTCGCAGTCTCGTCAGGAACCGGAAACCCCCAACTTTTCGCTTTAGCGACCGATTCTACATGACCAGATCCACGGTCAGTCGGTGGCATCACTCCGTATAAAAGACAATCCAATTGCCGGGATGCGACAACACGGCTATCTAAACTTTTAAGGGTTCCGGAAGCTGTATTTCTAGGGTTCGCATATGCTTCCTTTCCTTCTGCGATTTGCTCTGCGTTGAGCGCATTAAAACTTTTCCATGGGAGGAAGATTTCGCCGCGAATTTCCAATGCATTGGGCGCATCAGGGTGCAGTATTAAGGGGATTGAAGAAATGGTCCGAACATTATTGGTAATGTCCTCTCCTGTGATACCATCGCCTCGCGTTAAGGCCCTAAGCAACTTTCCATCCTCGTATTGAAGCGCAATGGCAACCCCATCATATTTAAGCTCCATCGCAAATTCGACATGGGCACCTTCCAACGTCTTGGTCGAGCGTTCCGCCCATTCCCGAATGTCATCTGCATTGTAGGTGTTTGCCAACGAAAGCATTGGCGAGGAATGATCAACTTTTTCGAACCGATCAGTCAGGTCGCCGCCAACGCGCTTTGATGGTGAATTGGGATCTGACCATTCAGGATGTTCTCGTTCTGCCTCAATCAGCAACTCCATCAACCGATCAAAATCACGGTCCGAAATCAATGGAGCCGAATCAATGTAATAACGTCGGTTATGCTCATGCAATTCCGCTCGTAATCGATTGATCTCTTCACGATTTCCAGGCCGTTCTCCCGGTTTCCAACTCATGCTATAAAGTTACAGAACAGCTGCGTTTGAGCCGAGCTGATTTTTGAGTGCGAGTTGAATATTTAATCCACAATATTTTAGGAAAAACAAAGGCCTTCCTACCCGAAACTTCATGTTGATAGTTGCGTAATTTGAATTATGGACTTTCGCAGGCATCCGGTATTACGATTTGTGTCTCTGAGTATGCTTTGCATGGCAACTGGATGCTCAACGTTGTATCGATCCACGAATTCTCAAGTAGCTGTAAATCCCGCGCATGGTGATAACGTGCGCATTTTGCAGGATGCATGGAATTGGGATGAAGGATTTCATTTCAAGGATCAAGGAAAGGGCATCACCTGGGTCAATATGGACAATCAACAATCCGTTCATTTGATTCGATTGGAACAACCTCACCACTTCTCGGAGGTGCATCCAGTCTTCCCCGAACGCAAAAACCCTTACAAATTTGCTGACATTGGTGGTGCTGCCGGACTTGCAATTGCTGGAGTTGTTGGGAACAATCGAGCATTGAACAATAACATCGTAATTGGCGCCTTTGTCGGCTCGGCTGCAAATGCCATAGCTTGGTTTATGAAACCGAAAAAAGCTTACGATCGATCCTACTATTTCGAGCCTTTGCGCCAGATTCCTGAAGGAAATCCACAAAACCCACCTTTGAAGATCGAAGGGTTTCATATGCGGATCCCTCAAGGAAAGCACAGCTGGCATTATTTCGAAAACATGGATAAATACGCTTTAGAGCGTGTGGAATTCATTAATGCATCTGAAGAAGCAATCGAAATTGAGTATTCCAATTTGGATGAATCATTGAATGAAATGCTTCAGAATCAGGGGTTCCAACCTGCACCAAGTGAAGGTATGTTTCATCGTGGAGAGGCCATCCAACTCACTGGTCAATTGACAGAAGTAAGAGAACACCGGGTTCAAAACATCGTTCGTTATGAGTTGGAAACTGAATGGTGGGTGTACAATGCATTTGGCTTGAATACCGATACCGCTCGTATCACAACTTCTTCGAATTGGGCCTTGTACAATTTTTCAAATCCTGGGTTCGATCGGTCGTTGATCATCGAAGCTTTGGATGACGCTTTGTTTCAAGCCATTGATTCAGAATCCATTGCAGGTAAACTAAATCGAATTGAAGACCTGGAATCCGAATGGACACGAAATTGGGATGTAATTGCGCTTGAGCAACCACCCACCCCCGCTGGAAAAATAGCTGAGGCACTTGAATCCGTCGTTACCATTGCCGCTGACGACGGTCATGGAAGTGGCTGCATCCTCGGTTCGAATGGCTACATCGTGACCAACTATCATGTCATTGCAGATGGCACGCTGGACTACCGAGTACATTTCGAAGACGGATCTAATTTACCTGCTGAAATTGTTCGATATCACCCAGTTTATGATTTGGCTTTGCTCAAAGTGGACACTACAGGACTTCGTCCGTTCAAAATTCGACACGCTGATTCCATCGACATCGGAGATGAAGCCTTTGCACTTGGCACGCCTTATGACATTGATCTTGGCGCATCAGTCACCAAGGGCATTGTTTCCGGAAGAAGAAAGGATGGAAATCGTAGCCTCATCCAAACGGATGTAAGTATCAGTCCGGGAAATAGCGGCGGCGCCTTAATCACAGCACAGGGAGAGTTGATTGGCATCGTGAATGAAAAAGTGCTGGGATTGGGTGTTGAAGGCATCGGTTTCGCCATTCCAGCTGACGCCATCGAATCCGCCTTGTTCATTGATTTTCAATGAATATTTCCAACGAATCTTTTCAATCATCCATTGAACTCATTTCTGGGCTAATATCATCCGCCAATTTCCCTGTAAATCGGTGAACTTTTCTTTAGAAGCCCAGGTAGCTGGAATCAGAGCGAGCACCTCATCTACGTAATCGCGATGGCATTCTAAACCGAGCCACCCTGACTTTACAAGCCAATCACCTTTGTGACAACCCTCAATGATTCGCTCATAAAACTTCAAATGGTCTCCATCATCAACGAACAATGCCATAGGTGGTTCATAAGATGTCACATGCTTCGCTAGTGATTCTTTTTCCCGATGCGGTATGTAGGGTGGATTAGAGAATATTAAATCAAAGCCTGAATCAAAAATTGACTCATCTACAAAAAGGTCTCCGTGAAACCATGTCACCGATTGATTGAGTTGAGCTGCATTGGCTTTTGCAACCTGCAAAGCCTCTTCCGATAAGTCCATTCCAAATACTTCGTCGATCGGGCGTTTTGATTTCCAAGCAATGGGAATGATGCCGCTCCCTGTTCCAATATCCAATATGCGAAGCTGATGTGAAGACTTCGGGATTCGATCATGCATGAGCATGATCAATTCCTCCGTTTCAGGTCGTGGAATGAGGACGCGACGATCTACCTGAAATTCCATCCCCATGAAATCCACCTTTCCTCGGATATATTGCCATGGTTCATGATCATTCAAGCGCTCAGCCCATAAAGCCAATAGTTCTAATTGAGATTCAGAAGCAAGCCACGGATTTGAAATGCGTTCACCACGAGAAAGCCCTGTAACCTCCATAAGCATGGATCGAATAATCGCTTCCCGCTCACGTACTTCATCAATCTGAATCCGCTGACTCAGCCATATCAAAACTTCCCTTTCCGTATTATTTGAAGGCCAGGGGCCCTGCCCTCTGTGGGCTCTGGTTTCACTCATTGAGCGTTGAATGCATACTGGCCGACCAGTAAACTTGCGCTCGCTTGGTTGGTCGCCAGCGGGATGTTATGCACGTCACATTGCCGGAGCAGCATATTGATGTCTGGCTCATGCGGATGCTTTCCCATCGGATCACGATAGAAAATTACAGCATGCACCAATCCTTCGGTAATTCTAGCAGCAATTTGTGCGTCACCTCCGAGAGGTCCGCTTGCGAGTTTTTCAATTGAAATGCCCTTTTCTTCAATCCTAGCACCTGTAGTACCCGTTCCCACCAAGTGAAATTGTTCAAACCACTGTCGATGGGTCTCCACAAATTTTACCAGTGCCTCCTTTTTCCCATCATGAGCGATTAATGCGATGGTTTTCTTTGTCATTAGGGATTCGATTTTGTCCACACACAAGCACTATGTGAAGGAATTTCAACGGTATAGGCTGGTTCTACATTGCCCCAAGCAATAGCGTATGCCGCATCCATTTTTAAGTTCATCATTACCGGATTATCTGAAAAATTCACAGCCGTTACCACCGCATTATCGCCTTGCGATCGCTTCCAAGCGAGGGCCTGACGCGATTGAACGGTGAAAAATCTAGGTTGCCCTCCGGCTTGACCGTTCCAAAGCGCTGGATTCTCATGATTCAATTCGTAAATCGTCTTGTAAAGATTTGTTTTACTGTAATCTCCCCATTCAACGGTGTCCTTTTCGAAAAACCTCAGTCGCTTGTTATTTGCCGCCTCTTGTCCGCTATAAACCAATGGCATCCCCATCAAGGTACCAGCCAAGATGGCCATGGCATCACCGTTAACCCCCATACGCTCTTCGATGGTTCCGTTCCAAGAATTTTCGTCATGATTGGTAATGAACATCATCCTGTACGCATCCACCCCAAATCGCTTTGATTGACGTGAAACCGCTCGCTTAATGGAGTCTACGGGCCATTCTCCTTTGGCCACCTGATTCATGACGTGATGCATCTCCCAGCCATAGGACATATCAAAGGCACGGTTGTGATGTTCCGGGACTTCTGCTTCAGCTAGCATAAATACATCAGGGTTCACTTGCTCGAGCTGCCTTCGTGCTTTTTCCCAAAAATCTGTAGGCACTTTTTCTGCGACATCACAACGATATCCGTCTACACCAAATTCACGAACCCAGTACTCCAAAGCATCCGCCATGGCATCATACAATCCAGATTCTTTGCCATTTTCCCAATCCAGTTGTGTCACATCCCACCAATCCGTTCCTGAGGGAGGTTGCAAATTCCCGGTATCATCCAGTAAAAAGTATTCCCGGTTACTTTTTGTCCATTCACTATCAAATGCCGTATGATTTGCCACCCAATCCAAAATCACTTTCATTCCCAAAGCGTGTGCTGAATCGTTGAAAGCTTGAAAGGATTGAGCATCACCAAAATCTGGGTTGATGGCATAATAATCCTTTACGCTGTAGGGGCTTCCAAGGCTGGATGAGCCAGGTTCAACCATGAAATTATTGGCGTTTTCGCCTCCTTTTCTGTTGACTTCGCCGATTGGATGGATCGGCATGAGCCACAAGATGTCTGCGCCCAGTTCACGCAGCCTTGGCAAGTCAGCCAACATCGCTTCAAAGGTTCCTTCGGGCGTGTGTTGGCGCACATTGACTTGATAAATGGTCGCATTATGAGACCAACTGGGATGGACCAACGTATCCTCCAACAATCCTTGTCCGATGCTTTGGAACTCACTCGTTGGCTCAGGGGATGAAGCATCGCCACATGCAGAAAAAAATCCAATGATGCAGCTCAATGCTAGCGTCAACAAAATTTTCGATTTCATTTCGCTCAATTTAAAACAACGTTGCTTGTATGGGGGTGTTTGGATTTGATGAGGTATCATTGTCATTTGAGTCATCCGATTTCGACTCTGTATTCATCTCTTCCTCCTGTTTACTTTCATCTGATTTGGCCTGTAGCTTGGAGACACGTGCCATTTCCGTCAGTCGTTCTTTTTCTTCATCTATGGGATCCAACTGTACCTCTGTCACTGGAAATGAGCTCAATTTATTGCCCAATGCCCTCGCTCCTTTAACAGCAATAAATTCTGAAACATCCAAGACTTCATCCTCTCGGTTCCGCGTCTCTTTGAATCTTCGGTTGAATCGGATTCGCACCAAAGGATGATGTGCAGTTGACACCACTCCCAATCGTGAATTTTCATGATCACCAATGAAGGAGAAGGACTTTTGAACCAGTTCTGGATTGAATCTCTTCACGTACCAATCTTCCTTTTCTCCTTCGAAGTAGACGGCAGAGACAACGCCTTCAGGATTCCACTTTTCCAAATGGATCATCTTGTCATCAAAACGTGTATTCAAGTCAAAACCAGTCAACTCATACTCACCAGAATTCAAGAAAACAATGATGCGATCATCGGCCATGAATTCACCGAGCAACCTACCGCGTCCATCAGCGTTTAAAGTTCGCACGGTCTCATCATACCAAACCTTCCTCGCCCCCAAAGTCGAAACACCCTCTTCACTTAACTCGATTTTCCGGATGGCATTCTTGGAGACCAGATTCCCGCCAGCCCCTCTTCCACGAATGGCCAACTCTGAAAAATCAACATCAAATTTCATTTTTTTCAATCGAGCATTGGCCCTCAGGAATACAGTAACTACCTCAGCCTCTCCATTGGGATTTGCTGAGAAATATAAAATCCTCGATTTGGCAGTTCCTTTGGTGATGTGGTACTCACGATCCCTCGTTATGGCCGGCACATTGAATCGTTTTATCAAGCTTCTACCCGAAGTACCATCGAGGTAGATGCAATTATAAACCGTGCGTTCATCTCCCCGTTTCCAAACTCCCACATGCAGCAAGTCCTTTCCAAAAAAGGCCTTTTGACTCACCTTACTCACTTGCAATACACCGTCATTCCGAATCACTATGATGTCATCAATATCACTGCACTCACACACCAACTCCCCTTCACCCCTTTTCAGACCATAGCCCACGAATCCTTCTTCCTTTTGGGCATACAATTTCACATTTGCTACGGCTACTTCCGCGCGCGTGATGGATTCAAATGAGCGCAATTCAGTTTTTCTTTCGCGACCCTCACCGTACTTCTTCTTCAACATACGGAACCATTCAATTGCATAGTCAGTTAAATGATTCAAGTGGTGTTTAACTTGATCAATGTCACCCTCTAATCCCTCTATCAATCGATCGGCCTTGAATGAGTCAAATTTTGAAATCCGCTTGATTCGAATCTCCGTCAGTCTTGTAACGTCCTCATCGGTAACCTCTCGCAACAGGTGCTTGATATGGGGTTTCAAACCTTTATGAATCGTCGAAAGAATTTCTTCCCACGTTTCACATTCTTCGATGTCTCGGTAGATTCGATTTTCGATAAATATTTTTTCCAAGGAAGCAAAGTGCCACTTCTCTTGAAGCTCAGATAGCTCAATTTCCAATTCCAATCCGAGCAACTCTTTCGTTCGCTGGGTGGAAATTTTCAATAATTCCGAGACGCCCAAAAACTGAGGCTTGTCATTGAGTATAACGGTCGAGTTGGGCGAAATAGAAACCTCACAATCCGTGAAAGCATAGAGCGCTCCAATCATTTTATCGGGGCTAACATTGTTAGCTAGATGCACTACAATCTCTACCTCATTGGCCGTGTTGTCCTCTACCCTTTTTATCTTGATTTTACCCTTGTCATTCGCCTTTAAAACACTCTCGATCAATGATGTAGTCGTCACGCCAAACGGTAATTCTCGAATGACCAGCGTCTTATTATCCAACTTTTCAATCCGTCCACGAACCCTCACTTTGCCTCCGCGTAATCCGTCGTTATAATGTTCAACATCGGCCGTGCCACCGGTCGGGAAATCTGGGTAAAGTTTGAATCCTTTTCCTTGAAGGGTTGCGATACTCGCATCGATCAGTTCGACAAAATTGTGCGGTAACGTCTTACAAGCTAAACCGACTGCAATTCCCTCAACTCCCGAGGCGAGTAACAAAGGGAATTTTACCGGAAGGGTCTCGGGTTCCCTGTTTCGACCGTCATAACTCTGCAGCCAGGTGGTTGTTTTGGGATTGAATAGAATTTCCTTTCCCAGTTTACTCAGTCTTACCTCAATGTATCGAGGCGCCGCAGCACGATCACCTGTATAAATATTCCCCCAGTTTCCCTGGCAATCGAGCAACAAATCTTTTTGTCCAATCTGGACCATGGCATCTCCAATGCTGGCATCCCCATGTGGATGGTACTTCATGGTGTTTCCGATGACATTGGCCACCTTATGAAACCGCCCATCATCCATCTCCTCCAAACTGTGCAAAATCCTTCGCTGCACCGGTTTAAGGCCATCGTCTTGGTGAGGAACCGCACGTTCCAGAATGACATAAGAAGCATAGTCCAAGAAATACGTGTTGTACATTCCCGACACCTGAATCACACGCTCCAACCCCTCATCAGAATTGGGCAGATCCTCTCCATTCATTTCTTCTGATCGCTCTTCTTGATTTGAAAATTCCTCTTCGCTCATTGTTCTACCAGATCTTTTTCAACACGTAAATTTTCGATGATAAAGCTTTGACGATCAGGCGTGTTCTTCCCCATGAAAAAAGACATCATTTCTTTGATACGGCTTTCTTTCCCAATCACTACAGGATCCAACCGAATATCTTCTCCGATGAAATGCCTGAATTCATCTGGACTGATTTCACCAAGCCCTTTGAATCGCGTAATCTCAGATTTCGCACCAAGTGCATCCAATGCTTCGTGCTTCTCACCATCGCTATAACAGTAGCGGGTTTCCTTCTTATTTCTGACCCGGAATAGTGGCGTCTGAAGGACATAAAGATGTCCACGCTTGACCAAATCAGGGAAAAATTGAAGGAAAAACGTAATCAAGAGCAACCGGATATGCATTCCATCCACATCTGCATCTGTGGCGATTACAACATTGTTGTATCGAAGGTTATCCAACTCTTCTTCTATGTCCAGCGCCGCTTGTAACAAATTGAATTCCTCATTTTCATAAACGACCTTTTTGGTCAACCCAAAACAGTTCAATGGCTTCCCCTTCAGACTGAAAACTGCCTGGGTTTGGACATCTCTAGCCTTTGTAATAGAACCCGAAGCAGAATCTCCCTCTGTGATAAAAAGAGTAGTTTCTTCATTTCGGTCATTTTTGTCACTCAAGTGAATCCTGCAATCCCTGAGCTTCTTGTTGTGAACACTTGATTTTTTCGCCCTTTCTCTTGCCAGTTTTTTAATGCCTGCCAAATCCTTTCGTTCACGCTCACTTTGAAGAATCCTCGATTGCAGTGCTTGGGCTGAATCCGGATTTCGATGCAGAAAATTGTCCAACTCTCGCTTCAAAAAATCGTATATGAAACTTTTTAAAGTTGGTTGCCCGGGGCCCATTTCTGCCGACCCGAGTTTTGTTTTGGTCTGAGACTCAAAAACAGGTTCTTCTACCTTAACAGAAATGGCCGCAGAAATTCCACTTCTGATGTCTGATGCGTCGTAATCCTTTCCAAAAAAATCTCGAATCACTCGAACGTACGCTTCTCGAAATGCTGATTGGTGCGTACCGCCCTGAGGAGTGTATTGACCATTGACAAAACTTTGATAATCCTCACCATAGGCATCGGTGTGCGCTATGGCCACTTCGATATCCTCCCCAACCAAATGCATAATGGGGTACCGAGGTTCTGTATCCAAGTCATTGCTCAACAAGTCCTTTAACCCGGCATCGCTCTTGAATTTTTCACCGTTTAAATACAATGCCAACGTCGTGTTCAGGTATGCATAATTCCAAAGCAGTCGCTCCACATGTTCCATGCGGTAACTGTAAGCTTTAAATACCTCTTTATCAGGACGGAATGAAATCAACGTGCCATTGCGTTCATCTGTTTTTGTCAGTTTTGAATCCATCACCAATTCACCCCTCTCAAATTCGGCTTTCTTTGCTTCGCCTTCCCGATAACTTTCAACGACAAATTCGATTGATAGGGCATTCACCGCTTTTGCTCCTACTCCATTCAAACCCACCGATTTTTTAAATGCTCGCGAATCGTATTTCCCACCTGTATTAATCTTTGAGACCACATCAACAACCTTTCCCAAAGGAATACCACGCCCAAAATCACGCACTTTGACTTGGCCATCACGAATGGTAATCCGGACGCTCTTACCATGGCCCATCGCGTGCTCATCTATGCAGTTATCGATGATTTCCTTTAAAAGCACATAAATCCCATCATCTGCCGACTGTCCGTCACCCAGTTTGCCGATGTACATCCCGGGTCGCATTCGAATGTGCTCTTTCCAATCGAGTGATCGAATATTTTCCTCGGTATATGAAGCTTGTGCTTGTTCTGCCATGACCAACGAAATTAGCATTCAAGCAAACAGCGGGCATAGAAAAAGCCCTTCGTTTTTTCCACAAAACGAAGGGCTTTCCAAGGATTTAGAATGTTCTACTCACAAACGCTTCCGAGGTTTGCAAGGAAGAGCAACAAATCTGCAGTCCCTACATAACCATCTTGAGAGAAATCATACAAGCAATCTGGCTCAAAATCTGACGGATATAAGCACGTATCGGTCGAATCCGTTGCCAGCGGTTGGTAGTTAATCGCAAAGCTATCAGTACATCCCGCAATTTCATTCTCATCACAAACACCATCACCGTCAGCATCGTTCAAACATTCACCAGTACAATCATAACCTGTGTCTGCATAAGCGCAATAACCTGCATCGGTTGCGTTTGAGTCGTAGTTACAAGCGCTATCGTCCTGACAACCGGATACTTCCCACTGGTCGCAGACGCCGTCCATGTCCTCATCGAACAAGCAGTTGCCATCGCAATCGTAGCCTGATTCAGCGTAAGCGCATGAACCGTCATCGTCGGTTGCAGAAGCGTCGTAGTTGCATGCCGTGTTGTCCGTGCAGCCTGCCACTTCGAACTCGTCACAAACGCCATCGCCGTCAGCATCGTTCAAGCAGTTGCCGTCGCAGTCATAACCGTCTTCAGCGTAATCGCAATAACCCGCATCGGTTGCGTTCGCGTCGTAGTTGCAAGCACTGTCATCCTGACAACCGGTGACTTCATCTTGATCACAGATTTCATCGTCATCAGAATCAATGAGGCAATAGCCTTCGCAATCATAGCCAGCTTCAGCATATTCGCATGAACCATCTTCGTCGGTCGCAGAAGCATCGAAGTTGCATGCCGTGTTATCGGTGCAGCCTGCTACTTCGAACTCGTCACAAACGCCATCGCCGTCAGCATCGTTCAAGCAGTTGCCGTCGCAATCATAACCGTCTTCAGCGTAATCGCAGTAACCCGCGTCGGTTGCGTTTGCGTCGTAGTTGCAAGCGCTACCGTCCTGACAACCGGTGACTTCGTCTTGATCACAAATTCCGTCGGAATCCGAATCAACCAAACAATTGCCATTGCAGTCGTAGCCGGATTCAGCGTAAGTACATGAACCGTCATCGTCGGTCGCAGAAGCATCGAAGTTGCATGCCGTGTTATCGGTGCAGCCTGCTACTTCGAACTCGTCACAAACGCCATCTCCGTCAGTATCGTTCAAGCAGTTGCCGTCGCAATCATAACCGTCTTCAGCGTAATCGCAGTAGCCAGCATCGGTTGCGTTCGCATCGTAGTTGCAAGCACTATCATCTTGGCAACCTGTGACTTCCCACTGATCGCAGACGCCGTCCATATCTTCATCGAACAAGCAGTTACCATCGCAGTCATAGCCGGATTCAGCATAAGCACATGAACCGTCGTCGTCGGTCGCAGAACCGTCGAAGTTGCATGCTGTGTTATCCGTGCAGCCTGCTACTTCGAACTCATCACAGACACCATCGCCATCTGCATCGTTCAAGCAGTTGCCGTCACAGTCATACCAAGCTTCAGCGTAATCGCAGTAGCCAGCGTCGGTTGCGTTTGCATCGTAGTTGCAAGCGCTATCATCCTGGCAACCCGTTACTTCCCACTGATCGCAGACGCCGTCCATGTCTTCATCGAACAAGCAGTTGCCTTCGCAGTCGTAGCCAGATTCAGCATAAGCGCATGAACCGTCGTCGTCAGTCGCTTCAGCGTTGTAGTTGCATGCTGTGTTATCGGTGCAGCCTGCTACTTCGAACTCATCACAGACGCTATCGCCATCTGCATCATTCAAGCAGTTGCCGTCACAGTCATAACCAGCTTCAGCGTAATCGCAGTAGCCCGCGTCGGTTGCGTTCGCATCGTAGTTGCAAGCACTATCATCTTGGCAGCCCGTTACTTCCCACTGATCGCAGACGCCGTCCATGTCTTCATCGAACAAGCAGTTGCCATCGCAGTCGTAGCCTGATTCAGCGTAAGCGCATGAACCGTCGTCGTCGGTCGCAGAACCGTCGAAGTTGCATGCACATGGATTGGTGCAGCCTCCAGTCTCAAATTCATCACACACACCATCTCCATCCGCATCATTCAAACAGTTACCGTCGCAATCGTATCCCGTTTCTGAATACACGCACGATCCATTTTCGTTTGTCGCCAGTTCATTGAAGTTGCATGCCTCGGAATCCGTACAACCGGCAACTTCAAACTCGTCACAAACTCCATCACCGTCAACATCTACTAAACAATTTCCGAAACAATCATAACCTAGATCATTGTATGTACATGATCCATCTTCATCCGTAGCCTCAAGTACATAATTGCATGCTGTAGGATCAGTACAACCAGGAATTTCAAATTCATCACAAACACCATCTCCGTCCGCATCATTCAGGCAATTCCCAGCGCAATCCAGCGCATACTCTGCAAAAGTACAGGCACTGATATCTGGGCTGTTCACTTGCGGATCATAGTTGCATGCGAATGAAATGGCGCATCCTGAATACAAGCAAGTGCCATCATCTTGGGTCGCTGTCTCATCATAGTTGTCAGCAGACTCGTCCGTACATCCTGCACAGCTGCTGTAGTCACATGTGCCCGCTATGGTTGCCGTTGGATCATAATCACAAGCCGATTCATTCATACACCCTTGGCATGAGGTGAATTCACAAGTTCCATCGTATGCGTTTGCTTCAGGATTAAAGTTGCAAGCTGATTCAATTGTGCAGCCATTAATCTCGCATGTGCCATCATCAATGGTTGCCGCTGGATCAAAATTGTCAGCTGTCGGATCTGTGCAACCATAACAAGAAGAATATTCACAACTGCCGTCATCTTCTGTGGCTTCAGCATCGTAATTACATGCATTTGAATTGGTACACCCAACAACTGCGCAAGATGAATATTCACAGGATCCATCGTTGTAGAGAGCATTCTCATCATAATTACAAGCCTCAATGTCATTGCAACCAAGGCAACTCGTATACTCACAACTGCCATCGTCTGAAGTTGCCTCTAAATTGAAATTACATGCATAAATATCCATACATCCAGGCACCAACATTCCCTCTGGAGTTGGTGAACCAGCTGATCCGCCTAGGCAAGGTGGATTAACACATTCAGCGAAAATCAAATAATCCGCATCCGGGTCGTAGTTGCATGCGAAAACAGGAGACGGGATGATGCAACCTCCAACCGGACATGAACCATCATCCTCTGTCGCGAACGGGTTGTAACCAGGCCCAGGAGTCGTACAACCTCCAATTTCCATTTCATCACAAATGCCATCCCCGTCTGCATCATTGTAACAAATGCCATCGCAATCCTGGAAAATAGTCAAGGGGAACACACACATTGGCGGGATGTTCACCGTGACAGTCGGATCATAGTTACAAGCAGCTGGATTTCCACAGCCAAGGCTTAACACAATGCATGTTCCATTGTCAACGTTTGCCTCTGGATTGTAGTTGATCGCATCCTCATCTGTGCAGCCTGGAACTTCCTCTGGATCGCAAATCCCGTTTTCATTTGAATCAAACTCCGGCAAACAATTGCCTTCACAATCTTGGTATTCGAGTGCAGGGTATTCGCAAGTGCCAGGCAATATTGCTTCTGGATCATAATTGCAAGCTGCTTCATCCATACAGCCTCCGCATGATTCAAAGTCACACAGGTTATTATTGAAACATGATGCTGCTGGATCAAAGTTACATGCTTGTGGTACGCCGCATCCGATGATGCCGTTTCCTCCACAATTTCCGCATGCATCCAAGACGTTGCCTTCACAATCGCAAGCACCGTCAGCGATACCCTCGCCGCCGCAAACGCCACACTCATCTAACTCTGCACAAGTACCATCTTCAAGGGTTGCTTGTGGATCATAATTGCACGCCGCGTCATCGGTACAACCACTAACCTCTGAATCATCGCACAATCCATTTTGGTTTGTATCTGCCGTACAAGGACCACCACAAACGCCCAATGCGTCCAATACGTTGCCATCACAATCGCAAGCACCTTCTGCAACGCCATCGCCTCCGCAAACGCCACACTCGTCTTCTACGGCACAGGAACCATCGTCCTCTGTCGCGTCTGGGTTGTAGTTACAAGCGCTCGCATCCGTACAGCCCATAACCCCATACTCACAGCTACCATCATCATAGTCCGCGGCAGGATCGTAGTTCGTGGCGTCAGCGTCCGTGCAGCCACAAGCGTTTCCGCCGCCGCCACCGCCGCCTTCGCCAGCTGCCGTGAACGTTCCTACTCCATCAAAGCTAAACGTCTTATACAAGTCCGTCGCTCCATTGCCGTTCTCGAATATCTGGACGTTGAATGTCCCCGATAATCCGCCGCCCGTCGTCAACTGCATGATCAATACACGGCCATCTCCATCCGGAATGCCATTCGGTGTGCCGTTCAAGACATACCACGCTCCCCCTGTGCCCGTATTCATCAAAATGTCCTGGCCATCGATCGCAGAACCATATGCAAAGGCAGGAACAAATGGCTGTGTCGGATCCTCTACCGTGCCAATCGCTACCTCAGCTCCTACGTTCTGGCTGTCAATGCCTATCGTAATCCAACTGTCTCCCGCTATCGTCGGGAAGAACGCAATAAACGATGGGTTGATACCACTCGCTACCGAGGCGCCAAACTGATCATTGTAAAAACCTGTTTCAGTTGACAACATCAACGGATCGGAATCATTGCCGTAAACCGAACTCATGAAATCATCCGCATTCACCAAATCAACATAAATGCGGTACGTCGTCATGCCAGCTACAATGTCCGTAGCATGCTCCTCAACCGTCAACGTGTAACCACTCAGGTCTCCTCCGCCAGTCGACTCCCCACCACATGAACAATAATCGCAGCTGCCATCGTTGTCCGTCGCTCCTGAATTATAGTTGCAAGCAGCACTATCCGTACAACCCGCTACCTCGAACTCGTCACACGTGCCGTCGCCATCCGCATCGTTGATGCAGTTGCCGTCGCAATCATAACCCGTATCTGGCACGTTGCCTTCGCAGTCGCATGCGCCTTCTGCAATGCCGTCGCCGCCGCAAACGCCACACTCATCCAGCGATTCACAAGAACCATCGTCTTGGGTTGCTGTCTCGTCGTAGTTGCATGAGGCAGAATCCATACAACCCCAAATCTCTGAATCATCACAAACGCCATTGCCGTCGGAATCTGACGTGCACGTTCCTCCACATACCCCTAGCGCATCTTCCACATTCCCATCGCAATCACATGCTCCAGCTGCAATGCCGTCGCCTCCACAAACGCCACACTCGTCTTCTACTGCACATGAGCCATCGTCCTCCGTCGCGTCAGGGTCGTAATTACAAGCGCTTGAGTCAGTGCAACCCGGAATACTTGAAGGATCTCCGCCAGGTGTAAATGTTCCGACGCCATTGAAATCGATTGATTGATAAATCGTCGAGCTACCTACCCCATGTTCAAAAATTTGAACGTTGATGGTTCCAGACAAAACGCCATCAGAACTCAATTGGGCCATCAAAACACGGCCATCCCCATCAGGAAGACCATTTGGAGTCCCATTCAAAACGAACCAAGCTCCACCCGTTGCATCGTTCATCACGATGTCATTGCCATCGATGGCGCTACCGAATGCCATCGTAGCAACCCAAGGCTGCGCATTACTTTCAACTGTACTAATGGCAACTTCATCTCCAACATTTTGACCCTCAATTCCAATAGTTACCCAACTATCAGCTGCCATGGTGGGGAAAAATGAAATGAATGCTGGGTTGATACCACTCGCGACAGACGATCCAAATTGATCATTGTAAAAGGATGTACTCGAAGCAATTTCCAGAGGGAAATTTTCATTTCCATAGACAGAACTTAAGAAGTCATCGGCGTTCGCCAAGTCAGCGTAAATCCGGTATGTAGTGATTCCAGGAACAATGTCCGTGGCATATTCTTCTACCGTTAAAGCATATTGGGTGTGGGCATTGGTGATGGTCATTGCCATCAATGCACCCACGAAAATGGAGAGCAATTTTCGCATCAGGAACAATTTGGTTATTCCAAATATATGAAAATTAGCCTCCCCTTTGTTGAGATAGTTTGTATCTGATACACCAAGGTTTAAGCACTACTTTTGAAGAAAAAACATGAGCGTCGTTGAACTTCAACCCAAATCACTTTGGTCATATTTTAACCAACTCAATCAAATTCCAAGACCGTCTAAAAAAGAGGACGCCGTGCGCAATTGGGTCGTTGGGCTTGGACAGCAGTGGGGTTTCGAAACCCAAATTGATGAGGTTGGAAATGTATTGATTCGCAAACCAGCCTCGCTCGGGATGGAGGACCGCAAGACCGTCGTGTTACAGAGCCACCTCGATATGGTTTGTCAAAAAAACAATGACACCATTTTTGACTTTGATATCCAAGGAATTGAAATGTTCGTGGATGGTGATTGGGTCCGAGCACGAGGAACAACTTTGGGTGCAGACAATGGCATCGGTGTTGCGACGATTCTTGCTATTCTGGACTCAAACGACATCGCTCACCCCCCGATTGAAGCGCTTTTCACCATCGATGAAGAAACGGGCATGACGGGTGCCCTTGGGTTGAAGGGCGGCTTTCTAAAAGGCGAGGTGCTTCTGAACCTCGATACAGAAGATGATGATGAATTATCCATCGGATGCGCAGGAGGCGTGGATGTTACTTCATCAGGGACGTACCAAGAAGAGGCCTTACACGATGATGTTATACAATTTCAAATCACCTTAAATGGAGGAAGCGGCGGACATTCTGGAATGGACATCCACAAAGGAATTTGCAACGCAAACAAAATGATGAATCGGCTCCTATTGGAATTACTAAGTGATATAGATTTTCGCATCATCTCCATCCAAGGAGGTGGTTTACGAAATGCCATCCCAAGGGAATCACAAGCAGTCATTGCATTGCACGCAGAGGATGAAACCGCGCTGAAAACTGCTTTAGCCAATCACTTCCGCTCAATATCTGAGGAGTACAAATCAACGGATCCTGAGTTGCGTGCTTCATGCGAAAAGATTGAAAGCGTTAGCGAGCACGCTATGCCAGAAGATGATCAGTTGGCTATTTTGATGGCGATTCAGACTTGTCCGGTTGGCATCCATCGAATGAGCCCTGACATTCCAAACTTGGTTCAAACATCCAACAACCTCGCACGAGTGGAAATCAGTCAAGGAAAAATCAGCTTACAATGCCTTTGTAGAAGCTCGGTTGATTCTGAAAAAATTGATCACGCCAATAGCATCGCCAGTGCATTTGGGCTGGCTGGGTTAGAAACCGAATATTCAGGCAGCTATCCCGGTTGGACGCCCAACCCGAAGAGCCCAATTGTGGCTATGCTTCGAGATTTGTATACAGAAAAATACAGAGAAGAACCTCGGGTATTGGCATGCCATGCAGGATTGGAATGTGGAATTTTGGGAACGAATTATCCCGATATGGACATGGTGAGCTTTGGACCCAACATTCGAGGCGCACACAGTCCCGATGAGTGTGTTCAAATCAGCTCGGTACAAAAGTTTTGGGGTTTCTTTTTGGACGCCTTGGAGCGCATTCCTCAAAAGGCATGAGTCAAGGAGCAAACGAACCGCTGATCCTCATCACCAATGATGACGGAATTCAGGCCGGAGGAATCCGAGCCCTTGCTCAGGCTATGATCCCATTTGGACGAGTGGTTGTGGTCGCGCCCGACCGAGCCCAAAGCGGCATGGGACATGCTGTAACAATCAATGGAATTCTGAAAATGGAGCCCGTGCACTTCGAAGTGGATGGAGTCGCAGCTGCATGGCAAACAACTGGCACCCCGGTCGATTGCGTCAAATTGGCCATCTACGAAATCCTTGGTAAAAAACCGGATCTCCTGCTGAGTGGAATCAATCATGGAAGTAATGCTTCGATCAATGTCATCTACAGTGGAACCATGTCCGCTGCAGTTGAGGGCGCAGTTGAAGGAATTCCTTCGATAGGATTCAGCTTGTTGAACCACGCTACTGATGCTGATTTTTCAGCCTGCGTGCCCTACGTTAAACAGTTGAGCGAACAAGTATTAAAGCGATCATTGCCTGAAGGGATTTGCCTCAATGTCAACTTCCCAAATTTGAAAGCCACCGAAATCAAAGGGATGAAGGTTTGCAGGCAGTCTGCAGGGTATTGGGAGGATGCTTTTGATAAACGAACCTCACCTGGAGGCAGCCCGTACTTTTGGATGACAGGAAAATTCACCAATCCGGACCAAGGCCAGGACACCGATGAATGGGCGCTTCGCAACGGATTTGTCAGCGTTGTGCCTACCCAATTCGATCTCACTGCACACCATGCAATTTCTACTTTGAATCAATGGGATTTATGAGCGGAACATTCAATTCTATAGGGGTTGGCGTTGTTTTTGGATTAGTCGGTACCATCCTTGGTTTTGCTATCATGACCGTATGGTGGAGCTTTGCCAATGGAACCACTTTCGAATATTTCATTAATGATGTTTTTATAGAAAGTGCTCTATACAAAGACAGCATTTTGACCATCAGTGTCTTGTTCAATGTAGCGGTCTTCTGGGTTGCACTTCAAAAAGATTGGGTTCAATTCGCAAAAGGAGTACTGTCGGTGATTTTCATCAGTGTTCCATTGATCATTTGGTATCAATACCAAGCATTCTGAGCAATTGCTGAATGGACGGCAAACCAAATTCAAAACAGATTCTTCGGGTATTCATCTTAGCAGGTGAAGCATCAGGAGATGCCTATGGTGGGCAGCTGGTCAACGCCCTGAAAAAACAAAATCCAAGCATTGAAATTAGGGCTTGGGGTGGAAATGAAATGGAGTCGGCTGGTGCCGTTATTCTTCGACATTACGAATCACTCGCTTTCATGGGAATCTGGGAAGTCATGCGAAACCTGACTTCCATTCGAAAGCTTTTCAAGGAATGTAAAGCAGTCCTTAAAGAATGGAAACCTGATGTTTTTATAGGGATTGATTATCCGGGTTTTAACCTCAGAATGGCGCGCTTTGCCCACGATTCAGGATTGGTCACGCATCACTTCATTTCACCTTCGGTTTGGGCGTGGAAAAAAAACCGAATCAAGTCGATTGCTCGTGACATTGATCATTTACACGTCATTTTGCCATTTGAAGAGAGGTGGTATGCCAAAGAGGGAATGAAGGTGCATTGGGTTGGTCATCCCCTATTAGAAATATTAGCACAAGCAGATTCTAAGTCTGTGCGTCAAGCTACTTTCAACCCGAGGCCCGATCAACCCATCCTGCTCTTGATGCCTGGATCTCGAATTCAGGAGTTGCGGAAGATGCTGCCAGTGTTCGTCGAAGCTGTTGATCGGTTGCCACAATTCCAACCCGTCATCGCAGGAGCTCCTGGGCTTTCACTGCCTGCCTATTCGCTCGCTGTATCGAAAGGAATTCCGGTCGTTTTTGATCAATCCAAGGAATTGATGCAGCTGGCTCAAGTAGGGCTTGTTACTTCAGGGACTGCTTCCCTAGAAGCCGCATTGATTGGATTGCCGCAAGTTATTGCTTATCGAACAAGCGGCATGACCTACCAAATGGCTAAAGTGCTAGTAAAATCAAAATGGATCGGCCTACCCAACATTTTATTGGAAAAGTCAGCCGTTCCTGAGCTAATTCAATCCCAATGCACATCGACCAACCTTGTGCATCAAGTATTGAAATTGCATGATGGAAAGGTGTTGACCTCAGCAGGTCAATTGCAACAAGAAGAAACGAGGAGGCTCCACAAAATGCTTCAAGGGCCATCCGCTCCCTCTGAACTCGTTGCGAAATCTGTACTGCAATCAGCTAAGTCTTGAAGTCAGCTTTCCAATACCTCAAAGACCTACCAGTGTTCTTTTCTTTGGATAGGTGACCTCAAAACCAAACACCAATCGACGTTGTTGCATGGGGTCCAAGGTGAATTCCCAGCTGATCTCACCCGTGAGCGGATCCAAATTTCCGCCATCCAGTTCTAGCGCTTGTACTTGGATGTCTGTGCTATTCGAAGTGGGTATGGCATCTTGAACTTTGAGTTTCACTGCCCTTGAATGTTGATTCTCGACAATGATTTCGAATGTTTGAATGGTTTTCTTGGACCCGCCAAAAATTTTACTGGAACATTGATCCATTTGACGGTTACGGCTAGACCTCACCTGAGGATCCTGTGATAGCGGAATCAATAGGGTGTCCCCTGGGGCAGGTAACGTCATGTCAAAAGCGCCTCGAAACGTACCATTTGTAATCACTTGCACTGTTCCAGGCATCAATTTCGATGCCGTCCAGTCAGCAGAACTTACCAATTGGTATCCTTCATCGGTGTATTCCGGAAGCAACAGGTAGTTGATTTCTCCTTCTAATTGAAATTGCTCCAAGAATATCCGTTCTCTCGTACCATCGCCTTTTACCCGAGCCATCTTTTTGGCCTCAAATTCATACCGCTCGATAGATCCCGTCGGTTCACCGAATGAAATGAATTCGCGTGATTCAAAATCATCCTCAAACAAATCTTCTGATGGAGCCCAAGCATAATCGTACCCAACAGCATTTCCACCAAGAGTGACTTGCTTTTGGACCACAGGCGGAGGCTGAATTGAAGTCAGTGGGTTACCTGCCATGAATACAATGGGAATCCCTTCCCAATCATTTCCAGTTCTTTGCTGAACCGACGCATACCGAGTCA
>JAQBTQ010000012.1 GCA_027624855.1 Bacteroidota bacterium
AAAGAGTGGCGCAAGCAAGTGGCTGAGGAGCAGCGGGCCAACCTGAAGCAGAAAGAATCTATGCTGGAACGCCTGCGGCACACCATTCAAGAAGAAGAAAACATTGGAGCTGCTTTCGCCGTGTTCAATGAAGTCCGAGAAGCTTGGAATGAAGTGGGCGATGTTCCAGGTGACCAATACAAAGTAGTTCATGATCAGTACTACAGGCTTCAAGATGAGTTCTTTTACAACATCAACATCTACAAAGAGCTAAAGGACCACGACTTAAAAGTCAACCTGAAGAAAAAAGAAGACTTGATCATCAAAGCGAATGATTTGGCTGCGATTGAAAACTTGAATGAACGTCAAAAAGCAGCGCGCGCATTACAAAAAAGTTGGATGGATGTCGGGCCTTCTCCTAGAGAAAACTACAAAGAACTCGCTGATCAGTTTTTTGGAATTGTCCGACCGATTTTTGACGAAGTAAAGGCGCATTACGACGAGATGCGTGCGGGATTTGAATCAAATGCTGAACTTAAATTGGCCTTGATTGAAAAGCTCAGGGGATTGGTTGCAGAGGAAGTAGAGGCGTCCCATGATGCTTGGCAAAAGGCCAGTAATGAGGTCATTGGGCTCCAAAATGAATGGAAAGGGGTTGGTTTTGCTGGTAAAGACCAAAACGAAACGCTTTGGACGCAATTCAGGGAGTTGGCAGATGTATTCTTCGGGAAAAAGCAACTGTTCTATGACGCTCAAAAAGAAGTAAGCAATCAATTCAAAGCACAGAAAATTGCCCTAATTGAGGCGGCTGAGGCGTTGTCGAATAGCGCCAATTGGAAGGAAGATGCTCCGAAAATGATGGACCTTCAGAAGCAATGGAAAGAAGTGGGGGCATGTGCTCCACGAGAAGAGCAAAAATTGTGGCGCCGGTTTCGAAAAGTGCAAGACAAATTCTTCAATGCGCGCAAATCTGAAATGGCGGGAAAGATTCAAGAGGAAAAAGATAATCTTAAGAAAAAACAATCCCTCATTGAGGCCATTGAAGGGTTCAAGTTGACAGGGAACCGCACAGATGACTTGAATCAACTCAAAGAGTACTCCACTCAGTGGAATGCCATCGGGTTTGTTCCTCGAAAATCGTTGGATGCCATCATGGAATCTTACCGCAAAGCGATGGATGTTCATTATGATGCACTCAGCGCGCAAAAATCCGAGCGGGCCATGGAAACATACAAGCAACGGGTTGATCACCTCTTGGATTCGGACCTGCAAAGTGTCCGAAGAGAACAGCGCATTTTGCGTGAGAAGTTGGACCGGCTCATAAACCGCATCAACAAGACGGAAGAAAACTTGGAACGATTTACGGGCAAAGGCGCTGAAAGCATCCGATCGCAATACGAAAAATCCATGGCTTCAGACAAAAAAGAGGTGGATGAGATCAAATCCAAGTTGCAACTGCTCCGAAATGCTGCACAGCAATCACAGAAAAAAGAAGAAGATCAATCAGAAGATTGATTCACCTTTTGGGTAAAAGATGACAGGAATAGCCTTCTGCACGTAGCCACTCTAAATAAGGCTGTAAAATGGGCAACATGCGAGGAGCTGCCCGTTCTGAATCATGAAATACCACAATGGCTCCTGGTCGTGTATTGATGATGAGCTGATTCAGGCAATCTTCAGGAGTCTTTTTTAAATCGAAGTCTGCGCTCAACACGTCCCACATCACAATCTCTGTCCGTTTGCCAATCGCTTCGGCTTGAGAGCGACTGATTCTTCCATATGGAGGGCGAAATAATGGCTCATTCACCAGTTGTTGGCACTTCAAATAACTCCTGAAGTATTCCGCATTTGAAGCACTCCAGCCGGATTCATGAGCGAATGTATGATTGCCGATTAAGTGACCCATTGACTTCAGTTCAGCAACGACGTCAGGGTACTTTAGGACATTCGACCCCACACAAAAAAACGTTGCCTTAACCTCGTACTCTTCCAACATCCGGAGCACCTGACGTGTGATGACTGGATGAGGGCCATCGTCAAAAGTCAAATAAACGGCCGGCTCTCCATTGACATACGCTGGTCCGCTCCAGGTCAATTGAGAAGCCAGGGCTTTAATTAATGGAGGGGTCTGCCGCAAATACACCGCGCAAAGATACCGCGCCAACCCACTACCTTTGCGGCGAATTCGGCTAGAGAAATGGAATACGATTTTAAATCAATCGAACGTCGTTGGCAATCCGCCTGGAGTCGCACCAATGCTTATCAAGTAAAGGAAGACCCCAATCGATCCAAGTACTATGTGCTGGACATGTTTCCTTATCCTTCTGGCGCCGGCTTGCACGTTGGACACCCCCTGGGATACATCGCCAGTGACGTTTTTTCCCGATACAAACGCCACAAAGGTTTCAATGTCTTGCACCCAATGGGATATGATAGCTTCGGTCTTCCGGCAGAACAATATGCCATACAAACAGGCCAACATCCTGCAGTAACGACCGAAGCCAATATCTCTCGATACCGGGAACAGCTCGAACAACTGGGGTTTTGTTTTGACTGGTCAAGAGAAGTTCGGACAAGCAATCCCGAATATTACAAGTGGACCCAATGGATCTTTGCCGAATTGTTTGAGTCATGGTATGACGTCAATGAGCAGCAGGCGAAGCCCATCGGGCTATTGATCGAAAGACTTGAAAATGAAGGATTGGCGCATGCCCAACCTCATTCTGATGCCAAATGGTGGGAAAATCTATCAGATGGCGTGACATATCCTTGGGGGGCAACGTTTGACGGAAACCTGACGGCAGCTCACTGGAACGCATGCAACGAAAAGGCTCAATCTGAGATTTTGATGCAGTTCCGCCTTGCTTACCTGGCCGATAGTGAGGTGAATTGGTGCCCCAACTTGGGAACGGTCTTAGCGAACGACGAAGTTAAAGACGGACTGAGCGAGCGTGGCGGACATCCGGTCGTTCGAAAAACCATGCGTCAGTGGATCATGAGGATTTCGGCCTTTGCCGAGCGGTTATTGGAAGACCTGAACGAACTGAACTGGACTGACAGCATCAAAGAGGCGCAACGAAATTGGATTGGCAGAAGCGAGGGTGCATTGGTGCATTTTCCAATTGAAGGGATTCCGTACCAAAACATCGACGTTTTTACCACACGCCCAGACACCATTTATGGGGTCAGCTTCATGGTACTTGCTCCTGAACATCCGTTGGTCCATGTCGTAACCAGCGATGCTTGTCGACCTGCGGTGGAGGCCTATCAAAAAGCGGCATCACTCAAGTCAGAGAGAGAGCGACAAGGAGCGGGGGAGACAAAAGTGACAGGATGTGAAACTGGAGGATTTGCCGTCCATCCTTTCACAGGAGCGAAAATTCCAATCTGGATTGCCGATTATGTATTAGCGGGGTACGGCACCGGTGCCATCATGGCAGTGCCCGCTGGTGACGAACGCGATTGGAATTTCGCAAAACAGTTCAATCTCCCGATTCCAGCTATTTTCAATGGAGTGGACACCGATTCTGCTGTTTACGCTGAAAAAGAAGCGACCTTGAAATCCAGCGAATTGCTCAACGGATTAACACCCCACGAAGCCATCCCTCAAGCGATTGAAATACTCGAGTCCAAAGGGCTGGGGTCGGGTCGGGTCAATTATCGATTGCGCGACGCAGTATTCAGTCGACAGCGCTATTGGGGTGAACCATTCCCGATTTACTATGAAGATGACCTGCCCAAGCTGATCCGCGATGAACAAGTCACTTTACCCGCGGTCGACGCTTACTTGCCCACTGAAGAAGGTGACCCTCCTCTAGCCAGAGCCAACAAAGATGCTTGGAGCGTAATGCGAGGAGACCGAATGGAATACAATACCATGCCCGGTTGGGCCGGTTCAAGTTGGTATTTCTTGCGCTACATGGACCCCAAAAATCCCGATGAATTTTGCAGTCGAGAGAAATCCGATTACTGGGGTCAAGTTGACTTGTACATCGGAGGAGCTGAGCACACCACCGGGCATCTCCTGTATGCCCGATTTTGGACCAAGTTCCTTTTCGATCGAGGGTGGATAGGATTTCATGAGCCGTTTAAACAAATGATCAACCAAGGGATGATTTTGGGGCGATCGAATTTTGTTTATCGCATCCAAGGAACCAATCAGTTCGTGACTTACGAAAAAAGAAAAGCATACACGACTCAACGGCTACATGTCGATATCAATTTGGTGCAATCGGATAAATTGGATTTAGAGGGGTTCCGCAATTGGCGACCAGAATATGCCAATGCCACGTTTATCCTGAATGATTCAGAGGAATATACCTGTGGGCATGAAGTAGAAAAAATGTCCAAATCCAAATTCAACGTTCAAACACCAGATGAATTGGTTGAGCGTTACGGAGCGGACACCCTTCGTTGCTATGAAATGTTCTTGGGCCCGCTTACACAGCACAAGCCATGGGATACCCAAGGCATCAGTGGCGTGCACAATTTCCTCCGCAAAACGCACCGCTTGTTCCGAGAAGCGAATGGCCAAACTGCCAACGAAGATGGGTTGCGAATTCTCCATAAAACCATCAAGAAAGTCACTGATGACCTGGAACGTCATGCGTTTAATACGGTCATCAGTGCGTTGATGATTGGTGTCAATGAATTACTAGAAATTGGTGGTAACCAGCACGAAATTCTTCGACCATTGGCCATCTTGGTGAGTCCTGTCGCACCGCACCTCGCTGAGGAATTGTGGAATATGACTGGACAAAACGATTCCATTTTGGATCAACCATGGCCAGAGGCAGAGGAGAAATGGTTGATATCCGATCAAGTGACGTATCCCATTTCTTTCAACGGAAAGGTTCGATTCAAGATAGAAGTTGCCGCTGAATGCGATGCTCCAACCATAGAAAAAATGGTCTTGGCGCATGAAAAAACACAACAACAACTCGAAGGCAAAACAATTCGAAAAGTCATCGTGGTTCCAGGCCGCATCGTGAACATCGTTGCGAATTGACCGTTTATTTGTTAAAAGACGGTGTTTATCCTTTGTTTTGGGTGATTTATCTTGATTATTCAGGAAAAATTTAAGACCTTGTTAAGTCAAACCGAGCGGTTTGTGTTAACCAAATCTGTCCATGGCACCGTCCATACGCTTGAACCTTCAATTGATTGCTCACGTACTCGTGATCACTTGCTCAATTGGAATCATCCACGCACAGACAGACATCCCAGGCTGTACCGATGTTTGGGCTTGCAACTACAACCCTCAGGCAACGGAATCTGATGGCTCTTGTGATTACCAATCATGCATTGGATGCACGAATGCCTATGCATGCAACTTCGACCCCAATGCCATTTACTATGACAATTCATGCGAGTATGTGAGTTGCGTCGGCTGCATGTCGATCGAAGCCTGCAACTTTGACCCAAACGCCTTGATTCCCAATCAGGCAAGTTGTGACTTCGAAAGTTGCGTTGGCTGCACTGATTTCACAGCATGCACTTTCGATCCAGAAGCGACCTTATCAGATCCCAACCTGTGCGTCTACCCGTTACCGAATGAAGATTGCGATGGAAATCCCACAGGATGTGGAGGTTGCGAACCTCAATTCATTTCCGATTTTCCGACACTAAGTTTTGGGTGTGCGGATGAAATGCCACTCACAACTCAGGACACCGTCATTGCCGTCTCCGGGTGTTCAGGAGATACGTTGGATGTCGGTTCTTTTGTTGTAGATGCCACTCAAGATTATGTGATCAATGTCGGAACGACTGCGGATGGGATTGGCCCTGATGGCGCCATTCGGGTGTTTGGTCTGACAGCCCTGGGTCTTGCAAATTCAGACTATTTCGTTGAGAGCTATCCACTCATTGTTTCGCGATATGCCAATGGCATCGCCGTCATCACGGGTCAGGTGCAAAACGTACTCAATCCCAATTTGAAATGGACGGTTCATATGGTATTGGAAGACGAAACCAACGCTTTTGACTGGGTCGCCGAAAGCCCATTAAACGGTTTCGTAGCGGCATATGGATGTCAAATCGACACCTCCAGTACAACGACGTATCGGCTGGTTTCAGAAAACTCATACCTCATCGGAGACGGAGGATACGAAGGGTCATTTCTGCAACTTTCTCACATGCCGCTCAATGAAAGCAAACGTTTTCAGCTGGGAATGGGAGGCAATAGCGTCAATTGTAATTATGGATTGGGAGGTTGGTTTTCTTGGAATGGACAGGTCCTGGGCCAGCCCGTGAATGGAATGACTGGGGACTTGGTAATCGATCTCGAATCCGACATTCAAGTTGCCGTACAATGCGGCAACGAGATGGTCATTCATTTTCACCATGCAATGAATACGGAATGCGGTCAATTTACTGAGGCCCTTCAAATCTTCATGCTCAACGATACAACAGCTCCCGTATGGAACGACTCGGCTTGCGAGAATGAGCTCATCCTCTGTTTTGATGCTGCTGGTGGGGTCGATTTGCCACCCCCATGCGAGTTTGCGTTTGAGGACGAATGCGGTGAATTGGTCAGCACCTCCATTTCAGAAGTCATTCTAGAGGGAGACCCCAACTTGTCGCCAGAAACACCGTTTACAATTGAGCGCGTCTACACGGGGACAGATTGCTCAGGCAATGTTTCTAGCTTCACTCAAATCGTAGTCTACGAAGGAGCGCCGTGTGCTTCGGGCATTCAATTAAATGATCTTCATTTCGAAGCTGTTAAGGGTTCACAGAATGGGATGGAGAAACCTGTGAAAGCGTGGATGCCAGCGGCACCACTTATCAAATTGTATCCAAACCCTACCAACAATCATTCTATCCTCGAATTAGCGCTTCCAGATCCCAAGCAAAACGTACGCGTTGAAGTGTTCAATTTAGCCGGCCAAAAAGTATTCGAACTGGAAGACTCCGGTAAGGAAAATCAGATTATCAGGCGAATCCAATTGAATGGTAACTCCCTTTCTCCAGGATGTTATGTCATTCACGTTAATTCGAATTCCGTTCAGTCCATTGAACGTTGGATCATCGAATAACCCGACCCTTTGAATCCAAGACTTGTGGACGAGTCAATTCTGTGTTGACCGTTGGTTTGTAAATTGGTAGTATCAAAATCTCAATTATGTTGAAGCCCATTGTTTCCCTGTTGTTCACCATCTCCCTGTTTTTGTTTAGCAATATCCTGCGAGCCCAATCCACTGAAACTGGAGGGCTTCCGTACAATCCGGATAGCGACTCCAATGGAATCATTGATGTCAATGATCTCCTCGTTTTCCTCCCATATTATGGCGCCAACTTTAATCCGGAAGGAGCCATCCCCATTGCGCTTGGAGGCACCAGTGCTACAACGGCCGCTGCAGCTCGGGATTCCCTTCAACTTTCATCCATACAAGACTCTACCATCGGCGCTGAGCAATACGCTTGGGTTTCACAATCCTTGCGAGTTCAACAAGAATTTGCCCAAGGGTATGGAGTGACTGCAACAGGCACCTACGCTCATGCCTCTGGAACGAATACCACAGCAAGTGGTGCATACAGCCATGCACAAAATCGCCTTTCTGTCGCCAGCGCCACTTGCGCGAGTGCAGAAGGTGAAGGAACCACCGCAAGCGGAACAGCGAGTCACGCGGAAGGGATGTTAAGTCAAGCTACAGCACTCACTGCCCATGCCGAAGGGTACAATACCGATGCGACTTCCAGCTATGCACATTCGGAGGGCTACGGAACGTTAGCAGGAAGTACAGCGGCTCACGCAGAAGGCTATCTATCAGATGCCTTGGGTTTGTATTCACATGCAGAAGGCCGGCAAACTGAGGCAGGAGGCTCCGCCTCTCACGCGGAAGGACAAGATGCCATTTCATCTGGTGACGTCTCCCATGCAGAAGGATTTCAAACCATTGCAGATGGTTATGCCAGTCATGCAGGAGGTTATGGAAGCATTGCTGCTGGACTCTACAGCCGGTCGGTTGGAAGAAACTGCACCTCCACAGGCACAGCTTCATTCTCTTCAGGATTTGGAGTGGTAGCCGACCAAGAAAACAGCTTGGCACTAGGCCAATTCAATCAATTAGGAGTGACGGGGACCCTGTTCGCCATTGGAAATGGGCAATCGGATGATATGCGTTCCAACGCATTCGAAGTTCACTCTTCAGGCGATGCTGTAGTGCATGGGGACGCCATCATCGACGGCACCGTCTTATCCAATGGTGTTGATCTCAATGAACAAATCACCATGCTCGCTGCGACCATTGATTCCCTCCAAACCATCATCGCTGCGATGCAAGCCCAAATCGATGGGTTAACGGGAGGCGAATAACCCTCGATATTAGTGTCAATAAAAAAATCCCCAGCAATCGCTGAGGATTTTCGTTCCCCGACCAGGACTCGAACCTGGAAAAACGGCACCAAAAACCGGTGTGTTACCATTACACCATCGGGGAGTGCCTAGAGGTTTTTAACCAGAAAGCGAGCGCAAAGATAAAAAGGATTTCTTGAAATAGAAGCAATCATCTTCGTTCAATTATCTTGGGAACATGATTCAAATCAGCAACTTGATTGGTGGGCAATTTGAAGATCCAATTGACGGAATGTGGATGCCCAATGTGGAACCTGCCACGGGAACTGCCTATGGAAGAATCCCTCGCTCCAATGCCAAGGATGTAGAAAGAGCGGTTCAGTGCGCAGAATCCGCTTGGCCCATCTGGTCAAGCACACCCGTGGAGGAACGAAGCGCATGCCTTCGTCGATGGGCACAGTGCATTGCTGAAAATGCCGAAGAATTGATTCATCTTGAATCTCGGGACAACGGAAAGCCGATATCACTTGCGCAGTCTGTTGACATTCCGCGAGCTCAAAAGAACCTCGAGTTCTTCGCTGGAGCGATAGAACACTTTGCATCTGAAGCGCACATTCCAGCCGGGGCCACACACATCCATTATACCCATAGAAAATCCATTGGTATCGTTGGGTGCATTTCTCCGTGGAATCTTCCTCTGTATCTGTTTACTTGGAAAATCGCGCCGGCCCTTGCTGCTGGAAATTGCGTCATTGCAAAGCCCTCTGAAATTACGCCCATGACCGCGTGGATGTTGTCAAAATGGGCGAAAGAAGCCGGGTTTCCCGATGGGGTATTCAATGTGCTTCATGGATTGGGAAACGAGGTAGGACAAGCCATTGTCGAGCATCCAAAAATCAAAGCCATCTCTTTTACTGGAGGAACTCAAACCGGGGCACATATTGCACGCACTACAGCTGGACAGTTTAAGAAGTTGAGCTTGGAATTAGGGGGTAAAAACCCGGCAATTGTTTTTGCAGATTGTGATTTTGAATCTGCAGTTTCTACAACCGTTCGGTCATCTTTTGCGAATCAGGGTCAAATTTGTCTGTGTTCCTCGAGAATTTTAATTGAAGAGAGCATCTATGACGCTTTCCGCGATGCATTGGTTGAAAAAGCCAGCCGAATCATTCCCAGCGACCCAATGGAACCCACGACCAAAATGGGTGCCGTGGTTTCCGAGGACCACCGGAACAAAATCCTCAGTTACATCCAATCCGCCAAAGAGCAAGGTGGTTCCATACTATGCGGCGGGGAAGTGGCTCCAAGCCCGAACGACCGCTGTAAGAATGGTTTTTTCGTGCAACCAACCATTATTGAAGGACTTGGGGCTGATTGCTCAATCAATCAAGAAGAAATTTTTGGCCCAGTCATCACCTTGCAACGGTTTTCGAGCGAAACTGAAGCAGTGGATTTAGCAAACAACAGTGATTACGGATTGGCATGTACGATTTGGACCCGTGACGTAAGTCGTGCACACCGTGTCGCTTCTCAAGTGGAAAGCGGTATCGCTTGGATCAATTGTTGGTTGGTACGGGACTTAAGGACCCCATTTGGCGGGGTGAAATCGAGTGGAGTCGGAAGAGAAGGGGGATTTGAAGCGTTGCGCTTTTTTACTGAAGCACAAAACGTCTGCATTCCGACGAATTAGAAAATCGAGTCTTGATAACCCCCGTCGAAGAACTGTTCTGAACGTTCTAAATGCACCTTGTTTCCGTTTGTGAAGAACCAACCGAAGTAGCGGTCAAACCACATTGTCATATCACGGAGTCTAGATTGCATTTTGTCGTGTTTCGAGGGACAAATTAGTATAGCGCGAACACTTTTTCAACGCTTCAATCTTGAAAAATGTTTTGTCCCATCATGGATTTTTATCGGAAACCTAGCACCTTCGGAGGCTAGGCGTGAACACACGGCATCAAAATTTTATGAAAAAAATATTTTACCTCTCTGTTCTTCTGTATCCCTTGCTATTGCTGCAAAGCGGATGCGTTACCATGAAACAATTCGACGAACTTCAAATGGACCTCGACCAAATAGCAGAAGAAAATCGACGACTGACATTATTGAATCAAGATGGTGAAATTGAACGCCGAGAATTGACTGGAACGGTCGAAGTACTCGAAAAAACCAATTCTGAATTGATTTCGGATACGACGCGACTGAATCGAGCTCTTTTTGAAGCTCAAGAAGAAGTAAATCGACTGGAAAATTTGAATGACGTCCTCACTTCTGAAAGTTCGTCACGCATGGCGGCCATCAACGATGAAAACCGGGCCCTTTTGGAAGAGTTAAGCCGAAATAGAGCTGCACTTCAAGTCCAAGAAGATGATTTGCATCAATTGAATTCAGATCTGCAGACGCGTGAGGCGGAGTTGGCAAACCGATCGGCCAGAATCGAAGAATTGGAAGGGCTATTGTCCGCTAGAGATGCTGCGGCACAAGCATTGCAGACTCAGCTTTCAGAGGCATTGTTGGGATTCGCAGACAAAGGTCTCACAGTCGAGCAACGCAATGGAAAAGTGTATGTAAGCTTAGAGGCTCAATTGCTTTTCCCTTCGGGAAGCACTGCAATCAATAGCGACGGTGAAAAAGCATTGCAAGATTTAGCTCAAGTCGTGAGCAATCAAGAAAACCTCGAGATCATCGTTGAAGGGCATACCGACTCGGATCAATTGCGATCGAGTATCATCCCTCGCAATAATTGGGAATTGAGTGTGCTGCGATCAACCGCAGTTGTGGAGATATTGACCGCAGCTGGCGTACAACCGGAAGCACTTTCCGCGTCTGGAAGGAGTGAATTCCATCCGATTGACGCCAATGACAAAGCGAAAAATCGACGGATTGAAATCGTGCTGGCACCGAACTTAGATGCCCTGTTTGATCTCATTCGATCAAACTAAATTCCTTAAAAAATTCCTGAAGTACTCAGCTCAATGGCTGTTTACTGAATCTCCATTTGGAACGTTCCTTGAGACAGGTTCATGCTTTGGCCTGTCATACCAATCACGGTTCCCATGAATGTCCCTACAACAAATCCCCCTGGCTGGGCATCCACATATGTAATGTCCACTGTAACCCCACCACCAAAGTTGGTGCTGTATCCATTTGCGGAGGGGTCAGCATAAGAACACGATGACCCTGTGGCCACAGAGCACTGCACTTGCGCTCCAGCAATCCAACCCGTAATCGGCTGCTCCAACACCAAGGCGATACCAGCTCCCGTCGCTGTCAATCCAGTGATTTCGATGGTCGATCCATTCATCTCCGCCATCACACCCACTTCCCCTACCAGCGTGGTTCCGTTTGCTTTCCAAGTCAAAATAGACTCGCATTCTGGACAAAATTCTCCTCCACAATCAATGTAAAGCTCATCTCCATCCATTATGCCATTGGCACAATTCACCCCGTTTGGACAAGGACCACAAGTGACGTTGGGGTTGTCGCATGGCAAGTAAATATTCAATTCATAATTACCCCCGCAATCCACGCCAATCTCATCACCATTCATTAAATCATCGCAACAAGTTGGACAAGGCTCGCAATCAGGACCTCCGCAATCTACCCCTTGCTCTAAGCCATTGAGCAACCCGTCACCACAGAGTTCCCCGCAAGCAACACCCGTATCGCCACCACAATCGATTCCGGTCTCGCCAGGATCCTGAACCCCATTGAAACTTGGGTCACAAGGATCGCATTCACCCCCACAATCCACCCAGGTTTCACCTAAAAGGGCGTCATACTGACCGTTTTCGCAAGGATCACATGCTGGGCAAATCGGCCCTCCACAATCGATCAACTCTTCACCATTATTCAATATTCCATCAAAGCAATTTTCTGGAATTAAGTTGTCATCATTGAGGCATCCCGTGCCCAATGCTAGCACCATCACGAGTGCAGATAAAAATGAAAAAGAAGTCGATTTCGTCATCGGGATTGAATTAAAGCGCTTCATCAGCAAAACAATTGTCCTAAATTAGGCAGTGCAAGATAAGTTGAACGCAGTTGATTGCCACAGTTTAATACAAATCCATTCATCATCAACAAAAAATGACTTCCCCTCTACAATGGACAAACAGTTCTTGGATCGTAAAAGAACAACCCAATAGCAAAGCAGTCGCGACTCTGATGAAGAACGCGGGACTGACCCCATTGGTTGCTTCATTATTGATCCAACGGGGATTTCAAAAACAAGAAGACGTGGTAGGTTTTCTGAATCCCGCACTTTCCGATATGCATCATTCGCTGCTCATGAAGGACATGAAAGAAGCAGTGGAACGATTGCATCAAGCCATCGATGACGAAGAGCGAATTCTTGTTTATGGAGACTATGATGTAGACGGTACCACTGCCGTTGCAATGGTGGCGAGTTATCTGGAAGGGGTTGGGGGCCAGGTAGAAACCTACATCCCTCACCGCTATGACGAAGGGTATGGAGTGAGTTTTGAGGGTGTGAAATACGCCTCAGAAAATCGATTCTCGCTCATGATCACATTGGATTGTGGAACGAAAGATTTTGATCAATTAGAGGATGCTGCAGAACGAGGAATCGATGTAATCATCTGTGATCACCATTTACCCGAGGAATCGTTGCCGCGTGCCTTTGCTGTTTTGAATCCAAAACGCTCTGACTGCATGTATCCTTTTAAAGAGCTATCGGGTTGCGGCGTCGCTTTCAAATTGCTGCAATCCCTGGCATACAAAATGGAGCTGCCTGAGAGCGGCGTGTATGAAGAACTTGATTTGGTGGCCATCAGCATCGGAGCTGACCTAGTCGACTTGAATGATGAGAATCGGATCATGGCTTCGCAAGGACTCCGGCAGCTACGCAAAAGGCAACGACCAGGAATTCTTGCCTTGATGAGGGCCGCCGATATTCAACAGGCTCCTCAAACCATCCGAGATATCAGCTTTACGCTCGGGCCGCGAATCAATGCGGCGGGTAGAATGGATCATGCCCAACGTGTTGTGGACTTGCTCATGGAAAAGAGCGACACGAAAGCCACGGAAATGGCTCGTCAAATTGAGGAGCTCAATCACAAAAGGCGGGAAGTGGACGAAGAAACCACTGCAAAAGCCTTAAAACAACTTGAAGCAGCTCCTGATCTGGAATATTGCAACATTGTCCACGGAACCGAATGGCATCGTGGTGTTGTAGGTATTGTGGCGAGCCGGCTCATTGAACACCGTCATCGGCCATCGGTAGTTTTATCCGAAGAAAATGGCATGCTGATTGGAAGCGCCCGTTCGGTTGACGGTGTCGACATTCATGAAGCCCTTGAAAACTGCGAAGACCTGCTTACTCAATTTGGTGGGCATACCATGGCAGCTGGCCTCAGTTTGGATTTATCCAACTTGGAGAAATTCAAGAATCGATTCAATGCGGCCATTGAAAAGCAGCTCCAAGGAATCACACCGACACCCATCATTCATTGCGATCGCGAAGTACACATTTCTGAGCTTTCTTTTGAAGCCTTAAAGGAGTTGGAGCAGCTCGAGCCTTTTGGACCCGGAAATCCAACGCCTGTCTTTATCCTTCGAAAGGTTATCCCCGTCCGGCCCCCTCGCACAATTGGGAACCAAGGCCGACACCTGAAAATGTCAATCAAAGATCCTGATTACGATTCTCCGACCATTGATGCAATCGGCTGGAATATGGGCGAGCTCGCGCCAAAAATCAAACAAGGCGTTCCCATTGACTTGGCCTTTACACTCGTGAAAAACACTTGGAAACCCCGTCACGGCTGGAATGGCCGCACCGAGTTAAACCTTCATTTGCGAGCGATTCAGCCGGCAGATGCCGCTCGAATTCAAGACTGAATCACATGAATATCGCGCTGAGGGAAAGGGATTTTGATTCCGTTCTTCCTGAATTCGTCATCGATTCGAAAGCGTATTGAACTTGCGATGACTTTTCTCTGGAACGGCTTCTCAATCCAGAAATACACGGAAAAAAGGAGGGACGAATCCATAAAATCATTAAACAATACGGCGGTCTCTGATTTTCGGATGACTTCGGGTTCGGCATTTGCCGCCTCCAATAAAATCTCCTTCACCTTTGCAACGTCAGACCCATAAGCGACCCCGACATCAACCTGAATCATTGTCGCGTTCTCTCCTTGAGTGAAGTTTCGCACCGTCTGTCCCGAGATGAGCCCATTGGGCAACACAATCAAGTTTCCAAAGCGGGTCACGACTCGAGTTGATCGCAAGTCGATTCGCTCCACCCTTACCATCATTCCATCAATTTCCAATTCATCTCCTACACGCACTCCACCTTCAAACAGGAGAACAAATCCTGAAACCACATCATTGAAAAAATTCTGAAGGCCAATTCCAACGCCTACCAAGAGTGCCGCAGAACTCGCCCAGAAAACCGTTAAGTCGATTCCAGCGGTATCCAAAGCAATAAGCACGATGAACACGTACACCACCGTCCGAACCAAACGCATGACCATAAAACGCGTGCCTTCCGCAAAATTGGTGTTTTTCAAAAATTTTCGGAGAAGCAATCGCAAGAGCCATATCACCAACTGAGCAACAGCGATAACACTGAAAAACAACAGAACAGACTCCACAGATAGTTTCATCGAGCCCAGTTCAACGCTCTTATTCAAAAATTCATTCATGATTCAATCAAGGCAGAATGGCTGCGCCAAAATACGTCGTGATTTTCCTTTTTTGTTGATCCAAAATTTTCCGGCGTTCTAGCAGTTCCCTCATCTCCTTTATAGCCTTTTCTTCCCCTTTTTCTATCGCTGCATTCAAAGCCTCGAGCTGGTTCTGAACCTCCGAAATCTCACGCCTATTTTCGTTCAATTTCAATAAATGAAGCGAATCCATCAATGCTTTATTCAGTAAATCTTGTTCCCGAGCCGAATAAATCTGATGAACCTCTTCCCAACGCCGACTCACTTCATGCTTATCCACGAGTGCCCCAACGACATAAGACTGAATTTCCGTGTCATCGTTCTTCAAAAAATCATCCAAGCTTGGAATTTTATTTTCGGCAGAGAAAGCCTCGAAAACACCATAGATTTTTCGCAGTAGCGGATCCTTAATTTCGAATCCCAACTCCGCCATGAAATCAATCACAAAATAGGCGAATGGGATTTTGCCTTCATACTCTACCCCAGGCATGTCCGGCTGGACTTCTATGGAACTGAAACGGAGCATCCGGCGAATCAAATCCGATTCAATGATCGTTCGATGTGATTCAACTTCATTCGGAGCAATGTTCTCTGCGCCTCCATCAATGGGAGCGACCCGGGAATTCCAATCCGCTGGAATTTGAAGCCCACTGGGTTCTTTTTCTACAACTTGATCGCGCCGCTGACGAAATTCTTCTCGTTTTTGAGCTTTTTGCTCTTCGAGGAGTCGATTCCGAATGATTTTATTGATTTCCGATTGCAAGACATCCTCCGACATCTTTAGCTCACCAGCTGCAAGTTTGAGATAGACCCCTTGTTGAATTGCGTCAGGTATCACAGCGATAGAACCCAAGATGCTATGAATCATCTCGCTACGTTTGACTGGGTCCGTCGCAGCATCGCCCGTCAATAAGCTCAGTTTAAAAGCTACAAAGTCCTTGGCCTCACTGGTTAGATGATTAGAAAAAGCGCTGGGAGAAACCTTTTTGCTATAGCTATCCGGGTCATCTCCATCTGGAAACAAAACAACTTGAACGTTGAGCCCCTCAGCCAAGAGCAAATCAATTCCTCGAATGGAGGCCCTTATTCCAGCAGCGTCCCCATCAAACAGCACCGTCACATTTTTGGTGTACCGACGGATGAGTTTAATCTGATTCAACGTGAGCGCTGTTCCGCTTGATGACACAACGTTTTCAATTCCAGCCTGATGAAGCGCCATCACATCAGTGTACCCCTCCACCAAGTATACCAAATCTGTCTTCGTGATGGTCGGCTTGGCCAGATGCATTCCAAAAAGAACGTCGCCCTTCTGGTACAGCAAACTTTCGGGACTATTGAAGTACTTGGCAACTTTCTTGTCGTTGCTCAAGGTTCGACCGCCAAATGCTATGGTTCGTCCTGTGACGTCGCGAATGGGAAACATAACGCGGCCCTTGAAAAAATCCCATAGCTTTCCCTCCCGCTCCTTAGATAATCCCAAGGAAAGCAATCGTTCAGCATTGTATCCCCCTTCTACCGCTGCATTGCTCATGGCATCCCACGAATCAGGGCAATACCCGATATTGAACCGGTCCAATATGTCTGCACGAAAGCCTCGCTCCTCAAAATAGCTTAATCCAATGGCTTGGCCTTCCTTTGATTCCGTCAATTGGGATGAAAACCACCGCTGTGCCCAGGCATTTAATGCGAGCAAGCTTTCTCTTTCAGAGCGAATTTGTTGTTGCTCTGAAGACTCCTCAGTCTCTTGGATTTCTATCCCATAACGATCGGCAAGTTGACGGATGGCTTGCGGAAAGCTCAGTTTTTCCAATTCCATGAGAAAAGTGACCACGCTTCCCCCTTTGTCACTTGAAAAACACTTGAAAATCCCTTTCTCGGGCAGCACGTAAAATGAAGGCGTCTTTTCGTTAGTGAAAGGACTTAAACCGCGCAAGCTACTTCCTGATTTCTTGAGCTCTACGTAATCTCCGACCACGTCCTCAATTACGGCCGTTCGAATAACGAGGTCAACAGTCTCAGCGGGAATCATCGGTCAAAGTGAATACCAAATGTACGGAAGCCAAATCGAATCCTCTAAACTCTAAAAGAAGAACTCCAGGCCGTTGCCTAGAGTCCATTCAACGGCCGCTTTGACCGAACCTAAAACCTGGCTCCTTCGCTCATACAGATTTGAACAAAGGCCTGAGAAATCTTCCGACGAAACTAGTGCCATGACCAAGGCTCGACGTGACCAATTTGTTAATGCTTGTTGAAGATTCATTCGCGCTGCGTTCGAGAAACGAATCATTTTACCTTCGCTTCTGAGAGATGGAAAAGAAAAGAATCAGAATTCCTTGGTTCGTGATTGCCATGGTCCTTGCCTTGATTACCATGAGCACCATTCAAGTCATTTGGCTTCGCACTTCCGTGCAGATGAAGGAGCAAATATTCGACGATAACGTCCAACATTCCCTCAGTCAAGTGGCAGAGATGCTCACCAAATCGAGCACGGGCATGTTACAAATTGATTTGGAGGCATTACACGGCGAAAACTCGGGTGAATTCATTCAAAACAAATCGTCCATTGGCAGCGGTTTGGATGCCGAAGAAAAAAAAATGCTGAAGCGGGTTGAGGCCTTGAAAATCGACAGCGTAATTCCAACTATCCTCAAAGAACACGCCATCAATATCCCTGCTGTCATTGGAATCTTTGATCGCTACGGACAGCCCGTTCAATTGGAAGAGTCAGGCGATCAATACCGGAATGATCTCGAATCAACGCAACACAAGATCTCCATCAATACCCTGAGCATTCATTTACACTTCCCTGGAAAAAACCGTTTGCTCCTCCGGAAATTATTGGGTCAGTTTGCATTGACCGGATTGATGCTCGCCTTGATCGCTTGGGGATTTTTTACCGCCGTAATCGGAGCCGCTAGAAACAAGCGAATCGATCGCATACGAAGGGATCTAATGAACAACCTGACGCATGAATTAAAAACTCCAATTAGCACCATTGGATTAGCAGCAGAGGCATTGAAAGATCCCGATATGCAAAAGGACAATGAAAGCTTCAATTATTACATCGGTTTGATAAATGAGGAGAACAAGCGATTGGGGATGTTGGTCGAAAATGTGCTTCAAGCAAGCTTGGCAGAGTCTGGTAAAATGCAACTGTTCAAGCAGTCTGTAAATATTCATGATTTGATTCGAGAAGTATTGAAAAATGTCGCTATCCAGGTTCGAAAGCACGGAGGAAAAACACAATTGGAACTCGAAGCTGAAAATCCGCTTGTATTTGGCGATCGTGTTCATTTAACCAATGTGGTATTCAACCTCATAGACAATGCCATCAAGTATGCAAAAGGGGAATTAATTCTTACCATTTCGAGCCGCCAAACAACAGATGGCGTCGAATTGCGTTTTCAGGATAATGGCATTGGAATTTCAAAAGAACATTTAGGCAAGGTATTTGATAGACTCTATCGTGTCCCAACCGGAAACGTTCATGATGTGAAAGGTTTTGGCCTCGGGCTTAGCTACGTCAAAACCGTTGTTGACCGCCACGATGGCACCATTCGCATCGAAAGCCAACCGGGGAAAGGCAGTACTTTTATATTGGAATTACCTCACAAGGAAAAAGAAACAACGAAACAGAAGAAAAATGAGTGACGCTTCAAAACCCGCAATCCTTCTCTGTGAAGATGACCCGAATCTCGGCCGTCTACTCTCCGATTATCTGAAAGCCAAAGGATTTGATACCACTTGGGCCAAAGACGGTGTGGAAGGACTCAAGGAATTTCATCGAGGTGCCTTTGATTTTGTAATACTGGATGTCATGATGCCTCGAAAAGACGGCTTTCAAGTTGCGGAGGAAATCCGACAAGAAACTCGGCATCTTCCCATTTTATTCTTGACGGCACGATCAACCAATGAGGACACATTGGAAGGATTCAAGGTTGGTGCTGATGATTACATGACGAAGCCGTTTAGCATGGAAGAATTGCTGGTGAGGATTCAAGCCATTCTTCGTAGAAGTGCTGCCTTACCTGACGAAGATGAAACAGTTGGCGAAATCACCCTTGGTGAATTCCAATTTGATTATAACACGCAAATGTTGCGGAAAGGAGGTGTAGAAAACCGCCTGACAACAAAGGAGAATGAACTGTTGTTCCTATTATGCAAACACCGGAATACCCTACTGGAGCGAACCCATGCTCTGAAATCCATTTGGGGTGACCCCAATTATTTCAATGGCCGTTCGATGGATGTTTACATTGCAAAACTCCGAAGGCATTTAAAGCCCGATGAACGAATTCAAATTCTCAATGTGCACGGGAAGGGGTTCAAAATGATCACACCGGACTAGTCATTTTGGCATGATGTTGGCGGTTCATCTTAAAATCTTCCGCCATGAAAAAACAACAAAGCTTCCGACATTTTGAATTGGGCCTCATCGCGGCTTTGGCTTTTGCTTTGGCCGCGTTTGAATGGACGGGATATGAATTCAATGAGGACACTCATAGGGAATACCTTGGCTCCAATCTCATAGAGCCCGAAATCATTCCGCATCACATCCCTTCAAAGCCCCTGCCTCCAAAGCAGGTATTGGATGTCGCTCCAGAAATTGTACCCAAACCTGATCCGATTGATCCCATCCCTAAACCGGATGTGAAATCACAGATAGACCCACTCGCTGGTAAATTGCAAGGATTTGATTTTACTGATTTTGGTGATTGGGAAGAGGAATGGGAGATTGAGACCGTTCTCATCGCAGAACATATGCCCCATTTTGAGGATTGCACCAATGTTTTGGATCGAAAGGAAGAGCGCCAATGCACCGAAGAAAAGATGATTCGAATCATTCAATCCTGTGCAAAATTCCCTCCAATCTTGAGAGAAACAGGAATTGGTGGTGTTGTGTTTCTCCAATTCAATGTCAACGAATTTGGTGAAATCCAGGACCAGTCCGTTCTAAAGTCGGCTCATCCAAAATTGGATAAAGCAGCGCTGAATGCCTTGTCGTGTATCCCTAAAATGCTACCGGGAACGCAACAAGGAAAGCCCGTTCGCGTCACCTACACCATCCCCGTGCGGTTCACCGTTCGCTAATTTCAACTGAACAGCCGTGAATTCCGTTGGGAATAAGGGAATGAAACACTACCTTTGCACGCCCGTAACACATTGCATTCGTGTCTCATATGCTCAAAATTCTCGCAGGTTCTGCATCTCAAAGCTTCGGCCAAAAAGTCGCTCAAACCTTTGGTGGTGAATTGGTCCCCGTGAAAACCACTCGGTTCAGTGACGGAGAGTTCACGGTAAGCATTGAAGAAACGATAAGAGGAAAGGAAGTAGCAATTGTTCAATCAACTTTTCCTCCGACGGACAACTTGATGGAATTGTTGCTTCTTATTGACGCTGCAAAACGGGCAAGTGCGAAACGCATTATCGCCGTAATTCCATATTTCGGATTTGCTCGCCAGGATCGAAAAGACAAACCTCGTGTGGCCATTGGAGCGAAACTGGTCGCTAACCTGCTCATTGCAGCTGGTATCGATCGCTTGATCACAATGGATCTGCATGCCGACCAAATTCAAGGGTTTTTTGAAATTCCTGTTGACCACTTGTACGCAAGCACCGTGTTTGTTCCTTACCTCGAATCGTTGGACCGCAAGAACTTGTGCATCGCTACGCCAGATACCGGGGGAACCAAACGGGCAAACTCTTATGCGAAGCTTCTAGGAGTGGACATGGCCATTTGTTACAAGCAACGAAAAGTTGCCAACGAAATTGAAAGCATGACCGTCATCGGTGATGTGGACGGGAAGGATGTTGTTTTGGTTGATGACATGTGCGACACCGCCGGCACACTCACAAAAGCAGCTGCGCTCATGCTAGAGCATGGGGCAAGAACTGTTCGTGCCATTTGTACCCACCCCGTATTGAGCGGCCCTGCGTATGAGCGCATCGCCAATTCTGTGCTCACAGAGTTGGTCGTAACCGATAGCATTCCGTTGAAACAGGATCAAAACACTGGAAAAATCAAAGTGTTGCCTGTGCACGAATTATTTGCTGAAACTTTAACCTGTCTGGTGGAAAACCGTTCCATCAGCGATACCCTTTTAATTCATTAATCATGAAAACTGCATCATTGAGCGGCTCTCTGCGTGAGGGCGTAGGAAAGAAAGATGCGAACCACCTCCGAAAAGAAAACCGGGTACCCGGAGTACTCTACGGCAGTGGTGAGCAAAAGCACTTTTCAATCAGCGAATTGGATATTTCCAAGCTCGTAATTAACCCGGACGTATTTCGAATCCAATTTGATTTGAATGGGCAGACCACCGACTGCATCATTCAAGATGTACAATTCCATCCTGTAACGGACCGAATTGTTCATGTCGATTTACTTCAAATCATTCCTGGCAAATCGGTGCGCGTCGAATTGCCCCTCCGCACGAAAGGAACTGCGGTAGGTGTGATCAGCGGTGGCCGACTCCAAATGCTTTTCCGAAGAGTCCCTGTTCGCGGTTTGGCTGATGACCTCCCCGAGGAAATCGTTATCGACGTAACCGCACTTGAAATTGGCGACAATGTTCGTGTTCGAGACATTTCTGTTCCAAACTGCACCGTTCTTTTGAATGATTCAACCTTGCTCGCTGCTGTGAAGCGTACTCGTGCTGCTATGTCCGCTGCTAGTGAAGCTGATGAAGAAGACGGTGGTGGAGATGAAAGCCCAGCTGAAGGTGGAGATGCACCAGCTGACGGCGGAGATCAAGCAAGCGAATAACATTAAATTGTCTCTGCAAATCGCAAAGATGAATCAATGAAATACCTCATCGTCGGGCTCGGAAATCCGGGATTAGATTATGAGGAAACCCGACACAACATTGGGTTTAAGGTGGTGGACACCATCGCTCGAGAAGCTGAAGTTTCTTTTGAAACGGGCCGATTGGGGGAGGTGTCCACCGTCCGTTTTAAGGGCAGGACCCTCATCCTTTTGAAACCCTCGACCTTCATGAATCTTAGCGGTAAGTCATTTCGCTATTGGATGGAGGCCGAAAAAGTTCCCATTGAAAGGACAATGGTGGTAACGGATGATCTAGCCTTGCCCTTTGGAACCATCCGTATCCGCACAAAAGGCAGTGGAGGTGGACACAACGGTTTGGGAAATATCGAACAGACCATTGGCTCTTCAGTCTACCCGCGACTTCGGTTTGGTATTGGGGACGCTTTTCAAAAAGGACACCAAATAAATTACGTCCTTGGTAAGTGGAGTTCCGAGGAAGAATCCGCACTTGGTGAACGACTTGAGCGATGCCGCAAGGCGATTGAATCCTTTGCGACAATTGGGCTCGAGCGCACCATGAATCACTTTAACAATACCTGACCTCACTCATACAGGTGATTGTTGCTGATGTAATTCAATACTTTGTCGTGCAACAAGTAGCGAATGTCCTTTTGATTCATAATCGCATCACGCAGGTACGTGGAAGAGATGCTAATCATGGGAGCATCGCACCACTCTACATTTGGATGGCTGCGTGAGACTTTCACTTCGGACGATTCACTCATATCGTCTGACTGATTTGACGTGCGCCTGGGATAAACCAAAATCCTGTATTGGTCCACCAATTCCAAATGATCCTTCCATGTATGAAGCCGATCGAAGTTGTCTTCGCCTAGAATAATGCTGAATAACGTATCTGGGTACAACTCGCTCAAATGCCTCATTGTTGCGGCTGTATAATTTGGTTGAGGCAAATTAAACTCGACGTCAGAGCCCCGGAGTTTTTCATTTTCAGAAACAGCCAAATTTACCATCTGCATCCGATGGGCCTGACCAATCATTTCGTTGGGATTCTTCTGTGGATTCCTGGGAGTGACCACCAACCAAACCTCATCCAAATTGGTGTAATGCGCCATATGATTGGCAATGACCAAATGCCCCAAGTGAATCGGGTTGAATGAGCCGAAATACAGCCCGACATGACCAGGAATTGTTTGATTCATTTATCCCCTGAAGATTCAATGAAAGAATGGACCCATTGGCAGGCTGTATCGCAGGCTTTTTGAAGGTCATCATTGATTAAAATTCGATCAAAACCATCGCTTTGTTTCATTTCCCAAGTTGCCTTTTTCATGCGTTCTGAAATTCGCTCTGCATCATCCGTGCCTCGCGATTCAAGTCGCAATCTCAACTCTTCCAATGAAGGCGGTTGAATAAATACGGCCAACGCCGCCCCTCCCAATTTTTTCTTCAGTGTTGCGCCACCAACCACATCTACGTCAAACAAAACCGTTTTTCCCTCCTTCCAAATGCGCTCAAGCTCCGCTTTCAATGTTCCATATTTCTTGCCAGGGTATACTTCTTCCCATTCTACAAACTCATCAGCGGCAATTCTTCGATCGAATTCTTCGAGAGAAAGGAAGTGATAATCATGATGATCTACTTCATTCCCTCTCGGCTCACGCGTTGTCGCGCTAACTGAAAAAGCTAATTTCAATCCCTTTTGACTGAGCAAATTCCTCACAATGGTCGTTTTGCCTGCACCTGATGGAGCAGAAAAAATCACCGCCTTTCCAATTGAATCAAAGGGCATTCAGAACCTGTTCTTTGATTTTCTCCAATTCGTCCTTCATCTGAACCACGACACGTTGCATCTCCGCGTCGTTGGCCTTACTCCCCAGCGTATTAATTTCTCGACCCATCTCCTGCGCAATGAATCCCAACTTTTTGCCCTGTCCCTCCGGCTGAACCATCACTTCAAGAAAGTGATCACAATGCGCTTTCAATCGCACAAGTTCTTCTGATACATCTAATTTCTCAATGTAGAAAAGCACTTCTTGCTCGAAGCGATTTTCATCCAATCGGCCACGATCTTGAATCTCTTCAAAATTGGATTGAATGCGCTCGCGAATCCTTTCGATTCGAGATTCAAGCAATGGTAAGATCGCTGACTCAAGCTTCCGGATGTTCGATACACGCAGTTCAAAGTCCTCGCCGAGGGCCTTCCCTTCATTTTTTCGGAAGTCCTGAAAATGATCTAGGGCCTCATGGGTTAAGCTCACAATGGATTCCCATTCTGATTCATCCACTTCTTCACGAGGCTGTTGCACAACATCTGGCAATCGCAACGCCATGCCTAAAATCGATTCATCTTGGGCATGCATTCCATTGGCTTCGGCAATCCCCCCCAAGTCTTTTATGTAAGCCCCAATCAATGGAACATTCAACTCCCTTCTTTCAACTCCCTCAACGGCAAATTGAAGAGAAACATCGCATTTGCCACGTCCTACTGATTCACCAACAATTTTGCGCAGTTCCATTTCTTTGGCACGAAAGGCTGACGGAATCCGCACACTTAGATCCAGTTGTTTTCCATTCAACGAACGGACTTCGATGGTGTAGCGACGTGTTCCAATCAATCCCGTCGCTTTCCCATAACCGGTCATGGAGTATATCATCAGAGGGATTTTAGGCAAAGATAGGTACATGCGACAAGCTGCAGAGCGACCTACCTTTGCATCATGTCAAGTATGACGAGGATTCAAGCGCCGGTATCAGAAGAATTGGAGCATTTCAAGGCCCATTTCAAAACTGCAATGAAGACAGATGTCGTGCTATTGGATCGAATCACGCGCTACATCATCAAGCGCAAAGGGAAACAGATGCGGCCATTGTTCGTGTTTCTCACTGCAAAAGCTTTATCCGGAGAAAACAACGCACTGGGTGAAAAAAGCCATGTCGCCGCTTCCTTGATAGAATTGCTTCATACAGCGACTCTGGTGCATGATGATGTAGTCGATGAGAGCCCTTTGAGACGTGGTTTTTTCTCTATTCAGGCACTTTGGAAGAAAAAAATTGCGGTGCTTGTTGGAGACTATTTGCTTTCGCGTGGATTATTAACTGCGGTAGATAATGAGGCTTATGACTTACTGAAAATAACATCTGAAGCAGTTCGACTCATGAGTGAAGGCGAATTGTTGCAGATTGAGAAAGCCCGCAGACTCGACATTACAGAAGAGGTTTATTTTGAAATCATACGACGCAAAACGGCAAGCCTCATTGCATCCTGTTGCGCATGCGGTGCTGCTTCTGTCAATGCCGATGACGAGACGGTGGAGCGCATGCGAGAATTTGGAGAATTGGTCGGCCTGGCATTTCAAATTAAAGATGACCTCTTGGATCTAGGAGATGGGGATCGAATCGGAAAGCCAACGGGTGGTGATATAAGGGAACGCAAAATGACCCTCCCGCTCATTCACACCCTGCAAACCGCAGATCGGTCGAAACGAAAGCGATTGATTCGGTTGGTAAAGTATCGTCATCACGACAATGCAGCCGTTCAAGAAGTCATGAATGAAATTCTTCAAGGGCCCGGAATGGCCTACGCGCGGGAGCGGATGAATGAGCTGAAGGCAAAATCCTTAAAATTATTGGACCCTGTTCCAGATTCGCCGGCGAAAATGGCTCTTCAAGAATTGGTAGAATTCACCATCGAACGCAAGCGATGAGTCAGTTTACAAAACTGCTAAGCCTATTGTGCCTGCTGCTCAGCGCCTGCAATGATTCGGTGGTTACGACGGAATATTGGCCTGACGGAACTTCAAAAAGGCAAGCGACAGTCCAATCTGGAGATACCGTAAGGATCGAAGTTTTTGATGAAAAAGGGCGCATTACAAAAGTGTCCAATTGGAAACTCGGCATGCGCCATGGCACATGGGAAGCCTTCTATCCAGATGGAAAACAGTGGTCCATTCACCATTATGAAGAGGGCGTTCAAGTTGGGCAATACCAGACGTGGCATCCGAATGGTAAACCATTCATTTTGGGTCAATACGATTCACTCGGAGCACCAGCGGGCACCTGGCAATTTTTTGATGAAAAAGGACAGTTAATCGAAGAAAAAGCTGGGGTCTCCATTCACAATTCAAAGTGAACATTCCGATTGTTTCCCGTTAATATTCAAGCAATAAGAGGGTTAACATTGCCATTCATTCATTATGAAGATGCGCATCCGACCCTTTTCCTTGTCTCAATCCTTTTCGCTCCTCATCTGTTGGATGTTGATTTGGATGTTCTTGGGCTGGACCTCTGTGATGGTCGCCCAGCCTCATTCTTTAACCCCACCCGAGCAATACATCTCAAAATGGAGTGATGAGGCGGTTTATCAAATGGCGGTGCACGGAATTCCAGCGAGCATCACATTGGCGCAGGGCATTCTAGAAAGCGGCAGCGGACGAAGTGAATTGGCTGCCCAGTCCAATAATCATTTCGGAATTAAGTGCCATAGCAATTGGCCTGGAGAACGGGTGTATTTTGATGATGACGAAAAGGGTGAATGCTTTCGCTCGTACAACAGTGCTTCCGAGAGTTTCCAGGACCATAGTGATTTCTTGAAAAGAAAGCGATACGCTTCGTTGTTTGAATTGGATATTGAGGATTACAAAGGATGGGCCAAGGGGCTGAAACAATGCGGATACGCCACCAATCCCAAATATGCTTACTTGCTAATTGATCTCATTGAAGAATACGATCTAACCCGTTATGATCAGGAGGGGCTGACTCTGAAGGCCGAACGAGAAGCTTTCGCCCAACTCGAAGCCGATGCCGTTCCTGCAATTCCTCCTGTCGCATCTGTTGAAGTTCAAAACACCGTTCTCAATCCAGCAAAAACAGCGCTGCTCATCGGCAAACGATCCGTACAATTGAGTGAAAACTACATCCAATACACCCTGGCACAAGAAAAGGACACGTATGAAAGTTTGGCAAAGGAGTTGGATATGATGCTTTGGCAGCTCTATCGGTACAATGATGTTGAGCGTACCCAGCACGAATACACACCAATGCAAGGAGAGGTCATCTACCTTCAACCCAAGCGAAAAAAGGGAACGGACTTATGGCTTGAACTCAAGCCCGGAGAAAGCATTTGGGCAGCTTCTCAGCGATGCGGTGTTCAAATGAATTCCCTAATTTCCAAAAATCGATTGACCCAAGAAAATCCCTTGCCCCGCAATGGAAAGTTGTCTCTTCGCTGGAAAATAACCAAAGCGGGAAAGCTCCCTGATTGGGTGCGAATGATTCATGGACCCAATGCTTAACGCAGGCTGGGAATTTTTGCGCACTGTCGTTTTCTAAGCCATCCTGATGGAACTAACTTAGCGGGTAAAGTTAAGACCGCATGCCGTTCTATCACAAGCTCGGGACCATTCCCGCCAAGCGACACACGCAATTTCGAAAAGCGGACGGAAGTCTGCATCATGAGCAGCTTTTTGGAACGATTGGATTCGTCGGAATGAGCTCATTGCTATACCATCTCCGCCGCCCAACCATGGTGAAACGGGTGGGGAAATCGACGGATGTCAGTCCCAAAGCAGCCATTGAAAACAACTTGCTCAGTCGCAAACTGGAAGGGTTCAAAATCAAGCCTCAGCAAGACTATCTCCTTAGCCGAGTTCCGGTCTTGTTCAATTCAGACGTGACGATTCACTTGGCGGCTCCCTCAGCAAGCATGGGCAAAGAGGAATTTTTCAAAAATGCTGATTGCGATGAAGTGGTCTTTGTCCATGACGGGGCAGGAGTTCTGCATACGATGCTCGGCACCATCCCATTCAAAAGTGGCGATTATTTGGTCATTCCGCGTGGCATCATCCATCGATTCGAATTTGAAACCGCTCAAAATCGCCTGTTCATCACAGAATCGGCACACCCGGTGTATACCCCTAAGCGGTATCGAAATCACTTTGGCCAACTCCTCGAGCACAGTCCGTATTGCGAGCGGGATATGCGGCCTCCAAGCGAATTGATCACCATCGATCAAGTGGGTGAATTCACCATTCAAATCAAAAAGCAAGGATCGCTCCACGAGTACATTTATGCATCACATCCGTTTGACATTGTAGGTTGGGATGGATACCATTTCCCTTATGCGATGTCCATTCACGATTTCGAACCCATCACCGGTCGAGTCCACCAACCCCCACCGGTTCATCAAACATTTGAAACGGACGCATTCGTCATTTGCAGCTTTGTGCCTCGATTGTACGATTACCATCCGCTCTCTATACCAGCACCTTACAATCATTCGAACATCGATTCAGATGAAGTTTTGTACTACGCAGAAGGAGACTTCATGAGTCGCACGGGCATCGATCGGGGTTACATATCACTTCATCCTGCTGGAATTCCCCATGGACCACATCCAGGAACCTATGAGGGAAGTATTGGTAAAGAAAAAACCGAAGAGTTGGCCGTCATGGTCGATACCTTCCGACCGCTTCAAGTCACTTCAGCAGCGCTCGAAATCGAACACGATGATTACCATCAATCCTGGTTAGATCCCGAAAAATAAACCGCAGGTCCCACTCTACGCACGAGAACCATGAATCAAAAAGCAACCCCCACACTTGAAAAAGTTGTTCCAGAGGCCGAAGATTTTCTTCCCTTGCTGGGGACTGATCACATCGAGTTGTATTGCGGAAATGCGAAACAAAGCGCTTACTACTACATCACAGCTTGGGGGTTTAAGCCCGTTGCATATGCCGGCCTTGAAACGGGAAACAAGGAAACCGTTTCTTATGTCTTAAAACAAGACAAGATTACCTTGGTATTGACCTCTCCGTTGAACGCAGGAGGTCCGATAAACGACCACATCAATCGACACGGTGATGGCGTCAAAGCCGTGGCCCTTTGGGTTGATAACGCAGAAAAAAGTTGGAACGAAACGACGAAACGGGGGGCCGTTTCGGTGTTTGAACCCGAAACACGAACCGATGCACATGGCAGCGTTGTTCTAAGTGCAATTGAAACCTACGGCGATACCATCCATGTCTTTGTGGAGCGGAAAAACTACGAGGGGGTATTCCTTCCTGGTTATGAAGCCTGGAATCCAAGCATTCCAACTCAAAATGTCGGATTGAAATATGTGGATCACATGGTTGGAAATGTGGGCTGGGGTGAAATGAATACTTGGGTGGATTTTTATACCCGGGTCATGGGATTCGCTCAATTAATCTCCTTCGATGACAAGGACATTTCAACCGAATACACGGCCTTGATGTCAAAGGTGATGTCCAACGGGAATGGCCGCATCAAGTTTCCCATTAATGAACCGGCCGAAGGACGCAAAAAGTCGCAAATCGAGGAATACATTGATTTCTACCAAGGCGCTGGCGTTCAACACATCGCCGTAGCGACTTCCAACATCATCGAAACCGTTACTGAATTGCAAGCAAGAGGCATCGAATTCCTGCGGGTTCCAAACACCTACTACGACACGGTACTCGATCGTGTAGGGGAAATTGACGAAGACTTAGATCCGCTTAGAAAGTTGGGCATTCTGATTGACCGCGATGACGAAGGGTATCTATTGCAAATCTTTACCAAGCCTGTGGTCGATCGGCCAACCATGTTTTTCGAAATCATCCAAAGAAAGGGGGCGAAATCCTTTGGTAAAGGAAACTTCAAGGCCTTGTTCGAAGCAATTGAACGAGAGCAGGAAAGCAGAGGTACACTCTAACCTCTGATCTTCTCTTCCTGCATGAAAGCGCCGCTGCTCAAAGTCGAAAATTTAACCGTTGCGTTCGGAGAACAACCTGTCGTTCATAACGTCACATTCAATCTAAACAAGGGAGAACTACTTGCGCTCGTAGGCGAAAGCGGTTCTGGCAAAACCATTACCTCCGCAGCCATCATGGGATTGTTACCTCGTGGAGGACGCATGACCAACGGCTGTGTTTTTCATCATCCGAGTTCATCGATCTGGGCTGCGCCTGGCATCAAAGATCAGCCCCAAGGACAAGGACTGAGTATGGTATTCCAAGATCCGATGTCTTCATTGAACCCCTCCATGCGAGTGGGTTGGCAAGTAGCCGAAGGTCCCATCTTTCACAAACAATTAACCAAGAAAGACGCCAAAGCATCCGTCTTGAAATTGTTTGAAGAAGTCGAACTCCCCGACCCCAGCAACACCTTCGAAAAATATCCTCACGAATTGAGTGGGGGACAAAAGCAACGGATTATGATTGCTTTGGCGCTCGCAGCCAATCCCGAAGTATTAATCGCTGATGAGCCCACCACTGCGCTCGACACCACGGTCCAAAAATCCATCCTTGAGCTCTTGAAAAAACTCCAGCTTGAACGGGAAATTGGAATCTTATTCATCACGCACGACCTCGGAGTAGTGCAAGCCATCGCTGACCGTGTTTTGGTCATGCGCGCCGGCGAAATTGTGGAACAAGGCGATGTAACTTCTGTCTTAAATCAACCTCAACACGCCTATACCAAGGCATTGATTGAAGCTCGTAAATACACTTCAATTGAGGAACCACCCCCTGCCTCTCCCCCTTTAGTCATTGCCAAAAACCTCGGAAAATCCTACACCGTTCAATCAGACCTTTTCGGTCGGCCGACTCAAACATTTCAAGCAGTGGATTCAGTCAATTTGAGCATTTCGAGAGGGGAACGCGTCGGGTTAATCGGCGAAAGCGGTAGTGGAAAATCCACTCTAGGACGGCTATTGATTGGGATGCTCCCGTCAACCCAGGGCAGCATCGAATTCAATGGAATGAAGGTCAATCCTGAGGATAAATCCAACATGAGGAGCATTCGCCACCAAGCTCAACTCGTTTTTCAAGATCCATACGGGGCCTTGAATCCCAAGCTTGCCGTAGGATTTGCATTGACTGAGGTCATGGAGCATCGCGGAGTTCCCGCCAAACAAGCCAAGCAAGAAGCAATTCAACTTTTGCATGAAGTCGGGCTCAATTCAGAAGACGCCCAAAAGAAACCCCACGAATTCAGCGGAGGACAACGTCAGCGATTGGTCATAGCACGAGCGCTTGCCATGCAACCGATGTTTTTGGTGCTAGATGAAAGTGTCGCAGCATTGGATATTCAGATACAAAAAGAGATTTTGGCCTTGTTGAAGCGAATCGGAGATGAACGCCGATTGACATTCCTGTTCATAAGCCACGACTTGGACGTTGTTTCATCGTTTTGCAATCGATTGTTGATTATGAAAAATGGCCGCATCGTTGAATCGGGTGAAACCCATGAAATCATAACAAATCCGAAAACCGCCTACACAACAGAATTACTCGACAGCCGACCCGGGAATCTGTCGCTCCTCCTTTCGTAATTTGTGCTTTCAAAAACAGGATTCCCAGTTCCATGTCTCAAACACTGATTGAAGCCGAATCAAATGAAGGGGTGCTTACCCTGACGATTTGTCGCCCTGAAGCTCTCAATGCACTGAATCAAACGGTCATTGCTCAACTCGCGGAAGCCATTGAAAATGCACAATCTGATTCCAACATACGAGTCATACTATTGACTGGAAGCGGCCCAAAAGCATTTGTAGCAGGAGCCGACATCAAAGAATTCGCTGATTTCAATGCACGTCAAGGGAAAGAGCTTGCGCGCAAAGGCCAAGAATTGCTCTTCAATCGCATTGAGCGATCTGCTAAACCAGTCATTGCAGCGATCAATGGTTTCGCATTGGGAGGAGGGCTCGAGTTGGCGCTTGCTTGCCATGTTCGAATCGCCGCATCGGGAGCGCGAATGGGGCTTCCAGAGGTGTCACTTGGTGTCATCCCAGGTTATGGCGGAACGCAACGACTGCCGCAACTCGTGGGCAAGGGGAAGGCATTGGAAATGATATTAACGGCCCAAATGGTCACGGCTGATGAGGCTCATCAATGGGGCCTCGTTAACGCGGTGGTGTCCCCAGAAGAATTGATGTCTGCTGCGAATCAAATGGCGAAAGCCATGATGAAAAACTCTCCAAAAGCCATTCAAACCGCCATACAAGCCGTGCTCGCAGGCTACGAAGACGGACTGAACGGGTATGATGCTGAAATCTCTTGCTTTGGCGCAAGCTTTGAAACGGAGGACTTCAAGGAGGGCACCCAAGCATTCATTGAAAAACGTAAACCCGAATTCACAGGAAAATGACGGCATCCGTGTTTATCAAAAATCTCAGCGGTCATGCCCTTCCTGATTACGCCACGCTTGCTAGCGCAGGAATGGATGTACGAGCGCATATAGCCGAGCCCATCATGCTCGAGCCCGGAGAGCACCGGCTGATTCCAACGGGATTGTACGTTGCCCTGCCTCATGGAACAGAGCTGCAAGTTCGACCACGATCCGGCCTAGCATTTAAGCATGGCGTGACCGTACTCAATGCACCAGGGACCATTGATGCAGATTATCGAGGAGAAATTGGTGTTTTGTTAATCAATCACGGAAAGTCCATTTTTACGGTAGAAAACGGTGAACGCATCGCCCAATTGGTGCTTGCACGGTACGAGCGAATTGCATGGAAAGAGACCGAAAATTTACCTGAATCTGACCGAGGAACGGGCGGATTTGGGAGCACAGGCACACGTTAAATTGAACACACAATCATGAACATCATCATTCCAATGGCCGGGCGAGGCAGTCGGTTAAGGCCCCACACCCTGACCGTACCAAAACCATTGGTTTCGGTCGCTGGGAAACCCATTGTGGAACGCCTTGCCGAGGATATCGTTGCGATGAGCGAAGAAAAAGTGGAAGAAATTGCCTTCGTCATTGGCGATTTTGGGGAGGAAGTGGAAGCCAAACTTTTGGCAATCGCCGAACGTCTTGGAGCGAAAGGTCACATCTGTTACCAAGAAAAGCCGCTTGGAACAGCTCATGCGATTTTGTGCGGTCAACAATGCCTCAATGGGCCTGTCGTGGTGGCATTTGCTGACACACTCTTTCGAGCCGACTTCACCATCAACCCCGAGGCTGATGGGGTTCTATTTGTCAAACAAGTCGAAAACCCAAGTGCCTTTGGCGTGGTGGTCACCAATGAAGCTGGAGGCATCGAAGATTATGTCGAAAAGCCCACGCAATTCGTGAGTGATTTAGCCATGATTGGCATCTATGCCTTTCGCGATGGGAACCGCTTAAAAAGTGAATTGCAGCGGTTAATTGACGACGACGTCATCAAAGGAGGCGAATATCAATTGCCCGATGCCCTCAGAAATATGACCCAAGCGGGATTGCATTTTGAACCCGGCGCGGTCAGTGAATGGATGGACTGCGGTAACAAATCGGCGACGGTAGAAACCAACCAGCTTATCCTAGAGCTTACGCAACAAGAATTGTTCATTCCCGATGACGCGGTCATCGAGGAAAGCGTGATCATTCCTCCTTGCTTCATTGGGAAAGGGGTGAAAATTCACAGATCAGTCGTTGGGCCACATGTAAGTTTGGGTCACCAGGCTTCCGTAACCGACAGTCGAGTTGAGAACTGTTTAATCCAAGACAACACACGGCTTAGCAATACCATCGTCAAAGACTCCATGATTGGATCCCATGCATCCGTGACGGGTCAACCTTTCAACCTCAGCATCGGGGACTATTCTGAAATTCAGTAACCGCTTATGAACGCTTTGCGACCAGCCAGCCCTTGGACATTTCTTCTCTTATTGGGAATGATTGGTGCGTTCATTGGATGCGGGAATCGCACGGTCCTGAGCGATTTGCCGGTTTATGACGAAGCTTTTCAAAGAACCTATTTCGAAGGTCAAAATCACCTCGCCAAAGGTGACCTGGATCTGGCGTATTCCTCCTTCAATGCCTGCCTTGAGATGGAGCCTGCCGAAATAGCGCTGCATTTTGATTTAGCTAAAATTGACCTTCAACGGAGTGATTTCGAATCTGCATTGCTCCACTTAAATGAAGTCATCGAAAACAATGAAAGCCATCGATGGGCGCATGAATTTCGAGCAGAAGCAGCGCTCAACCTTGGCTACTCAAAAATGTGCCACGAAGATTTGGTTTGGATTCTCAATCATCGTCCAGGTGACATTGAATGGACTTTTGATTGGACCATGAAATTGGCAGACTTCGAAGACTATGAAGGCGCTTTGGTGTTGTGCGATACCTTCGACAAATTAACCCCTGGTGATCCAGACATCCTGCTTCAACGCCTTTATTTGTTTGAATTGCTTGGCGAATATGAAGCTATCTATTACGCCCTTGAAAATGCCGTAGTGGAATTCCCAGATGTCGTGGAATTCAAACTTCAGTGGGCTCAAATGCTTCAAATCACGGAGCAATCAGAGGCTGCGTTGGACATTTTGTCTCAAATCGTTCGAGAGGACCCTACCAATGGCAGGGCCCAACTCGATTTGGCACATCTCTACACTGGATTGAATCAAATTGGAAAAGCTCAAAACGCCCTCATCATGGCGTTCGAATCTGAGGATGTTTTGCTCGAAGAGAAGCACGAAATTCTGGTTCAATACCTTCAAATTGCGCAAGTTGACACATCGCTTGATTCGATGATCATTCGACTTCTTGATGCGGCCATTGGGCAGCATCCTCGTTCAGCCATATTGCAGCTTTTGGCGGCAGATTTCGAGCAGACGCGGGGCAATCCCGAGGCAGCAATAGACCATGCCCTCATTGCTGTCGACCTCGCTCCAGGCAACCCAATGGGATGGATCAACCTCATCGCATTGGATGCCGAATTGGTCCGATTCGAAGAAATGCAAGTCCATGCTTTGCAAGCATTTGAATTGTTTCCATTGGATGCTGAATTTGGGTATTACGCAGGATTGGCCGCATTGAATGTTGGTGACCATAATGCAGCCACGGAAACATTGCAGCGAGGGCTTGCCGTCGTGTTTGACAACCCCGATTTAGAAGCAGGAATACAGGGATTACTCGGTGATGCCTTGCATGCTAAAAACCAACTTCAAGAAGCTTTTCAAGCGTATGAAAAGAGCCTGGAATTGGTGCCTGATAACCCCGTGATTTTAAATAACTACGCGTACTACCTCGCTGAATCAAACCAACATCTAGAACGTGCATTGGAATGCAGTGAGAGGCTTATGCAACTGGTTCCAAACGATGCAAATTTCATGGACACCCATGCATGGGTATTGTTCAAAAATGACCGATTTCCTGAAGCGCTCGATTTCATTACACAAGCCCTTTTCGCATCAGAAGCGCAAGGGCCCACTTTTTGGGAGCACGACGGTGACATAAGATGGGCAATGGGTGATCAAACAGGGGCGCTTAAGTCGTGGAAAAAAGCGTTGGAATCAGGAGGCGATTCAGAACGAATTCAAGCCAAGATTGACGAGCATTCATGAATCGACAATGCACATATTTCATCTTGCTGTTGAGTGCAGTCCTGGCAGGCACCGCTGGCTGCTCCAACACGGCGCGTATGGCTCGTGGGAAACCGCTCAAGAATCTCAATGTCAATCAAATCATTGAAGGCTATGAGACCCATGCTCCAGATTGGGAATGGATGGGAATGAAACTCGACGTGAAATTGGATGCGAATGGAGACAACGAGTCTTTCAAAGCTTCTGTTCGAATGGCAAAAGACAGCGTCATTTGGATGAGTATTTCCCCTGCTTTAGGTGTAGAGGTTGCGCGCGTATTGATGACCCCTGATTCGGTCCTATTCATCAGCAAAATACCAGGCAACAAATTCTACTTCTCAGGAAATTATGACGCCTTAGGAGATTGGATTGACACCCCACTAAGTTTTCAGGACGTCCAATCGGTTTTGGCTGGTCAACCCATGGGCCTCGATCCCGAAAACGACAAATTTATCTCCAAGATTGATGGTGAGCATTATGCGCTCATTGGTAAGTACAAGGGCAAAGTCAAGCGCCTGGTGGGTGTCAATGACAATTCCTTATCTCCGGAGGACTCATTGGACATCCAACTCCCGGTTAGACGTTATGAAAGGCTCAGAAATCGAACCGAGGATGAAGATTTGTTAATCAAGCGCCATTGGTTTGGCGGTATCACCTTTGAGCCGGTTCGCGATCAGTTCGACGACCTCTATTACCAGCGCTCGCTAATCTTGGAGCGTCTTGATTACGAAGAAACGGAAATCGGAATGTTTCCAAGGTCATTTTCTTTGTTGGTCACAACGGTCAATAGCGAATTGATGATGAACTGGGAGACCCTCAGAATCCGATTTGATCGAGCTTATGACTTCCCGTTTGAAGTTCCTGAAGGATATGAACGCAGACTGGGCATCTAAATCCATCGTAAAGCTCTGCCTTTGCATGTTGTGCTTCATGGGTGGAAGCGCTGAGCTCGCATGGAGTCAAGATAAAGCTTCGTTGCAACGCAAGCGGGATGCCATTCAATCTCGCATCGCCACAGCTGAAAAATTGCTCAGTCAAACCGCCTCGAATAAACAAGATGCGTTGCTTCAACTTCAATTGATTAACGAGCGTATGTATCTCCGTGAGCAGCTGATTCGGCATCATGAGACGGAAATACAACTACTCGAACAATCCATCTACAGCGCAGATTCTGAAATAAGGTCAATGGAAGGCCACATTGCTGCATTGAAAGACGAATATGCTCGAATGATCCAGGCAGCATACAAGCAATCCCTCAATCAAAACACCTGGATGTATTTGTTTGCTGCCGAAGACTTCTCTCAAGCGGTCATCCGATTCCAACTTCTTCAATCTTACAGTACAATCCGCAAAGAGCACGTTGCACAAATCGAACAATCGCAGGTTGAGCTTGCTGGAAACCGACAGTCCCTGGAGTTGAAGCGAAAAGATTTGGAGTCCATGCTGAATGAAGTTCGTGCAGAACGTGACCTATTGATGGATGATCAAAAGTCCCGAGGTGTGCTCATCGAAACATTGAAAGGAGAAGAATCACGGCTAAAGTCTGAGGTGGCAAAAGCTGAGGAAGAAAAAAAGCGACTCAATGAAGCGATAAGAAAAATCATCGAAGAAGAACTCCGAGCTGAGCGGGAGAGTTCCAAAGGTGAATATGCTCTGACTCCTGAAGGGCGAATTGTTTCTGAAGCTTTTGAAAAAAACAAGTCGACCCTTCCCTGGCCTGTTGTTCGTGGAATTGTCACCAGTGGCTTTGGTCGCCAAGCTCACCCCACCTTACCCGGAATCACCATTGATAACAACGGAATTGACATTTCAACAGAACCAGGTAGCGCCGTTTTGTCCATTTTTAAGGGCACCGTCTCCAGTGTGTTTGCTATTCCAGGAGCAGGTCAAACCGTCATCCTTTCTCACGGGGCTTTTCGCTCCGTGTATAGCAATTTAGAAAGCGCCTCCATTGCCAAAGGTGACATCATTGAAGCCGGTGAAATCATTGGAACCGTCCGAGTCGAAGACAATCGATCTACTTTGCATTTTGAAGTCTGGAGCGTTCAAGGAAACACGCAAGCTCCCCAAAACCCAACGCACTGGTTGATTCGAAAATGAGCCGGTTGAATCCCGTTTTTGAGGGATAGGAGAGCGGTCATTAAACCCCGAAATTCGTGCTGTGAAAATTGCGCTTGTCGGAAATCCAAACTGTGGAAAAACCACCCTTTTCAATCGACTAACGGGTCGGAGGGCCAAGGTGGGCAACATGCCAGGCGTTACTGTTGAACGAAGCGAAGCCCCTTTTAAATTCAATCCTGAGTTTCTCTTGATTGACCTCCCTGGGACGTATAGTTTGTTCGCTCAATCTGGAGATGAACAAGTCACTCAGGAAGCCATATTAAATGACAAAATTGCTCCCGACGCTGTATGGATTATCCTCGATAGCGCGCATGTTCGCAGTAGCTTATTCTTGGCATTGCAGGTTCTTGAAATGGGGATTCCCACCGTTTTGATCATCAATCAAACGGATCAATCAACAATTCATTTAAACCTGCTTTCGGACTGGCTTGGGGTCCCTGCCATTGCCCTCAACTTTGAAAAAGATCGTGCAGACCAGATGCACAAAGCTTTGTCTATTCTGCAGCCGGAGGTCAGTTCGTACCGCGTTCCGCAAAATACACCGATTGAATGGGAGGGAGCATTTGAAATTTTGAAAGCATCGATTCCGGGCGAAACACCCGCCAAATATTCCTGGTATTTGCGTTCCAAAGGTGTTCCAAAATGGTTGTCACCAAACCAAAAAGCAGCGCTTGATCTCGCTCGAGACGAGGTCCCTTATTCTCCGGCAAAAATGCAATTGGAAGAAGCCGGGTGGCGCATGCAGCACATTCGTGAACAAGCCCCAAAAATCATCCCTGGCGGCCCCGAATACCCTTGGGAAGAATCGGCCAAGCAGACCACTCGATTGGATGAAGTGCTCACCCATCCAATTTGGGGTCATGTCATTCTAGCGGTGGTCTTTTTTACCATATTCCAGGCGGTGTATGCATGGGCTGAATGGCCCATGGATTGGATTGATGGTTTATTTGGTAAAATCCATGCTTTCGCAGACCAACAGCTCCCAAGCACTTGGTGGAAACGCTTATTGCTTGATGGGATATTGAACGGCATTGCTGGGATTGTGGTCTTTGTCCCACAAATCATGATCCTGTTTGGCTTAACCAGTGCCCTAGAAGCCACTGGCTATATGGCCCGCGTCGGATTTCTCGGAGACCGATTACTCCAAAGACTGGGGTTGAGCGGAAGATCTGTCGTGCCGCTAGTTGGCGGCATGGCCTGTGCCGTTCCAGCGGTCATGGCTGCTCGAACCATCCAAGGAAAGAGGGAGCGATTGATTACCATATTGATCACTCCATTGATGACCTGCTCAGCCCGCCTGCCCGTTTATGCCTTCTTGATTGGGTTCGTCGTTGCTGATGAAAAAGTGCTCGGAGGCATGTTTAATCTGCAAGGGCTGTTTTTATTTGGTCTTTATGTGTTTAGCACCCTCTCTGCACTTGCGCTAGCATGGCTGCTACATCGCGGGCTTCCGACCAAATCCGAAGGCCAATTTACCCTTGAATGGCCCACTTACCGTTGGCCCCGACCCGTTGAAGTTGGGCGTGAAATGATTACAAAAGGCTGGAGTTTCGTCTCCAATGCCGGACAAGTGATTCTCGTCATTTCGATGGTGTTGTGGGCGCTTGGGGAATTTGGGCCAGCAGACTCCATGCAAGCCCTTGATGAACAGTTTTCGGAAGAACGAACGCCGGAAGAACAAGTTGAGTGGGAAGCCGCGAAACTGGAAGCCTCCTGGCTTGGGCATTTTGGGAGATGGATTGAGCCCGCCTTCAAACCATTGGGTTATGATGGTCGAATGGGCATTGCCATCATCAGTTCATTTGCTGCAAGGGAGGTTTTTGTTGGAACCATGTCTGCACTATTCCCATCTGCAGATCAGGCAGAATCAGACGAAGGGCGGATCCGCCAATTGCAACGACGGTTAACACAAGAAATTCATCCTTCAACAGGCAAACCGCTGCTAAATACTGCATCCGCCGTTTCGCTCATTCTTTTTTACATGTACGCCATGCAATGCATGAGCACCGTTGTGATTGTGAGAAAAGAATTGGATAGTTGGCCCTGGGCAATCAGTCAAGCAATCGGATTTTCACTGTTCGCTTATGGTCTTGCTTTGCTCACCTATCAGCTTTTCTGATTAGGATCATCCAGCAATCAGCTGTGATGCTTCTTGAGCAATGCCTTCATTCACCGAACCGGCCACCATTGGAAGCATCCAAAGCAATCGCGCCGCCTCCCTTCGAAGCGCCACCTTCCTTCCTCCAGAAAATATCGCCATGGGTCCGTTCCCTGGAGCCACATGCGCCACCGTCACTTCTTCGCCCGGGCAGCATCCCATTTCAACCAGAGCCATTGCGGCTTCCGGACATTCGATATGACCGATGACTCCGCGCTCTTGGGGCTTCATTTCCGAAAGGCGTTTTGCTTTCATGGCAGTAAATTTACTTCCTCGTACCTTGTGCACATATCCCTCGAACATGGTATTTAGAACGAATTTAAATTATAACGTGGTTTGGATTTGCATGATCTTTCAATGCATCATGCACTCTACCAATGGACAAAACCTTGTTTTTGTTCCCTCAGGTGACCCGATTGAAATCGCCCCCAACTCCTTCGGCAACAAAGCCCTTCGCATGGTTTTGAATGCTGAAGAGGAGCCTGTCATTGCCTTTGGCACCAACGGCCACCTCTACGTCACCCGATGGGAAAGCGGAAGCGGACAGTTTTCTGATCCCATTGAAATCGATCCAAACGAGAATGTATTCATGTCCGATTCAGAAGGCCCTCGCATGGCTAGTCAAGGAGATTACATCATTTTGACCTACCAATTGTCAGGTCAATGGGCAGATGGGGCGCGAAGTGTTCATTCCACCGATGGCGGACTCACTTGGTCTGAACCTGTTCCAATGGTAACCAATCCTTCCGAAGATCACTTCATGCCATGCGTAGCCATCGATGATGATGGCAATCCATTCGCGGGCGTCAAGGTGGGAAACAATCCTGCGACCATCTACGAAGGGATTCTGCATTCCCCAGATGGAGGCATGACGTGGCTCGATGCCGTCAATGCAAGTGATGCCGCAGATGGAAATGCCATGTGCGAATGCTGCCCTTCACTGCCATTTTGGGCTGAAGGGAGGTACTATGATTTGGTTCGAAATAATAACAGCAACATGCGTGATTTTTGGTTGATGAGTTCGGCGGATGGGGCGAACTGGTCAGACGCCATTGACATTGATCCCACCGATTGGATGATCAGTAGTTGTCCTGCTAGCGGGCCTACTCTTGCAGGCCCAGTCAATGATTCAGAATATTTGGTTGCCTTCATGTCGGCTGGGGGGGCTTCGGGCCAATCCCGCGTATACGTTTCTCAAGTTGACCTGGCTGCAAATGATGGCGCAGGTGCATGGTTGCTCACTGAACCTGTAACCCTCAATCAATTCGAAAACGCCACACAAAATGTCCCCGTTTTTGCCCAATGGAACGGTGGGGATTCGCCGCTCGTCGCCCTTGCTTGGGAGCAAAATACGTCAGGATATGACATTCAGTTGGCCATATCCAATGGCAGCGACCTTGTGCTGACTGATATCGCACAAAATATCACAGAAGAATGGTCTGGACAGCACAGGCGACCGGCCATTGCCTTTTCAACTGATGATGATGGTCAGGCAAAATTGCATTTGGCCTGGCAGCACAGTGCCAGCGGAACGATTCATTACATGAGTGGAAGCGTGACCACTCCATCCATCGTCATTTGCTTCGCGGAACCCGAACCGCAAATCATGCAAGAATCTTCAGGGGTTCGGATTCAATTGACTGAAGGGTGGATGCCCGCACGTTGGAACGTTTGGGACATCACGGGACGACTGGTGGAAACCGGCTCCTATGATCCATTCGAAGGAGCATGGATACCAAATGATCGACTGCCTTCCCACGCCATTATCGGGGTTGAAACCGAAAATGGTGCACGTTGGGCGCAAAGCATACAGCGGATGGGTCAATAAAGGCCTAGCTCCAAAACATCCCGTAAAGCGCTGCCAAAATCACCATTACTGCAAATGCCCCAGCATTGAAGAGCGGGCTCGTCTTGAAAGTAGAGCTTGAAATGGCGATTCCTTTGGCATCGTCGCTTCCTTGGTTTTCTCGCCAACTCACAATGGCAATCACTGCCATTGTCAACAAGGTCGTATAGCCCATTTGATCCAAGAAGGGCAGGTCTAAAAACAGAGCCGCCTCAGACCACCCTTTGGGCGCTACCTTGAAATACATAGCAATTGGAATGGAGGATAGCGCCCCCACAATCGCCCCGCGGTTGGTTGTCTTTTTCCAGAATAAACCCAATAGAAATACGGCCAAAATTCCCGGACTCACCACGCCTGTATATTCTTGTATGAACTGGAAAGCTTGATCTATTCCGCCTAATAATGGCGCCATCACACAGGCGACCAATAGCGCCACAACCGCAGCAATCCGACCTGTTTTCACCATGCTACGATCATTCGCTGTCGGATTGATGTATTGTTTGTAGATGTCCATGGTAAAAATCGTTGACGTTGAATTCAACATCGAGGCAAGCGAGGAGACGATTGCGGCAGCAAGCGCTGCAAATGCCAGTCCTTTGAGTCCTGCTGGCAAGAACTGAAGCAACCAGGGGTATGCCTTATCCGCTTGATCCAATGTAGGAAGTCCGTTCGTCGCATCTGCACCCAGGGTTCCCATGATTTCCGGGTCCTTGATGATCACAAAAGCCGCAATGCCAGGAATCACGACAATCAAAGGCAAAATCAACTTCAATCCAGCTGCAAACAAAATGCCGTGCTGTGCCTCCTTGAGGGATTTTGCCGCCAACGTCCGCTGAATGATGTACTGATTGAATCCCCAGTAATAGATGTTCGCCACCCACATGCCCCCGACGAGCACCCCAATGCCTGGTAAATTCTTGTATTCCGGGTGGCCTTGGTCTAAAATCATGGCAAATTTATCCGGAGCTTTCTCGTAGATCACCTGAAATCCTGCCCACATTCCTTGTCCATTTGAAACCAAATCCAATGCTAAACACGTGGTCACCAAACCGCCTAGGATCAGGAAAAATACCTGGATCACATCTGTCCAAGACACTGCAGATAACCCCCCATACAAGGAATACGCTGCTGCAAACAATGCCAATCCTAGGACCCCATAAACCATAGGAATGTCCATGATGGTTTCGAGGGCCAGTGATCCCAAATAGAGCACTGATGCCAAATTGACGAACACATACAAAGCGATCCAGAATACTGCCAAGATGGTTTTGAGTTGAGCCGAGAATCGTTTTTCAACGAATTCCGGGATTGTGTAGAGTCCTTTCTCTATGAAAATGGGCAAAAAGAACTTCCCTACAATAATGAGCGTCAAAGCAGCCATCCATTCATAGGATGCTATGGCAAGTCCCAAACTGAATCCCGAACCCGACATGCCAATGAATTGCTCCGCAGAAATATTCGCAGCAATCAATGAAGCACCAATGGCCCACCATGGCAACGATTTACTGGCTAAAAAATAATCTTCAGCACTTTTTTCTTTTCCATCCTTGTTTCTCGACACCCATAATCCCACTCCGAGAATCAAGACTGCATAACCAATGAAGATGATGTAATCCGTGATAGAAAATTGAGCCGTCATGAAAGAAAGGAATTGAATGAGAAGGATCGAGCACATTTCACGATCTTGAGGCTGTAAATTAATTGTTCAGAGGACACGACCAACACATCGCAGCATCCAAAATCCAGACCTCATGGCGCTCCAATTCTGTCAATCATCGACCAAAAAGGCACTGACGTTCATTTTCTTCGCAAGCACGTTGATTGTTTGCCGCGCTCAGAACCCCGATTGGGAAAACCCTACTGTCATTGGATTGAATAAGCTCGACGCTCGGGCTGATTTTTTTGCATTCGAGTCCCTGGAATTGGCGCATGAAGGAAACTGCGAAAATTCAACCCGTTTTCTTGATTTAAACGGCCTTTGGAAATTTCATTACGCTAAAAATCCGTCTTCAAGGCCGGTGGATTTCTTTCAAGAGGACTTTGACGCATCCAATTGGTCCGATATCCCTGTTCCGGCCAATTGGGAAGTGGAGGGGTATGGCACACCTATCTATGTGAATCATCCGTATGCCTTCAGCTTTCATGAGCGACCAACTCCTCCAAACATTCCAAAGGATGACAATCCGGTCGGTTCGTATCGTCGCACTTTTGAGTTGCCCGAATCGTGGGAAGGCCAGCAAGTGGTCGTCCACTTCGGAGCGGTCAAATCAGCCTTTTACCTGTGGGTCAATGGACAACAAATTGGATACAGCCAAGGGTCAAAATTGCCTGCGGAATTCAACATCACCGAGGCGCTTCACCCAGGGTCCAATTCCATTGCATTAGAGGTTTACCGCTGGTCCGATGGAAGTTATTTGGAATGCCAGGACTTTTGGCGCATTTCTGGGATAGAAAGGGATGTCTACTTGTACACCCGACCTGACACCTTCATTTCAGACCTCCATATCGTTGCCGATTTGGATCCGTCGTACGGTAACGGCTTGCTCAGCGTTGACGTCTTTTGGAACGCTAGTTCCGAGAAATCAAAGCCACTCATTCAACCTTCGCTTACTCGAGCAGGTGTGGCATTAAACGTTGATTGGAAGACAGAAGCGATTGAAGGTGGAACAAGAATCCACGCAACCATTGAACGACCCGATGCGTGGTCCGCTGAAATCCCAAACCTCTATGATTTGGATATCGTTTTAGCGGATGAGCGAGGCAATTTGTTGGAAGCAATTTCAAAGCACATTGGATTCAGAAAAGTTGAAATCAAAAATGGTCAACTGCTTGTCAATGGAAAGGCCGTTTTGATCAAAGGCGTCAATCGGCATGAGCACCATCTAGAAACAGGGCATGTTATTTCTCGGGAAGCGATGATTGAAGACATCCGATTGATGAAAGCCCACAACATCAATGCCGTACGAACCTCTCATTACCCCAATGATCCCTTTTGGTATGACTTGTGCGATAAATATGGCCTTTATGTTTATGACGAAGCCAACATCGAGTCCCATGGAATCGGCTATGATTTAGATCGAACGCTGGGCAACAATCCCACTTGGCTCAACGCCCACCTCGACCGCATGCAGCGCATGGTCGAACGCGACCGAAATCATCCGAGCATCATCGTCTGGTCAATGGGCAATGAAGCGGGCAACGGATACAATTTCTATCAATTGTATTTGTGGACTCGCGCTGAGGATTCCACCCGATTTGTTGCGTATGAGCGTGCAGTTCATGAATGGAACACCGACATCATTGGCGACATGTACGCGCCTTATGATGCCTTGGAGTCTTATGCGCTCGATTCAACTCAAACCCGACCTTTCATTTTATGTGAGTATGCTCATGCCATGGGAAATAGTTTGGGCGGTTTCAAAGAATACTGGGATTTGTTCCGGCGCCATGACAAACTTCAAGGCGGATTCATCTGGGATTTCATCGATCAAGGACTCTTGGCTGAAAAAGATGGTCGCGAATTTTTTGCCTACGGCGGAGACTTCGGTGATGCCGATGTTCCCAGCGATCACAATTTTTTAAATAATGGTCTCGTTCGAGCAGATCGGGTGCCGCAGCCCCATTTTGACGAAGCCAAATACGTCATGCAGCCCGTCCAATTCAAGCTCGATGGACAACAATTAACCATCAACAACGAATACCGCTTTCGCGACACTAAAAATTATCGGTTGGATTGGGAATGGATGGTCGATGGCGTGGTACGTGAACGCGGTACGTTTGACGATGTTTGGCTGCAGCCCTTGGCGGAAAAAACAGTGAACATCCCGAATCCTCCCACTGCAGTCGGTGAATTGCATTTCAATGTATTTGCCCGACTCAATGAAGCCGAACCGCTTTTGCCTACTGAACATGAAGTGGCCAAGGCTCAGTTCTTATTCGCAAAAGGAACCATCGCAAACGAGCGCGGAGCTAGTGGCGCCAAACTGGTGCTCGATAAAAACAAATCCATCTGGACAATTCGTGGGGATCGTTTTGAAGTCGAATTCGACATGCATCAAGGGCGAATCAAGCGCTACGCTACCGATGGCAATAACTGGATCCTCGGTGGGGGCGATGTGGGGTTTTGGAGAGCGCCAGTCGATAACGACTACGGTGCAGGCACGCCAGAGCGCTATTCGGAATGGCGACAGCCTAAGGCACCTGATGCAACTACGACGTACAAAGTCATCGAACGATCTCCCAACCAGATTTGCATTCGGTTCACTCATCCGTTACTCAACGGTGATGCCCAATTCATTCAAACTTACACTGTTCGAAATTCAGGATCCTTGCACGTTCTCAACCAATTCGAAGTTCTGAATGGGTCGGCAGCGCCAGATATCAATCGCTGGTCGCCAGAACTTTTGCCAAATGAACACGCGAATATGTTTCGGTTTGGCAATGATTTCACACTGGATTCAAGCATCGTAAACGTTCAATGGTACGGCCGTGGCCCTGGCGAAACCGCACCAGACCGAAAATCAACTGCCCACTTCGGACGCTACGCTTCTACCCCTGACGAACTTTTTACTTTATATGCCCGGCCTCAGGCCAACGGCCTCCGAACGGATGTGCGCATGGCCAGTTTTCAAAACGAATCGGGATCTGGGGTCCGATGGGTGAGCAACGAACCTTTTCATTTTAACGCTTCACATTATCCTATGGAGGTGCTCGATTCAGGTCCGGACAAAACGACCACCCAATCCCACGTGCGATTGCTTGACCCCGATCCAGAGGTATACCTCCAAATCGATGGTTTTCACGCCGGAGTGGGATGCATCAATAGTTGGGGCGCTTTGCCGTTGCCCGAATACCTATTGCCATTCGAAAGCCGAACGTTCAGCTATCGCATTGAGCCCATCTTCGGACGGTGAAGCACTGCTCCTAAAAGTTAATCCCCCGCCTGCCCGAAAGCTGACGAGGGATTTCCAAGGGTTGTGGGCAATACTGGATTCGAACCAGTGACCTCTACCATGTCAAGGTAGCGCTCTAACCAACTGAGCTAAATGCCCTCCTCCAATGAAATGGACGGCGAAGATACGAAAATCTTTTCGTGCAAAGCTTGCAAAACCATGATCATAAGCGATTGCCTCAGTGCTTAATTTTACCCTTTACGTTATACTTATGCATTTACCCATCATCCGATTCAATCGAACGCCATCAGAATTCAGTAAGATTCTCAAAGAGCGAATCGATGCTTACTTCAAGGAAAACAACAAAAGCCGCCATGGCGACTGGCGCATGTACCTCAAAACGGCATGCATGATGGCCCTGTTTTTCGTTCCTTGGGGCTTCATCACATTTGGTGCAGTTGGCAATGGCTGGGCCTTTTGGACGTTGGAGGTCATCATGGGGGTTGGTTTGGCAGGCATTGGATTGAATGTCATGCACGATGCAAATCACGGAGCGTTTAGCTCCAATAAACGCGTGAATCAATTCATTGGGTATGTCCTAGACTTGGTCGGTGGCAACTCGACCATGTGGAAAATCCAACACAACGTATTGCACCATTCGTTCACCAACATTGAAGGATTGGATGAAGACATTGATACCCCCGGAATTCTGCGTTTCAGCCCAAATCGTCCGCTGAAAAAAATCCACAAGTTTCAATTCATCTACGCCTGGTTTTTCTACGGCTTAATGACCCTGCATTGGATGACCGCAAAGGATTGGATGGCGCTGGCGCGATATCGAAAAAAAGGCCTTCTCAAGTCAACAGGTACCCATGCTGGCAAAGCCGCCTGGAAGATGGCTGTGACCAAATTGATGTATTTCAGCTACATCTTGGTTCTTCCTTGGTTTTTTAGCGGTGTGGCCTTATGGCAACTCCTCCTAGGTTGGGTTGTGATGCACGCCGTGACTGGAATCATATTAGCCAGCATTTTCCAACCCGCACACGTTTTGGAAGATTTGCAATTCGCCCATGCCGAAAAGGGATCAAAAATGGAGGATGATGCACTTTCACACCAACTGAAATCCACGGCAAATTTTGGAACCCGCTCACGGTTTTTCACTTGGGTCTGTGGCGGGCTGAATCACCAAATCGAACACCATCTCTTCCCAAATATTTGCCATATTCATTTTCGCAAAATCGCCCCCATCGTAAAGCGAACAGCGGAAGAATTTGGTTTGCCCTATCGATCATCTACAACTTTTGCCGGTGCCTTGATGCTTCATACCCGGATGCTCTGGAAACTCGGACGTCAGAAACAATGGGCCTGAACTTGCTATTTGCACATTTCCATTGAGGTAGCATTGGGAATCTCACGCGCTTTTTATTAAATTGAGAGAATCTCTTGATTGTCAATTTATTAAGATAAAGCCATGCGCCTTGTTTCAATTTCTTTCTTGCTGACGTTTTTGATGGTCTGCAATCCCCAAAGTTGGGGACAACGCTCTTGTGCCACTGACTCCGTCCATGCCCAGATGATGGGACTGGCCGGTTATGCTGAGGTATTCCAAAACAAGGTGAACCTCGTAAATCAGGCTGCTGAAAGTGGAGCCATGGATTGTGCCACGCCACTCATCATACCCGTTGCTGTGCATTTCCAAAACACAGGGATTCCAGAAGCCTGCGCGATTGACATGGCGCTTGATCAAATTGAAATTTTGAACCAGGACTTTGCAGCTATCAATCCCGACATTTCCCAATGGTATGCGCAACAACCGTCGATTTGGCCGGACATCAGTAACGCAGAATCGTGCATTCAATTTTGCTTGGCCACCTCGGATCATCCAGCTGGGTTTGGCTTAGCTGAAGGAGATTATGCGGTGACCATTGACCAAACCACAGGTGACTTCAATTCTTCGTGGTCAGGTTATCTCAATTTTTGGGTTCGTGATATCGGACCTTTGGGTTATTCGCCATTGGGAGGAAACGGAAATGGCGATGGCGTGACCTGCCATCCACAGGCTTTCTCAAGCATATCATGCGGTGGGAACTCCTTGTACGGAGCCTACAACTTAGGGCGAACCATTACCCACGAAGTAGGGCATTACTTGCTCCTGAACCATCCATGGGGCAACGGTGGTTGTTCTTCAACGGATAACGTTGCCGACACTCCGGTCACGAGTGAACCCATCTTCGGCTGCCCATCCGGACAGAGTATTGTCAACTGCACTGAGCCAGTGCTTTGGCCTTCTTACATGGATTACTGCAATGACGCATGCCTGTTTATGTTTTCGGCAGGTCAAGTCACACGCATGGAAAATTACGTGACGTCATCGCTGCAAAATTTGCTGAATAATTCTGTGACAGCCTGCCAAGATCCCTGTGATACCGCTTGTGGGTGTACGGACCCCGATGCCTGCAATTATGATGCTGCAGCCGCGAATGACGACGGTTCTTGTGATTACAGTTGTCAGGGCTGTACCGACAGCACTGCCTGCAATTATGATCCTGATGCTACGGATGATGATGGGTCTTGCGTGTTTCCCACCGAAGGCTTTCCGTGCGACTGCAATTTGGACCTTGATTTCAACCTAACCAACGCCGGAACTGGGGTAGGTGATGCGGAAATCGTCGCAGCTACAGCCACATCAAATGTCACTTCATTTTCGATTGAGTTGACCTACTCCGATGTTTCGGGAGGAAGCTGGGCTGGAGACTTGTTGCTGGGCATTTGCGATCCCAATGGAACCTGCATTGAAATCGGAGGCTACAACATGTCATACGGCTACACCGACGCCGGCGGATGGCCTGCAGGTTGGAACTCCGAGGCTGCCGGCACATACACAGCGACAATTAACGTGTCGAGCTACGGTTTAACAGGAGCGGGGGACTGGTCGTTCGAGTGGATTAACGGCTGGAGTAGCACCACTGCTTCTGCCACTTGGGTTGGGTCAATGACGATTGAGGACCTTTGCCCAGGAGTAGTCGGGGAAGATGTGGAAGGATGCACGGATTCAACTGCCTGTAATTATAATGCTGCCGCAACCCTCGATGATGCGTCATGCGCTTACGCCAGCGGCTGTGATTACTGTTCTGGTGAAGTTGATGGCACCGGAACCATTGTGGATGGCGATGCCGATGATGACTCGGTTTGCGATGAAAACGAAATCGAAGGGTGTCAAGATCCAGAGGCGTGCAATTACGACGACTCCGCTACTGATCCTGCAACCTGTGAATATGCAGCTGAAGGCTTTGATTGCGACGGAAACCCCTCAGGCGGTTGCCCTGAGGACATCAACGGAAACGGTACCGTTGAAGTGGCTGATGTTTTGTTGTTGCTTGCCGAATTCGGATGCACCTCCAATTGTTCAGCTGCTGACATCGACGGAGACGGCGCAGTCAGCGTTTCAGACATCTTGATGTTGTTGGCTGCGTTTGGAGAGGAGTGCTAACGGTCAGGTCGGTTTGGATCACGGTTTTGCCCTGAAGCAATCCGTTATTCATTGTTCTTGAGGGATAACTCAGAAGTTTAAAGCATCGGACGAAGGCATCGTAAAGCTTGTGCCAATCAGCAGCAGATTGAATGCAGCATGAGCATTTACTCGATTCCTTTTTGGGATAATTGATCATAGTGCAAAAATTCACCCATTGCTCACAAGCACCATGAAATGCGCATTGAATCCCTTTGTAAAAACGACTAGAACTTTGAATCAATAATGACTCATTGATTCTTTTCTCAAAAGAAAAAGGCCCGACTGTTCGTGGGCCTTTCTCATTCAATATCATTAAATACTTTACTTCCTATTCTGTTCTTTCCGATTGGAGGACCAAATCCTCTTTCCTTCGACGCACAATCATCAATCCTCCGAATGCAGCGCCACCGAGCAACAAGAACAGCACACCTGAATCAATGGGGGTACACGACATGTCGCATCCAGCAGAGACCGTACTTGGACAACCCGTATCAGAGAAACAAAATGTTTGGGAATAATTGCAAGCGTTCCATATCTGACAGCAAGGCTGTCCTTCTCCGCAAGGAATGCAATCGGTACACGATGATTGAGCGCTAACTGAAACTATGCACAATGAATAAACTCCAATGGAGACTAACAGCAATCTAATTTTATTCTTCATTTCTATTTTCATTCACAGGTTGAACCAAAATATGGCAAGAACATCAACAAATCCGATGTAGTGATGATTCCATCACAATCACAATCTGTTTGCAAAATTGGTTGTTCAAGATTTGAAACTGGTTGCAACTCAATCAAAAGCATTAATAAGTCAGGAATATCACGTCCACCATTGAAATTGAAATCCCCAAGACAAACATCCGGTATTTCAAGCATATCCGAGGTCGTACATCCATTCAAAGTATTCACGGCATTAAGTTCATATGTTCCTGGATCAAGGTTCGTTGCGCACCCTTCTCCTGACATTTCACCACTATCCCAAGTAATATTCCAATTTTGGGCATTTCCACCATTGAAATGAATGGTTCCTCCTTCACAATGTGATACGGTTTGTTCGAAGACCGGAGTTGACAGGAATTCCAAATAAAATCTGTTTTCATACGTCTCCATAGGCTCCAATTCCAATGACATCGTTTCAGACGCAACGTCTATTGCTTCCTCGGTTACAGTATCAATTAATCGTGCACATAAACCAGCAGGTAATTCTGTCGATTCATCTATGGATATTGAGACTTGGCCATCCACTCCTGTCTGGATAGTCAAGGCTATCATTTCGTTTGAATTCTCCAACATAAATGGAACATTCACCGCAAGTTTTGTCCCATCTTCCAGTTGGCTAAAAATTCGAGGATTCGCAGATGCCCCCGCCTTATATGGTGCATCAAGGCCTGGCTGGAAATCCGCTTCACCCTCTAAATGAAACTTGATGGTTGTCCCGCCATACCGTTCCGATTCATCCTCTATGTTCAGTGCGAAAGCACCTTGGAGACTCGTATCTTCAGAACGTGTAAAAGTATTTCCTCCATAGCACGCTAAATTTGGAGTAAAGGATGCTGTGCCTCCATTACCTGAAGCAACATAAGCATAAAATCCTTGACCAATGTCAATAGCATCCGGCGCTTCGAGAGATCCCACCTGGCTGCTACTCAACCAATTGCCGGAGGAGTTTTGAAGAATGTAATACTCACTTACACTCCCATTGTTTGAAACAAACGCATCCCCATCGATTGGAGTGGGATAAGGATTGACAAGCAAATTCCAACCCGCAGGATCATAGAATTGGTTGTAGGGGCCAGCGGTATGAGAAACTCCAGGCGAGACAGTGGCGGTGGTATAAGTGCCTGAATTAGAAAGGGTGTGTCCCGATGTTCCAAGGCTAGAGGGTACAATACTAAAATACCCAATTCCGTCAGTTGAAAGTGTTGAAGTGGAATTCATGTACGTCCAACCATTCGTGCCATTTGCATTCGCGTTCACCGTTTCATCGTGACTGTAGACATAGATACTCCCACCAAAATCATCCATCCAATCTTGAACATCCATAGCTGGAGATGTGGTTACGTAGTTTCCCATTACCAACCACGTCGTCGTAGCTGTACTAGGCACATACCGCTCAAAAGTGATGTTGCCGACGACGTTTGACGTGGCTCCAGAGTTTTCGAGTGTCGCTATGCGCGCCGTACCCGAAGCGTTGGAATTCATCGTGAACGTTCCCGAAATGTTGGTCGTGCCATCAACGGGATTGAACACTCCGCCAGGTGTGATATCCACATTCGCGTTGAGGTCGACGTCTTGATCATTTGTAGCCGTGTTATTGGTGTTTGCAACAACCAAAGAATCCACGGTAATGACATTTCCTGTTAAGTCCTGATCTGCACCAGCTCCATTAAACTTCACCATTCCAAAGGCAGAGCTTGTCGCGTTGTGAGTGAAATCTCCTGCGAGAATTAGGTTTCCTTCGTCACCTGAAACTGTTGCACTGGCACCAAGTGTGAGGTCTCCCAAAACGACTAAATTACCCTTCCCTTCGGTTGTGGGCATGGTAATGGTTGCAGTATTGGCTGTTCCGGCTGAGAAGTCTAGGGTCACTTTCAGGTCACCCAAGAAATCGGATAGATCAATTGATGAGGTTGGGCCAACGATGTCAAAATTTCCAAGGCATGTGTACACCCCAGTTGAGTCGGCAAAATCCAATGACGAACTGCCCTCAACAGAAACATGATGAGGCACACCACCACCAGAGGTAGCATCCATGGTCCACTCCGTTCCAATGACGTAAGCATTGTTGTAACGCAAGGTTGAGGATCCTCCGTAGATGGGTGGATTTTTAACAACCCCACCGCCATCCAACAATAGTTCATTGGTAATTGTCGATTCAACGGTGGGAGTTACACCATCATAAGACGGGCCGAAATCTACAACAGCGCTCGATGGAATTTCAACATTGTAAAAAGTCACCCCCGATGTACACGTTCCATCGATTGTCCGCTGAGAACCACCAGACGCAACGGTAGAATTAAAAATGAACGTCCCAGTTTGGGCATTCAATCCCGTGCAAGTGTTCGCGTAAAACTGATCCGTTATGGTAACTGTGTAAGAACCACAATTCAACACTCCAGTCCCTGAGAGCGTCAGCGTCGAAATGCTCACATCTGAGTCCAAATTGATTTTCGCATTGGGACCAATTTGAACGTTATCGCCTGAACTTGGGGCAGATCCCCCCGACCAAGCGGTTCCGTCAGACCAGTTCTTAGTTCCCGTAAAGGAAGTGGTCACGACAGTCGTAGGTTGGGCATAGGCCACGACAGCCATCAAAAACATGAGTGGAGTAAGCACGGATTTGGTCCATGCGGAGATTGTAGGTTTTGTCTTGAACATAATCAAGTGACTCTGGCTCGGCTGGTTAGACCGAAGGTTAAGCACTCAAAAATACTACAAACCACTGAATTTTAAAAATGAAAATGATTTATTCCTAGACAAAACACCATTTCACTGCCGTGAATGGCTCGAAAATTCCGATGACCGATTTGTCTTTTCTACAGCTATTGCTATCGTTTCCGAGTGTCCATAACCGAACAGCAGCGCAATTAATACTAAGAAAAATACAAGCGAAAAAAGCAAGATTTTAACTAAAAAGAAACGATTTCAGTGCGATATGCGGTTGTATTATTCATTTTTCAATAGTCGAAAAATCACTTTTTCTGACGATGATTCAACCGATGTAATTTGAACGAAATAAACACCTCGAGCTAAGGAGCTCAAATCCATCATGCGACGTTCACCTGATACAAAATGGTCTGATAAACAGGTAGTCCCTGTAGCATCCACGACTTCAACATGTGCGACCTCCAGCTGATTCCATTCCCCCTCGACATAAATCAATCCATTCGTTGGGTTCGGATAGATGAACATGCTCGAAACCATAATATCCTCTACCCCTAAGCTGACAACGTCAATATCCCCGACGTGCACCACATATTCACTACCGTTTTGGTGTGATGCGCCAAAGACTTGGTAAACATCACCCGGTGTTGGGCCGTCCGGATCTTCATTTCCGCTTGGATCATAAGTGTCAATCCCCCAGCATGTCACGACACCGTCTTCCAGTTGAACGGTCCAATATCCATCCGCATCAGGCGCAGTCAAAACCGTTGCATTGTCAAGGCGGACACGCGTACCCTCATATTGTTCATTTTGTAACTCAACCGCCGTAACCCAGACACCCATTGGGGTGGCATTCCAAAAATCAACAAACTCGATCAGCTCAACATTTACCAGCTGGGTGTTGCCGTTGAGCTCTTCCACAGTACCCGAAATCTCCAGCACGTCTCCAACCTCAGGTTGCCGATCAGAATTCCAATAGGGTGTATTGGCCGGAATCACCACATCAGGACCTACGATATAAATCCCATTCCATGCCCCAAAAGCATCTTGCATGTACCAATGGTCACCAAAATACTCGGTGACTTTTCCCGTAATGGTCACTACTTGACCCTCAAAAGGACTCGTGTCTGTTTGTCCTTGTATTTCAATGATTGGCACACTTTGAGCGTGAATATTTGTCATCCATGCAGCTGAGGCAAAGAGTGAACAAAGCGTAATGATTTGCAGATTCATGAAGGGAAGGTAATAAATTGCCCCTACCAAATCTTTCACTTCCATGTCTAGGTCAACTTTTGCTTTGTGGTTGTGCATCGTCGGTATTGGACTGACATCCTCGCACAGCCAATGTCCTACTTGTCAAGTGGATATCAATTGCAGCTCTGACAACGGTTTTCCAACCATTTGCCCAGAATCCCTACCAAGTGCGACTGTATCGGAACCTTACTTAGAAACCATCACGTTCTATTTGCCCGCAGAAGTCGTTGACCCAGGATCCGGTGTTACAGCAGCGCTCAATAGCGTGACCATTACTTCAATCATTGGCGTCCCGATTGGTTTGTCTGTCGAATTAGACGACGCTGACGGCATCTACTACCCGGCAAGTGGCCAGACTTCGGGTTGCGCCAATGTTTGTGGGACTCCGCTCATCGACGGAACCTTTGAAATGGTCATCAGCATTTCTGCCGTAGCATCCGCATTCGGAATAGAACAAGTTGTTACCGATTCGTTTCCATACTTGCTCGTCGTGAATGCAGGCGAGGGAGGAAGCAGTACATTCTCGTTTACTCCGTCCACCGGGTGTGGAGCTTTGCTTGCTGATTTTCAGGCCTCTCTGTCCGGAAATCCAAATCAAATAACTACCTACAATTGGGATTTTGGAAATGGCCAATCGGGATCTGATGCGCTAGTAAACGAAGTGAATTACGAGGATCCAGGTGTGTTCAATGTCACCCTCGAAACAACCATTTCAGATCAGCTCTTGACTCAAGTCACTTTGAATTCTACCGCTGGCGGAGGCTGGGATGATGGATGGTCACCAGCGCCAGACCCGTATTTTGTGCTGAGTGATGCTGCGGGAGGCAATGTCTTTGTTTCCAGCGTGGCAGATGAAACGTATTCTGCCACTTGGAACGGGCTGAACGTGGTATTGGCAAATCCTCCTTACACCATCACCTTTTATGACGAGGACCTTTTTCCGGACGATGACTACCTCGGCTCCATGAGTTTCACGCCAAATGGCTCAGGAACGCTCGACTTAAATGCAGATCCGAGCTATGGCCAATTGACCATAGGATTGCAGACGGCATTGAATACCATTGACACTGCAGAAGTCATTGTTAGTCCCCTACCAGTAATCGACATTGCATGGAATTCAACGATGGATACCCTGGTTTGTAGCGGTGAATCATTGATACAATACGATTGGCATTGGGGTGACTCACTTCAGTTTTCCGGGAGCGATTCAACCTTCGCGCCCCTAATCAATGGATGGTACCGCGCGATAGGGACAGATTCGAATGGCTGTTCTGGGGTAAGCGACAGCCTTTTGTTTTGCGCACCCGATGCTTCATTCGCTCTCAATCTCAGTTTGGGTGAACTTCCGGAAGTCGTTGTGGCAGATGGCAATTTCGAAGCCTTCGTTTGGACCTTTAACGGACAATCCTCTGAAACCATACCAGATGGATACTGGCCGACAGATTTCAGTGGCTGGTACTCAGCGATGGCTTGGGACACATACGGATGCCCATGGAACAGTGATTCTGTGTTGGTCTGTTGGCCGCTTAACCAACCCATCATCACCGAAACCGCCGAAGGGTTATTGAGCGTAACTCCTGAATTCCCCTTTTACCAATGGTGGTTTAACGGCGAACCCATTCCTGGTGCAACCGATGCGACCTTCGAAAACACCGGACCAGGATTGTATGCGGTTTCTGTGACTGACTTCGAAGATTGCAACGGGGTGATCAGCGAGGACTGGGTGGTGGTCGGAATCCCTATCGAAGGGGACTCAAAAGCAACACCCTCTTGGTTGGTTTATCCCAATCCAGCGAGCGAGGCATTAACGGTGTCGTTTGCTGAATCCAATGGCGCTTTCGAAGTGCAAGCGTTGGATGTTCATGGCAGGGTGATTGAACAGATTCAACTGGTCGATGGGATGCAATGGAACATCAGCACATGGCCTTCTGGGGTTTACTTCGTGTCGGCGCGTTCAATCGGATCGAACACGACTTTGCCATCATTACGTGTCATCAAGAAATAATCCGCCGAGGAATTACTTTCGGTTGAATCCCCAACTGCCTGGTCCAATCAGTGCAATCACAAGCGCCGGGAAAAAAAAGAGCAATGCATGTTCTTTTTCAGAAAGTGGATCTTCCCAGTGAACCATAAAAGCTGCAACGCCCATGGTGATTGCCATGAGCGCAGCACCCCAGCGAGAATACCATCCCAGCAAAACCAATACAGGAGCAATCAATTCACCAATCACCGTCAAGATCAATGACGGCGTCTCACCTATCCCGAGCCAATTATAGAATTCCACCCCATCTCCCGTTAGCCCATTTACGAGCTTGTTCATTTTCGCCCAACCATGCGGCAACATGAGCCCAGCAGTCCCGATTCTCAAGATGAGCAGGCCCCAGTCATTCAGTGTCTTCATGATGGAAATGTACCGATGATTCGCTCCGGCCCTTTTTCCATTTAGCAACGATTTCCCTCAATGAATTGTTGATTAGCCCGCATTTCTTCCGTATCTTAAAGTATGTCTCGCGATAAACTCCCAAAAGATTGGATCACCAGCGGATTGCTCGATGCTGAGTACAAGCAATACCTTCTTCTTGCTTGGTTGAAGCATTGGGAGCGAGAATTTCGCGATGTCAAAATTTATCCGGCATTGGGACATCTGACTGAAGCGCATCGGGATTTAAAGTCCTTCCAAAAGGAACAGAAAAACTGGAGAAAAGCGTTGCAAGGCCCGCTGCAAGGATTGGACTTTGCCAGTCGCAGGCTCATCTACCGGCATTTCAATACGCACCCCGAGCTTCAGAAGTATTTGGATGAATTGTTGGCCTTTTCGTTACCGCAAATTGAAAAGTCCATTGCTACAGGCCGCAATCTGTATGAAATCGTCGAAGAGCATTTGGAATTGGAACCCATTGGGATTCAACCTCTTTACAGAGATGAGGGGTACTTGTTTGTTTTCGATGAGGATCAAAATCAGGTGAACAACTACCGGTACACGAAATCCAGAATCATCCTCAATGGCGAGCGGCATGTTCAACTTTCTTTGAATCCCATTGAACAGCTTAAAAAGTCTTGGACGGAGACCTTTGAACAAATGAAACTTCGATTGGCCCGTCAATTCCCAGAGTGGCCGAATCCCGCGGTATTTCTCGCCCGCGTCAGTTACAGTTTTCCTTTACAGCAGACGACGTTACCGGTTGCAAAACGAAGGTTGGTCAGGTTCCTTATGAGCTAATTCAATTCTCTTCCAAGTACGCATATCCTGCAAGCAGATTTCCATAAACCTGCGTGTAAATGACCTGACCCTCAGGGTTGAAATCAAACGACTCATACACCTTCACACGCACCGACTTCGCTTCTGTAGAATCCGTTGCAGCCTTGCTGATGTTCCACTCGAAGTAGCCGCGAACTGAACCGTCCATGGCTTTGGTTTCTGGATTTACACCCGGCAAGAAATTGACGGGCGAAACCAGCTCGTAATTGTACTTGGCCCATGCTCCTTTGTATTTGGCAGTGACCTGCTCTAACGTCACCGTATCGGGGGCATTCAATCCCGTTCCACGCCACACCGCGTCAGGAGCAAAATGCGTGAAAAATTCATCGCTCTCCGCCTCAAAATCCGCAAAGACCTCCGCAATGGTTGCCGAATTGGCTTCAAATGTTGCTGTGGCATCCACTGCAGGCTGGCTGCATGAATAAAAGACAAGGGCCACTGCCGTTGCAGTGACGAAAGAAAAAGTAAGGGGGTGTTTCATGCCCCCAAAGTAACCAACATTAAATGAAAGGTTTAAGCGCCACTTCCATTTGAGTTGCGGTTTGAAATCCACTTTGCTTCCAAACCAATTTTCCGGCTTTGAAAATCATCAGCGTCGGGACGCTACGAATACCGTACGCCTCGGCCAACGGTTGGTTGCGGTCGAGATTGACCTTGAGCACTTTCGCCTGGCCATCAACGCTCGCCGTCAACTTTTCGAGCTCAGGTCCCATGGCCTGGCACGGCCCACACCAATCGGCATATACATCCACAAGAACGGGTATTTCACCGTGGATTAATTCTTTAAAGCTGGACATGATATTTGGGGAATTTCTGTGCAAAGGTCGGCTTTGAAGAAGCAATCAATTAGGATGCATTTCACAAACGTTGATAAAGGCTTTTCCTATTCTGTTTTCCTTCTCTGATTTGGTGATGTAAATCAGAAGTCAATGTTAAAAGTGCGGGTGGCGACCACGTATTTCTTGTTGAGGTCGATGGTTTTCATGGCGGAGAGGATTAAGCGCGGCCCAGGATTTCTTCCACGTTGCCTTGAATGGTTTCGCACAAGGCATCCAACGGCAAATCGTTCTCGTCCACTCCGAACGGATCCTCAATTTCCTCAGCGATAAGCTCAACGCTAACCAAGATGTAGAATACCAACATGACCACCGGCACGCTCCACCACGCAAACGTCGCCACAAACCCGATGGGCAACGTAACCACATAAAGGAAAATGAATTTCTTCAAGAACATGCTATAGCTGTACGGCACCGGCGTTTTGAGGATGCGCTCGCAAGCGCCTAGGATATCGACCATACGCTCGAGGTTTTGGGCAATGAGCCAATGTTGTTGGTCCGTGAGGTCACCGGTATTGCGCATGGCATTTGCCTGGCGTTCCATGCCCTGCGCCCAAGCATTGGGCACGTGGGTAGCAGCAGCGAATTCAGCGGAAGCTGGCGCTACGGGATCGCCTGGCTGACCGGGTCGCAGGTGATCGCGGAGAGCCTTGACGAAACCGGGAATGGCCTCTGCGAAATGAGCATGCGCCGTGTGGTCATCCGAAAACTCACGGACACGAATGGCTAGGGTCCTTGAAACGTTGACCAAACCGCCCCATTGCTTGCGGCCTTCCCACCATCGGTCGTAGGCCGTATTGGTTCGGAAAACGAGGAACAGCGACAACACGAAGCCGAGGAGGGAGTGCACCACATTGCTCACTTCCATCGGCTCTTCCAAGACCTCAAGTTCAATGTAACAAATTCCCGTTGTGAACACCCCCATCGCCGCCATCGCAGGCAACAACTTGCGGATAACCTGGCGGTTATAGGCGTGAAAAATGAGGCTGAACCAACTTTTGGGATTGTAGTGAATCATCGAAATTCAAAGATACGAGCAAGGATTAAGACCGCTGGTTCAGACAGAACAACCATGAAATCAATGGATGACCACCGCCTGCAAGTCTTCTGATAGAGAAATCGGACTATCCTTTTTTGGATTCAGTTTCAGCTCTCCATTTTGAATGAAGCCAACGCAAGTATGATCCAGATTGAGGCAGGCCACAACCAACTGCCAATACGTATTGATTTGATCAAATGATTTTTGGTGGTCTTGATAAACCTTGAAAGGAACCACATTGATTTTTGCGCCTTCTTTGCTGAAAAGTTCATCGAACACCTGACTCAATGGTGGGTTTTCTGCCAATTGTGTCATCAACAAAGACGATAGCTCATCGCTGACAATGAACTCGCTGCGGTCTTGCTCCGCAACAAGGGATTTTTTTGACCCATCATTCAGTTGCAAAATCACACGCATAGCCTCATTATGCTCACTTTCACGAGCAGCATTCTTTAGATGGAGCGTCTGCATCAAAGAGAGTGTATCAGCATCCGCATCATCCAATCGATCATTGTAACCCAAGATCAAAGATGCACTCACTTCATTCTGTTGGATGTGATCGACAAACCCCTCAGTGCTATTACTTTCCAACCTCTGGATTTCAGTTCTCATCGAGGAAGGTGCATTCGAAAAATCAGGTGCATCACTCACCAATGAATCCCGGTAGAATACCTTTATGGAAGAATCTTCCTGCAAAAAAGGCAAGAGGTTATCCATGATTTGCTGGCCAACATTCGACCAGCCCAGCACCAACAAATCCGATCGTTCCTTCAGCTGCAATTGGACCTCTGAATCCTCAACCTTGTTCAGCGCTTTTTCCATTGCATCATGGTCAAAAGCCTCGAAATTGAAGTCATCATCGGTGGCAATCACAATCAGTTCATCGTCCGCTTGAATCAACCGATTCTTATCCGGATTGATGCAAACCCCACCCGACCCTTCTCGAATCCCAATCAATGAGACATTACCCAATTCAACCATAGCTTGCTTGTAGGACTTGCCTTGAACTCGGGTGCTGGGGAAGAAATAAATCTCGTCGCCATCAAAATCCAAAAAGTCCATGACAACCTCAGTTACGAATTGATTGCGAATTGCCTGAGAAGTGATGGTCGCGATGATCCCATCCTTGTTGACCGGTAAAATGGGGCTGCCCGACAATGACGATAGCACCTTGATGTTTTCGGTTGAACTGAATTGGGCTACAATTGGAATGTCCTTACCCTCCGTCAGCTTCCGCAATGACAAGATGGTGGTTTCCGTATTAAATTTTGAATCGACGACATCGTCCAACACGATGATGCTTCGCGCTTGATTTGGATTTACAATGGAAAGTTCAGATTCCAATCCAATGTTTCCCGAACGGGTCAAAATTCGAATGCCTCGTTGATTAGGATATTCCAGGTCAATTTTACTTCGAATCTCTGAGTTTTTCATCCCATTGATGCAAACAATGGTCGGTTTTGCTTGATTTTCATTGGCCAAGGTAATCTCAGAGAAAATCTTAAAAATCGTGGTGTTCCAGCCCACAATCACATAATGATCTTCGTCAATGATGAAGGATCTTCCTGTATTCAATTTGGCCACGACGCCCGCTACTTTCGCAGTGAGGAAGGCAATGATGCTTCCTGAGATTGCAACACCCAAGGCCCAATACAGAACGTCTAAAATTCGCTCTTGGTAATTGTCTCCGGAACCGATGTCGATGATTTCGGATAAGCTCGTCCACCAATGATCGCCAAAACGGTCTTGACTTGAAACGCCCAATGCGATTTCAAATAAAACCATCAAAGCAGCCGTTAATGCTGCTAGGAGCAACATGAAGAGCACAAAATTTGAGCTCTTCGTTATGCCATTCTCAAAGTGATACTGGAGCTTCTTCAGCATCGGACGGAAACTTACAGGTGTTCTTTTCCTTCACGAACTCGCTTCAAGGCATCTTTCTTTGGTTGGTCCGATAAGTACCATGAATTCTCTCGCTTCTTAACAGCTATCTCCTTGTAGAGCAGCAGCAACTTTGGTATGGATTCCTCATCCTGAGCCAGAATTGCTTTATTGATGACCATATCCAAAAGGTTATTCCATTCTGAAACCTCGTCATTATACTTACTGTTGTTACTTGTCCATTCTGATGATGGCTTAGCCTCGAAAGATTGGTTAAACGTCTTCGTGCTCAGTAGCGCAATGGCCTCATTGAATTTTCCGTCAGTGCATAGAACATCCAAAGCATTAGGTATCGCTTGATCATATATGAATCCACAGCCCATCTCATCACATGCCTTCTTTGCAAACCCATACTCCCCTCTTCCGACATAGTAGGTTACTTCAGAACGCAAAATTTCAATCATTGCATCCAAATGCGGAGCCATTGGAGCTCGGCCCCAATCTTCTCCTGATTCGATCTTTTCTAGCTGCTCGTCTTTCGTTGTGCTATACAAATCCCCATGTTGATAGTAAAAGTTATCCGGCAAGCAATTAGCAATCAAACGAGCCGATTCGAAGTCAAAGGCGAAAAGCGCATCCTTCACACTTTTGAACTTAATGACTTCATCATCGAATTTTTCTTCGATGCATTCATTGGCGATTTCCATAGCATCATCGTAATCACTGCTACAGCCGAATAAGCCTAAAACTCCAGCCGTTATTAGAAAGAAAATATTCTTGGTTCTTTTCATAATGGGTTCTTTTATTCTGATCCGTCAAATGGGTCGTGTTCTCCGAGGTGAAAAACGCGGCGAATCCAAGGTAATTGATCGTATTTGTATTTGTTGAGCAATTTGCGGTTTCCTTCAATGTCCGCTTTGGCTTTCATGTTGTCTTTGTTTTTCAGGTACTCGAAATTGGCCATGACTGAATCCCTGCGGAGTTCCTGATTTGCCTCTATTTGAGACACTTTTAACTCAAACTCTCGCTCTTCACGCTCCCAGGCAACTTTGGCTTTAGGATCCAATTTGGCCGTGTACTCGTTATAGATTTTTTGCGCTTCAGGGTAGCAAGTTGAGGCCCGGTCAATCATCGCATAGTAGCTCATCGCCTCGGGATTGAATCCTGAAGCACTTGGGTCGTTCATTTTACCCAACTCTGCCTGCATCTTAGAAAGCAATTCATTGCAATTTTCTGTAAGCGAAGCATTGAAAAATCGAATCTTCGCTTCCTTCACTGAAGCGAAGCACTCCGCAGCTTCCATCGGTATTACGCTCACCAAGGCGTAAGCAGCGTCGTAATTGCGAAGGGCTGCTTCGGCTTCGGCTTCGGACAAAATCGCCGCGCAATTGGTGGTGTAGTATCCAATCGCCTTTTCTTCAGCATCGCGCAAAAATTGAAAAAAGCCTTCATCGTCAAATCGAACTTCACGAAAAGCATTGATGAACGATTTGGTCGGACTATCGCCCACGCCCTTCACTTCAAACGCGTATGAAGCCATGACCATCTCATTTTCTGCATCAACTGCGAGCAGATTTACTTCATAGGTATTCATGTATTTCGGAGGCGCCGTGGCGGTCACGTTTTCCGATAACAAGGTTACGCTAGGGCCAATGATGAATTTGGGGTTGGATTGCCCCGCTCCTCCATATGCGACCTTCGCAATGGCGGTATTTAATCGTGACTCCAACATTTGTTTGCCAGATGCACCAAGGGATGGGTAATCTGGAACAAAAGGCGTAAGTTTAATGGCCAGCTCAAAATCTGGAGTATAGGATGCCGCTCCGGTAGCGCTCTCCGCGGATGCCCCAGAACCGTCTCCAAACGATTCCGTGGTCCCCGATGTTTTTGCAGTGGCCGAGGTGTTCGTGGCCTCTGTTGAAGATTCCCCCCCTGAACAGGCCAAGAGGAAAATCGAAAGGCTTGTGTAAATCAGGTACTTCATGAACTGTCTTACTTGATGATTACCAGCGCATCACCGATGCTTTGCGTACGGTTTGAAACAGAATAACTGCAAGACTTTTTCAGTAATCTGCGTAAATCATCTGCAAAATCGTAAGCGGTAATCTTATTGCCATTTTCATCTTGACTGTAGATTCTCACGCTTGTGAAGGCCATCTCAGACGCAGTATTCTTCTGCATTTTAAACGATTGATTGATCGTATTGTCCCGCAACCAATCATTGACGTTCGCAGCAATTTCGTCTCCGCCACATTCAGATTCCATCGTCAGTTCTGATCCTTGATCAATGGCGACTCGGAACGTAATCTCCACACCGTTGGCAAGTAAGTTCGCATAATGGTTCACGATCTGTCCTTGGAATTCAGGAATTGACTGAGCAAAATCCGATTTCAACAAAGAAACTGTTGTGCCTGAACCCTCTTCATTTTTCAAGCCCTCGCGAGCAACAGAAGCGACGCTTTTGACGGTATAGGCATCGATGCACTTCACCGCGTAAGTCAATGATTCCGAAATGGACCGTGATTTTTCATCGCGAGCCATTTGGTAGTCCAATTCCATAATGTAATCCGGCCGGGCTGTGCTCAACAATTCTGAACGGGCATCACGCCATACCCCCGTTGCCTCATCCATGGCGTTGGCGTTTGTGAGGTTCTTGAGCTGCTGTTCCAAATCTTCGAGGGGGAACCCAACATTGGCAAACTCCTCTTGGATCGCTGCTACCGCAAACTTGAGGTCACCGTCATTGATGAATGCTCCCTGATAATCACGAACGTACATCGTCACGCCATCGCTCTTTCGCTCCTCCAAGAACCCCAATCGCAGTAACAATGCATCGGAAGGCAATACCATGATTGAAGGCATGGATTGTGAAATGGCATTGCTTGAAGTCTTGGCTGTTGCAATTTGGTTTTGTGTCGGCATCAATCCAGTGTTCATGGATTCCGATTCGTCAGAACCACCGCAAGAGATTAAGCCTGCAACCATGAATGTGATCATTCCAGTGATCCAGAGGGGTTTCAAGTTTGTTTTCATTCTGTTCGATTAATTGAAGTGCAAGATACTCTCTTTTCTTACGAATGAATCAAGTGTTTCGGTCCGAACTCTTCGATTCATTCACAATCCAAAAAAGCAAGCAGCTGATGGCGATGCTGTAGTACATACCGAAGGTTGGTTTCGCAAATGCTCAACACCTGTCGCCACTTCATATTCGATGGGATTTTCTTCGATTGGTAGAGGAAAACGGGTCCGAATTGATTGAATGACTTTCTTTTTGGGTAGCGTTCTGAAGCATCAAGCGCTGGGGAAAAATCAAACCACATCTTCTTTTCTAACAAATTCTGTGCGAGCGCTCGAGTGCGCTTCCCGGTGTTATCCTCTACGACCATACGGTATGCATTTCCTTGGATTTGAATCCCAATGGATAAATCGGGTGCTATGACATATTTGAAATCAAGAAACCCTGTTGCACGCGTCATGCCAGAATTGACGAAAACCGTTGGAGAGCTCGCCTGCCAATCAATGGCTGTGCGAAACGGAGCAACTTCGAATTCTTGATAATTCAGTTGGTTCCAGGCCTCAAACGCCAATCCGGCATACTTCTTTTTCAGATAAAAATCATCGAGTCGTAAGTCGTCCAGAGTACGAAGTAAAGGGTCGCTATGAACACTCCAAAAATCGAAAAGTTCCGATTGGTTGATTTGAGCCTGCTCATCGACCTTCAACAATACCTTGACCAAAATCACATAATCCGCTAAAATTAACCGCGTATAATCGTCCGAGGTGATGGCAATGCACTGATTGATTAAAGCCAAAACCTCCTGAAACGTCATCTTTTGCCAATCGGGCATGGGCTGTTCAAATTCGCTCAGGCTCAGAAGAATGCATGTGGAATTTTCCGGGCGTTTTTCTTGGTATTTCTCGAGTTGCTCCATTCTTGGCAAACTCTTCACTTTGTTCTCAATCCAAACGTGCCACATTCCACTTTCTCGATCTGTTCCCTGAAGATTGGGGTCGTGAAACTTCAACCAGAGGTCGATGTTTTGTTTCTCCCGCTGAACCGCGTCCTTCATAACCGGATCAAAGACGAAGTGGCTTACTTCAGGGGGCAGTGAAGTGCGAAAAAATTCCGTGACCAACCCTTTTAATTCCTCCTGCTCGAAGAGCCATGCCAAAAAATTCGAGTGAAACAATTCTTTGGAGCTCAAAGAAAAATTGAACAGCGGACTCGATTTAAGTGACTTCAACTCTTGGATCAGTTCTTGAACATGCTTGTCTCGAATCATTTACTGGTTTTTCTTGTGCGAATGTGAAGATAATTTTCGTTTGGTGGATAGCGAAAAGTAATCCCGGCCAAAGATATCTTGCCTTGTGAAACAGCCCATGCTCAGAGTCATCTCATTCCTAATCATAACGGCCTTTGGTGCTGTATTCATTCTCTCTCTGATTGAAGGAGTCAAATGGGTCCATTACAATCAATCGATTGAGTTGAGTAAGGACTATGAAATCCGATACGATCAAGGTGGAATCCAGATTCAAGAATCTGAACATCTCATGGTCTTTCTTTTCGATGATGCGTGTTCATTCAAGGTGCTTCCTGACCCTCCTGACTCAGCACTTTTTTGGATGAATGCCAATTATTTTGATAAAGAAAATCAAGCGATCGGCTTGATTATTTCGGAAGGACAGCGGCTTTCTCAGCCCAACCGCATCGGAGGTTGTTTTTCGGTCCGAAATGGAAAAGTCCGCGTTTCTTCTCGATGCCAAACTGATAGCGAATTTGCGGCCCAATCCTTTTTGATGGGGATTCGAAAAGGCAACTTGACTTCGGTAAGTCTCCGTGGAGAACAAACGGTTCCCACATACCGACACGCCATTGGTCAAGACGATCGTGGAAACGTTGTCATCATTGCATCGAAACATGGCGCCATGGTCAGCGCCGAACAAATCCTTCAAGAATGTCTGGATTTCAGCGTCCGTGATGCGCTTTTATTCGATGCCGGAACATCGCTGATCTATGAATACCAGCTTCCTGGATTTCAAGGAAAATTCGATGCGTTATCTGATTTCGCTACTTGGGCTCTACAAAAAGGAAAACCAAAAAGTTATATCGTCGTAGCAGGCTGCGATTGATTCATCGTGAAGAAAAAATAATCGCGAGAACTACTTGAAAGATGGGTTAAACCCTGCGCGTGTGAAATAAAAAAGCCACCCTCACGGGTGGCTTTCACAGTTCAACATACTGCGATTAAGTCATTTTTATTGGAATGGCCGGGCTCTTTACCCACGAGATAAATCTCGAAGCCACCTCATAAATGAATAAGTAGATCGCAATGGATACAAACAATGAAATCAGAATAAAAATAGGATTCAAAAACGATGCAATCACATTCGTAAACTCCCACATGTGATAACCTTCCTCCCCATTACCATTAACACTAGTGACCATATCCTTCAAATCAACGAAGCCTCCTCCAATTGGTGTCATATCACCTAAGGAGTTTAGAAAGTCCCCAATCATTGCAGCTCCAGCTGCACCCCAGCTCATAAAAGCATAATGAAAAACCCATGCGTCCAAGGCAAAACTCACCAATCCTACCAATGAATTGGTAAAAGCAATTAGCGCCGCTCCATATCCAAGTACTTTCAATAATTCTATTGCGCAGTCTTTGAACAAAAACTCAATGATGCCGCTTGAAGAATTGGCCAGTCGGTCACCTGCCGAACGTATGAATTGCGACATGGGAAATGCCATGTATAGAAAAATCAGCATGCTCAAAATTGAGCCCACGATAGTAAGTGCTGAAACTTCACCAACTTCGGGATTCATAACTGAAAATCCGCCTTTAATGATCTCATAAATAAACAGTAACAAAAGAGCCAGTGCGCCAATGTGAAGCAACTTTCCAATCCAACCAGAAAGGGAAGATTCAGAATTTTCTACTGTTTCATTCCAATGATTTAACGGCAACTTGCCATTAATCTCCTTGGGAAAGCCCAAGACTTTGTCTAAAATTTCCATGATGAAGGGTTTAGGTTTCATCATAATTCGCACAAAATAAGGCACTTAACAAACGATGTGGAAAACTTAGGTGCGGTTGTTAATAACGTCAGTGTGCGTTTTTCGGCAATCTTCTTGGTCTATCTGCTCACAAGATGATCTAAAAAGTAGCCCCGCCGAGAATCGAACTCGGATCTAAAGTTTAGGAAACTTCTATTCTATCCATTGAACTACGGGGCCATCGCCGGATTGGCAGCTGCACGCTCGGAATGCCACCGAGGGCGCCGCGGAGCGAGGGGAAAAAGTGCGCCCAGTAGGACTTGAACCTACGACCAATGGATTATGAGTCCACTGCTCTAACCAACTGAGCTATGGGCGCGCTTTTCGGCCGTAAAGATAAACCGAGGAACCCGCACTACGACGAATCCCTCGGTCTTCAATTTTGTCCGGTTGCACCGGAAATCATGCAGTATTAGAATTCAAAACGCAACCCGAGCCCCAGGTTCCAAGCATTGGCACCATCGATTTCGAAGTTTTCGATATCAAGATCTCCCGATCCTACCTTGGAGATGAACCGAATGCCATTTAAATTCTTGTGAATCTTTCCCACGCCTCTTATGGATCGGAAAATTTTGAAATCCAGCCCGCCACCGATTCGCAATCCGAGCAAGGACGCAGCGCCGAAATAGGTGCCGCCATCAGCAATATCGGAGAACACGTAAGAATTCAAATTCAAGCCACCGACAGCACGGAAATTGATGTTCTTCGTTGCGGGAATTTGATGCATGAGCCCCAGCGCCAAAGAATTCGCCGCCTCCATGTATCCGAATTCAGTGAACGTTTCAGCGTTATTCGACGAATTGATGGTTACCTCGACACCGTTGGGCAACTGATCTTCTAAAAAACCATCAATCGCAACAAAACCTCGAGTTTCAAAGCCGTTTAGATTCAAAGGAAAGTCGACCTGCATCCCAACGAAATTGCCCGTTGTGAATTCCAGTCCAATCGGATTGTCCTTGATCGTGATTTCATTTAGGTAATCCACACGCTGCACATCTTTCATGAGACGAGCGTATTGCGAAACGGATTTGGGTAAAGAGTCAACTTGATAAATCCGGGTGTAACGCGCTGGAAGTCCCGAAACGGTAATCGTGATCTCGCGCTCCACGTTCCTCACCAATTTTCGGGAGGTTTCGAAACTCGCATCCACGACGTAATCGCACTGATGCGCTTGCTGAAATCCTGCAATGGCATTTTCCCGCAAATCAGCCATTGGTAATTTCACATCGCCTGAATATTCGAATTGCTTCCGCTCAACATCGACATCCAAATCCGCCATCAACGGTCGCATGACCATCCCCGTGGCGTTTACGTCCGTTATGGCATTTGTTCTTTGTGTTTTCCGAATGAGCATTTCAGAATTACTGCACGATGCGAACAACATAACAGCGGCAAGGGCAGTTAGAAAATGTACTTGTTTCATGAGTTTAATTTCTTATTATTTTCAATAATACAAAAAACACGGAGAAACCTCTAAACAGAATAAAAAAGGGGCCGAAGCCCCTTTAAAATCGATATCGTTTAAGTCTTAATAATTTGCGCGAAGACCCCGGCGATGGTGGCTTCGAGCTCTGCCCTTTTCGCGTCGGCCTTCCTTTTGCGATTTTCAACCCATTTCCGAGGATCAATTTCGGAAAATGTGAGGCTCAGTCCGCCCCTCAATCACAACCAAATCCAAAGACCGAAAGGAGGATGAGCAGGTCGGCGGTG
>JAQBTQ010000013.1 GCA_027624855.1 Bacteroidota bacterium
TGAGGCTGCCGTTGAGGAAGCACCTGCTGCTGAGGCTGCCGTTGAGGAAGCACCTGCTGCTGAGGCTGCAGCAGAGGAGGCCCCTGCTGCTGAGGCTGCCGATGAGGAAGCCCCTGCTGCTGAGGCTGCAGCAGAGGAGGCCCCTGCGGATGATGAAGCAGACGAAGAAGAGAAGAAGGACTGAATTAAGTTCCATTAATCGAATAGCAAACGGGAGGGAATACCTCCCGTTTTCTTTTCCATACATTTTCGAAAGTGGTGGAAAAATCCATGAAGGTATTTTGGGTGTCTACTGATTTGAAGAATCTATCTTTGCACCATGGTAGCGAAAAAAGACTCACGGGTTCCGGCTGTTTTGATATTGGCTGACGGGACGAAGTTTCAAGGCAAATCTGCAGGTGCAATTGGGGTGACGACGGGTGAGATTGCTTTCAATACGGGGATGTATGGTTACCAAGAAATTTTCACTGATCCCAGCTATCACAGACAAATCCTCGTCATGGCGACTTCGCACATAGGCAACTATGGGGTCCACGTGGAGGAGGTGGAATCGAATCGCGTCCAGATAGCCGGCGTAGTCACCAAGAATTTTTCCTCAATAGCGAGTCGTGTTGGCGGAAATGGAACGTTGCAAGATTCCATGGAACGTGATGGGGTGGTTGGAATTTGCGATGTGGACACTCGAGCCTTGGTTCGACACATTCGTCAAAAGGGAGCAATGAATGCGATCATTTGCAGTGATGGTACGGATGAAGCGGAATTGGTGCAACGCTTGAAGTCAGTGCCATCCATGGAGGGATTGGAGTTGAGTAGTGAAGTGACCTGCGATGCTCCATATGTCGTTGAGCCCGATGCCAGCAAAGCCAATGGACTTACCGTTGCCCTTTTGGATTTAGGTGTCAAGAAGAACATCGTTCGTTGCCTTACCGAAAGAGGATGCACTGTGCATGTTTTTCCGATGCAAACGACAGTAGAGGAAATGATGGCAGTTGATCCTGACGGCATTATGCTTTCGAATGGCCCTGGAGACCCCGGTGCAATGTCTGACACCGTAGAATTGGTAAAATCATTGGTTGAAACTGAGCGTAGCATTTTTGGAATTTGTTTAGGCCATCAGGTGCTGGCCCTGAGTCAAGGACTGAAAACAACCAAAATGTTCAATGGCCACCGAGGCGTGAATCATCCAATCAAAAATTTGCTCACCGGAAAGGCTGAAATCACCTCTCAAAATCATGGGTTTGTTGTGGACAGGGCTTCACTTGATTCGCATCCAGACGTGGAGCTTACACACGTTCACCTGAATGACGATACGGTTGCAGGTATTGCGCTCAAAGGTCGACCCGTATTCTCTGTTCAATACCATCCAGAGGCTTCGGCAGGTCCTCATGATAGCCGCTATTTGTTCGACCAATTTGTTGCGAATATGCAACATGCGGTTGTACCGGCATGATTCAGTAACTTCGCGCCGGTTTTTAACCAAGACTTTGCAATGATTCGAGTCTCTGCGCAATTGCATGCGCGAAATTTTCAAATTCAGTTATGAGTTACATTGATCAAATTCAAGCCCGACAGATTCTTGATTCGAGGGGCAATCCAACCATTGAGGTAGACGTCGTTACAGGCGATGGATGCATGGGGCGAGCAGCTGTGCCGTCCGGCGCGTCAACAGGAGTTCATGAGGCGGTTGAGTTGCGTGATGGAGGGGAAGAATGGATGGGGAAAGGAGTGACCCGTGCAGTAGAGCATGTGAATGAAGTGTTGGCGGATGAGTTGTTGGGTTTTGATGTGTTCGATCAACGAGGCATTGACCAGGCGATGATTGATTTGGATGGATCAGCAAATAAGGGAAAGATTGGTGCCAATGCCATTTTGGGTGTATCGCTGGCTGCAGCTCATGCTGCCGCCGAGTGTTCTGGACAGCCTTTGTACCGCTACGTTGGGGGGGTCAATGCGCATACTTTGCCCGTTCCAATGATGAATATTCTGAACGGCGGATCGCATGCCGACAACAAAATCGATATTCAAGAATTCATGATCATGCCCGTCGGAGCTGAAACCTTTTCGGACGGATTGCGCATGGGAACAGAGGTATTTCATACGCTCAAAAAAGTATTGAAGGATCGAGGCCATGCCACGAATGTTGGAGACGAAGGTGGATTTGCTCCGAATTTGGGTTCCAATACAGAAGCCATTGAAGTGGTCATAGAAGCGATCGAAAAGGCGGGATATCGCCCAGGTGATGATTTGCTCATTGCATTGGACGCTGCGGCCTCGGAGTTTTATGATGCAAAGTCCAATCAATACATTTTTGAATCGACCGGTGATCGCATGACAGGCGGACAATTGGTGGATTTTTGGAAGGAATGGACCGAGAAGTACCCCATCATTAGCATTGAGGATGGGCTTGCAGAAGACGACTGGGATGCTTGGAAAATGCTCACAGATGCCGTTGGTGATCGAATTCAATTGGTCGGTGATGATTTGTTTGTGACGAATACGCATCGCCTTGCTCGAGGAATTGAGAATCACATTGCGAATTCGATTTTGGTCAAGGTGAATCAAATCGGCACCCTAACTGAAACCATCGAAGCGGTGAGCTTGGCGCATACGAACAATTATACGAGTGTCATGAGCCATCGCAGCGGTGAAACGGAAGACACTACCATCGCGGATTTGGCTGTTGCCTTGAATACAGGTCAAATCAAGACCGGTTCTGCTAGCCGTTCTGACCGTGTTGCCAAGTACAATCAGCTGCTACGCATCGAGGAGGAGTTGGGCGCAGCGGCGGTTTACCGTGGAAACGCATTCCGCGGATAACCCCCTTTTTTTAGGAGCCTTTTTGAAACTGGACGGGGTTGATTTGTCCCGGCGTTTGCTGGAGCAAGCCATAAATTCGGAACTCTGTTCGGTTGTTGAGTTCGTGATTGTATGATGCACAGGGCTCACCAGGAAGGCAGTCATTACGGAGTTCATCAATCCCTTTGCCCACGCTAATCATCTGCTTCGGCGAAACTCCTGCTTTCAATAAAAACGATTCAATTTCTATGGATCGATTTTTGGAAATGCGCTGATTCGGTTGATCATCGAAATCCCATGAAGAAGCGTCTTCATGCGAGCGAATTTCGAGGAAAATCTCAGGATTGAGTTTGAGGAAATCAGCCAATTCATACAATACGCTTTCCGAGGATCGCGTGATGCGATCTTGGGCCTCCCAATTCAAGCCGGCCAACTCAAATGGCCTTCCACCCATGTATTCTGCAGCGAATTGCTGGTGATTCAGGGTTTGAATTTTCGCTAATTCGACATTCAGCACAGAATTCATCGTTTCGGTCGTGATGACTGTACGATGGGTCAAATAACCTTTGAGCGCGACTTCCACGCGATATCCTCGATTTTCCGGTAATTCGAGTTTGAGCGTCCCGTCCAATTCAGTTCGGGTATCCCATGCTGAACCATCCTGCATGTCGATGATTCGGATGGGAACGCGGGAAATGGGCATGCCCGTTGAATAGTCGTTCACAAAGATTTCACAAACAACTTTATCTGAGGTTTGCTCGACCCGGAACACCTCATCTTTACCTGCTCGATTGGAGCAGATAAAGGCTTGATTTAAATCTTCTTCAGGCACGAAGCTAAAGTCGTCGGCCATGGTGTTGATCGGGAATCGCAGCCTGACAGGTTTGGTCCATGCATCACCTTGTCGCCAATGACGTGCCTCTTGTTGAACGGTGGTGTCGACTTCAGTCCAATAGACATCCAATCCCCCCAAGGACGGATGTCCGTCAGATGAAAAGTAGAGTCTGCCGTTTTTGTCGAACGTTGGAAAGACTTCATCTCCTTCCGTATTCACTTCCGGGCCGAGATTGACAGGTTCTTCCCAAAAGGTTCCATTTCGTTGTGAGACCCATAAGTCCAAACCCCCTTGCGATTCTGGTGAAGGCAAGTCGGTCGAAAAGTAGAGCCTAGAGCCGTCAGGAGAAAAGGTGGGATGAGCAAAAACGAAGCCCTTTTCAACAAACGGGAATGGTCGGGATTCAGCCCAAATGGAGTCATTGACCCGCGTTGATATGAGGAGTTGATAACCGCCATTCATGGGGTCGCCAAACCAGGCCAAGGTACTTTCGCTTTTTTTGGAATAGGCGATGGATTTGCCATCAGGTGATAAACAGATGATTCCATCATGTTCAGGAAGATTCAATTCCTTGACGGTTTTGGCTCTCATCACATGCGGATTGTTCGATTTCAAATCCAATGTCCATACCTCGTTCCTTCCCAACCTGGTTTTGTCATCGGATTGTCCCCATCGAAAGGGTTCAGTCGAAAAATACAGCATGCCATTGCTGATTCCCGGCGCAGAGGCCGTCTCCAAGCCTGGAAATTGCAAGGCGGCGATTTCCCAATAACGCTCATCTTCGGACACTTTGAGCTTAAGCATGCACTGGTCCCAGATGCGTTTGGCATATTCTGGAACTTCTTTGGAAGTCACCAATTTCTCTAATAAATCAGCTGCTTGACCATATTTTCCCTGGTGCATCAAGCACTTGGCCCAATTCATTTGGTCTTCATCATTAAGCGTAGTGCGATAATTTAATTCCTCATAAGTCCTTTCCGCCGATTCGAAATCGACCATGAGCATTTGGGTTTTGCCCATCATGCGCCAACTCATGGTGTCATTTGGCCACCGATTGATGGCCTCTTCGAATGCGACAACCGCTTCTTGATATTGGTCGCGTTCGTACATCCTGAGTCCTTTCCAAAATTGACTCGACCCAGTGGATGCAATCAACAGAAAGACCAACAACAATGTGTATTGAGCGGAAAAAAATCCAAGTGTCCTTGGTTTATTCATGAGAATCAAAGCTTAATTAGAAGCACGATGAAGCACACTTCTTCTAAAGCAATGATAACCTACACCAAGAGGGGTTGAGCAGGGTGTTTCAATTGTCTTTCCACAATGAAAGGTGGGATAATGCGATGCCTGCAGCCACTGAAACGTTCAAGCTTCCAATTTTTCCGGTCATCGGCAATCGCAGCTGCAGCGGGCATTCCCGCATGATTTGCTCTGAAATTCCAGAGCCTTCATCACCCATGACCAAGCACACAGGACCATCTAAAGAGCGTTCATGAATCGATTTTTCGGCTTTTTCATTGAGAGCGATTGAGGTGATGCCATTGTTCGATAGATCCTTTAATGCGATGGAGAGGTCTGGAACCCGGCAAACGGGGATACGCAGCAATGCACCTGATGAGGATTTGATGGCGTCCTCTTGGATCGGTGCAACTCCAAATGAAGGGATGATAAGCGCTGTGACTCCGAAGCATTCTGCACTTCGGGCGATGGCTCCGATGTTGCGAACATCCGTCACACCATCAAGTGCCACGAGCAATGGCTCCTGTCCCGCTTCGTATGCACGCGCAATAATTTCGTCCAAAGGCTGATAAGGAATGGGTGATAGAAAGGCGATGATGCCCTGATGATTCTTGACTGTAACGCGGTTCAGTTTCTCTTTTGGAACGCGTTGAACGGGAATGTTCAAGGATTTGAGTTGCTGCAAAAGTTGCCCAGTTCGTTCCCCTTTTTCATCGCGTTGAATCAAGACCCGCTGAAACTCTTTTCCCGATTCAATGGCTTCTTGAATGGGATGCCAACCGAAAATGTAGCTTCCTTTAGGAGGTCTTTTTGGGCCTGTATACCGCTTTTTGCCACCGTCGGATGAGGCTGGAAATTTGGATGTGGATTTTGAATCCCGTGAAGGTCGCTGAGGCGACGGTAAATCAAATGGCATGGATGCGTGAGTTCAGTGGAGCAAAGGTATCGGCAAATCAATCGATTTTGATTCTTCCATTCCTCCAATTCGTGACCATGCGATCCCATGGCGATCTGAATTGTATTGAACGACTCAAGACGTAGAAATCCTCATCCCATGGATGTTCCACGTGCAAAAACCGAAAGGTTATGGCATTGGCAGAACCCTCTTCGCCATAAACCCACCATTCGCTATCCTTGGATTTTCGGACTTTGTCGGGCACCCCAAAAACGATATGCACCATGCCCCGATCCGTTCGCCAGCCCGGATAGATTCCCGAAAAATATCGGTTCGCTTCCTCCACACGACCGTAATAGGTTGCAATGAGCGCTGAGGCCTGCGAAGGGTCGCTGGAACAATTCAACCAAAATTCATCCAAAGCGGCTTTGGCATCATCGGCGTCCATCATCTGGTCAAATTCAGATCTGGAGGTAATGTATCGGCTCGCCATGATCATATCGCTCAGGTCCCTGACATAGGGATGTTCAGCTGTGGTACCTTGGAGACGATGCGCAACTCGAATGGAACCGTCATTGGTGGGCTGACCAACAATATTTAGTCCGGGCTGCACGATGTATCCGCTCCAGCCGGTATCGTCAGAAATCCATTCCGATCGCAGGATGGGTTGAAGGGTATCCGATTTGTCCTGGGTTTGGGTGAATGGGGGAGAAGGTAAAGAGCGAGGTATTTCAACACTTGCGTGTTGCCAGGTCATGTTGGCATCGGTAATGAAATAAACCGTATCGCCCACATGTGCGAACTGGTTATAAACCGGCCAGCCATCACTGTGAAATGGTGTTCGTGGTTTTCCTGGTTGTGGCAACGGCACCGACCATTCCGCACTCGTGTTCCGATTCAAATCGCTCAGTTTTACCTCGATTAAATTGGTTCCTTGATTCCAATCAGCTGCAAATTCCGCCAATGAGCTTCGCCAATGAATCCGAGACCATTTAGGAGCATAATCCGATAAGGTATCGCTCCAATTCACTTCAAAAGTTCCAGCTTGGATGGATAGGTTGGCGGTGAATGGAGCTTGTGGGGATTCCCTGAGGTACAGGCATTCTTTTCGGTTCCATTCCAAGTAGACATCGACGGAATCAATGCCCGCTGGGAGTACACTGCACTGAGGATGCAATATCTGTGCTTCAAAATCATAGGGGCGCTGGGCGGATTTGTTGAGCACATTGGTGGTCGAAGAGCAACCACTCCCGAGCATCATCAGCGCCCCGAGCCAAACGGACAATCCGAAAGGAAGAATCGAATGAAACTCAATTTTGTGCATGATCCGTTTCACGGGATTGAATTTCTGGAGTCGATTCGGAGAGGAATTCATCTGGAATTTTTGATTTCACGTGAATTCCAAGTTCTCTCATTTGCTCAGCTTGGTACAGAGCGCCTTGTCGTCCTTGCAGCTTGGTCAAGGCATCATCATAGGAGGACTGAGCTTGCGTCAATCGGGCTTTGATTTTCGAAAACTCCTCCAAGAATGAATGGATTTGATGGTACAGTTTACCTCCGCGTTCGACGATGTTTTGGATGTTGGCTTTTTGTTCCTCTTGTTTCCATACATAACTGATGGTTCGCAGGGTCGCGATCAGGGTGCTGGTTGAAACGAGCAATACATTTTGTCGCAAGGCCTCTTCTTGTAATTCCAATAAATGTTGACCAAGCGCTACCCATGAAGCTTCAATGGGCATGAACATCAACGTGTAATCCGTACTCTTGCCGTACAGTTCAGCGTAATTCTTGGTTCCGAGGCTTTTGATGTGGGCACTGACACTTTGTGCATGCAGTTTTCGCTCTCGTTCCAATTCTGCTGCATCCTCGCATTGGGTCATGCGTTCGTAGGCGGTTAAGCTCACTTTGCTATCGACAATCAGGACTTTTTCATCAGGCAATTTGATTAGAAAGTCTGGACGGAAAAGTTTGCCAGATTCATCTCGCTTTGAAGATTGTTTTGAGAAGTGGATTCCTTCGATGAGCCCCACTTGTTCCAAAATCCGCTCCAATTGATACTCCCCCCAGTCACCTTGGACCTTGCTTTCACCCTTTAGGGCATTGGTTAGGTGTTTGGCCTCTGTTTGTAGGTTCTGATTTAGTGCGAATAGCTTTTCCAATTCTTTGTCGAGCTGTCCCAATTGTTCACGTTCATCCCCATAGAACTTGTTCATCTGGTTTTGGAGCTCGACAAACTTCTCTTGAATGGGTTTGACAACTGCAGAAAGCGTTTCTTTGCCCCCTTCGGCCAGTTGCTTTTGATGGCGCTCCGCGTTTTCTTCCAGGATGTTGCGAGCGAGCAAATCAAACTCGCGTTTCATTTCTTGCCTTCTCCTTTCTGCTTCTTGCGAAAAATCTTCGTATTTCTGCTCTGCGCGACCTCTGGCCTCGATGGCTGATTGTAAATCATGTCTGAGTCCTTTGACTTCTTCTCTTGTGCGATCCAATTCTGATTGCAACTGATCACGATCAAAGGCAAGCCGATTCAGCTCATCAGGATTATCTCTTCCAACCGAGCTTTTCTTGCTCATTTGCCTGGCCAAAACGACCATTCCCACTGCCATCAAGGCTAGAATTAAAAACAAGATGGTGATAAGTTGTGCGGAATCCATGCCTTGAATATACATCTAAACGCAACCTTCGCGTTGTATCCTTCGTAGGATGAACAGAACTTTTAACAACCGAACGATGAAACGGTTTTTTCAATACGCAATCGGCTTGATTTTAGCCGCCTCTTTGTTGGCGTCATGCGCAACAAGCTATTCTGCTTGTGCAGCATATGCCGAAGTTGAGGTCTGCGAGTAACCTCAAGTCCAGTAGAAATTGACAATTTCTTCTGTGTCCGGATGCAACGAGCGCGCTACCGGACACGCTCTTGTTGTGCGTTCTAATATTTTCTTTTGTTGGTCGGTAGCCTCTGGCATGTGAATGGTCAGATCGATTTCGATTCGTTGGATGCGTCTCGGATTTGTCCCCATTGTTTTCCATATGTCTGCGGCCATTTTTGAGGGTTCAAGGTCCATGTCTCTGGCTTTTATTGCCAAGATGGTCATGACGCAACTGCCCAAAGCAGAGCTGACCAAATCCGTTGGAGAAAATGATTCGCCTTTACCGTGGTTGTCCACAGGCGCATCGGTCAAGACTGTCGTTCCGGATTTTTGGTGGGTCATGGTCGTGCGCAATTCACCATTGTAGGTCAAAGTATAATCAGCAGGTCGATCATTCATTCGAGGTGCGTTTGGGTTCTTAACAGTTGCAAAGGTGCATCGAAGATCCAATCTTCCACGCTAAATTTGAATCATGTTTGGGTCCCAACTCATTCCAAAGCTCCGAAACCTCGTCCTTTTACTCGTCCTATTCATGGCAGCGAGTGGTTGGCTTGTGGTGAACGCTCAACAAAATCCATCCAATGCACTTTCGCCTTACAGCGATGGCAAACCAAATTTGGCAGTCACAGATGAGTTGCAAGTTGGGGCGATTTTTCACACACAGGGATTGGGCGTAACTTTTCGACGAGGGAACTACGTTAATCCACTCGAAATCAAACAATTTGGTGCGGATCTAGCATACTTTAAGCACCCAAAGGAAATCCGAACTTCGAATCCCATTTATGAGAATGGCAGGCCATACGTGTATGGCAAGCAGAATACGCTGCAAATGCTTCGCCTTTGGTTCGGAAAGCAATCGGTTTTGGCATTGAAATCCAGGAAAAATGGGGTGCGATACGGTGCTTTTTGGAAGGTAGGATGCTCTGCAGGGATTTTGAAACCGGTATACCTCGAAATTGGATATCCGGACATCCCCTACGACTATGTGGCCACCGAACGCTATGATCCAGACCTGCACTTTTCTGATAACATATATGGCATGGCCGCATGGAGCAATGGCCTGGACGAGTTAAAGGTTGTTCCTGGTTTTCATGCCAGCTACGCGCTTGATTTTGAATATGGAACAGAACGCTATGTTCCCAAAACGCTGTCGACCGGGGTTTCATTTGATGGGTTTTTGGTAGCGCCAGAAATTTTTGCGGATAAGTTTGAACAGAACAATCGGTTCTTTGTCACATTGTTTGCCACCTTTGAAGTTGGAAGAAACTGGAGAGATTAATCTGGAAACAGCCATGACGACCCCCACCAATCCCAATCCCGAGTCGCAGCGAGTCCCCAAGCCCAAATGGCTCCGGGTCAAGCTACCTACAGGGCCTGAATACAAGGAGGTCCGCGACATCGTATCTGAGCACAAATTGCATACGATTTGTGAAAGCGGCCATTGTCCCAATATGGGGGAATGCTGGGGAGCGGGCACAGCAACCTTCATGATTTTAGGAAATATCTGCACGAGATCGTGCGGATTTTGCAATGTCGCTACAGGAAAACCTCTGGAGGTCGATGTTATGGAACCCGGTCGGGTGGCGCGTTCTGTCAAGCTGATGAACGTAAAGCACGCGGTGATTACATCGGTCGATCGAGATGATTTGCCTGATGGTGGAAGCGAAATTTGGGCACAGACGGTTCGGGCGATTCGCCATCAGAGTCCTGGAACAACGCTCGAAACGCTTATTCCAGATTTTGCGGGCAAGTGGGAAAACCTGGCGCGCATCATCCAAGTTGCCCCAGAAATCGTCTCGCACAACCTTGAAACTGTCCGGCGCTTGACCAAAGCCGTGCGCATTCAGGCGAAATACGATCGCAGCTTGGAGGTACTACGGCGGTTGCGACAAGCCGGAATCAAAACCAAGTCAGGTGTGATGCTCGGTCTCGGCGAAACATTTGATGAGGTGGTTGAAACCATGGACGATTTGCGCAGTGTGGATTGCCAAGTACTAACGCTTGGTCAGTATCTACAGCCCACACCAAAACACCTGCCAGTAGTTGAGTTCATTCATCCGGACGTCTTTTCCGAGCTCAAGGAATTGGGGCTGAAAAAAGGATTTAGGTTCGTCGAAAGTGGACCACTTGTTCGCTCCAGTTATCATGCTGAGAAGCATCTTTTCTGAACGGCTTCATCGCATTTATTACTTTCTGGCATTGTTCGATTTTGCCCATTTCAACGGGTAAATCTGCTGTTCATTCCCCTGTCTTGCACATTGAGGTTGAAGTCGTGAACAGAAAGGCTTGGTGAGCGATTGGATTGTTGTAACTTTCGAACTCCTGAATGACAAAACCAAAACCATGCAATTGAAATCATATTTTGTTGCTTCGGCTGCTATTGTTACCGCCTTTGTGGGGTGGCAAATTTCTTCTAGCAATTCCATCACATCTTCAAACATCGGAGAAACCAATGGTTATCTTCCAAGGGTTGAAGCTGAAAAAGCACAATCACCGGAAGGTGCTTGGGAAATTCAAAAAATGCTTCGCGGTGATATCGAGACGGGTGAAATGAACGAGGCGGGGCTCTTTGAACTTCGTCAAGAAGTGGAGCGATTTGCTGCGAATCAGTCGGTCAACGGTCGATCAACGGAGCACTATTGGAATGAAATGGGCCCGGATAACATTGGTGGACGTACCCGCGCCATTGCGGCTGTGATTCCAGATGATCCCAGCGTGGAAGAAACGGTTTTGTACGCTGGGTCTGTCTCAGGCGGTTTGTGGAAATCATACAATGGCGGGAATGATTGGAATCAGGTGTTTGGTCTTGATCAAATGATGATTGGTTCAATTGGAATCACAAAAGCTGGTCACGTCTACGTCGGTTCAGGTTCTCTTTTTGAAGGCGGTGGAGGTGAAGGAGGAAGCTCTTTCCGAGGACGCGGCATTTGGTGGTCTGCAGATGGTGAGACTTTTGAATTGGTTGAAGGCACAGATCCAGGCGAGTTTGGTTCGGGTGATTTTTCTGCAGTCGATGCGATGGTTCCAGATCCCAACGATGAAAATCGCGTTTGGTTTGGTTCAAATGCCGGCTTTGGTTTCATCGAAGACGGCGTCATGACCATGAGCCCAAGCAGTGACATCAATGGCGCTGTCGCAGACATCGCGGTGGCACAGGATGGTTCATACATGTTGATTGGAATGAACAACTGCCGGGTCTACCGCAGTGAAGGAACGGATTTCACTTCCTTCAACTCAGTTTCAGGCTCAAACAATGACGATACGGTCTTGCCACAGAGCGGTAATGGCCGCGTTCGAGTGGACATTTCCATCGACGATCCCAATCACGCTTTTGCTGTATTCGCGACGAGTGGGGGGTCATTTGGAGGACTCTATCACTCTTCAAATGCTGGAGAAACGTGGAGCAACGTTTGGCCAAACGATATCCTAGAGGCGACGCCGCTTCCAAGAAACCAAGGCATTTATGACCTTGCGTTGGGAGTAGCGCAGGGCCAGCCGGACCTTGCATACGTTGGCGGCATCGAGTTGTGGCGTTCGGGACCAAATCAACAAGCTGAATTGGCTGCTTATGCGTTCGACTTTGCTGGAACGACAATCGACGTGCATGCCGATGTGCACGAAATCATTTTCACCCCATACGGCAACATGTACGTTGCGACGGATGGAGGTATCTACAAAAGCACAGATGGCGGCGAATCATACGTTGACATGAATCGCGATTTTGCAGTAACACAGTTCTACGGAATGGATCACAGTGCCCGCAGCGCCGTACTCGGAGGAACGCAAGACAATGGTTCTTTGTTCATTCCCGCTAGCGGTTATTTCTTGAGCGATCAAGAGGCCATCGAAGTGCAAGGAGGTGACGGTTTTGATTGTTCTATTTCTCAAATTACAGAAGCCGAAGGATACGAGTATGCTTTCTATGCCACTTCACAGAACGGCGGTCTGTCCCGAGGTACGGTGGGACCAGGAGCAATCAATAATTACGGGGATTTCTGGGACGAGAACATCATTGATTTAGCAAATACGCAAGGAGAAATTGGCCAATTCTATTCAGTGGTGCGACTGTATGAAAACTCAGATGACCCAGATACTGAGCGAAAAGTGATTTTGGTAAATCCATACGGACAGACGGTCACTGACAGCACCTTCACGCTTTCGACTTCCAACCAAAATCTGGACTTTGATTACACCCTGCCAGAGGGGGTTGAGCTCCCATACTATGAAGAATTGATTCGACCTGACCGATTGTTGGATGAACCATTGACTGCAGATCCTGATTATTTCTGGTTGGATCCTCAAGTTGCTATTGAACAATTGGAGTGTGTTACCGATAGCACGTTTGTCGGAACAGAACAAGTCATTACAGACATTACCCCAATCGTAGATTCACTTTACATCGCTGATTGGGATGAATGGGTATACAATACGGTTGGATACGATACGACGTACATGGAAATGGATGTCTACGACGTGACAGAAGTTTGTGACACGATGTACTTCCATCCTGGAGATACCCTCAATGATGTCGCAGGTAGATTGCAAGTAAGAGACCCCTACACGACCGTGACCATTGCTGGATTCAATGGTGGCAACGGTATTTGGATGACCCGTGATGGTTTGAACTTCAATACCACCCCGAAATGGATCCGTCTAGACAATGCTCCTGCCGGAACGGGAACAAAAGCCGTTGAATTCACGGTGAATGTAGAGCCAGAGGCAGGTAACCACATGTTTGTCAGCGGCTGGGATGGAAAATTGTTCCGTTTCGATGGTATGGAGTCCATTTACTCTCAAGAGGATGTTCCTGCTAACATGCGCAAGCAAATTCAAAGTGTGGGTGCGGCCATTACGGGTATTGCGGTAGATCCTAACAATCCAAACCACGTGGTGATTACGGTTGGTGGATATGGAACCGTTTCATCTGGAAAGGTTCAAGAGACGTTCAACGCATTGGATGAAGATGTCAACTGGACAAACATTTGGAATGTCAGCGGATTGTCTAAAATGCCTTGTTATGACGTTGTCATCGATGCCATGGATCCTTCAGGACAAACGATTGTAATCGGAACCGAATATGGCATTTTCGCTACAGACAACGGTGGAGATGATTGGGTGATGGCTAATCAAAATATGGCTTCTGCCCCCAATCAGGTTACTGCACCGGTATTCGACTTGAAACAACAATGGAGAGGTGCTTCGCCATGGATCAATCCATCGAATCAAGGCGCCATTTATGCAGCGACACACGGTCGTGGAATCTTCCGTTCAGATTTATTCTTGGATGTCGAAGACATCGATGAGGATCAAGCTTCAGCTCAGCAGGGTTTGTTGCTCTATCCCAACCCAACGGCCAATGCCAATTTCACTGCACAGTCTTCAGTGATGCGCGGAGATTTCCAACTTCAGGTGTTTGACCTTACCGGAAAATTGAGCGTGGATCAGGCCATTCAAGGCTACCTCGGTGGTCCAATTGTGATAGATGTGAGCACGGTTCCCAATGGGCAATACATCGTTCGGTTGGTCAACGGAAAGTTCCAAGAAACAGGGAAATTGTTGATTCGCCGCTGATCTCAATTTGAATAAGCGAACCATAAAAAATCCCCTGAACTTCAGGGGATTTTTTTATGCGCTTAAATCATCTTTGGATTGGCTCACAATTGAAGCAATTCAGCTTTTCCGTTCTCAATTTTAGCGCAAGTAAAATGGTTGATCCAATCTCCAAGATTGATGTACCGTGCTGGTGATTGATCTGCTGCCGGATGCTCCACCATTAAGTCGAGCGGAAGATGCCGATGTCCAAAAACAAAACAATCAATCGGCTCCTCTTTCAATGTTTCTTGGCAGTACTTCCACAACCACTCGTGTTCTTTTTTCTCAAAAACCAAATCTTCTTTGCCACCGTTCGCTCGGCTATTTCGGGATAGATACGCTGCTAAACCAATGCCTAGGTCAGGATGTACCCAACGAAAGGCCCATTGCAACAAGGGATTGGTGAAAATTTTTTTGATTCGTTTGTATCCATAATCGCCCGGACCCAAACCGTCGCCATGGCCAATCATGCATCGTAAACCGTCATACTCGCGAACAATGGGTTCACGATGAAGCGTCACACCCACCTCTTCTTCAAGGTAACCATAGGTCCAGAGATCGTGGTTGCCTGTATGGTAATGAACCGGAATGCCAGCATCTGTGATACGTGCAATGGCTCCGAGTAACCTCACTCCACCTTTGGGAACAGCTCGTCGGTATTCGTGCCAAAAGTCGAATACGTCACCCACCAAATGAATTTCGGTCGCAGGGCCGGCTGCTGCATGTCCTAACCCTCGAGCGGAGTTTTCTAACCATTCAATAAAGCGCATTTCGCGGTTTCTGCTTCCTTCTGGGTTTGGAGCCCCAAGGTGCAAATCAGAAGCAAGGTGGACGCGATGCGGGGAACTCAATGGCTTGATTGGTTAACGCAATAACTCATTGAGCTTGGCAGTCAAAGCAGGACCACGCAAGTGAGTTGCTACAATGGTGCCATTTTGGTCAATGAGGGCTGCATATGGAATGCTTGAGACGCCATAGGCGCGGGCGGCTTCATTTTGCCAACCTTTGAGGTCGCTCACATGGTTTGACCACATCAATCCATCTTGTTGAATGGCCGCTTTCCATCGGTTTACATCTTGATCAAGCGATACAGAAAACACTTCAAATCCTTTTGCATGGTATTGGTTGTATGCATTGACCACATTGGGATTTTCCCTTCTACATGGCCCGCACCAAGACGCCCAAAAGTCGAGCAACACAACTTTGCCGCGGTAGTCGCTTAAGCGAAGTTCATTTCCGTCTGGATCGTTCATCACGATGTCAGGCGCTTGGTCGCCAATGCCATAACGAGAATTCTTCGCTTGACGAGGGGGGTTGGCGCCATTGCCTTTTTGTACAACCCGTTTCTGTTGATTTTTTCGATCAACTGCGGCTTGTTTCTTGACCTGTGAAAGCGCTTTGTGAAAGGATCCGTCAGAAAGTTGGTCTTTTGTTTCATCCAGTATTTGCTGAACCAAATCAGCGTTTGAACTGATTTCGAGGTGTTCCAAAGGTCCAAGCAATGCAGGCGAACCGGGATGCTGTACGATGAAATCTTTAGCCCAGTTATCGGCTTCATTTTTTTTACGCGTGGCTTCGTCTGAGAGTTCTTGCATTTTTTCTCGATCGTTGCGATCGGTCATTTGCATCATGCCTCGCAGCCGACTCAAATGCGTTTGAAGTGGCATTGCTTTGGCATAATACTCATGGACCTCCTCGGTCGGTTTTGAGCCAGAAATGGTCGCGTTTGTTATGAATCCACCCCCGGGTATTTCGGCTTCGATGTAGACGCCCATGGTGCTATCCATGATGACGACCATCGGAGAGCTATTGCTCACCATGAGTTGGTAGTAATCCATGACCAATGGTTCGTCAGGAATCAACAAAAATTCACCTTCCATGGAAGAGGTGGTTGAACCAATTGCAACAAATTGGCCATTCTCCCATTTCCTCAATTCCATTTCCACTCCCAATCCTTCTCCAGTCAATACTCCGGATACGGAGTTTTTGGGGCCATATGACTTTTCGCATCCGACCATCAAGATCGAAAGGACCAATAGCATCGGTAAGGATGAGGCGACCACGCCGGTGTGCTTCTTCACAAATTCCTTCATGATTCAAATATCTTGAATTTCTCTTATGTATGCACGGCGCGAAGGCAATCAATTCGAATGCTCATCTATAACCTGTGCCAGCCAACCCCGAAATTTTGCATAATTCGTCCAGTTGGCTTGGATTGATTCATAGCGAACTTCAACACCAGCAATTCCATCCTTTGGGAAACGCATGACGTCTTTTTCTGTTGTGACCAAGGCGTGCAGTCGATCCAAGCCTGAGATTCGCTTCCATCGATCGAAATCATCTGGGCCAAATGTATGGTGATCCGGAAACGCTTCACGGCGAACTACTTGAAATCGTTCGGCTAGTCCGTCCATAAATCGATCGGGTTGAGCGATTCCCGCAACGGCCAAAATTCGCTCGCGTTGGTCAGGAGAAACGTTTGCATCACCGTTCGAACACGCAGAACGATCAGGCCATGTCCGCAATGGAAGCAAGTCCATCTGACTGCCAAAAACGGGTCGTTCTTCAGAAAAGGTTGGAGCAAATTGCTCCCGTAAGTTGTTTGTTCCGGGTGCAACTCGTGTGATGATGATTGCATCTGCATGATGCATCCGACTTGGTAGATCCCGCAATCTTCCCATTGGAATCATTTGATCCTTGACGACCGGTTGATTGGAATCGATGAGCAATAAGCTCAAGGTTGGTTTCAATGACCGATGCTGAAAGGCATCGTCACAAACCACCCAATCCAATTCGGGATGTTCGGCTTTCATGCGCTCCAATCCGTTCAAACGATTTTCGCAAACGGCGACCGGAGCCTGATCCAACTTTTGCTTTAGCATCAGGGGTTCGTCCCCGACGTCTGGGGCTTCTGAGTCAGAATGAACCCATTGAAATCCACTCGTTTTTCGACCGTATCCTCTGCTCAATATTCCGATTTTGCCTGGGCCCACAATGGATTCCAATTCTCGAACAATGCATTCGGTCATTGGCGTTTTTCCGGTGCCACCAACCGTCAAATTTCCGAGGACAATGGTTTTGATGGCTCCTTCCTTGGAGTTGGCGATTCCCGTATCGAATAGCCAATGCCTGAAACGCACACCGAGGGTGTAAAGAGCGGCTGAAATCCGCAGTAAAGGCTTTGGAAGATCGGTGGGATTCATGCGTCAAAAGTACGGGTTGTTCGGGAGCTCCCTTACATTTGGTGCATGCAACAAGGAACAAGCGTCAAGGTGCGCGATGTCATGCGCCATTTGGAACGGTGGGCACCACCAGCTTTGCAAGAATCGTATGACAATTCTGGCCTACTCGTCGGGAGTAGTGATATAGAGGTAAATGGGGTGTTGGTCTCATTGGATTGTACAGAGGCTGTCATTGAGGAAGCGGTGCGTTGTGGAGCGAATATGATTGTTTCCCATCACCCCATTGTGTTCAAAGGCCTCAAGCGTTTGAATGGCGCGAATTATGTTGAGCGGACGGTCATGGCGGCCATTCGAAATAACATTCAATTGTACGCCATTCACACCAACCTCGACAACGTCAAAGACGGCGTGAATTTGAAGTTGGCTGAACAAGTGGGGTGTGACCTTGCGACGTTGGAGGTGTTGCGCCCAAAGTCGGATGTGTTGATGCAATTGGTGGTGTACACGCCGGCTACAGAAGCCGAAGTTCTGGAGCAGGCACTATTCGATGCCGGTGCCGGTCGGATAGGAGCGTACGATGAATGCGGCTTTACCGTAGAAGGGCAAGGCACTTTTCGTCCTTTGAAAGGCTCAAATCCAACCCTTGGTCAACTGGGGCATAAAGAAACCGTGCAGGAAAGGAGGCTTGAAGTGGTTGTGGAGCCACATAATTTGGGAGCGGTGCTCCGCGCCATGCATGAGGCTCATCCTTATGAAGAGGTTGCACACGGAATTTGGCCTTTGAAGAACCAATTGCGCCACGTCGGAAGCGGAATGCTTGGAACGTTAGAACAACCCAAATCGGAGTTGGAATTCTTGGATGCCATAAAAGATTCGTTAGGCTGTGCGGTCGTTAAGCATACCAAGCTACTCGGTCGTGAAGTTCGAAAAGTAGCCGTCTGTGGCGGATCTGGAAGCTTTTTGTTGGCAGATGCCATACGAGCTGGGGCTGATGTTTTTGTTACTTCTGACTTTAAATACCACGAATTTTTCGATGCCGATGACCGGATTGTGATTGCTGATGTCGGGCATTATGAAAGTGAATGGCAAACAACCGACTTGATAGTCAGCCAGCTAAAAGAAAAATTCACTAATTTTGCCGTCCATTTGGCAAAGGCCAATCCGAATCCTATTCACTATCGCTGACCACAACATGGCAAAAAAAACCACTACCTCTACTGCAGAAGACAAGCTCCGTGCACTCTATGACCTGCAATTGATTGATTCCCGCATCGACCGCATTCGTGTAGTCCGTGGTGAATTGCCTTTGGAGGTTGAAGATTTAGAAGACGAAATTGAAGGGTTGCGAACCCGACTGGAACGATTGGAAGAAGACCTGGACTTGGTCAATCAAAGGATTTCAGCGTACAAAATCCAAATTGAGGATAGTAAGGCGTTGATCGCAAAGTATACAGAACAGCAAAACAACGTTCGCAACAACCGTGAATTTGAATCTTTGAACAAAGAAGTCGAATACCAGACGTTGGAAATTGAATTGTGTGAAAAGCGTATTCGTGAGTGTCAGGCGCAAGCTGAGCAAAAGACCGAAATCGTAAACGGAAGTAAAGAGAAGTTGGAAATGCGTGAGGCTGATTTGGAAGGCAAGAAAACAGAATTGTCTGAAATTATTTCAGAAACCCAGCAGGAGGAAGATGTTTTGATGGAATTGAGCGATAAGATGGCGAATGTAATTGACGAGCGGTTACTTGCTAGTTACCAGCGTATTCGTGGAGCGGCGAAAAATGGATTGGCTGTAGTTCCGATTGAGCGTGAAGCATCGGCGGGGTCATACATTAAAATTCCACCACAGCGACAGATTGATATTGCGCAGCGCAAGCGAATCATCGTCGATGAGCATAGTGGAAGGATTTTGGTCGACAAAGAATTGGCTGAAGAAGAGACTTCACGGATGGACTCTCAGATCAGCAAAGCATTAGCCAAAGTCAAGAAGTAAGAGCCGGACTGCAAACGGTAATTCCGAAATCACATTCGAAAACCCACGGTGGCCACGACCATTCCGTGGGTTTTTTGCAACCTCCCGGCATTGATTAATTCAGGGGAGAAAAGATAGATGTCGCGCTCGTACCAGCTCCTGCGATACGTCATCGCGCCGTACCATTTTTCGGTCCGATAAGCCCATCCCATGCTTCCGGTATAACGGTTCGCATCCACTGAGATATTAGCGGCTGGAGTAAAAGGCGATGTTTCCATTCCTGCCCCTGCACGCAGTCGCCAATCCCTCTGGATCCTAAACTCAACGCCCACTCGGGCAGCGTGCGACATGCCATAAAGTTCACGAGCAGCTTCATTTTCCGTTTCAAAATCATACGCATTGGGACCGGAAAGGGCGGAGGCATTGAGCGTTCCTGAGCCGTAGTCGACTCGTTCGTAATCCGCAGTCACGATTCCGTATTTGCCCATGATAAAGGCAGCCGAAGTCAACAACCGAGACGGCGTGTAGATCACATATTCGAGGCGATTGAAAGGGGAATTGTAATCGTAGTTTTCACCGGATTTGAAAGCGCTGCGAATGGTGGTGGAATATTCATCCGTAAAGGTGATACGACTTCGGGTGTGATAGGCCAATCCGAGGCGAAGCCAGTTGGTTGCCGCCAGATTCACACCCAATTTGAAATTGAGACCACTGCCCTCGACACTGAGTCGTTCTTGAAATTCCCATTCATTTAGTTGCAATGAATCGATTCGCGGACGTTCGTGATGGATGGCGGTTTCATCGAATGTGGAACTGATGATTCCAATGCTCGCGCCGAGGTAGAGCCGTTCATTGAGACCAGAACCCAAACCGATATTGGTTTCGTTTAATCGACCGCTGCGCTCAATGGTCTTGCCGGCCCAAACTCCTCCTGAGGGGATGGCGCTGATGTAGGCTGTGGGGTTGTTATTGGGGTGGGGATCCAACAAATAAGTTTCCCAAGCCAGGCTGCTTGTGAAGGGTGCCCGATCATAAAGGTCAGGAGGCACCGTTCCCATGGCTTCCGCCAAGAACACATCCAGCAATGAGGCATCCAATGTTGCGTCTTCAATTTCGATTCGTTCGTTAAAGTTCGCCTTACGCGTTGTGGTGATGGCCAATGTCGTTACAGGCCAATCGGGATTTACAGAAGGGTAGCTCAGTGCAATGCCAAAGTTGGTCGAAGATCCAGTGAGTTGGTTGGCATTCCCAAATTGTCCATTGAGATTCACCTTGGCTTTCTTAGATGCAAATCCTGTCGTCCAACCGGCATCGCCCCTTCGATACAAACCAATTCCGGCAGGATTCCCAGACAGGCAGGCTAAATCTGCACCGAGCGCTCCGAACGCTCCGCCCATGGCCATGGTTCTTGTGCTTCCCAGCGACTCTTGAAAACTGTAGCGCAGGATGTCAATTTCATTTTGTGCCAACAGCGGTACCGTCGCTGAAGACATCCAAACGAATGCGCCTATGCTCGCGAGTTGTTTGTAATTCATCGTCCTCCACCTCGACTTGAGCGAGAAGAGCTGCTACCTGATGAACGTGAATTGCCTCCGGAACTACCGCCTAAACTGCCTCCAGATCGTGAATTCCCCGAATTCCAGGATGGCGTGTTTGTGCCGTTGGACCGACTCCGGGATGAATTGTCAGGCGAACTCCACGTATTTCGGTTGGAGTTTCCACTGTTTTCTATCCATCGCTGTACCGGTGAAGAATTTTTCGGTGAGACATAGGTAGGGGCCTCTTCCGTTCTAGGAATTTCTTCCGTCATATTCTCATTGGAAGGAGTATCCACTTTGGGACGAACCAAGACGCCATTTGCGTCGTAATTGCTTCCATTGTTCGTGTAACTCATGATGGGTGTGCGCGTCCGACCTGTCACGCCTCCAAGCTGGTCCGTGGTGCCTGTTCCAGTCCATCCACCGTAATTGATATTCCCACCATTGTTCCAATTGGTGTAGCCGTAACCATTGTTCCAACCGTTATTCCATCCATTGTTCCAGCCATTGTTCCAGCCGTATGGGTTGTTTCCATATCCCATGGATCCGTACGGATTGCCCCAGCTAGAAAACGGGTCATATCCCCCCATGCCATAACCAAATCCCAATCCACCCGCGCCAAACGGGTTCAAATAAGATGACAAACCCCAATTCGTCCCAAATCCATTTCCAAATGGTTGGAAGGGATTGTTAAAACTTGACTGGTACCCTGGCATGCCATAGTATCCACCTGCGTAGCCCGGACTGTATTGGCTGCGGCTGGGATCGTAATAATCGTCTTCTTTGGTTTCTTCGCTTGACTGCTCAAGGGCAAATGCCAAATACATCGCGTCAGTGACAAATTCTTCGCCGCGTTTCAAATACAATTCGTCATCTTCGAGAGCTGAAAAATTCGGAGTTGTGGCACATCCTGACAATAGCATCAGGCCAATAAAGGCAACAAACCATTGCAGAGATAAAGTGAGGGAGGAGAGGGAGAAACGTGCCATGATGAGCGTTTAATCTTTGGAAAGGTACGAAATTGGGTACTTTTGCCGTGCAGAAAGTCCATGATTGACAAACTGCACAAATCATACCAAACTGACAGCACGATTCTATGGCTTCAAAATTGACTTCCCGCGAAGCGGATTACAGCAAGTGGTACAATGAACTGGTGGTGCAAGCTGACCTTGCTCAACACAGCGATGTCAAAGGCTGCATGGTCATAAAGCCTTACGGTTTTGCGATTTGGGAACGCATGAAAGACGTCCTTGATCAGATGTTCAAGGACACGGGCCATGTGAACGCCTATTTTCCGCTCTTTATACCGAAAAGTTACCTTTCTCAAGAAGCTGATCACGTTGAGGGATTTGCCAAGGAATGTGCTGTTGTAACGCATTATCGGCTCAAGAATGCTGAAGATGGGAGTGGGGTTGTGGTGGACCCGGACGCAAAGCTGGAAGAGGAACTCATTGTTCGACCGACTTCGGAAACGATTATTTGGAAGACTTACAAAAATTGGATTCAGAGTTACCGTGATTTGCCTCTGTTGGTGAATCAATGGGCCAACGTCGTGCGATGGGAAATGCGCACGCGGCTTTTTCTACGAACGACTGAATTCCTCTGGCAAGAAGGACATACGGCCCATGAGACTTCAGAAGAAGCGGTTGCTGAAGCGCGCAAGATGCTCGATGTTTATGCGGACTTTGCCGAAGGGTGGATGGCGATGCCGGTGCTCAAGGGAATTAAGACGGCCAACGAGCGCTTTGCAGGAGCGCTGGATACTTATTGCATAGAGGCCATGATGCAAGATGGAAAAGCTTTGCAGGCTGGAACGTCGCATTTTCTCGGTCAAAACTTTGCCCGTGCGTTCGATGTGAAATTTGCCACCCGTGATGGAGGACAAGAATTGGTTTGGGCCACTTCGTGGGGCGTTTCGACGCGATTGATGGGAGCGCTGATCATGACGCATTCGGATGATGCGGGGCTCGTTCTCCCGCCAAAGCTCGCGCCCATCGAGGTCGTGCTGGTGCCCATCTATAAAGGAGAGGATCAAATGGCGGAAATTGTGACAGCGCTAAATGGCATTGCAGGCGATTTAAAAGCTGCTGGAATTCGGGTTAAGGTGGACGACGATGACACCAAGCGAAGCGGATGGAAGTTTGCAGAATACGAACTGAAGGGAGTGCCGGTGCGCCTCGCTATGGGTCCGCGCGACTTCGCAGGAGGGACCATAGAAGTCGCCCGTCGCGATACTCAAACCAAAGAAATTATTGATGCGGCAGGCATCGTGCAGCATGTTAAGGAGTTGCTCGATACCATTCAACAATCATTGTTTGATCGGGCGGCAAAGCGCACAAAAGAAACAACGACTCGGGTGGATTCTTGGGAAGAATTTCTTGCTGCACTTGATGCTGGTGGATTCGTTGAAGCCCATTGGGACGGTACACCTGAGACAGAGGATCTCATCAAGCAAGAAACAAAAGCCACCATTCGCTGCATTCCTTTGACAGAGAATCATGAATCGGGCGTTTGCATCCGAACCGGAGCACCATCTGAGCAACGCGTAGTTTTTGCTCGGGCTTATTAATTGAGTTGATCATGGACCATACACCAATCGGGCTGAATCCCCAAGTCACCCAAGAGACAATCACAGGCTTGAACAGCCTATTGGCTGATTTGCAGATTTTTTACCAAAACGTCCGCGGCTTCCACTGGAACATTCGCGGTGCGGAATTCTTTGAATTGCACGCCAAATTCGAAGAGCTGTATACCGACCTTCAACTCAAGATCGATGAGGTAGCCGAACGCATTTTGACTTTGGGCGGTCGTCCATTGCATACCTACGAGGCCTACTTGCAATCCACAGATGTACATGCAGTAAAAGACATCTCCAATGGTTCTGAGTCCATCAAGCATTGCGTGGCCGCGTTCAGCGTTTTGTTGCTGCGCGAGCGAGCACTTTTGCAGTTGTCTGCGAATGCTGGTGATGAAGGAACCCATGCGCTGATGAGTGATTACATCCGAGAACAAGAGAAGACGGTTTGGATGTACCGTGCGTATTTGGGCTAATTTTTTCGCAGGTTCTTGCGAGTTGCAATCCCTGTAGTATATTTGCGCCCCGTTTGGCCCGTTCGTCCAGGGGTTAGGACGCCAGGTTTTCATCCTGGAAACAGGGGTTCGATTCCCCTACGGGCTACTTCCAAAATCCTCGCTCCAACAACGGTGGCGGGGATTTTTGATTTCAAGGCTTGAGTAGCCTGCGAAAAACTGTTCACATGTGAAGAAATGAATTGCGTTTTGACAAGCTGTTATCGTTGAAGCAAAAAAGGATAGCCCAACAATAGGCTAATGCTTATTATCGTTTCTTTCTACGTATGCAAAGGGTTCCTTCTTTAGCGAGCCCTCCTTGAATGAATAGCAATTGTATCCATGAAAAAAATCTCTTACATCTTCTTGGCAGTCATGATGCTATCCTCTTGTGCTGGAATCAAAAACACGATCCATCGTGCATCGGTTCACGAAGGGGAGTCTTTTATTAAGTACGGAGTTGCAGGATACCCTGATGGTATTGAGGTTTTTAAAGGAAGTGAGTGCCTCAAGACTGATGCCGAGATCCGTCGATTCAATCGTCAGTGGAATCGGCAAGAGCGACGGTCAGTCAGAGAATCGGAAAAGGCCGAAAAAAAATTGCATAGGAGAATTGATAAGATCTCGAATAAGAGTCACAAAGAATACTTGAAAACTTGTTGTGACGATTAATGGAGAGTTTTAGCCGCGATTACAGATGATGGATCACTCAAGAGTTTAAGATACCAATTTCAATAAATCCAAAAAATGAGATTCAAAATACATTCGATTGTTGCTGCGATTGCATTTTTTTCGTCAATTGATGCAAAGGCGCAAGGGTGTGAGCCTGTGACTTATGATGGTTACACCTACAAGGTTGTTCAAATTGGCGATCAATGTTGGTTTGCGGAAAATTTGAGGACCAGGCGATACGCGAATGGTGATGCGATACCGGTAGATTCGTCAGATGAACAATTAAGTGAAATGAATCAGGGGGCGAGAGTAGTTTATGGCGAAGATGAGAGATGCAACAATAAATCGCCTGATGGCGATGCATGCGACCCCAATTGGTCACTCAAAGAATACGGCCGCCTCTACAACAGCTTAGCAATGAATGATGGCCGAGGATTGTGTCCCAGCGGCTGGCATGTTCCAACAGATGGTGAGTTTATGACGCTGGAGATGGAACTGGGATTGAGCGAAGTTGAGTGTAATACGGTATTTTGGCGCGGCACCGACCAGGGCACACAGTTGAAAGCAACTTATGGATGGAATGACGATGGCAATGGGGAAAACTCGAGCGGTTTTTCAGGATTGCCTGGCGGTGTTCGATTATTCGATGGACGTTTCCGTGGAGCTGGAACTTATGGGGTTTGGTGGAGTTCTTCGCCTGTTGGCAGTGAATTTTGGAATCGCACACTTTTCGACGTCGGCTCAGATATTACCCGCCATAACAGCGGTAGTGGAACCTTTTTGTCTGTCCGTTGCCTCAAAGACTGATCAAGTAAATCTATTTATTTTCGTTATATTGGTTGCAGAAATTAAATTTAAATAAATGATTAAATTACTCAGCCACAAAACGGTTGCATTGTTGCCTCCAATCCCAATGGCTTGAAAGTTGTCATTTCACCACATCCTTTCATTAGGGAATAGCTGATTGTGACTCAAACTTCCTTTCCATCCATTCTACGCGTATGTACCAGTTTCACCAAATGAGCTGGTGAATGCTATTTCATATCCATTCTCTGTGTAAAACGTTAGCTCCCGAGGCTTGTCCCATATACATTTAGCTCTTGCGTGGTCGAAGGTACAGCAACAAGAGCTCCAGCTGCCTTGATCAGACCAACTGTGCCCATTACAATCTCCTTGATTGGGCTTATGGTCCATGAGGTCTTTGCAAAGGGTTTGTGCCACAATTGTGAGTGATCTGATTCTGTAGGTTTTCATTTCGTAATTATGGAGAAAAATCCTGAAAAGGTTCTGTTGCCTTTGAAACGAAAATCCGATTTCATTCCGATGAAAAAAATTGTTTGGATTTTAGTTTTGATATCTTACATTCGTCCGAAACTAACTCCCATGGAAAACTCAGGAAACGGAACACCGCCAAAGTCATGGATGGTGGAATCAATTTTAGTTACACTTTTATGCTGTCTTCCTCTTGGTATTGCAGGAATCGTAAATGCTTCGAAAGTCGAATCAGCTTTTTATGCGGGAAATGTGGACTTGGCGAATGACTACGCAGCTAAGGCAAAGAAGTGGTGCCTATTTGGTGTGATTGGATCGCTCGTTGGTGCCTTTCTCTATATTGTATTTATTGTTTTACTGGGGCTCATTGCGTAGGAAAGCAACGTGGATTGCAGCGAGTGCCATAATGTTAGGGCTTGCGTTCGCTTATAAGTCTTTTAACCCAGGTGATTATGAGGTTTTTCCGCGTTGTCCCTTTCTGCAACTAACGGGGCTTACCTGCCCTGGCTGCGGATCACAAAGGGCCATTCATCATCTGTTGAACATAGATATTTCATCGGCCTTTCGACAGAATCAGTTGATGGTATTGTCAATACCCTATTTGATTTTGGGAGCAACTTTTGAGTTTTCCAAAAGCAAGACCCTGAAATTTTTGACGTGGAGAAAGCGGCTGTTTGGCCCGTTGGCAACAAGAATCGTTTTGGCAATTGTCTTGGTTTTTTGGATAGGTCGAAACATCGCCACTAGCCTTTCCGAAACGCTCTGATTTCAGCTTATTTCAGCATGCCATTTCGACCAATTTGAAACGACGAAATCGAAGCTTTCGCCTTGTTTTGTTTCTACGATGATTCCGCATTTGTACAACGGGATGACAAATAAAATATAGAAAAACAGTGGCTCGCAATTGGTAATGTCACTCCGCAATATTTCAGTAGGAGAGGCGCCAATATGAATCTTGTTTGGCTTGAAGATTAATCGTTCGTTGGTTAGAATCAATTTCCCTCCACGAGGGTTCAAGTTAGCCTTTGCTTCAAGGATGATGTTTTCATTGGGTGAAAGTTCCATGCGTAATAGTTTTGTTATTGCAATAAATCACTTTTAAGATTCATTATTTCTCTGATTATTATCAAATTTGAATCAAAAATATAATCTCATGAAGCTAACTACAAATCCACTCTTTTTTGCACTGCCATTCATCATGTTGATTGGCATTATGAATTCAGGTAAAGCCCAAGACAATAATGATTGCCAATCCCTCAACTATCAGGGCTATACCTATGCACTCGTTGAGATTGGCGACCAATGTTGGTTTGCGGAAAATTTGAGGACCAGGCGATATGCGAATGGGGATTCGATTATTTCTGGATTCGTTGAGAATTCCGATGCGGTTGGTAGAGTGGATCAATACAAGGAATTGGCCCCGAATGAAAGCTATGACACGGAGGGATGGACTGACGTTGAAATAGACATTTATTTGAGTTTTGGCGAAGCGCCTGAAGGAGCGAATCTTGTCGAAGAGGTAATTTTCAGTCCAGAGCACCACGGGCTTCTTTATAACTGGTATACTGTACATAATGACCGAGATGTATGTCCGATAGGTTGGCACGTTCCGGAAATAGCAGAATTCGAAATGCTGCAAAAGGTGGTCGAGTCAGGCAAGGTCGATGAGGAGCAGGTATTGAGAGCGCTTGTCGCGGACGGGGATGACTGGGAATTGTCAATGGATTCAATTGATCATGTCAGTGGAAAAGAGCTCATCAATGCAGCTGGATTTTGGGCATACCCATCAGGAGTTTGGGAAACCTATGGCGGGGAACCGGCGGGATTTTGGAATTCTAATCATGCGGCATTTTGGACTACCTCTCTTGCAGGACCTGATGCATGGAGTTGGGATTTGCAAGGGAATTGGTATTATGGCGACTTGGATGGTGAGCACCTCCAGAGGACCAGTGTTGGAAAACACCACCGATCAAGAATGGACGGTTGTTCTATCCGGTGCCTACGTGATTAGGGTGGTATTTTAACGCATGTGTGCGCAATTTCTGCTGGATTGATTGGGCTGAATGTGTTGAATTTGCTGGGGTAGAATAGGTTCCAATTTTTTTTTCGCATGTGAACACCAACTGGCGGTCAGTTCAAGTACATTCACAGCCGTAAGACATGATGCATCCGCATACACGGGTCCAATTCATCGGGGATGAAGTGGGCCAAGGGGTGGTCGCTACGGCGTTCATTCCTAAAGGAACGGTGACCTGGGTTCAAGATCCATTGGATCGGGTGTTTACGCCGAGTGAAGTGGGCACTTTACCTGCTGCTTCACAAGCACAATTGGAGTATTTCGCGTTTAAGAATGGCAAAGGCAATATGGTCTTGTGCTGGGATCACGCGAGGTATGTGAATCACAGCTTTCGAAGCAACTGCCTGAGTACGGTTTTTGATTTCGAAATCGCTGTTAGGGATATCCAACCGGGTGAGCAATTGACCGATGATTATGGATACCTCAACTTGCCATTTCCTTGGAGGCCAAATGATGAAGGAACCCGCAGGAAATGGGTGCGCCCAGACGATTCCGTTCGCTATGCAAAAAATTGGGATTCCCAAATCAATCGAGCGTTGCGTCGGTTGAATCGGGTCGATCAACCGCTGCTGTCATGGGTTGCACCAGAGGTTTGGACAATGGCGAGCCAGCCGGAGGCATTCAATCGAAGCATTCGAGAGTTGTATTGTCCGTTGTAGGATCATCTGCCGATTCAATAGTGAGGGAGAAGTCGACTTGATGGACTGACTCGATGGACTGAAATTCATTGAAAGGACGGGATTGCGCGATAGCTTTTTCACAAGAATCAGCTGCCTCACTATATTCATGGCTTTATTTATTAAATATCGCAAATGGATAAAGAGAAGCCCATCGCCATTCAACGCCCCAATTACTTCATCGAATTCCTCGTGGTATTCCTTGGTGTCACCATTTCATTTTGGTTAAGCGAGTGGAATGATGGTCGCAAGCTGGAAGAATTACACAAAGAAGATGTGGTGAGTTTACTCGAAGACTTGGAGCGGGATCGATTGCGGTTGGAGGCTGTTTATGAAAGTGCAGAAAAAGGAGCTGCCCGATCCAAAAGGGTTATCGAGGTTACTGAATCTTATCGATATGGGGAGCTAGGGTATGAGGCATTTACAGACAGCTTAATTTCCATTGGTTACATCTATGGTTATAGCACGTTTTTTATGAACAGCGCGACGTACAAGTCCCTCATAGGTAGCGCTAGGATGCAAGAGTTTCCACATCAAATCAACAAGCAAATCCGTGATTATTACGAGTACGTATCGAAGCGCGTGGAAGACAACAACGATATCGTCGATGCGATCGCATTGCGCTATTACAATGAGTTTCACCCGTATTGCTTATTGGTCAATATTGAAGGGAGGGACCACAATGCTGAGGATCGCGCGTTTTTTGATGATCCAGAAAATGCCGCACATTATTCTTCGTCGCCCTTCTACCATCAAACCATCGCGCTGTACGATCGGGCGGAGGTTCACAAACGACAAATCGGGCAATACCGTGCCATTCGCGATTCATTGGATGGCATGTTGCGGGGCTATGCACAAACCCTGCTCAACGATAAGGATCTGGTGAAATGAATAAAGTAAAAGGCGAAGAAAAAGTCGCTTTCTAAAGGATTCACCCTTATCCGTGAAAGCGTTAACCATCTATTTTCCTGATATTGGGATTAGAAAATCATTCAATTCACCCACTACTATTTTCATGACGAGGGAAATTCGGCTCTTTTGGATGTTCGTGTTGGTGCTGGGCATTCAATCCGAAGTTGAAGCGGATTCAGGTGGTTCATTGGATAGCTTATTGGAAGTATGGCACGACGAGTCCGCGAACATCGACGAGCGATTCGCGGCATTTGACGAGATGTACGCGGGATACCACCAACGGTACCCCGATACGATGCTGGTGGAATTGGAGCAGTTGGCGGTGAAGGCGCTAGAACACAATCGACCGCTCATCCTGTTTGAGGCGTGGGTGCGCAAAGGGGGCTTGCTCAATTACAAGGGACTCAACGAACAGGCCCTCAAAGCGTATCAGCGAGCGGAGGAGGTCATCTTACCGTTTGACGATGACATGCGCATGGGCTCCTTGGCCTCGAACCGGGGAAATGTGTACGCCAATCAAGCGGATTATGCACGAGCCATGGATTCCTTCACGACAGCCTTGGAATTGTATACAGCAGCTAATTTTGCACCTGGTCAACGCAATGCCCGAATGGCATTGGGCAACGTGTTTGTCTTGATTGAAATGTTCGAGTTGGGAAAAACCCAATACGAGGAGGTGCTTGCTGAATTGGATTGGACCCCAGAGAATGCCCGCTTTCGGGGGCTTCTGTACACGAACCTCGGGTACTGCGAATACAAGCTGGGAAACTTGCAGCACGCAAGGGAACTATACTACCAAGCGATGCCACTTGCTGAGCAAGCCCATTCCGATTATCATCTGGCTTGCATTCATCAAAACATCGGTACGCTTTACGAAGAGGAGGGCCTGCTAGACGACGCGGAGTTTCACGCAATGCGGAGCTTGACCCTGTTTGAACGGCTGGGTGCGGAACAGTCCATGGTCGAATGCCAAGTTTTGCTCGCGCGGCTGCACTTGGGCGACGACGTGCGCGGGTCTTTGGAACAGGCGGAGGGCATTTTAGCACGGCAGTCGGACATAAAAGACCACAAGCTGTCGCGCGATTTGCACGAGCTGCTGTACCTCGCTCACAAGGAATTGGGCAACACGCCGCAGGCCCTTGAAATGCACGAATCCTATCTCGCGTTTCACGACAGCGTCGAGCACGCGCGAAACAAGTACATCGTCATTCGCACAGCGTACGAAAAGGATGTTGAGCACCGGTTGAATGTGCTTCGGATGGAAGGCCAAGAAGAGGTGGACAGGCTGTACATCAAGCAGCTTCAAACCGTTATCCTGCTCATCGTGATTTTCGGTCTTGTGGTTGCCGGAGTGGTGGCCTATGCCTTGCGAAACAAAGCCATGCACGAACAGCGCAAAGCGTCACTGCTTAAAGAAATAGAGGGGTTGAAAGCCTCGCAAATGAGAAACATGGCGATCTCCATGCCCTCACTGGAAGACCAGCGAGCGGCCATTGAAGCGGCCATTGATCGGCCGTTGAACGAAACCGATTGGAAGGTCTTGAACCTCTTAATGACAGAACCGACCATGACGAACCAAGCCATTGCAGATCAGGCCTTCCTAAGCATTGACGGCATCGGCTCTTCTCTCCGAAGGATGTACGAATATTTCAATATCAAAGAGACGAGATACAAGAAAATTGCACTGGTTCACGTCGTGACCAAACTCACGCTGGAGCCGAATCACCCTTCGGAATGAGCGGCATCCAATTGATTCACCCCTATGCGTGAACCGATTGTCTTAAATTTACTTCACCTTCGAACCATGAAAAAGCTATTCCAAACCATACATATCGCAATGCTGGCCGCGACATGCAGTATCCATGGGATCGTTTTTTCTCAAGTCACTACTGCAGTGGACTGCGACCTCATGAACCTTGTCGTGAATGTGGGCTCACAGCCCAATATGATCAGCCTGTACCACCCCGGGGGATACCTGACCTGGCCGCCTTCGGAGAATGTTATGGAATGGGAATTCACCGATAGCGATGGCAACATCATCCACGAGGAAGTTTTGGTCGACAACCCCTTCATCACGTTCGAGTTCGACATTCCATTGACAGACACAATGTTCGTTTCGGTGCTCCTAACCAACGATTCAGCATTGCTCAATGGGAACCCATTGGCGTGCCTCATAGAAGACTACTTGACGTGGGAGATCAGTACTTGGCCGAATAGCGGGGAGGAATATGGCACCTGGACGCTAGGCGGCAGTGTAGGAGTGGATGTTTCCGAACCCGCTTCTTGCATTGATGAGGACCTGATCGACCCCAATGCAATTTGCCCTGCAGTATTTGAGCCGGTTTGCGGATGCGACGGTGTGACTTATTCAAACGAATGCGAGGCCACCTACCTCGGGGGAGTCACATCATGGGAATACGGGCCATGCGTAGTGGTTGAATACGGGGGCTGCACATACCCGCAAGCCTGCAATTTCGATCCGGGTGCTGCATTCGAAGACGGTTCGTGCACGTTCCCGCCGGAAGCTTGCGCGTGGCCGAGCGCATGGGCTGCTGGTTGCACCTATGAGGATGCCGAGAATTACGATGACAGTGCTGCCGTAGATGACGGTTCGTGCACATGGGGTCCGTGTGAGGTGTGCGTGGGTGACCTCGATGGGGATGCCGTTGTGGCCGTCACAGATGTACTCATCCTGCTGAGCGCATTTGGCGCTGAATGCCCGTGATACGCTACAGCCTTTAAATGAATCCCAGTCACCAAAACCCTATGAAAAATTTTCTTACACTTCTCTTCCTAGCCTTAGTCTCATCGGTGTCAGCCCAAATCACTTCGGTCGGATGCGACTCCATGGCCTTGGTGGTCAATGTTGGATCTCAAGAGACTGCGTTGAATTTGTATCATCCGGGCGGATACCTCACTTGGCCACCGAGCGAAAACGTAATGGAATGGTTGTTCACGGATGAGGAGGGCAACGTGGTTCACGAGGAGACACTGATCGACGAAAACTTCGTTTCCTTCGGTCACAATGTTCCTGTCACGGACACCATGTTTGTATCCGTACTCCTCACCAACGATTCATCCATTTATTATGATGGAAACCCGGTGGCGTGCCTTATAGAAGACTACTTGACGTGGGAAGAAGAAGAAATCATTCCCGGCACTTTTATCGGCGCTTGGACGCTTGGCGGCGCAGTTGGGACCTATGCTGGAGAGCCGTCGGGCATTGGAGAGGTGGCCTTTGGATTCCCTTCAACACCCAGGAAGCTGGTTTCCATCTTGGACATCACGGGCCGTGAGGTAAACCCCGAGCCGAATCAATTGCTCTTTTTCATCTATGATGATGGCTCTGTGGAGAAGCGATTTGTGGTGGAAAGGAGGTGATGCCGTTCAAGGTTAAAATCAAGGCTTCTGGAGCAGTTTTTACAACTGTTTCGGGTCAATTTTAGGATCGTAGTCGTTTGAAGTTCGAAGTGAATGCAATTCGCTTTTTGGATCTTTGGAGCGAATGAAGGGAAAGAAAAGTTGAACATACCAAGGTTCCTTCATTGTATTCCAAGCACCGAATTTCGTTGGGTACCGACGGGTAATTTTTGCTGTACCAAACAGGACGTCCCATAAAAAAAGCAAATTGCCAAAATTTCCGTTTGGATTTGAAATTCCGTCTTCAACAGTCAGGCCATGGTGAGCATAGTGGGTGGCAGGAGTCGAAATTAACCGTTCAATGATCCAAGCAATTGGTTGAAGCCAACGTTGACTGTATAAAATTCGGTCCCACTTCGTTTCGCTATGTGCGAGTAAGATGACAACCAATTTGACAACCAAATAAACTGCATAAACCTTCCCCATTCCGAAGTAAACCAACGCTGCCGAAAGCCACAATCCAGGCATCATTGCATAGTAAAGAACGGCATTTCGATAAGTGACCAAGACCCCCATTTCCTCAATCACATGATGTGGCCTGTGCAATTTCCACAGCCATTTGAATCGGTGAGATGCACGATGCCACCAATACTGGGTCAAGTCATCAACAATCAAAAAAGCAATGGTTTGCCAGATCCAATGCCAATGCGAGCACACATTTTCTGAGTTTGGAGAAAGTTGATTTAAAGTGAACAATACCAATGCAAAAATTCCAGGTTTGATTAGTGTAGGAAGCATGGTTAAGCTCACCAACTCCATTGTCCAATCATTTCGAGAACGGCGGTCTTCGAAGTAGAGGCCTCCAATGGATTCAATTATTCCAACCAAAATCAAAACCATGAAGGGGATGAATTTGCTCCAATCCATCAAGGAATAATCCATCCAAAAATTCATAGCTCTGACTTATTTAACCTTGGCTAATGATCGTGCATCGATCCATTCGCCTCACAAGTTAATCATCCAAGACATTTTGAATGTAAGTTTGAATCATGCGAGTATTCTGCAACATTCTAGCCGTCGTTGCGGCTTTTGTCGTTGGCAGTTTGACCATGTCATTCTTGCATCAACTTCACATGGACATTTGGCCTGAAGCTCCCATGCCAGGAGATTCGGCTTCTCGGCAAGAATTTCAAGATTGGATGGCCGGACTCAGCATGACGACCATGCTGTTGGCCACTGTTGTTCATTGGCTCGGAACGGCTACTGGAGCTGCGACGGGTATGATGGTCGCGGCGCGTGATGAAGACACTGGGCGACGCCCGATGTGGCCCGCTTGGACCATAGGTATTTGGTTTTTCGTGGGTGGCGTTGTGAATGCGATTTGGTTGGGAACGCCGTTTTGGTTAGCCGTCATCGATGCATTGGGCTATGTGCCGACAGCATACGTCGTAGGGCGATGGCTGAGCCGTTGAAGGGCTAAATAAAACGGCCTGCAAATCAGGCCGTTATGTCGCCAAGATAAACGTCAGACGTGGATTAAAATCTGCAAGCAATTGCTGCAGCGATTGCGAATAATTAACCCGGATTTAGTACATATCCTCAATGCATCGGACAAATGGAAAGTATCCACCATCACCAATATGCATGAAATTATAATAATCATCAAAACACACAAACGAGGTTCCGCAACCATCTTCTTGACGACCCTCTAGTTCTCCATTGATAGGGAATGCATAAAATCCAACTTCATTGGTTCCTGGCAGGCAGCCGTCTACTTCGAGCCAGCCTTGGGTGCTTTTCAGTTTGGTTTCCCACGAATTGCCAAGTGCACTTTTCAAGTTATCCCAATCTTGTACGGTCGGAATTCTCCAACCATCTGGGGCCAGTCCACGATCATCACGGATAGCTGCACTGTTGTAAATATGCCCGAGAACTTCTTTGCTAACCCATCCTCCAAACACATTTTTTTCAATGGTTGTCACTGAAATAAAGGCCGGTACATCAGATCCTTCGTATTGCTCAAACTCCTCCGAATTGGTGCATTCATGAATGGGGTCTCCATTTCGAAAATGACTCACTTTTAAATTTTTTGCCGTCCAGTGCATTCCATAGAGAACCTGGTCGTTCTCATCATTAATTTCAATGAAAGTAATGGGCATGTTCTCTTCAAAACCGTCCGGTGTGTAATGGATATTCTCGTAATGTTCTGGCCTATGAGTATCGCCTCTCCAATTATCCAGTATTTCCTGACTTGGTAATACCCAGTCATCATGAAGGTAGGTGCGACAGCCCGCTGTGCACATGATGAGTCCGCTAAAAATGATCAATGAGATGGAAACTTGATTCTGCATGATTTTCTAGATTTGCACAGCAATATAGGTTTGATTTTAATTATTTCGACTATGCAAACAGAATTGATAACTCTGAAACAAATGGCATTCACCTCGGCGTTATTCATCGCAATTATGGGTTGCAATGATGCTACAACAGAATCATCTTCACAAGGGGAAACGCCCCCTCAAACTTTCTACGGATCAGTTATTGAATTGGACGGAGCTGTGGATGCGGCAGGTTTGCGGGAGCGCTTGTCGGATACAGGGCGAGCTGCGGTGCGGTTTGAAGGCGAGGTGACGGCAACGTGTGCTAAGAAGGGATGCTGGATGGATGTTGCATCTGGCGAGGACACCGTGTTTGTGAGGTTTTTGGATTATGGGTTTTTCGTGCCCACTGAGGGAGCGGAAGGAAAGCGCACCGTTATCGAGGGTGAGGCGTTCTTTGATACGATTACGGTGGAGATGCGTCGGCATTATGCAGAAGATGCGGGAATGGCTGCAGAAGAGATTGCGGCGATTACAGAACCAGAGTTGCGCTTAGCCTTTATGGCCACAGGGGTGATGATCGAAGATTGACCCATGAAGATGATCCGAATTTCTAGCCGAATGGGTGCGGTTTGCTCGCTGCTAACGCTTGCGTTGCTGCTTAATCGATGTGGAGAGTCCACCAACGCCGATGTTCCCAAGTTAGCCCCTACCCAACCCAATGAATCCTCTGAATTGGCTCATGCGATGAGGGTGTTGGACGCCGAATTGATGGAGTTGAAATCCATATTCGGACAAACCGAATCCGCATGGGATGGAGCGACCATTTCATCTCTTGATTTGAACCAGTTGGAGCCGACCGATAGCAGCATGTTGGTCGAGGGCTACACAGCCTATGCTATTGCTTTTTCGAAGCAGGTAGATGCGTTTAATCTTGGGCCAAATGCTCAAACATATGATGGAGTGGTAACGGGATGCCTCAACTGCCATCAGCGAGCTTGCCCGGGACCGCTGGAGCGGATTTCGAAGCGACTGATTGAGTGAGATTATGGAATTGGAGCATTCGCATTAGCGCAAAAGAAAAGACGCATAAAGCGTCTTTTTTCTTTCAATCACGATGCTTATCAATCAGGATCAATAATAATAATCGTCATACATAAAAGGGTCATCCATCATCATCGACCCAATCAGGGCTCCATATAAAAGCCAATAGCCAATAGTAAATAAGAAATAAATTATGCTGAGGATGAGCCCGATAATTGCTAAAATTCTTCCGGTTTTTAGTGCTGAATAATTGCTGTATTCTCCTTCAGTTCCAGCTTGAACAAGGGCCAGATCTTTTTTCGCCATGGACAATGCAATGGCGCCACAGATGATACCTACAATGCCAAAGCACCAGCAACAGACGATGGAAACAATACCGAGAACCAGTACTGTGGTCGCATTTGGTAAATTTTTCATTAGAGTATAAGGGTATATAGGGATAATTAATTTTATATCAACATTTTAACAGCATAAGCAAAAATCACAGTTATCGAATGAATGATTCCCGTAATTAAAACAACTTTTGGTCCGATCTTAAATCTCCTATTCAGCAAAAATAGGCCGCTCAACACAAGTGGAAGGGCTGTGTAAACTGGTGGATACAATTCGAACGCGGCCTGGAAATCACCTTTAAAGAGCAACGCAAGAGCGCGCTGCATTCCACAACCCGGACAGTCAATTCCGAAAATCATTTTGTTTAGACAAGGCAGCATCCAAGATTCATGCATGGGGCAATTTAATCTTTTTTGACAAATAAAAAAGTGTCGGCTCCGAGAATTTCCTGAACGTTCAAAACCCAAAATCTGTTGGAGTGATTGACAGGGGTTGAAGGATTATTTCAAGAATATGAAGCAATTAATGCATATTATTGAAATATGTTTAATCGTCATCTAGTCTCCATCGTCGCATTAATATTTCATTTTTCTGGGTCGAGTCAATTGCCTTCTGTTGACATCGAATCCATGAATAAAAAGGATTTGAGGGAATACATTCTCCAATGCCATTCCAAAATCGATGATTTATCAGATGAATTGAATCGTCTTCAGACCAGTTTATCTGACTTGAAATCGTCGAGTGAATTGCAAATTGGTGGATTGAATGACTCCATACAATCTTTGATAGCATCAAGCGCAAAGGCCTCCGCTGAACTCGTTGAGTTGAGTGAATTGCTTGAAGAGAGCAAAAAACGAGCTGAATCAGTGGTCCAGGACGAAAGACGCAAATTGTTGGATGCGGCTTTTCAGGAGCAAACGGTCATTGTGGATTCATCAATCATGCAGTTGCCTGCAGATGAATTTTATGATTGGTTCGGTCGCGTTCAAGACTATTATGTCGTACATGAAAAGCTTCTTATTGAACTTCGGATTTCTGAAATTGGCGAAGATGGTAAGGTGACATTTGTTTCGGTCGGTGAAGATTGGGGTGACGGCGAAATAGATGAATATTCTTATTGTGAATCAACTTATTTTGAGGCTTGGCATACAGATGGGTACCCCATTTTGATTGAACAAATTAGACGCTCTTATGGTGCTGGTGGTTCGAATTATGTGAACGCTTATTATGGCGGTGATGGATGGAGCCCATTTGAATTTGATGAGCCCTGTTCATGTGAACTAGGAAATTGGCACAGCCAAGAAGATCCCAGAGAAGTTCGAGCGGAATTTTTCGATGGTCGTTTCCTTTCTTTTTTCAGATTTTGCTGCTCCGATGGGTATGACTGTCCAAGATGTTGCCATGACCGGGAGTTGAAATGCACCTATGAAATTCTTGGCAGGGAAGCCGTTTTAATCGATACTGAATTTTTTGACGTCAGTGATTGAGGAATGGCGCGAGCGCTATCCTCGAAACGTTTTCGAACATGTTCTACACCCGTTTCATTCCCTGCTTGGCCATCTTGTTCATGGTTTCAACGCCACTGAAATCGCAAGATGCCAAATTTGCTCCGCAGTCGAAAGGAATCTTACTCAACAACCCGAGTTATTTGATCGATTTTGATGAAGATGCGCACATCGCTCATTGGGTGCACTATGAATTACTCGCTCACGAAACAATGGGCGCTGTGACCCGGTCAGATGATTTCAGGAAGGACGACCGAGTCTCCTCAAGCGCTTCACCCTCCGATTACAAGGGATCGGGGTATGATCGTGGACACATCAAACCAGCAGCCGATTCAAAATCATCTTCAGATGAAATGTCCACTTCATTTTTGATGACCAACATGTTGCCTCAAACGCCTTCCCTGAATCGAGGAAAGTGGAAAGCGTTAGAAGACCTCGTGCGCAGTTGGGCAGTGGAATATGGAGGGGTACACATCACTTCAGGGCCCACGCCTGAGTCGTTCGGTGAACTCCGCGGTGAGGTGGAGATTCCTGCGGGGTGCTGGAAAGCCTTGCTGCGAACGGTGCCAGGTGATACCTTGACCATTGCTTTTTTGTTGCCAAACACCAAACGCATTGAAGGAGATCTGCAGGACTTTGCGTTGCCCGTGGATGAACTGGAGCAGCTATTGGGGGTAGACCTATTTCCGGCTCTCCCTGATGCCATCGAAAACCGAATTGAACGATCAATAAATTTTGATGAGTGGTGAGGGAGGAGTCAATCTTTGATCTCACCAAAAACCCCGTCAAGCGTTGGTGAAACCATTGCAAGACGGGGTAGAGAATAATTCGAGTTTCTATTTCTTACATGTCGACGACGTACCAGAGCCCCTCGTGTTGCTCCAATTGAATCTTTTCCTTGCCTTCGCCTGTAATAATCAATTTAATTTTAGCCGATGTCCCTTCGACTTTAATGACTTCCGTGTGGTACGGGTTCAGTAGTTTGGATTGCATCCGTTGAACCCGCTTTTCGTTTCCACATAGATCCTTCGTTGCCCTCTCCACAACGTCCGGGTGAACATAGGTCATGGCCAATTCGCAATCGCCTTGGGCCAAAGCACCCGCAAAAGCTAAAAGTGCGGATTCGGGGTCATTTTGGTCGGAAGCGCACGAAGTAAAGCCGATCACGAATAAAAGTGCCGCAATCGCGAAAAAGGAGGTTTTTTGAATCAAGAAGGGCATGAAATTGGGGTTAATGGTTATTTGGTTGAAGGAATTTCGCGCATTAATACAAATTCGTAGCCATAAGCGTCTGTGGTGCGGCTTTTTGCTCTTCTCGATCCAACCACTTGCCATCCATCAAGTCCTAAAGCATTCATTTCGGAGGTAAATGTAACATCGTTGATGAACTCGAAGGTATACTCAAATTGTTTCGGTCCTTGGTTTGTAGCAGGGGGCGTGCAACCTACGAGGATTCCAGTGGTCAAAATGACCGCAAATATTGACTTTTTCATGATGCTAAAATTTGGAATGAAATTTAGTTCGATTGAAAGGGTTGAATTCCCATGATGGCCCTTGCTTTTTCTACATCCCATTGTTCGTCAAGACCGTTGCGATGATCACCCTAAAATTTCGTTTATAGCTTTGCGCAAACATTGATTGCATGCTTTTTTCGATTGCACCTGCATTGTTCGTGGCACTTATGGATTCTACAGATGCTGTGCAGATTGTTCCAGATTCCTTGGCTTCTGATAGCACAGCAATCGCCGAGTGGCCTGTTCAGCCTTTGGAATTTTGCCCAAGTGAAGAGGTATTGATTGATTTGACTGCTTTGAAAAACTGCTGTTGTGTCATGGGGGATTGCAGCAATGAGACCGAAGCGCCAGGTTTGAAAGTGGTGGAAGCTGGAATCCAAATGTTGCGAGATGACATTCAATTGGCGGGCTCCTGTTGGGATTTTATTAACGCTGTTTACACCCGAGCAGGGTTTGAACGCAAACAACAAACGATTTACCAAGGAGCAAAGGGCAGCCTCCTGAAAGACCCAGATTTGATTCAACCGGGAGACTGGATTTATCATATCAACTATGGCTTTCACAACGTAGGACACAGTGCCATTTTTTTGTGCTGGCAGGATTATGAGCAACGACTGGCACTGACGCTGAGCCATGTTGGTCAAAACAAACTGCGCGCTGGCAAGCTTGGGGTTTATGACTTGAAAGGAGTCTACAAAATCAAGCGACCACAAGAGTAAAGTTGCCGTGGTCGACTTTATTGGTCAGAAGTTCCCGTCTCGATTTCGTAACAAAAGATTGAACGTCCCCGGGTCGCCAGGTAAATCCTATTACCGATGATGACGGGTGACGACTCCATCACGCGTTCAAATTCTTTTTTGAAAATGATTTCACCGGTTAATCCATCCAATAAGTAAAATCGTCCGCCGACGTCTGTCAGGAAGAGGTAGATGTTGCCTTGGTCATCATAAATGTCAACGGGTGAGGCCCAGGAATAACGATCGAGCGGAACAACAAACGCCTCGTCGCCTGAAGATTTATGGATGGCAACCAAGGCGCCTTTTCGGTGTTCGTCCGTTCGGGAAAAAATGCAATAAACCAGATCATTTCCTTGATGCTTGCCTATTACAGGACTGGCCAAAATTCCCCCGCTATTCGGCTTTTCTCCTATGGGACTTCCAAAACATCGCATTCCATAGCGCCAAATTTCCTCACCTGTACTGGCATCGCGTTTCCGCAGGTATGCCGTGCCCTCGGGTCCCAATAAATCAACTTCGTTTCCGGTGTACAAGAAATAGTTTCCGGGCGTTTCTTCATTAATGGCTATGGTGGCATCGGTATCATCTTCATTGCGGACATTCCAGACAGGCTTCATGGTTGCAATGTCAAAACACAACACATTGCCTTCGTTGTCCGCAACAAATCCATAAGATCCGATGATGGCTGGGCTGGACTCAATTCCGTAGTGACTCATCCCATCTACACTGTATCGCAATCTTTTGAGGCCGTGAATTTGATGCAATGAATCCATGGCAAAGGTGTAGATCAAGCCATTTTCTGCGGGCCAAATAACTTGGCCTGTGGCTGAATTTATCACGGGGTTGCTATCAAAAGCGCCCCATTCCCTAGGCGCCAATCGATCGAAGCCGTTGATGTGAAAGTGTTCTTCACGATCAAACATATCGAATACATAGGCACCCATCCGAGATGTTTTCGGGATGCCTTGCCCGACATACAACAACCCATTTTTGCGGGGGTCAACCGAAATGCTTCCTTTGATGGGATTGCCGATCGAAAGGTGCTCGCGGGTCTCAATTCCACGAGCCGCGTCGATGAAGTAGATGTTCCCACATAGCGACCCGATAATGACTTCCATGGCGCTATCGTCGCCTAAAAATTTGGGGTCTTCAATTCCGAGTTTGATTTTTTCTTCTGCGCTCCATTGAACCAGTGAAGGCTGTCCGGTCCATCCTGCTCCGCCTCCCCACTTTCCATACTTGGTTTGGACGGTATCATAAGCCGTTCGGAAGTGCCAAATTTCTCTGACTCCCGTCGGCCTTCCTGCTATGGTACCTCTAGACGGTTGATTGCGCATTGCGTTGCCACGGAAGCAGAAAACACTGAGTGAGTCTGTAGAATATTGATAGCCAAACGGTGCAGATTGAAATCCATTGGCCAGGGAATCGCGGGGTTCAATGGTGATTTCAAATTCAAAATCCTCGGACAATCTTGAAACGGGGATAAAGCCGTCGTCAACAGCAGGGGCCGAATGCGACGTGTCCGTATTCAGTGAATCCGGTTGTTCTTTATCGAGAATCGATGTTGGTCGTGACTCTGTTACGCCCGATGAACAGCCGATCAAATTGACGATTATCGCTGTGATGAATGCGGTAAAGGTGATTTTGCACTTGTTGCCAAGAGAAGGCTTATACCAAATCAATGCATCGGAATTTGTTAGGCTCAAGGAACAGTATCCATTGTTGTTTTTTTTAATAAATTCCACGAATTATGAACGAATCACTCAACACTATGATCTATTCCGCGACTCTTAAAAATTGGATGCTAATCGCATTGTGTAACGTTTCGATTGGATTAATGGCACAAGGGGTGCCTTGGAATTACGAAGGGTACATCCATACGTATCCCATTAAAGCATGGATTGAATACGGAGAAGCAGAATTTTCAGGTGCAGGGGGCTATTATGTACCCATTTCAGGATATTACTATTATCCTCGACATGAGAAAAAGATCTACTTCACGGGTGAATGCTCAGGCTCGGGATACATTTCGCTGAGCACCCGCTCCAATGGCAAGGACGAAAGGGAATACTTTGATGGTGAATTCACCAACTCCATGCTTGAAGATTTCGAAGGAACATGGCAACAGGGCAATAAAACATTGTCATTTGAGCTGAGTCCGATAGACGATTGATCTTGCATTACCTTGGGAGGATGCGCAAATTTGGCCAATCATTGTTCCTGTTGTTGTTTGGAGTTTTTCACGGGGTGGCCATAGGGCAACCCCAATATCATATGCCTTCAGAGGAAGCCGCACATGAAGGCACGTGGTTGCAGTGGCCGCATGATTACACCTATGGTTGGGGGGCACAAGACTTGGAATCCAGTTGGGTTGATATGGTCGAAGCCCTGACACCAGGTGAACGGGTGCACATCATTGTCTACAATGCCAGCATTCAATCGCATGTCGAGGAATTGTTGGAGTCAAGTAGCGCGGTCCTGGATCAAGTGGATTATTTGATTTGTCCAAATGATGATTTTTGGGTGCGCGACAACGGTCCCATTTTTGTTGAATCGGAGGCGGGCAATTGGGTGGTGTTGGATTGGGGATTCAATGGCTGGGGAGGTGATGCGCCGTATGCACTGGATGATGCGGTGCCCAGTGCGGTGGGACCTGCGCTTGCATTGGAAACCATCGATCTGAGTGCGATGGTCCTGGAAGGCGGTGCCATAGAAATTGACGGGAATGGTGCGTTGGCAGCTACTCGGTCGGCAGTCACCCAAGCAGACCGCAATCCAACTTTGACCGAATCGGAAATTGAATCGTACCTCAGTCAATACTTGGGTGTGGATCACTTCATTTGGTTGGATGGTCAGTATGGAGGTCAAGAAGACATCACCGATCAGCACATCGATGCTTTTTTTCGATTTGCCGAACAGAATCGTGTCGTGACCATGAGTGATGCTGACCTGGCTTACTGGTATGTGAGTGCCTCCGATCGTGCAATCATTAATGAAGCAGCGAATGCCGACGGAGTGCCCTATGAGCGAATTGAATTGCCTTTGACCACGAACAACGTGCAGACAACATGGGGGGAAAACGTCGGATTTCGGGGGTCTTATGTCAATTACTACGTTGCAAATAGCGTCGTTCTTATGCCGAGTTATGATGATCCCATGGACGAGGTGGCGCAGCAAATCCTTCAGTCCATTTATCCCAATCGGTCAGTTGTAGGAATCAATTGCCAGAACATGCTGTTGTATGGCGGAATGGTTCATTGCGTTACCCAGCAACAACCGGCTGGTTCAGGAACACTTTCGATTGAATTTCCTGTTGGATTGGAGTCGGGATCCCCGCAATTTGTAGGATACCTGGATTTGCTGGGACGATCAATTGATCATCCAGAACCGGGAAAGCTGTTTTTGAAGCTATTCGACAACGGAAGGGTCGAGCAGGGAATTTCCTGGTAATAGGATTGCTTCGCGGGTTCCGCTCGTAACTTTCACGGGTCGGATAAATTCTGGGTCGAATAAAGATGAAATGAAAAAAAAGCTTCGCATTGTACTCCGTTTTTTAGTGGTTACTTCAGCTCTCTTGCTGTTCGGGTTGGGTGCGATTTATCTATCGCAGCTGCCCGATTACGACTTCTTGCTGGAATCAGGAGAGGTTTCTTCAGAAGTAGAAATCCTCTTCGATGAGATGGCGGTTCCACATATTTATGCTGAAACGGAGGACGATGCCATGTTCGCGTTGGGTTATGTCCACGCCTCCGAACGATTGTGGCAAATGGATTTGCTACGTCGCGCGGGTGCTGGAGAATTGTCGGCTCTGCTCGGCAAGGACATGGTCGAGAACGATCAATACCTGAGAACTTTGGGCATGCGTGAAGCCGCAATAAAAACAGCTGCAGCTTTCGAAACCGATGCGCCGATTCGGATTCGTAAGAGCATGGATGCTTACTTAAAAGGAATCAATGCATTCGTCGAATCGGGCAATCGCCCCTTCGAATACCATCTGGTGGGTGAGGATCCGGCACCGTTTACCACTGAGGATGTTTTTTGTTCAACGGGTTTCATGGCCTACTCATTTGCCATTCACCTTAAAACCGAACCAATTCTGGATTGGATGCTTCATGCACTTGATGCAGTTTACATGAATGATTTGGCGTGGGGACAGGAAGGCTTTGTGCAAATTCCGGTTGATCGTGTTGATATGCTGCCTGACATTTCAGGTCTGGCCAATCGCGTATTCCAATTGGACGATGATCGCCCGGTGCCACAATGGTTGGGGTCGAATGCTTGGGTGCTGAGTGGCGATCGCACTGCTTCGGGTGAAGTGTTGTTCTGTAATGACGCTCACATGGCCTATGCTTCACCTTCGGTGTGGTACGAGGCCCACATCGTGACTCCGGAATTGGAATATTATGGAAACCATCTCGCCGGTCTACCATTCCCAGCAATTGGTCATACACGCGACCATGCTTGGGGCATTACCATGTTTGTCAATGATGACATCGACCTCTACCGGGAGGAGATCCAAGGCGATCTCTACCGCTTTGGAGAGGAGTGGAGGCCCTTGGAGCGGATTCAAGACACCATTTTTGTAGCAGGTGGTGAACCGGTCACTTTTGACATTGTCAAAACGCATCACGGCCCGATTGTCGAAGATGATCTGGCGATGTGGTGGACATACACCCAATACCCTGAAAATCGAATTCACGAGGCTTTTTATGGTTTTTCTAGGGGGAGCGGAATCGAGGAATTCCAATCGTACGCTTCGTTGGTCCACGCGCCTGGAATCAATTTAATGTATGGCGATCGCCGAGGTGATATTGGTTGGTGGGCAAGTGCCAAACTCCCCGTTCGTCCAAATCAGTTGAACACCAAAGTTGCCATCGACGGTACGAATCCATCGAATGATCCCTCAGGGTGGCATCCGTTCTCAGCCAACCCACAGTTGGTGAATCCCGCTCGTGGGTTTGTGTACTCTGCGAACAACGCCCCCGAACCCATGGTCGATAGCATTGGGTATCCGGGTCATTATTATTCTGGAAACACGCGCGCGGCGGGAATTTATGAGGCCCTTTCCGCCCCAAAAAATGATTGGACCATCAGCGATGCGCAGGCCATTCAGCTGGACCATCATTCGCGTGTTTATGCTGAGAATGCGGCGATCATGGTGGAACTTGCGGAGGCTGCTGGTCAATCGGTTCCGATATTGAAAGATTGGGACGGCGCTCATCGAGCGAATGACGTTGCTCCGACGCTATATTATCGTTGGATGTACCGGACGATTCGTTTGGCGATGTTGGATGAGTTTGAGCGGGCCATCGGAGAAACGGATTCGATCGATGCCAAAGAAAAGTTCGAGTCTTGGCACCGAACCATCGTCAGCGAAAACACTTTTCCCAGACTTCTCCGAAATCTCGACTCTCCTTGGTGGGATGATGTCCGCACCGATGACAAAGAGAGCGCTGGAGACATAGTTGTCCTTGCCTTGAAGGAAGCCAAACGGGACTTGCAGTCGACTTTTGACGGCGATTCATCGCATTGGCATTATGGAAGATTGCACACAGCGACTCATCGTCACGCGATGACGGATGTGCCAGTATTGGGTGAAGCGTTGGACGTTGGGCCGTTTGAGTTGCCATCGGCAAAGGACGCATTGAACAAGTATGAGTTCAAGTTGAAAGAGGCCGTTGATTTTGAGATTTTTTCAGGTCCTTCCATGCGGATTTCGATTGATTTCTCGGATGTGGCATCATCTGAAAGCATACTGCCAACCGGACAATCCGGCAATCCTTTTAGTCCTTTTTACGACAATCAAGCGGCATTGTATCATGCAGGTCAATTTCGAAAGCAACGAATGGACCGGCCAGATATTGAAGAACATCGGATGGGCACTTCCCGCATTATTCCAGATGTGGGGCTGGAATCATCAGCTGATCAATAATCAGGAGCTCCAGCAGTGCGAAAAATTTCAACGAGGGAATTTGCACGAAGTAAGTCAGCGGGGGTAACAATATGTTCTGTCATGGGGACATCGGCAAAACCATTGGTGTAACGCTCCGAGGCGATTCGTTCCACTTCTTTGCTATCGAGTTTCAAATTTTTGACTTTGTTTTTGGCGCACAACTCGATGCCCGCCCCTTCTTTGAAGAGTTTCCAGGCCAACTCAGAACAATACATGAGATCGTCACTCCATCTGAACTGCAGATCATAATCCCTACCATTGAATTGTTCGCCGTATTCACGAATGTCCAACAGCATGGCTTCGGTTAAACTTTGCCTGGACCGCATGACGATGTAGTCATCTCCTTTCCCTCTGTCTTTCCATTCTTTCCAAGGGGTCAAACGCACGGTTTTGACTGCCTCGTATACGAAGGGTTTTCCATCCATCAAATAGATGATTCCCACATGTGAATAGGGGCAATCTGTTGCTTCTTGAATCGCCTGGCTTTGATCTGATTGCGAGATTTGAAAAACCAGGTCTCCATTTTGGAGCTCCCATTTTTCGGGATAGGCAGATTCCGAGGAATTGCCATCTTTTTTGCACCCAAACATTCCGAATTGAATGACCAAAAAGGGAAGAAGTAGGAATAATTTATTTTTTCTCATTTCATTTTCTGATTTCAACGGATTTTAAAATCCTTTTTTCCTGCATAAGCCGCATCATAGCTCTTGAAATTGCTGAATGTTTCGACCGTGGTCACACCATTGCGTGTGCTGGTCCGTTGAAAGGTTCCGGGACTGTAATTACTTGAAACTCCAATCATGACATTCGAGTCGTAGGTAGTCCATCCCGTGTAATCCAAATCATTCCAGGTAGAGGCCGTTTCGCGATAGGCTTCATCGATGGTGTATCCCTGAAACATAAGCCGCAAAAACCTTTCCAGTCCGCTTCCCCAATTATCGGCATAATATCCAGCAGCACCCATATTGAAAAACGGTTGGGAGTACGAGTTGACTCGGTTGACAGCTTCTTTGATTCCAATGTCCCCATCATCACCTGCAGAAGAACCGGCCCCTCTGCAAACGCTCTTGAACAATACCAAGGCATTGGGTGCCAATTGAATGTTTTCTTCTACTTCATAGGAGGACCGGATATCGGTGCTGCTCCCGTTGTCGAGACAGAGGCCTCCTGTGCCATTGTACCCTTGGGTGGAGCCATGACCAGAATAGATCAAGATGTTCACCCCTTGAGCGTGTTTCTTGACCATTTCCCAAGTGGCATTTCCATTTCCGAGCCATTTTACCTGGTATCCTTCTTCTTCGAGCAAATCAATGGTCGATTGGACCTTGGGTCCCTCGAGGGATCCATCGTGTGCATTGATAATGAGCGCCCTTTGTGCAGATAGGATGGAGGTCCCGAGAAGCAAGCAAAAGAATAGGGTTGGGATTTTTTTCATGAGCGGATGGTTTTGCTTTGTTGAGGTGATTCGCACTGAATTCAAACGTCAATAATAAGTTGGGAATTGTGTTCTTCAGTGAGAATTTAATTTTCAATTAATTCATGTACATTCACTTCAATGAAAAATATCCTACTTAGCGCTTTTGTAATTTTTGCTGCTTGTTCGGGCGTGGCACAATCTGAGGCCATCCAAGAAGCATTGACCTATTTGAATCGGGTAAGAGCAAATCCTGAGGCATTTTCTGAAGAGATTGGTGTGCCTTTGCACAATGCGATTCCAAGGCATGCGCTTAAGTGGGATTCAAGGTTGGGTGCAGCGGCCCAGCGAAAGGCCGAAGACATGGCGCGCCGCGGGTATTTTGATCATGTGGATCCCGAGGGATACGGCATGAATTACTTCATTCAGCAAGCGGGTTATGAGTTGCATCCGCTTTGTTTGGATGATCGATCAAATAATTTTTGGGAGTCCATTGCAGCGGGCTCTAGCACTCCAGTTGCATCCATTATCCAATTGATCAATGATGGGGTGAATTCGACCGATTTAACCTATGCGGGTCATCGCGTTCATTTATTGGGGATGAGTGATAACTATGCCGATTGTGATGACATTGGAATTGGCTTTGCCTACGCCCCGAATTCCCGTTATCGTTATTATTGTGTTGTTTTAATTGCAAAGCATACCTTGTGAGCAATATTCTTTATGCATCCTATCAATGAAAAAAAGAAGACTAGGAATTTTGATTCTGGTTTTGCTGGTTTTTTGTTCCGGTTGGATCGTGGTCTTGGATTTGAAAAAAACGGAACGCGTAGTGTACGTTCCTTTGCCTTTGAAAACCCAACAAATGGCTGCGACGATTCCGCCTTTCGGGATTTTCATTCATGCAAAATACCGAGATGAGGGAGCTGGAAGGGGCAGCATTTTGGCACATGAGCGTGTCCATTGGGACCAGTACAAGAGAATGGGGCTGATTAAATTTTACTATCAATACCTTACAGAATATTTTAGGAACGGTCGAATTCATCATTCTATGGAAGAAGAAGCTCGACGAAAAAGCATGTAGATCAATGAAATTCGCCTTTACCTTGGCAGCCTTGTTGCTGATTTTTACTCCCGAAATCGCTTTTGGGCAATCAAAAGAAGACCTGATTTCCAACATCAGAACCATGTACGGTGAAGCGGTGGCTTTTGAAGAAATGGGGATGGCAGAATGCGAACAGCAATCCAAGGTGATAACTGATTTTGATGGAACGGCGTGGTGGGATCATGAAGCCATGGAGGAGACAATGGAGATTTCACAATGTGTTTACCCCGTGCGCTACGAAATCATTGAAGTGCGAATTCGCTGGTGGGATGGAGAAGAGCGATTGAAACTCTACGCTCACGATTCAGAGTTATTTTTCATTTATCGAACGCATTCTAGCCACGAAGCAGAAATGAGCTATCGCTACTACTTCCACCAGGATGAATGCATTCGATTGCTGGTCAAGGATAAGACGGAATCCAATGATGCAGAGAACCGCGAAGTCCCTGTTGGAAGCGCGGCATTCAAGGAAGCGTTGCTGGATATCTTGAGTTTTCCTTTATCGCGATGAATTGGGGCGTGCTGCGCTACGGTAATTGTGACCACTACTTTTGACGATTGACTAAGAAATAAATGGCAATCGCGGGAGTTAAGGTGATGAGACTCCAAAGAATCAGCCAAGGATTTGATCGCACGAAAAACCAGATCATCCACAGGGAGAAACCGATGAAAATGAGTGGTGTGATGGGATAACCCCACGCCTTGATGGATGTGGGAAGGTGAGCTTTGCGGATTCGGATGATGAATACCCCTGTCACGGTCAACATCGAGAAGAGCGATAAAGTGACCCCCGTGTATTCGACAATTGTTTCAAAAGGGAGGGCAAGAAACAGAAAAATGGTAATGGCACTGATCAAGCCCAATGCGCGCGTCGGAACGCCTTTCGAGTTTTCGAACCCCAATGTTCCCAATGCAGGGTAATCTTTTCCAATTTGCTGAGCCACACGAGGACCAGCAATGAACATGGCATTCATACCAGCCAACAACGTTAGTCCGAAGAACAAGCTAAACAGCTGGAGATAGTTTTTTGAAAAGACCGATTCAACCAACATGTTACCAGGATCCATTTTACCCGCCAGCTCATTCATGGGGATGACATGTAGGAAAGACGCATTGAGTAATGCATACAACACGGTCACGATTACAGTGCCCCAAAGGACCGATGCGATGAGGTCTCTTCTCGGGTTGACCAGTTGTTCAACAATGTAGGTGGAAGCATTCCAACCGCTGTAAGCGTACATCACCCAAACCAAGCTGCCTGCGAATGCAGCCGATCCGATCATTCCCCAGCTAGTTTCGTTGGGACTAAAATCACCGAGGCTGATGCCTCGTGCGTCACCACTCGTCCAAGCGCTGACGATTAAAAAAGCGATGAAAGCGAGCTTCAAAGAGGTCAGGAGGATCTGCGCTTTTCCGCTCTGCTTGTTTCCGAGAAATTGAATGGCAATCGCTAGTGCAATGAATCCTGTACCCAATGCCTTTAGCGAAATGGCGGGAAGTAAGGATTGAAAAACGGGTAACAGGTATGAAGCTGCGGCTTTGGCCAACGCCGCGATGGCCGCTGAGAAACCAACCACAATCGACACCCAACCACTCATGAGCCCGACAACGGGGTGATATAACCTCGATAAAAACGAATATTCTCCGCCACTCTTTGGATACGTGGTGGCTACTTCAGCATAGCTCAGTGCACCACAAAAAGCCAGCGCACCCCCGGCAATCCAAATGACCAAGATGGTAAACGGATCGGGGATAGCATCGGCCTTTACCTGAAAGCCAATCGAAGTGAAAACTCCCGTTCCCACCATGTTCCCAATCACCATGTTCAATGCGACAGTGCGATTGAACCGCTGGGGTTGTGAGGTGTTGGATTCGCTCATTGACGCACGAACATCATTTGGTTTTGAAGCTTGCTGTTCCAATGATATCCCAACGAGAATGGCATTTTTCCGCCAAAATAATTGCTATCGAGGTATGCCCGCTCCAAGTCTGGTTGGTACAAGGTGTCTGCGGTGAAATCTGAAACAGGAGGCGCATAGACCCCAAACAATCGCGGTTTGAATTCTTTTTTATTCACATGTCGCCACGGGATGCCTGTGTCGTCTTGGATGATGGTTTCTGACCGGTCCAAGATGATTTCGCGAATCGTGCTAAAGAAGTAATAATGCGGTAAATAGCTCGCTGCTTTCATGAACGTGTTTGAGCGCGGAAGTGCCTTGAGATGAGTGAGCATTGCGGTATCTCTCTTCAACTTTCGATTCGAAATGTCACAATCCAAATAGGTGAGGTAGCGCATTTCAGTCGCTGCCTTTTCCTTGAACGAAATTCGGATTCCCTGTTCAAAGGTTACTTCGCGCCCTTTGACCGTATCAGCCTGTGCCACACCGACCGAATCGAGATGAAGTTGTTCTACATGGTATACCTCATGACCGGTGATACCAATGGCCCAAAGCATCGTGTAAATCAATCCAGAGGTACGATTTTCAGACTGAATGTCCGAAGTCATGTTTTTGGTGATGAAGTAAGATCGCTTGAAGATATCGCGCAGCATCGTTTCGGTGTCATGCAAAAGCGAATCCATCTCAGTGGCTGAAACGCTGGAGTAATCGGGAATTTGACCAATGGGTTCTAAGGCAAACAAGTGATAATCGCGGCTTTGTGGGTAGACTTGGTGCACATGCAAAAAGTCTCCCCCGGCAAATGGATAGAATACGGGCAGCGTCTCATCCACGCCTTCTCTCTTCAATTCTTCTCCGAAGAAGTCTTCCATGGGTTTCAATCGATCAGCTGTGATTTGCTGAAAGTTCTTACCCATCCTTTGCTGATACATTGCGTAGTAAGCGGAGTCGACATTCAGCAAATTCAATGAATCAAAAGGCACAGTGCCCGCAATGAGTTGGGCCAGTTCGTTGAAATAAGGGTTGGGCAAAATCTTTGGAACGGGCGGCGCGAGCTGCGAAGAATCAACGGCTTGCGTAACAGATGAATCGACAGGCGTACTGGTTTCCAAGGACTCAGAATCATTGGAGCCGCAGCCGGCAGCGATGATGAGCAAACCAAAGGTCAAGCCCGCAATTAAATGGTTGTAAAGTGTTTTCAAGGGTTAGTTGATTCGTAGTTTTTGACCAATTTGTAAAACATCCGTTTTCAGGTTGTTCCACGATTTAAGTTGTTTGATAGACACTTTGTATTTCCGACTGATGACCCAGAGGTTTTCGCCAGACTTTACCGTGTGGTATTTTTTCTTGCGCGCTGTTTTGGCTATCACGCTGCTAGGAGGGTCATTCAAAAATGAATCCGTAAGCGTCACTGTGTCGGTTTTTAGCTGCAATGAATCCACATTGATTGCGACTTCGCTATTGAAGGATTTTCCCTTGTAGCGCCATTCGTAATGGAGATGGGGACCGGTCGAGCGCCCAGTAGTACCCCCGAGCCCAATCACTTCTCCAGTAAGCACCAATTCCCCGCTATTGATGAGGATTTCGTCCAGATGTGCATAGAGCGTTTCTAGACCATTGAAGTGTCGGATTACGATGCAATTGCCATATCCGCCATCATTATACTGGGCATAGCGAACGACTCCATTGAAAGAAGTTCGTACGGTGTCACCGATGTCCAGCCCTAAGTCCAATCCTCGATGCATTCTTCCCCATCGGGGACCATATGGCCAAAAGAATTCCCCCCAATAATTGAAATAGAAGGACTCCTCACCTTCAAGCAAATCAATTACCAGGGTATCCCCATTGAGCGTGTGATCTGAGGTGCTCGGCCAAACATAGGTCGTCGCCCATGATTCTTGAAAAAGCGGCAATGAATCCAAAATCCTCTGTCCCCAAATTTGACGGACGAAGGCAGCATCGTTCAGTCGCAATGAATCGACCTGAGCGCGAAGTGTGAGCTTTTCTTTCGGGCTCGTTTCTGGCACGAGGCTATCCGTCTGAAGTGCAGGAGTTGCGATTCTAGTGGAATCCAATAATGTTGAATCGACTTGCGCTAGTTCTTGTGCCTGCAATGAAAGGATCGATCCAGCCATCCCAAAAACGAATAGAATAAATAAACGCGTGTAGTTCATTGATTTTTGGATTCAGGTGATGCCTTTCCTTGTTTCATGATGGATTCATACTCCTCACCCAATAATTGAAAGGCGTCAAAAATGTAACCATTGTCGTGGCTGCCCGTGCTGTCCAGTTTGAGCTGCTCTGCAAGCACAGGGTATTGTTGGTTCACCCAAAGCCGGAACGCATTGCCTTCGATTTCATTTTTGAACGGAATTAGGTCTGGGATGGAGGTGGCGTCGATTTTTTTGAAATATCGCTCATCCTGATAGCAGACAAAGAAATTTGCATCTTGTGGCGTCCACCAACGCAGGAATTTTGACGCGAAATCTGAAACCCGAATGCAGCCAAGGCTGTTGGCGCACCCTAGCATCCCACGGCTCAGTTCAGACAAAGACACTTCGTGAATGCCATTGTTTTTGAGGCACCTGCTGAATTCAGGATCGGGGGTCATCGTAAGAAAATTCGGAAGTTCCGTTTTTCCTTGATAGTGCGCAATCCGATTATGACCTCCGCCGACCAACTCATCCCGCTTGGCGTCTAACTCACCATAGGTGCGTTGTCGTTCCCAATTCTTGGAAGTGATGGTGTACTTTGAGGCATAGTATTTTCGTTTGGGCCCGATTGGAAGGTACTGGAACATTTCCTTGACTTCCGTACTATCGTCCTGTTGAATAAGTTTGTAATCCATCCGCTTCGAAGAAGTCGCAAATTTCGCGACCAAGATGAGGGTGTCGGGATAGACTTCACACACATTGAGTGTTTGTCCTACTTCGTAATACGTTGCTCGATGAGTACCGATGGTGCGCTTCAGTGGTGGCGAGTGGTACTTCCAGACTTGAGTGATGAAGTTTTCTGCAAGCGCAAGTGATTCGCCTTCAAGATAGTTGGGCAATAGTGCTAAGATCTTCCCGACAGATTCACCGTCTTTGTAGGCGGAATGCATCAGAGCCATGACGTCTTCCCCAACTCCTCTGAGTTCTTGCAAGAGGGAGGGATTGGGATTGATTTCTGAGATTCCTCGGCCCTTTCCATTTTCGTCGAGTGCATTGAGGTCACCCACCAAGTACCGGTTCCGATAAGGATGGTCCTCCGGTAGCTGTTGATTGTACAAGTCCTCAACTTGATACGTCCGATTTTGATTGGGGTGAAAGAAACTCCTGTCTTCCAACAATGGGAGGTAGCAAGAATTCGTTTCAGCGATGGAAGCAATGGTTGATGCATCCAGTGAAGCAATGGGGGTGCTCAATGAAACTTCTTCAGTGTCACTGCCGAGATTGATCAAATAATTGGCAAGCGCTCTACTTTGCTGTGCATGGAATTCACCATGAACAATTGAGGCGAACATCAAGATGAAAGAGAAGTTCTTTTTCATGGTTTAAATCCAATACAATGATAAGGAAATCATGGAACTCACAATTTGCGGTCAAATTCCTTTTGGCACCCCAAGTTGATTGTGGACAAATAATATTTAAGGTGATTAATCTTTTTAGTGAGGGATTATAAATTGGTCTGCTCTGGCAGGTGCGACCAATGCGCTAAAATCGCAGGGATTATCGTTATTCAATTTGTTATTCAAGGAATTAGTAGATCGAGGTATGAAAGTTTTGATTCAATTGTTTTTTTTGTTGTTGATTTTCGGCGCGGAAATCAGGGAATTACAGGCACAACAAGATCCTGAATCCGCTCAAGATTCAACGGAATCAAAGGGAATATCGGAGGAGTCCAAATACCAGGAATACAAGGAGTTGTTTGGTTTGTACTGTGTGGATCAAAAAGGAACCGACAATTATGGTGAGGGCATAGAAGCGTTGTACGGAACCCGGAATTTTCGTCCCATCCTTCATGGTGTAGCCTATCGCGGCGGTGGCAATAACTATTACCACCGAACCGACAAGCGAAACAATAAAAACCCGCTTCCGCCTGATGGCTTGCAGAATTTGGCCAATTTGGATTTTTCGACGTCGGTTTATCTCTACACTGAAAATTTTGAAACGGCCCCTTCGGAGGTTTCAGGTACGAATGGTACCATGAGTTATCAGCAAATCAGCGGGAATACCGAAGCCGAACAAGACGAAATTTTGGCGCTAGTCCATGAATCCATTTTGAACCAAGAAATCGGGCCTGTTTATCTGCATTGTTGGAATGGATGGCATCAATCCGGGTACATTTCGGCCATCATTTTGCGCCAGTTTTGTGGGTTGAGTGCGTCCCAAGCGTTGCAATACTGGGCTGAAAACGCGGATGGTTGGAATAAAGGATATCAGCGCATTCGAACAGCGATTGCAGAGTTCAAGCCACGAAAACAATATCAAATTGAGGCTTCTTTGAAGGAGGAGATTTGCCCGTGCATGAGTGAGTGGGAAGAAACAGACCTTGTTGCATCCGAAAAATTGGATTGGATTCAAATCAACATGAACCGAATGGTTCCATTTGGCAGGAATTCAAGTGAAATTGATCCAGGTGCCCTCACAGCAATTGATGATTACATTGAATTTCTGAACGAGCATCCATACCTCACTGTTGAGGTTGGAGGTCATAGTTCTTTGACCGGCTCCGCCGCTTACAATCAAAAATTATCCCAAACCCGTGCTGAAACGGTAATGAAATACATGGTGAGTTTGGGTGTCGATCCTACTCGTTTGACTGCCGTGGGATATGGTCAATCCCAGCCCGTGATGCGTGGCACTTCGGATGAAGCGAATCAGCTAAATCGCCGAATTCAATTCCGGGTGACCTCGCTCTCCTATCAATTTGAATTCGCATTGAGCAGTGCAGAAATTCGGCCCATCTACCGCAAAGAGCTCATTGAGTTGAAAGAGATCCTAAGTTCCGTTTCGAACGCTAAATTTCTGATTACTGGTCATACGGATGACTCTGGAACCAAGGCCTTCAACGATCGCCTTTCTGAGATGCGTGCGAAATCTGTCTATGATTTTTTGAAAGATCAAGGCTTTGATGTCAAACGATGCGAGTACAAAGGAATGGGATCGAGTTCTCCTGTAGTGCCCAACACGACGGATGCCAACCGAAATCGCAATCGTAGAATTGAAATAGCAATCATTCCCAATTCAAAACCGTGAAACGCCATCTGCTATTTGCACTCTTAATGATTGGGGCCTTCGGTCTGTCGAATCGGTTCGAAGCTCAAGAACACATTCGGTGTTCCCACGTCAGCGGCAAATCGGACTCTTCTTTTGTCTTCACCGCGTCGAGTGAACGTGGAGAATTGCGATTTGAGACGGGCGGAACATTCGTCAGCAGTTCCAGTCCGCGCTGGCCAGATAGTTTGGTCATCAACCGAACCACGGCGCTAGAATTGGCGTTGTTTGATGCCGACACATTGGTCGAGCGGTCGCACCGGTTTTTTGCCGTGGATATTCCCACGCACTTCCCCATTTTGGCGGTTTCAACTGCGGGATACTACTTCTGGGATTCCGTCAACGGCATCAGCGTTCGAGGTCCAAACGCCTATTTTGACACCACATCAGGATTTTGGCGCAATAACAATTATGAGAAGAAATGGGAGCGGGAGGTGAATATTGTTTACATCGAGGACGATGGAGAAGAGGTCATCAACCAGAGAGGTGGCATTCGGGTATTTGGAGGGATGAGTCGGCATTTGCCCCAAAAATCTTACCGAATCATCGCGCGAGAGGAATACGGTAAAAAGCGATTTAAGCACCAATTTTTTGAGCATCGTGAGAACGAGAAATTTAAGACCCTCGTGCTGCGCAATGGATCAACCCATTACAATAAATCCAAGATTTTGGATGTTTTTGCGACGCAGCTTGCGAAAGAATTGGGCCTGGAAATTCAAGAAGCGCAACCTGTCACCTTGTACATAAACGAGGAGTATCAAGGCATTTATAACTTGAGGGAACACATACGAGGGCATTACTTAGAAGCCAATTGGGGAGGTGACCGGGATTCGATGGATTTGATTCAGGGTCACTCTCGTGCTGAAAACGGAGATTCAAAAGGTTATTTTGAAATGTTCGATTGGATCAAGAAGACGGACTTGTCGGATGATTCCTTTTTGCCCGAACTGTTTAAGTGGATGGATGTCCGTAACTATTTCAATTTTATGGTGGTTCAGATTTATCTGAACAATGTGGACAGCATGGGAAACATCCGATTTTGGCGTAAAGACGATTCCACGCCATTTCGATGGATACTGTACGATACGGATTTGGGTCTCGGTCACAGCCGTGCGGTTTCTTTTAACTACATGCAGTATCGATTGAGTCGGGTCCAAACGGATTGGTTCAATCCTCAGTGGTCCACGGCCATCATCACCAACCTGTTGGAAAATGACTCATTGAAGAAGGACTTCATCCATCAAGTTTCTTATATCACCAGTACAACCTTTGAGGTTGAACGATTTGAAAGTGTCTTGGATTCCTTGGTGGATTTGTATGCGCACGATGTTGAGATCCATCGCAATCGAATCGGTCAATTGAATAAATGGGAATATCACATTAACAAAATCAGGGAGTACGGGCAAAAGCGTCCGCCATACATGCTGGAATATACCCGTCAGCAATTTGACCTGGACAAACCTTATCGCCTAGAAATCGTCAATGAGCATCCTGAATGGGGTCACTTCCGGATCAATGACAACCCAGGCCGCTCTGATTCGACCTATGCAGGCTGGTATTTTTCAGAATTACCATTGAAAGTGGAATGGGTGCCAAACCGGCTGTTCAAGGCGACTGAAGAGTCGATTTTGTTTGTTTCCGCTGAGCCAGGAGACACACTGCGTCTGCAGCCGCATTTTGAGCCGAGCCCGATGAGCCCTTATGCTGGAAAGGTCAAATTGAACGAGTGGCATCCTGCTCGAGATTCCGTGGCCCCTTGGATTGAATTGATTTCATTAATTCCCGATACCATTCCTGGGTTGAATTGGACGTTTTGGACTGCTTCAGGAGAATTCGATTTTGAGTATGCTAGCATGGGTAAATCCACCTTTTATCTCGAAGATTCTCTGAGCACATTGTGGAGCGATTCTTCTCACGTGCGTGGCTGGTGGCGAATGCTTGATGAAGAAGGGCTGGTTATTGATAGTATTTCTTGGTATGATTTGAAGCCAACAGGGGTTTATGAACGAGTCGATTCGATTGGTCATGAATTGGAGTGGATTGAGGGTCCTGGAACGCCAGCATTACTTAATCCAAGCCAACAGCCTCCAAGAGAACGTGCGTCCATTTGGTTGGTTTCACTTTTGATTTTGGGCCAGTTCATGCTGGTTTGGCATTCTTATTTCAAAAAAGAAAAGGTAAATCTTTAACATTCGTTTTGAATGTTCGATGAGATTTGTACCTTGCGCCCGAATTTTAACCAATCCCAAAACCTATGAAGTTCTCTTTTAACCCTGTTTTGTCATTAGTGGCATTCGCAATGTTGGTTTTCGTTTCATGTGGTGGTGATGAAGCCGCTGCAGATGCTGCTGAAGCTCCAGCCGTTGAAGAAGTAGCCGAAGAACCAGCTGCTGAGGAAGCTGCTGCTCCTGAAGCTGAAGCCACTGAAGCTGTCGCTGACTCTTCTGCCGCTGAAGCTACTGAGCCAGCCGCTGAAGAAGCTGCTGCAGAGTAAGTCTTGCCAAATCGTCGTTCGATGCCTGCCATCGAACACAAGAAATTAAGGAAGCCTCAAAGGCTTCCTTTTTTTTACGCTAGGACCAATCCTAGCAGTAATCTTAGTACCAATCGATGAAGCTTCGGACCCCTGCCGTCCAGCCAGTATTGATGTTGGTCGGGCCGACGGCAACATCTGGAGCAATCCAACAGGTCCATTGCCGCTGAAATTGACAGCTAAAAATTGGCGCAATTTGACCGGTATTGCGATAAATGGCTCCAATCCCTATCAAGGTTGAAGATCCCGCTTCACTCAATCGGGTGTCGTAGCCCAATCCATATTGCAAAAGGGACCCCATTGAAAACAGTTGAGCGCCTGATTGCCTTTCGAATTCCCCCCACACGACGCATTTCCAAGTATTCCGGCTAGTTTCAATATCGAATTGACCCAATGCCAAAACGGTATGACGAAAGGCATATGGATCTTTTTGATACCTGAACAAGCTTTGGTTAACCGGTGCGTGAACTGCACGATAACTGATACCAAACAGGCTGGATTGATATCCGATTTCAACTCCAGACTCCAAATAGTGTTTTTGGTCCAATAGGATGTTTTCACCGGATTCTTCCAGTTCCGGAGTGATGGGGTTTAAGAGGTATTGACTATCCCACACGCCCAGATTTCGCCAAGTTCGCATGCCGTATCCCAAGTGAATTCCGCCGGACACAAAGGTGTCATGCGTCAGTGCGATTCGTTTGAATGCGCCGGTTACCGCCCGGAATCTTTTCAAAAATTCTCCTTCCACATCATGTTCTATGGTGCCAAAAATCACATGAGAACCACCGTAGCCATTGCGATCAGGAAGGACAGAATAGATTTGGATTTTGGAAGTTTCAAATGCACTGTTTGCGATTCCTTGATCTACTTTTCTATGTTGTAAATCAAAGGTCAGGGATGACAGTTGATGCCGATTTTGCGTTGTGCTGTAATGGGAAATGACGGATTGACCACCTGCCCAGCGCGCAGGAACGAGGCATGATATGGCATCCTGTGCATGGAAGGACGAGACCACATGCACAAAGCACATGATCATAATGGTCATGGCTATCCGAGGACGGCTATGTTCAACGAACCAATGCGACATGTCTGGTAGTTTTGACCTGGGTGCCGTCCTCAAAAATCATGTTCAATCGAACGGCGTACACAGCTGATGGTGCCGGTTGGTTTCGTTGTGAGCCATCCCAGCCTTCTTGAGGGTCTTGGGTTTGCCATACTTGTTCTCCCCAGCGGTTAAACACGGTCATTTCAAAAACATCTAATGGCTCAGACCTGACCACCAGTTGATCATTCAATTGGTCTCCATTGGGTGAAAATTGATCAGCTAAGAACCAATTAACTGGCGCATGGACGCAAATGGACGCCGTATCACTGACGGCACATCCTCCTTCGTTTTCGATGGTCAATGTTGCGACATAGGTGCCCGGTTGCTCAGGGGACCACGATGGGGTGAAAAGGCCTGTATAAGGGGTTTCCCAGACTTCGGTCCATTGATTGTTCTCATCAATTTCGAAAATGTTCCAAACGCCGTTAACTGCGAATTGACTGTAATCAATTAATTCGATCGGTAAGAAATCCCAAGCGATGCATTCGGTACCTGGATTGACAGAGAATCCGGCGCTGACCGGAGAATAGGATGGCGGAATGGCTTCATCGCCAGCGGTGCACCCTTGATCCGCATGAACCAGTTGCCATGATGTTGGAACACCACTTAGGCCATTGAGCACCCATTCATTGGCATTGTTTGAAATAACATCGGGTTGTATCGTCTGCCCGTCCCACCACAATTGATATTCTTGCGGATGACATGTCAAATAGACGCTCGTGGGTTCCCCGTAGCACAAGGTATCGCCGTAAGTGAATTCCCAATTGACCGCAGGAACCACCTCAATGTACACAGAGTCTTGTGCAGGATCTGAACAGCCATCAGAAGCAGTTACAATCAATTGTTGGGATGAATTGCCGATGAAGGTGGTCGTTGCAATACCAAACCCGCCATTCGACCATTCCCATGTTGGGAGGGTTCCTGGTATAAGACCGCCCCATGCTTCAGCCTGCGCACTCGTGGCGGTGCCTGGACAAATTACAGAGTCCGTTACAGTCAAGGCGACTTCCAGCGGAGGCAGCAACGTGAAACTAGCGCTGCCCGATGAGGAGCAAGCCAATCCGGTCCAATCTATGGTTAATTGGTGCAATCCCGTATCCAAAGCTGCAATTGCTACTTCTGACATTGGCGAGCCATCAAGCGTCCATGTGCTGCCTGTTGCGGGATACAATTCGGGTTCCCAAACGATATCCTGGAAGCACCAAATCGGTTCTAAATTGACGAAAGCAGCTTGTTGCCAAGCTTCCACATTGACAGCGACATCGTCCACACAACCTCCGGGTGCAGTCCAGGTGACGTTCTGCCATCCACCAATGGCCGAACTTGGTGTGAGCAGACCCGTAATGGGATCCACACCGCTACCGCTCCAAACGCCTCCAAGGGGCCAATCCTCATCGACCAACTCCAACGGATCAGCATCGCTGCAAACCACCACTGGGTCGAGATTCAATTCAGATGGATAGACTTGCAGGTCCATGGTTGCGGAACAGGTATTTGCCGTGAAGGTGAGTTCATAGTTTCCGGGCAGAATTTCCTGTGGATTGAGTATCCAATCGCACCATGAGGCCACGGACAGGCCTGGACTGCTTCCGCTTCCATTGGTAATGGTCGTCGGAGTTGCTCCTGGCCAATTTCCAGACCAAGAACCGCACCAAGGAATCGCTGCGATTGCGTTGTCGTGCAAATTGATTGGGTCGGCTGCGTTGCAAGTTGAAAAACTGGCCGCGACACTCGTCATGATGTTGTTGGCGAGCAGGGTGTCCGCGCAACCATTTGGCGCTGTGTAGACCAATTCTTGACCCCAGCCTTCGGGAGCTTGTCCAGGATCAAAAAGGCCATTCGAAGCGATACCAAGTCCCAACCAGTTCCCACCAGAAGGTGAAGCATCTTGAGCTGGAAAGAATGGATCTTGCTCAGGACAACTTGTAAACGATTCGATTCCTAAATCGATGGGCAAGATGTTCGCTACCGCCAGATGATTGCAGCCAACGAGCTGATAAAGCCATGTGGTGACTCCGGGATTCAAATTCCCAGGATCAAAGCCCTCGTTATCAAGTCCAGGCCCAGTCCAATATCCAATTGCCTCCATCTCCGGTAAAGCTTGCCAACCAATGGATTGACACAGGTCACCCAAATTGATCGGAGGTTCATCGGGCACCACATCTACCATCAAAGTATCCGAACACCCCCCAGCTTGGTAAATCAATTCAAAAACCCCGAGTGAATCCGGATTGAAGAGCCCACCAGGAGTGACGTATCCCCACCAAGTAGCAGGCTGATCCGAAACGCCAATTAACGGAATGGGATCTCCACCGAGGCAGGTGGTAAAATCCGTTCCAGCTTGAACGTATTGCATTTCAACCAAGGTGTCCAAAGTGCAACCTTCTGCCGAAGTGTAAGTCATGGCGAGGCTTATCGGGTCCGATCCATTCGACATTGCTGAAACTCCAGCGGACTCCACGTCTAACCACCAAGTGTTGGCATCAAAATAGGCTGGAGAGCTCCAGGTGCCCCCAGCGGGCATCGCAACCAATTCGATGTCTTCAAACGCACTGCAGACTGGGGTGACTATTTCACTCGTAATTTGGATGAGTTGAGGTCCGATCGAGTAGGAAAATTCTGCGGAAAGGCCCAATTCAGGTTGCTGAACCAAAAGGTTCAAATCAACGGTGTCTTCGTTCGCGAAACAAAGGGAAAAACCTGCATCGACTCCATCCGGTAATTCGCTTGAACTTAATGGTGATCCGGTTCCGGAATTGGTCCATTCCGTCGCATGCTGGGCGCATCCCATCGCCGTCCAATAGACTTCGACGCAGCCACCGATGCAGGGTTGTTCTGAAACACTCCATGTCCCATTGATGGGGCAAGACGTCACGGCGGCATTGAATTGAACTTGAAATTGATGAAGCGAATCGCAAGCGTCACGCATCGCCAATGGAAGCATCAATTCCCAGTCGCAATTTCCTTCAACGGGATCTATGAATGGAATGAAAACGCTGGTGGTACTATCGCCAATGCAATCGAGCGTGGCATTTGCAAGGTCCCAAGATTCAAAGGGTCCCTCGAGAACCTCCAAAGAATCCAAATACACGTCGGCACATCCAAGCGGGACATCCCATTGGAAGTCGATGCCATTTGCCCCGCATACGGCATTTTCAACCATCGAAATGATGGGTGGAACGGGCACGGGTGCTTGGCCGATCCATTCGAGTTCAAATCCACAGAGATTTAAGCTGTTATCTGAAGTGAAGACGAAAGACACCATACCGGAATTGGCGGTAAGCGCATTGGGCACAAAATCACTTCCGGTCAATTCGGCCATCAATACCCCCGAATCGAACGGCCCATCCCAAATGGTGAGAAAATCAAAATCTTCTTCAATGCAGATAGGGGAGAGAAATTGAATGAGAATGGGGATGGGTTCTCCGAGGTCAACGACGAACGTGAGATTCTCATTGGAGCTGTATTCTTCTCCTTCACCCGTATCCACCAATTGGCCGTTGCAATCCGATACAACCAGGTTTTCCATGACGTACTCAACTTGGCTCCAGCCACATTGAAAGATTAGCGTCATGAATAGAATGAGCCCCGTTCTCATCTTAAAGTATCCAGAATGAGGATGGTTTCGGAAGTGACAATATTCGATCGGTTTCCAGCCCGGTCGTACAATTGAAAACTAAACGTTGTGGTTTCTTGATCACCGTTACCAAGTAGAAATAAGGGAGGGATTTGGACCAGAAACTCACCTTCTATGGAAAGTTCCATTTGATTCGGTGTGAGCGGGGGAACATGGTACCAATCGTCTTGATTCAACCTCGAGTCTCTCACACGCAGCGTCGCAGAATCGGGATCGGCATGACCCAAATCACCTTGTGCATCTTGGTAAAACAAGATGACCTCAATGGGGTGCTCAAAAGCACCGACAATGACCGGACTCACGTCGAGAATCTCAATCGCGGGTGCTTCCGGAGCAGGTTCATCAGGTTTGCATCCCATCAACAGAGCAATAACAAAAACTGCAGTCCAAAGAAGCGCCGTGCTGTGTCGAAAGAAACGAATGGCGCTGCTCATGGGATATAAATTGAATACAATGGGATGAGGTACGGCTGGCTTCCTGGCCCTGGAATAGCGATGGAGTTGGTTCCATCGTCCACCATAGCTTGCAAAAACCAGGTTGACTCAGATGGAAATCCCGAAAGATCGATGGTCACTTTGTGACCGTACGTGCTCGTCTGCCCAAAGAAATCAATCGCTTCAAACGTCATGGGCTGCTCCATTTCATAAGAGGGGGCGCTTTCCAATTCGTCCATCGAAGCAGCGATTCGCAAACTGGCGACCAAAGCGTTCATGGGCGTTGAGTCATCTTGAATGGCAAACCAGAAGTCGATTGGTGCAGCTTCAACTTCCAGTCGGTAATTGGCATCTGGATTGCGGTTGTATGGAGCATCCAATGTTCCAGCGGGAAATGCACCAAAACCAAAGATTTGAGGAGCGAGATCACCAAAGACGGGTTCGTTGCCGTTGAGATCGACTGCGCCGTTCTCAATCCAATTTTCGAGTGCGGCAATGTATTCCGCTTGGTTTTCATTCCAATCCGATCCCGGATCCACGGCAAGAGGCATCATGCCAGAGGTGTTCGGGATAAACGTCGTTAAGCGCTCCATGAGGAGGCTGTTGCTCGCGTCTCCGGGAACCACACGAAATTGAAAGCTGCCCGCCGCATTGTTAGAGATGACGGGATGCCAAACCAGCGTATTCCAAGAAGAGTTGATGGTTCGAAAATCGGGTTCAAAGGTTCCGTCGTGACATCCGGAATTTGCACAAGTCGGCTGAAAAATTCGGTCATGGAGCCAAGCAAAGGTCCCTTCTGGTATTGGCGCCGTCGCATCTATTTCAGTGACTTCCTCATTGAGGTCGTCATAAGGATTTGGAGGGGGGTCAGGTCGGCACTGGGTCAGCGACATCAACGCGACCAGTGCTGTAAAAACGGCTGAGGCATGGTGTTTCGTCATAGCTGGTCGAGGAGGCTCATGGTTCCAGTGGCTGTCATACCAGCCGATTGCACTTCAGGTTTGACACCCAGTAAGTCCGCTACGGTCATCATGGTATCGCTGACCAGTCCAATGGGATTGGCCTCGCTTCCAATGCTCAATCCAGCCGGTACACTGGGCCCCGCCATCAGTGTCCAAACACGCAATGCATTTGCATCGCTGTGGTCAAACGCCAGCCAATCATTTTGATCAAGGATGTTGTTTGGCGTCAGATTTCTGCCGCATTCTGGTGTGCATAACAAGGTCGTTTGACCGGCCATTTCTGGAATATCGGTCTGGATTTGATTCCATAGATGCCCGACGGCGTGGTCTGCACGATGCAATGCAGCGAGGTAATTTGAAAAATCGGCATGGCAAGAATCTACAGCACTCAAATTGACCATCATGAAAGCCGGTTTGAACCACTTCAATACTTCAACAGCAAACGCCATTGTATAGAGGTCACCATTGTCCGTTACCGGCGGCAAATCAAGCGTGCCCGCTGCAACTTTCGCGTACATCGCCTCCATAAAAGCCTTGATGTTTTCTTTTTCAGCAATGGTGTTGCCCAATGAACCTCCAGCTGATGTAAGGGCCTGAAACTGCAGGTCCAAAAAGGTCTGCAGTTTATACATGGGCGCCAACTCATTTTCTGGGTGATAAATTTTGGCGTCTGCCATGAACTGTGCACCGATTTCGCTGAATGTTACAGTGGGAGCGAAAAAGTTGCCCGCATAATCCGAACCATAATCAGGATGAGCGCTATGATTCAAGAGGGGAGTAGAATTTCCGATTCCATTGCCAACGAACCAGACGTCCGTTGCTGAATAACCACCATGCCGCCTCAAGTATTCAAAGATGGTTGGATTGATTGGACGTTGCTTCAGTCCTTGGGTGGTCGTCGTGGAACCTTGTACGAGGCTATTCAATCCACCATAATGACCGGCACTGAGGGCAGTGACCTCTTTGAAAACCGTCCCTTGCGATTCCAATGACTCTGAAAGAATAGCCGGAATGGGATTCATTCCTCCGGTTCCCGTTCCGTAAACAATCTTGTTTTCGGGAGGGGCTCCTGAGAACATGTTGTACATGATATTGCCCGGATACGGTTCGCCTTGGCTATCGTCTAGGTACCTTTTCAAAACCGACTCTTGTTGCCTGACTCCTCCAGCAAAGGCCACCATTACCACGTGCTCTGAAGATCGGTTTCCAGTCGGAGCAAAAAGCCGCCCAGTGGGCAATATGTATGGCGCAAAAGAAACGCCAGCCGCGGCCAGGCCAGTCTTCTTGATGAAATCGCGACGTGTGGTGATTTTTTTCATCAGTAGTATCGGTATTCGTCAGACAGGGCAAACGACATGTACACCAACTCGGGTGTCATTCCAGGATTGTTTAGAATGAATTCTCGCACATAAGTCCGTTCAGCTTGAGTTGGAAAGCGCGTGTAAAATCTTAGATACGTTTCATCGATGAATCCTTCTACGTCATCCAACATTTCATCTCGCGTCATCAAATCCAAATCAGGTTGATTGAAAAAATTGCTCAGTAGCACTTCTCGGGCGATGCTCTGATCACCAATGGATTCAAAAACCCTAGCCGCGTTGTAAAGCTCGTTCGCCGGCATGGCCGTCTGAAAGAGGTTGACATGCACAATGGCGACCCATTGTTCATTGGTTTTTAGTCGATCCTTAACTGCAAAACCAGGAGTCACCTCAAGTCCTTGCACATCAAAAGTCACTTCAGGTTCTGGTCGACAGCCAGTCAACAGCAGCAACCAGCACAAAACTCCTGCGAGCACAAATCGAAAGGGATTAGAAACCAGCATACTCATCGGATTGAAGAATGTAGGTTTGGATGTCTGAGGTCCACAAGTTCATGTCAAATTGAATCAATCCTTCTAGGATTTCAGCGTCCGAAGGATCTCTGGCCAACATGCTTCGGAATTGCCACCTGACCATTCCTTCTTTCCATTCCGGATTCCACAGCAGCGCTTCGATGTAGCTTTCCTTGTCACTTGCTGACATGCCGAAAATCAAATTGGGTTGATTGTATTCGACGATGTTGTACGACACATCAAATTCCGCTTGGGTTGGGAAACGTTGGTAGAGGTCATCGAACGTGGCGTTCACAAAATTGAAGCTGTTCATGTTGATTTGATCGTAGATCGCATTCCATATCATGCGCGTACAAGCTTCGCGGACATCGATTTCGCCCGATTCCAATTGTTCTGGGCAATCGAGCACATCAAGCAATCGTTCTGCAGCAGCCTGATTGATAGAATAGGATACCCAATTTCCATTGATGCTATCATTGATCGCGGAACTTCTCAAAACGCCATAGCGTTCATACAATATGGCATCAGAAGCCCCTTCGAGAAATCGGGCCTTGAGATCGGTGTATAGCTTTTGGTGGTATTGTCCCCGATAGGTTAAGCCATCAATGGTATCGGTGTTAAGTACCAGGTTTTGGATGACTTGTATTCGAATTTCGGGACTCAGGCTATCCCCTTCCAAAATGGACACATCGCGTTCCATTTCGGCGTCCGTCGGCTCGCGGCCAATGAGGTCAATGTACATCCGGTTGATGTAATTCTGCACCAAAATGGTTGAGATTTCATCGTATGGTGGAACGGGATTATCCTCGTAGGTGAACTCTTCCGGTTTGCAACCCGATAAGCCAATGATGACAACGGCGAAGATGCAATATGAGTGACGACGAATCATTGTTTACTAATGTAAATACAAACCGTGGTAGTTGATGAATGGTTGCCCGAAATCCGGATTAACTTTGAGCAATGCACAAGAAAATCATGCTTTTAGGGTCGGGCGAATTGGGCAAGGAGGTGGTCATCGCTTTGAAGCGATATGGTCAATTTGTGATTGCCGTTGATGCGTATCCAGACGCGCCTGCCATGCAGGTCGCGGACCAATTCGAAGTGATCAATATGCTCGATGGAGCCGCATTGGACGGCATCGTTGCCAAACACCAACCGGACATCATTATCCCTGAAGTAGAAAGTATCCGCACGGAACGATTCTATGACTATGAGGCCAATGGCATTCAAGTTGTTCCTTCGGCACGTGCAGCCAATTTTACCATGAATCGCAAGGCCATTCGTGATTTGGCCGCCCTGGAATTGGGATTGATTACTGCCGATTACCGGTATGCAACATCCGAAGAGGAATTAAGAGCCGGTGTCGATGCAGTCGGGTTGCCTTGTGTCGTAAAGCCACTGATGTCAAGTTCTGGAAAAGGACAATCCATCATCCGAACCGAAGCCGATATTGAACGAGCTTGGAACTACGCTTTGGATGGCTCCAGGGGAGATTTGCTCGAGGTGATTGTAGAGGCATTTGTTGAGTTTGATTATGAAATCACCCTGCTCACGTTGACCCAAAATGGAGCAAGCACCCTTTTCTGTCCTCCCATCGGCCACCGGCAAGAACGAGGGGATTATCAGGAGAGTTGGCAGCCTACTCATATGCGACCATCCTTATTAAAGGAGGCACAGCGCATGGCACAATTGGTGACCGAATCCCTTGGAGGATATGGGATTTGGGGGGTTGAATTTTTCATCAAAAATGGTGACGGCGAAGACGACGGTACCGTCTACTTTTCCGAGCTCTCTCCACGACCGCACGATACTGGCATGGTTACACTCGCCGGTACGCAGGATTTTTCTGAATTTGAATTGCATGCGCGGGCGGTATTGGGTTTGCCGATTCAAAAAATTCAACACCTGAAAAATGGCGCAAGCGCTGTGATCTTGGCCCCTGAAGGCATAAAGGCTGGAGCCGCTCCTTTGATCTCTGGAGTGGAAGAAGCCGCGGGATTTCCAGATTCAGATATTCGTGTGTTTGGGAAGCCGACCGTAAGGCCTTATCGGCGCATGGCTGTGGCCTTGGCGAGTGGTGAAAAAACAGAGTCAACCGAAGCGTTGGTGTCAAGGGCTCATGAGGTGGCAAGGTGCATCAAAATCGAATCCCGTTAACCCGGCGTTATCCAACACGATTATTCAAATCGGATGTCCTTTACTTGCAACTGGAACGCTTGAGCCGACCCATCGTATTTCATCAATCCAACGCGTTGAATATTGGAAAGCGCTGACATC